>JBQCDH010000045.1:0-32806 GCA_051961435.1 Solirubrobacterales bacterium
CGCCTGCGTCGCACGGTTATGCTCGACAGCAAGCACCGCGAGCTGGCGATCGATCTTGCCGAGGTGGAGCGCGAGAGGCCCGACATCGAGGCTGCGCTCGACGAGGATATCGCCGACGACCTGCTGCGGCTGATCTTCACCGCCTGTCATCCCGCGCTGCCGGCCGAACAGCGCGCCGCACTTGTCCTGCGGATGCTGGGCGGGCTGACCACGACCGAGATCGCGCGCGCCTTCCTGGTGCCCGAAGCAACCGTTGCCCAGCGCATCGTGCGCGCCAAGCGAACGCTGCGCGACGCCGGCATCGCCTTCGAGACGCCGCACGGGCAAGAGCGGAACGAGCGCCTGGGCGCCGTGCTGGAAGTGATCTACCTGGTCTTCAACGAAGGCTATGTCGCTTCCTCCGGTCCGGACTGGCTGCGCGTTGATCTCGGCAACGAGGCGATGCGCCTCGGCCGCGTGCTCGCGGGGCTGATGCCTGAGCAGCCCGAGGCGATCGCACTGCTATCCCTGATGGAGCTGAGCGCCTCGCGCTTCGGCGCCCGCATCGACGGCGCCGGCAATCCGATCCTTTTGCTCGACCAGGACCGCGGCCGCTGGGACCCGCTGCTGATCGTCCGCGGGCTGCGGGCGCTGGAGCGCGCGGAAGAGCTTCCCGGTCCGCTCGGCCCCTACGGCCTGCAGGCGGCGATCGCCGCCTGCCACGCGCGGGCGCTGCGAGCCGAGGAGACCGACTGGGTGCGGATCGCCGCCCTCTACGACGCCCTCGCCCAGGCCCAGCCCTCCCCCATCGTCGAGCTGAACCGCGCCGTCGCCCTCGGCATGGCCTTCGGCCCCGAGGCCGGCCTGGAGCTGCTCGACCGGATCGCCGACGACCCGGCTCTCGCCGGCTACCACCTCCTCCCCAGCGTCCGCGGCGACCTGCTGGAGAAAGCGGGGCGACCAGGAGAGGCAGCGGCCGAGTTCCGCCGCGCCGCCGAGTTGACCGAGAACGCCCGCGAGCGCGAGCTTCTCCTCGGCCGCGCGGGGCGCGCTTCGGCTTGACGGCCGAGAGGGAGAATATGGTTGAGGTATGAGCACGCATTCGGAACCACCTGACAAAGCCGCCGAAGCCCCGACGACGACGTTGCCGGCGGAGGAAAAAGGGCAAGGCGAAGAAAAGCTGAGTGTCAGCGATCAGGTGAAGACGATCGGCGGCCTTGCGGCCGTCGGCATCGGCGTTCTCGCGGTGGCGATCATCGCGCTGGTGGCGATCTTCAAGGACAGCTCCAACGCCGGGACCATCTCCAGCGCCGCAGGCGGTGTGATCGCGACCATGGTCGGCGCCTTCTTCGGGCTGAAGGTCGGGACCGACCAGAGCAAAAACGCCGCCGACAACCAAAAGGCCGAAGCCGCGAAAGCCCAGGTCTACGCCCTCAATCTCGATCCCGACAAAGCAAAGAGAGAAGGGGTCCTCCACGAAGCCGACGCGGCCGCCGCGCGCGCGGTCAAACACCATCGCGGCTGAGAAAAGAGGTCAGCCTCCGGCCAGGCGCGCGATCCCATCGCGCTCGAGGCGGAACACGCGCCAGTCGTCGAGGCGCTTGGCGCCGAGGCCTTCGTAGAAGCTGATCGCCGGCTCGTTCCAGTCGAGCGCGACCCATTCGAGGCGGACGTGGCCGCGCTCCCGGGCGAGGTTGGCGAGGTGCTCCATCACCTCGCGGCCGATGCCGCCGCGCCGGTGCTCGGGCCGCACGTAGACGTCCTCGAGCCAGATCCCCGAGCGGCACTCGAAGGTCGAGAAGGTGGTGAAGAAGATCGCGTAGCCGACGTATTCGTCGTGAGCTTCGAGCAGCAGCGCCTCCGCCGCCTTCTCCTCGAACAACGAGCGCCGCAACACCTCGGCATCGCCGCTGACCGCATCAGCGAGTTTCTCGTAGGAGGCGAGCTCGAGGATCAGATCGAAGAGGGCCTCGACGTCCGCCTCGGTCGCCGGCCGGATCACCAGGTCATTGACGCTCGCCCTCATGGGAAAGTCTCCCCCGGCAAGCGGTCCCGTCTTTTGTTCCGCATAGCGGTGCAAATGACTGGCGCACTCACCGCTCCGCGACCTCCCCCAGCACCGGCTTGATGTCGAGAACGGGGGTACCGTCGATCGCCTCCAGGCCCCCGACGCGCAGACGCGCGCTGTCGAGCCCGACTACGCGGACCCGGTGCAGGCCGATCGGGTTCGGCCGATCGGGGGAGCGAGTCGCGAAAACGCCCGTCGCAGACCGGGAGCGATCGCCGCGCGGGTGCACGGCGAGGGTCTCGCGATCGGCGCGGTGGAGCCAGGTGAGGATCAGCAGCTCGTCATCCGCCTTGATTCCGCACAGACCCGGCTCAAACTCCGGTGCGATCTCCAGCGTTGCCTCCGGGGCGCCCTCGTCGCCCTGCTTCGGCGCCGAGGCACGATCGAGAAGCGACGAGGAGACGCGGCCGATCGGCCGCAGTTGACCCAGATCGTCGTCGAGCGCGCTCATCGACCCGCAGCCTAGGCGACCGGCTCCAGCCGCGGGTTCGGGCGCAGCTCGCGGCCGACCTTGGCGCCGGGCTCCCCCTCGACGCAGACGATGTCGGCGGTGAAGTCGAAGGAGCCGCGCAGGAGCGCCGAGCCGACGCCGTAGGAGTCGACCGGCGCCCCCGCTTCCTCGAAGCCCTCGATCTTCTCGGCGGTGAAGCCGCCGGAGACCACGATCTTCACGTGGCCGTGGCCGGCGCCGTCGAGCCCCTCGCGCACGCGCCGGACGAGCTCGACGCTGACGCCGCGCAGGCCGTCCTCCCCCCGCTCCCGCGCCTCCGCCTCCAGCGAGCGGTCGACGAGGCGCTCGGAGGTGTCGAGGCGCACGCCCCAGAGCTTCTTGCCGATCGCGTCGGCGACCGCGACCGATTCGGCGACCGAGTCGTTGTTGAAGTCGACGAGGGCGATGACGTTGACCTCCTCGCCGTAGCGACGGCAGAAGGCGCGCGCGGCGGCGACGGTGTCGCCCCCGTAGGCGGCGATCAGCGAGTGGGGGATCGTGCCGCCGCCGCGCCCTCCCCACCAGCTCGCCTGGGCGTCGGTGGAGACGCCGATCGCCCCCGCCACGTGCGCCGCCCAGCCGTCGCCGGTCTGGACCAGCCAGTGGTCGTGGCGGGCCGGGAAGAAGAGGATCGGCTTGCCGGCGGCGGCGTCGACCACCCGGCGCACGTTGGTCATCACCAGCGAGCGCCTCGCCAGCGTGCCGAGGTAGAGCGTCTCCAGGTGGGCGAAGAGGGTGTAGTCGCCCTCGATCAGCATCACCGTCTCGAAGGGCTCGACCTCGTCGCCCTCGTGCAGGGCGCCGACCCGCAGGCGCTCCCAGCCCGGCTGCCAGCCGTCGCCGTCACGGCGACCGGAGCAGAGCTTCAGGATCGCGATCGCCTCGTCGATCCCGCCCAGCAGCCCCCGCTTCTTGGCGAAGACCTGCATCGTCACCTCGGGGCTGCGGCCCTCGGCTTCGAGCAGCTCCTTGGTCAGCGCGAAGTAGGAGTCCGAGTAGTAGCTGTCGCGGATTTTCCCGACCGGCAGCCGGAAGGTCTCCGGCGCCAGCCGCTCCCTCTCGGCCATCTCAGCCCGAGCCGCGGAGGCGCGGCAGCACCCGTTTCGCGTAGACGTCGATCGCCGCGAGCGGATCGGCGCCGGAGTTGTTCATCAGCGCCACCGTCGTCGCCCCCAGCTCTTCGACCTCGCGGATGCGTTCGACGTGGGCCTCGGAGTCGGCGGCGACGATCATCGCCTCCTTCAGGTCCTCGTCGGAGACCTGGCGCTCACCCTCCTCGTGCATCGCCGCCGGGTCGTGCCAGTCGTCGCGGTAGAACTCTTTCGGCTGCGAGCCCTTCCAGGCCCGGCAGCCCTCCAGGGCGGCGTCGTCGTCCCCGGCCCAGGAGAAGGCCGCCTGGAGGACGACCTCGCCCGGCGGGCGGCCGGCGTCCTCGGCGGCGCCGCGGTAGGCGTCGAGGATCTCCGGCACCGCTTCGGGGTCGGCCAGCGTCCAGACCCCGTCGCCCTGGCGGCCCGCCACCGCCGCCGCCTCGGGGCCGAAGGCGGAGACGTAGATCGGCGGGCGCCGGTTCTCGGGGCGGGTGTGGAGGTAGGCGCGGTCGGTGGAGAAGTGCTTGCCGGATTTGCTCAGCCGCTCGCCGTCCCAGAGCGCGCGGATGATCTCCAGCGCCTCCTCCATCCGCTCGATCTGCGCCTCGACCGGCGGCCATCCCTTCCCCAGCGGCGCCTCGTTCAGCGCCTCGCCGGAGCCGAAGCCGAGGTAGGGGCGGCCCGGGAACATCACCTCCAGCGTCGCCCATGCCTGGGCGATCAGGACCGGGTGGTAGCGCGGCCCCGGCGGCGTCACCGCGGTGCCGAAGCCGACCCGCTCGGTCGCCTGCGCGACCGCGCCGAGCCAGGGCCAGGCGTGGGCCGACTCGCCCGGTTCCCACCACGGCTGCAGGTGGTCGCTGCAGCCGACGCCGTCGAAGCCGGCGCGCTCGGCCGCGACCGCCGGGCGCAGCAGCCGGTCGGGCGGGAACTGCTCGTGGGCGCAGAGGTGCAGGTAGCGCATCGCGGCGGGCGCGCGCCTAGGCCTTGCCTTCGAATTCGTACTCGCGCAGGAAGCCCTCGAAGAGGCGGCGGTGGCCCTGCTCGTCGCGGAGGATGGCGATCACCATGTCCTGGGTGACCGGGTCGACGCCCTCGGTCTCCTCGACGATCCGGGTGTAGTGCTCGATCGCGCCGGTCTCGGCCTTGATCACGCCGCGGATCACGGCGACGACGTCGGTCTGGTGCTCCGGCGGCTGCAGGAAGCCCTGTTCGGGGCGGAACTCCTCCGAGCCGGGGACGACCCCGTAGAGCTCCTTGATCCGGTTGGCGAACTCCTTCGCGTGGCCGAGCTCCTCTTCGACGTCGGTGGCGAGCGACTCGCGAATCTCCTGGGCGCGGACGCCGTCGAGGTTGGTCGAGGCGGCGAGATAGCTCATCACCGTCTCGATCTCCATCCAATAGGCCTTGGTCAGCAGGGCGACGATCTCCTCCCGGGTGCCGGAGCTGTCGCCGCTGAAGATCCCCTTGTCGAGGCTGCTCGTCTCCATCTCGATTTCCCTTCCTGGTCGTCTGGTTACCGGTCGAGCTTTTCCCGCTTCGGCGCCTCCCAGCGGTCGGCCGCCTCGGGATCGTCCTGCGGGTGGCGCGGGTCGCTGGTGCTCTCCGCGTTGGTCGGGGGGTGGGCCTCCTCGCCGAACGGCTCGCCGTCGGGATCGGCCGGGTCCCGCGGATCCTCCCGCTTGTCGTAGGGGTCCGGCCACTCGGTCGGGTCGGGGTCGGCGGCGGGGTTGTTGAGCGCGTGGTGCGGGTCGCGATCGGGTCGGTCGTCCATGCCGAGCGGCTACCCCGGGGGCGAAGCGAGGAAACTCGCCGCTAGGCTGCCGCGCCATGGACACGATCGATCAGCTGCTCGAGAAGAACCGCACCTTCGCCGACGGCCTCGCCGACCGGCACCTCTCCGTCGAACCAAGCCGGCAACTGGCCATAGTCACCTGCATGGACTCGCGCCTGGACGTCTTCGCCGCGCTGGGCCTGGGCGACGGGGAGGCGCACGTCCTGCGCAACGCCGGCGGCGTCATCACCGACGACGTGATCCGCTCCCTGGCGATCTCCCAGCGCCGGCTCGGCACCCGCCACGTGATGCTGATCCACCACACCGACTGCGGCATGCAGAAGCTCACCGACGACGGCTTCCGGACGGAACTGCAGGAGACGACCGGGGTCTCGCCGGCCTTCGCGATCGAGTCCTTCAAAGACGTCGAGGAGGACGTGCGCCAGTCGATCCGGCGGGTGCGCTCCTCCCCCTTCATCCCCCACCGCGACGGTGTGCGCGGCTTCGTCTACGACGTCGATACGCATCGACTGCGCGAGATCGAGGCAGACGGGTAGGCGGATGCCCACCGTCGCCCCCTACGGCTCCTGGTCCTCGCCGATCGAGGCGGCGACGGTCGCCCGCGCCGGGCGGCGGCTGGCGATGCCGGCGATCGCCGCCGACGGCGCCGTCTGGTGGGCCGAGGGGCGGCCGGCCGAAGGGGGGCGGGTGGCGCTGGTGCGGCGGCGGCCCGGCGGCGAGCCGGAGACGGTGACGCCGGCGGGAAGGAACGTGCGCACCCGGGTCCACGAGTACGGCGGCGGCGCCTGGTGCCTGGTCGGCCCCGACCTCGTCGTCTTCGCCGACTTCGCCGACCAGCGGCTCTACCGGCAGCGGCTCGGGTCCGAGCCGGTGGCGATCACGCCCGAGCCTTCGGCCCCTGGCGCGCTCCGCTACGCCGACATGCGCCCCGCGCCCGACGGCCTGACCCTCGTCTGCGTGCGAGAGACCCATGGCGAGGGGGAAGCGGTGAACGAGATCGTCTCGCTGCCCCTGGAGGGGAACACGGAGCCGGAGGTGCTGGCGAGCGGGCGCGACTTCTACTCCTTCCCGCGGATCAGCCCCGACGGCGCCTGGCTCGCCTGGACCTGCTGGGACCACCCGAACATGCCCTGGGACGGGACCGAGCTGTGGGTGGCGCCGCTCGAGGACCCGGGCCAGGAGCGGCTCGTCGCCGGCGGCCCCGAGGAGTCGGTCTTCCAGCCCGAGTGGGGGCCGGAAGGACGGCTTCACTTCGCCTCCGACCGCGACGGCTGGTGGAACCTCTACCGGGCGCGAGAGCCCGGGGCAGAGCTCAGCGGCGAGGAGGGGACGCTGGTGCAGCTGACCGAGGACCAGGCCGACTTCGCCCACCCGCAGTGGCTGTTCGGGGGCGCCACCTTCGCCTTCCTCGAGAGCGGCGCGATCGTCTGCGTGCGCTGCGAGCGCGGCGTCGAAAGGCTCTTCCTGCTCGAACCCGACGGCTGGGAAGCGGCCGACCTGGGGCTGCCGTTCACCTCCTTCGGCTTCCCGACGATCTCGGCGCGCGGCGGCAAGGTCGCGCTGGCGGCGGCGAGCCCGGAGAGCGAGACGGCGGTGTGCCTGTACGACGTCGAGAGCGGCGAGGTCGAGGTGGTGCGGGCTTCCAGCGAGGAGCCGGTCGACCCCGCCTATGCCTCGCGGCCGCGGCCGGTCGAGTTCGCCACCGGCGAGGGAGAGACCGCCCACGGCTTCTACTACCCGCCGACGAACCCGCAGTTCGAGGCGCCCGCGGGGGAACTGCCGCCGCTGATCGTCGAGAGCCATGGCGGTCCCACCTCCCACGCCACCCCGGCCCTCGACCGCGAGTACCTCTACTGGACCAGCCGCGGCTTCGGCGTCGTCGACGTCAACTACCGGGGCTCCAGCGGCTACGGCCGTGGGTACCGCAACGAGCTGCGCGGGACCTGGGGCGTGGTCGACACCGAAGACTGCGTCAACGGCGCCCTGCACCTGGCAGAGCAGGGCGAGGCCGACCGGGCGCGGCTGGCGATCCGCGGCGGCTCCGCCGGCGGCTACGCGACCCTCTGCGCGCTCACCTTCCACGACGACTTCGCCGCCGGCGCCAGCTACTACGGCGTCGCCGACACCGAGGCGCTCGCCCGCGACACCCACAAGTTCGAGTCGCGCTACCTCGACCGCCTGATCGGCCCATATCCCGAGCGCACCGACCTCTACCGCGAGCGCTCGCCGATCAACCACGCCCGGCACCTGCGCTCGCCGGTGATCCTCTTCCAGGGGCTGGAGGACGCGGTGGTGCCGCCGAACCAGGCGGAGACGATGGTGGCGGCGCTGACCCGCAACGGCGTCCCCCACGCCTACATCGCCTTCGAGGGCGAGCAGCACGGCTTTCGCCGCGCCGAGACCAACATCCGCTGCCTCGAAGCCGAGCTCTACTTCTACGGCCGGATCATGGGCTTCGAGCCGGCGGGCGATCCCGAGCCGGTCGAGATCCGCGGCGGTGCGCCGGGGCCGGCGGCCTAGCCGCCGGCCCCTGCTGCCATCAGCCGACGCTCGCGCAGTAGGCGACCGCCGTCACTTCGAGGGTGAACGACCCTCCCGTTTCGTTGTGGTACAGCACCCCCGATTCCCAGAGGTTGTAGACGGTGCTGCCTTCCACGTAGGGACCGCTGTGGAGGAGCTGGCCGGCGTTGTTGTAGGTGCCCCCGCCGATCAGCACCTTGCCGGCGGCGCAGCGGGCGAAGGGCGGATAGACGTTGACGGTGCCGCCGTTGGGCACGGTCGCGCTTTCGCTCGTCTTCACCACTTCATAGCCGGAGACCCCGTTGGTCCCGGACGTCCCGGCGGGCCCTTCGGGACCCGTCGCCCCTTCCGGGCCTTCGGGACCGCGCTGGCCTTCGGGACCTTCGAGGCCGCGTTCGCCTTCGAGACCTTGGGGGCCTCGTTCCCCCCGAGGTCCGACCAGGCTGGTCGGACCGGTGCCGGCCCAGGTTTCTTCGGCCTTCGGACCGTAGATGGTGTGGGCGGAGGTATCGACGTAGAAGTCGCCGTCCTCCCCTTCCCCGTCGCTCGGCGGGCCTTCGCCGGCGAGGACGGTGTTGCCCCGGGCGCCGGTTTCGCCGCGGGCTCCGGTTTCGCCCTTCGGCCCGACCTCGCCGCGGGGACCCGTTGCGCCGACGAGGCCCTTCGGCCCGGCCGGCCCGCGGGCGCCGCGTGGGCCCTGCGGACCGCGCTCGCCCTTGGCGCCCCAGCTGATCGACCTGTCGCCGTTCGGGCAGCGGCCGCCGATCGGCAGTGACAGCTCCCGACCCTCGACGCCCGGCTGCGCCGGCTGCACGCAGGCCTGGATTTCCCTCGCTCCGTGCCCGGAGCCGTTCGCGAGGGCGACGCCGCCCAGCGAGAGGAGCAGCGCCACGATCCCGGCCGCAACGGCAGGGTTGAGGCGCCTGAGTAGCGCTCGATGCATCTTTCGTGTTCCTTTCGATCGCCGCAGGCGGACGGGCGCGTGACTGGTCACGGCCACGCCGGCGCGGCTGGTTTCCTGGCTTTCCGCCGCGGCCGGCGACTGCGCCCAGCGCCGCCCACGTCGGCGCCGCGGCCGGCGATCCAGTCCCAGAGCTTGCCGCGGCCGGCGCGACGCTAACAAAGCGAACCGGCTCCTCCGATCCCCTCTTCGTCCAGATGTCAGCGAACGAACAGGCCTCTAAAAGGAACGAACGGCGCCCCGAAAAGGAACTTCGATCAGCTGACCACGCAGTGCTTGGGGCCCCCTTCGGTCTTCCCCTTTTCGGGGAAGGCGTGGGCCAGCGCCTGGGCGATCAGCTGGGCGCGGGCGGCATAGCCGGGCGAGGTGAAGTGGATGCCGTCTTCGATGAACCAGGAGTTTTTGACGTCGGCGGCCCAGTCGTAGACGCGCATGTCGGGGTAGCTGGCGCAGGCTTTGACCAGTTCTTCGTCCCACCCTTCCATGTTTTCCTTCGAGTACGGGTCGCCGGCTTCGACCAGCGAGCGCACGTTCACCCACAGCACCGGTTCGTCCCCGATGATCGCCATCATCTTTTCGATCCGTTCGCGCTCGCTGACGTTGGAGCCGGCGGCGACGTCGGCGGCCTCGTTCGTCCCCAGCGCCAGCACCCAGCAGCCTTTGAAGCCTTCGGCTTTCCAGGCGGCGGCGACTTCCTGCGCGTTGGGCTGGCCTTCGAAGCGCTCTTCGATCGAGCGCGCCCCCTGCACCTCCATGTGCGTTTCTTTCACGCCGACTTCGGCGTAGCGGTGGGGGATCCGCTCTTTCGCGTTCGGCAGGTATTCGGCCGAGTCGAGCCCCTCGGAGGTCGAGTCGCCGATGTGGACGACCGCTCTGCAGGATGATCTGGTCGAGTCTTCGGCCTGGGCCTTGGTCAGCGGCGGCGGCTTCGTCGTCCCCGCCGCCCGGGCCTGTTCGACCCTGATGTCGTTGCCTTCGGCGGAGACCGAGTTGAGGCCCGCCATCCCCGCCGCGGCGACGGCGAGGACCAGGCCGGCGCCGACGATCGCCACCCGCATCGGCGGCGCGAAGGTCTGCCATTTCCAGCCGACGGCGCGGCGGCGGGCGAAGAAGCGGCCGATCGCGCCGTGGCGGACCGGCTCCTCGACGAAGCGCCAGGAGAGGGCGGCGATGGCGAAGATCGCCGCCACCTGCAGCGCTTTGCCGAGCAGGCTGTGGGGCGGGTGGCTGCCGGGGCCGGTGAGGACGATGACCGGCGTCTGCCAGAGGTAGATCCCGTAGGAGCGGACGCCGACCCAGCGCAGCGGTCGCACTCCGAGCCACTTGCCGAGCCGGCAGGCGGGATGGGCGAGCGGCATCAGCACCATCACCGTCGCCAGCGAGAGGACGGCGAAGCCGCCCTGGTAGAGGAAGCGGGAGAACTCCCCCACCTGCCAGATCATCAGGGCGATGACCACCAGGCCGAGGACGCCGAGCGCGTCGAGGACGTTGCGGGCCTGGGGGGCGATGCGGCGGCTGAGGCGGCGGCTCGGCCAGACCATCGCCAGGGCCGCGCCGAAGAGCAGGCCGCCGGCGCGGGTGTCGGTGCCGTAGTAGATCCGCGAGGGGTCGAGGCTGGGGTGGTAGAGGATCGCCATCTCGATCGTGGCGACGACCGCGAGGACGATCGCCATCAGCGCCAGGCGCGGGCGCACGCCGGAGGGCAGCGGGCGCTCGTGGACGAGCTTGACCCCGAGCGAGAGCAGGAACGGCCAGAGGATGTAGAACTGCTCCTCGACCGAGAGCGACCAGAGGTGGTTGAGCGGTCCTTCCGGCGCGAAGCGGGCGAAGTAGGAGACGTTGGCGAAGATCTGCTCCCAGTTGTTGACGTAGAAGACCGAGGAGAGGACCGCCTTGCGGAACTGGTCGGGCTGGGCGGGGCCGAAGATCGTCACCCAGGCGGCGACGATCGCCAGCATCACGAACAGCGCCGGCAGCAGGCGGCGGGCGCGCGCCAGCCAGAACCGGCCCAGCGCGATGCGGCCGCGGGCCGAGAGCTGCGAGAGCAGGATGTCGGTGATCAGGTAGCCCGAGAGGGTGAAGAAGATGCCGACCCCGAGCAGGCCGCCGGGGGCCCAACCGAAGCCGAGGTGGAAGACGATGACGGCGAGGACCGCAATCGCGCGCAGCCCGTCGAGCCCGGGCATGTAGCGCTGATTGCGCTGTACTGGTCTGGGCATTCTCGGTGCGCATGGTACGGATTCGGGTAGTCGGTCCGGAGGCCACCACGGAAGGAGAACCGATGAGCGCCAGCGCCCCCACCACCCCGCTTCCGACCCGCCGCCTCGGCGACTCCGAGCTGGAGGTGTCGGTGGTCGGATTGGGCTGCAACAACTTCGGGCGGCGGCTCGACCTGGAGGGCACCAGGGGGGTCCTGGAGGCGGCGCTGGAGGCCGGCATCACCTTCTTCGACACCGCCGACGTCTACGGGGGCGGCGGGGCGAGCGAGGAGCTGATGGGCGAGGCGCTGGCGGGGCGGCGCGGAGAGTACCTGATCGCGACCAAGTTCGGGATGGAGATGAAGGGGGTCGAGGGAGTGCCGGCGGCGGCGCGGGGCTCGCGCGAGTACGTCCGCTGGGCGGTCGAGGGCTCGCTGCGGCGGCTGCGGGTCGAGCGGATCGACCTCTACCAGTACCACCAGCCCGACGGGGTGACGCCGATCGCCGAGACCCTGGAGGCGCTCGACGAGCTGGTGCGGGAAGGGGTGATCGGCGCGATCGGCTGCTCGAACTTCAGCGCCGGCGAGCTGGAGGAGGCGGACCGGGTCGCGCGCGAGCGCGGGCTCGCCCGGTTCGTGACCCTGCAGAACGAATACAGCCTGCTCGAGCGCGGGATCGAGGCCGAGGTGGCGCCGGCCTGCGAGCGGCTCGGCGTCTCGATCCTCCCCTACTTCCCGCTGAAGAGCGGTCTCCTGACCGGCAAGTACCGGCGCGGCGAGGCGGCGCCGGCGGGGACGCGACTGGCGGGGAGCGCACCGGGGACCGAGGCGCAGTTCGAGGTGGTCGAAGCGCTGCGCGCCTACGCGGGAGAGCGCGGGCTGGAGATGATCGACGTGGCGATCGGCGGGCTGGCGGCGCAGCCGGCGGTGGGTTCGGTGATCGCCGGGACGACGAAGCCGGAGCAGGTGCGGGCCAACGTCGGCGCGGCGCGCTGGCAGCCGAGCGAGGAGGACCTGGCGGAGCTCGACCGGATCGCGCCGACGCCCCGGCCCTGAGCGGTTTCTTCGTTTCTTCTTCCTATCTATCTATCCCCAGCAACACCCGTAGATCCGCAGCCACCGCCTCCGGTTCGTCGTCCAGCTGCCTCCACGTGAGCCGGGTCACTGAGTAGCCGCCCACACGTAGCGCTCTATCGCGGGCGCGATCCTCGCGAAAGGCGCTGCGGGTTTTGTGCCCCTCCCAGCCGTCGAGCTCGACGATCAGGCCGGTCCCCGGCCAGTGGCAATCGACCTGGAAGCGCTTGGGACCGAAGAGGATCCAGTCGTTGAAGCGGGGTAAGGGCAGGTGGTAGCGGCGTAGGAAGGGCGCGAAGCGCTCCTCCAATTTGCTGCGCCTGCGGCCCGAGGGCTCTTCCTCCAGGCGCTCCAGGGCCGCTCTGACCTTGCGAATCCCTCGTTTGCCCGGATAGCGCTCGAGGAGATCCGGCAGCGAGAGCCGCCCCCACAGCTCCCGGTATTCCATCTCGCGCAAGAGCTTCTCGACCGTGTCGAGCGGCTCGGTGGCGGCGAGGTCGAGGACGGTCCTGGGCGCGCTCGTCACCGGGATCCCCTCCTCAACCGTGCGCTCGTCGGCGGGCACGTCCGAGATGTGCCGGCGAATGAGATCCGAGGAGCGGCTGCGGTGAGGGACGGTCACGTCGATCCGCGTCCGCGAGTTCGACCTGATCGTCCACAGCGCCGCGGCGGACCAGTGGCTCAGGACCGCGTCAGGCGCCGATGCCAGCACAGCCGCCATCCACCGGCCTTCCCGCGTGACTAACCGATGGCCCACCGCATAGACGCCCGCGTACAGCCGATGCAGACGTCCAGCTCGCAAGCGAGCCGAGATCGCGGTCCTGCCGAAGCCCATCTCGGTCAGCTGCCGGCGAGACACCACCCCGTGCTGACGCCGGGCAAGCTCCGCCAAGGAGCGGTCGTCATCGCGAGTCCGCGAAAAAGCATCTTCAAGAGGACTTTTCGCGGACTCGGCGGGCATGGGGTCGAAATGGGCGCCGGGAGAAGATGGCCCTCCGGCGGCTCCTGCCCTTAAGGCGCCGGAGGGGCCATCTTCTCCCCCGGCTCGCACCCTTTTCGGTTTCGAGGCGCGCAGCGCTTGGGTAGCTGCGGCGCATGACGAGCGCGGCTGATTTTCTGCCGGCGAGCCGCTCTTTGAAGGCGCTCGAGAGAGCGGCGGAGGGTTGCCGGGGCTGTGATCTCTACCAAGGCGCGACGCAGGCGGTTTTCGGCAAGGGGCGGCCGAGCGCGCGGCTGATGCTGGTCGGCGAGCAGCCTGGCGACAAGGAGGACCGGGAGGGGGAGCCGTTCGTCGGGCCGGCCGGGCGGTTGCTCGACAGAGCCTTGGAGGAGGCCGGGATCGATCGCTCCGAGACCTACGTCACCAACGCGGTCAAGCACTTCAAGTGGAAACCGCGCGGCAAACGGCGGCTGCACCAGACGCCGCGCGCGGGCGAGGTCGAGGCCTGCAAGCCGTGGCTCGAGGCCGAGGTGGCGGCGGTCGAACCGGAGGCGCTGCTGGCGATGGGCGCGACCGCGGGCCGGGCGCTGTTCGGGCCGAAGGTGCGGGTGACGAAAGACCGCGGGCAGCCCCTCCCCTCCCCCTTCGCCCCCCTGGCCGCGCTCACCATCCACCCGTCGGCGATCCTGCGCCTGCGCGACCACGACGAACGGGAGGCCGAGTTCGCCGGCTTCGTCGCCGACCTCGAAGCGATCGGCGCGACGCTGCGGGACGCCCCCCGATGAGCGCCACCGCCGCCGCGCCGCGCCGCGGCCGCCTGCGTCGCGCCGATTGCGCCGGGCCGGGGATCAGGCGCCGCCGACGCGGGCGCGGCTTCTCCTACGAGGACTCCTCCGGCGAGGCGATCGCCGACGAGGAGACGCTGGAGCGGATCCGGGCGCTGGCGATCCCGCCCGCCTGGAATGAGGTCTGGATCTGCCCCGACCCCTTCGGCCACATCCAGGCGACCGGCTACGACGAAGCGGGGCGCAAGCAGTACCTCTACCACGAGCGCTGGCAGCAGCGGCAGGCAGAGCGGAAGTTCGAGCTGGTGCGCGACTTCGCCCAGCGGCTGCCGAAATTGCGCCGCGCGGTGACCGCCGACCTGCGCCGCCAGGGGATGCCGCGGGAGCGGGCGCTGGCCTGCGCGGTCCGCCTCCTCGACCTCGGCTTCTTCCGCGTCGGCAGCGAGGTCTACGCGGAGGAAAACGAGAGCTATGGCCTCGCCACCGTGCGCCGCGAGCACGTCACGATCGAGCGCGGCGAGGTCGTCTTCGACTTCCCCGCCAAGAGCGGGCAGCGGCGGGTGCAGTCGATCCGCGACGCGGCGGCGCGGCGGGCGATCGAGGCGATGCACCGGCGGCGCAGCGGCCCGGAGGACCTGCTCGCCTACCGCCAGGGAGGCGAATGGCGCGACGTCCGCTCCGACGAGATCAACGAGTACATCCACGAGAAGATCGGCGCCGAGTTCACCGCCAAGAACTTCCGCACCTGGCACGGCACCGTGCTCGCCGCGGTCGAGCTGGCCGGCGAGCAACCGCCCCGCTCGGAGGCGGCGGCGAAGCGCGCGATCGCCCGCGCCGTCGGCCGCGTCTCCGAAGCCCTCGGCAACACCCCCGCCGTCTGCCGCGCCTCCTACATCGACCCCCGCGTCCTCGACCGCTACCGCGACGGCACCACGATCGACCCCCGGGCGCCAGCGAACGGGCGCCTCAGCGCCAAAGCCCGCCGCCAGATCGAGCGCGAAGTGATCGAGCTCGTCTCCTAAAGGCCCTGCTTTCCGTTTCGCTCCTCCGGCTATGGGGGACGAGTGAGTAACGAACAGCTAGGGAAGGCAGAAAGATGGAAACGCAGCAACGACGGCCCTTCGCCGTGGTGACGGGGGCATCGAGCGGGATCGGCTTCGAGCTCGCAAAGGTATTCGCCGAAAACGGCTTCGACCTCCTGATCACCGCCGAGGACGAGGAGATCGAAGCGGCCCAGCGCGAGCTCAACCAGCTCACCGCCGGCGTCGAGTGCACTCGCCTCGACCTCTCCGCCGAGGAGGGGGTCGAGCGGCTCTACGAGCGGATCAAGGCGACCGCCCGCCCGGTCGACGCGATCGCCCTCAACGCCGGCATCGGCGCCGGCGGCGACTTCGCCCGCGAAACCGACCTGCGCAAGGAGCTGCGACTGATCGACCTCAACGTCCGCTCCACCGTCCAGCTCTGCAAGCTGGTGGTGCAGGACATGGTCGCCCGCGACGAGGGGCGGATCCTCTTCACCTCCTCGATCGCCTCGACGATGCCGGGCGCCTACCAGGCCGTCTACAACGCCTCCAAGTCCTTCGTCCAGGCCTTCGCGCTGGCGCTGCGCAACGAGCTCAAGGACACCGGCGTCACCGTCACCTCGCTGATGCCGGGACCGACCGAGACCGAGTTCTTCGAGCGCGCCGAGATGCTCGACACCCCCGTCGGCGAAGAAGAGAAGGACGACCCGGCCGAGGTCGCGCGCCAGGGGTTCGAGGCGCTGATGGCGGGCAAGGAAAAGGTCGTCGCCGGCAGCTTCAAGAACAAAGTCCAGACCGTCGCGGGCAGGTTCGTCTCCGATTCGGTGAAGGCGGAAATGCACCGGAAAATGGCCCAGCCGGCGGCCGCGGGCGAGAGGGACGAGCGATGAAGGCCGCCGTCTGGCACGGCCCGCGCGACGTCCGCGTCGACGAGGTCGAGGACCCGAAGATCGAGCAGGCCACCGACGCGGTGATCAAGATCACCTCGAGCGCGATCTGCGGCTCCGACCTCCACCTCTACGAGGTTCTCTCCCCCTTCATGGAAGAGGGCGACATCCTCGGCCACGAGCCGATGGGGATCGTCGAGGAGGTCGGCCCGGAGGTGACCCACATCGCCCCCGGCGACCGGGTCGTGATCCCCTTCAACATCTCCTGCGGGCACTGCTGGATGTGCGAGCGCCAGCTCTTCGCGCAGTGCGAGACGACCCAGAACCGCGAGGAGGAAAAGGGCGCCTCGCTGCTCGGCTACACCAAGCTCTATGGCCAGGTGCCGGGCGGGCAGGCCGAGTACCTGCGCGTGCCGCAGGCCCACTTCGGGCCGATCAAGGTGCCCGAGGGACCGCCCGACGACCGTTTCCTCTACCTCTCCGACGTGCTGCCGACCTCCTGGCAGGCGGTCGACTACGCGGCGATCCCCGAGGGCGGCTCGGTGACCGTCTTCGGGCTCGGCCCGATCGGGCAGATGACCGCGCGGATCGCCGCCCACAAAGGGGCGCGGGTGATCGCCGTCGACCTCGTGCCGGAGCGGCTGGACCTGGCGCAGAAGCACGGGATCGAGACGCTCGACCTGGAAGAGCACGAAGACGTCTCCGAGACGATCCGCGAGATGACCGAGGGGCGCGGCACCGACGCGGCGATCGACGCGGTCGGGATGGAGGCCCATGGCGCCCCGGTCGGCGAGTTCGCGCAGAAAGCAGCCGGCCTGCTCCCCGACAAGCTGGCCGAAAGAGTGATCGAAAAAGGCGGCATCGACCGGATGTCGGCGCTGTACGAGTGCTTCGACACCGTGCGCCGCGGCGGCACCGTCTCGATCAGCGGCGTCTACGGCGGCATGGTCGACCCGATCCCGATGATGCAGCTCTTCGACAAGGGCGTGCAGGTGCGGATGGGCCAGGCCCACGTGAAGAAATGGATCGACGAGATCATGCCGCTCGTCAGCGACGAGGCCGACCCGCTCGGGACCGAGGACCTCGCCTCCCACAAGATCGGGATGGACGACGTCCCCGAGGCCTACGAGAAGTTCCAGAAGAAGGAAGACGGCGCGATCAAGTTCGTGATCCAGCCCGACGGCGCCAACGGAGCGTGAGCGTGCGCGTCGTCGTCACCGGGGCCAGCGGCAACGTCGGCACCAGCGTGCTGGAGGCGCTGGGGCGGGAGCCGCAGGTGAAGGAGATCGTCGGCATCGCCCGCCGCGTGCCGGAGGTGGCGATGCCGAAGGTGGAGTGGGTCGGGGCGGACGTCCTCGAGGCGCCGCTGGCCTCGCTCTTCGACGGCGCCGACGCCGTCGTCCACCTCGCCTGGGCGATCCAGCCCAGCCGCGACGAAGCGGTGACCGAGCGGATCAACGTCCTCGGCAGCAAGCTGGTCTTCGACGCGGTCGCGGCGGCAGAGGTGCCGGCGCTGGTCTACGCCTCCTCGGTCGGCGCCTACAGCCCCGGGCCGAAGGAACGGCAGGTCGACGAGTCATGGCCGGTCGAGGGCATCCCCACCTCCTTCTACTCGCGCCACAAGGCGGCGGTGGAGGAACTGCTCGACTCCTTCGAAGCGCGGGCGCCGCAGACGCGGGTGGTGCGGCTGCGGCCCGGCCTGATCTTCAAGGCCGAGGCGGCGAGCGAGATCCGCCGCCTCTTCGCCGGACCGTTCCTGCCCGGCTTCCTGGTCCGCAAGCAGCTGGTGCCGCTGATCCCGCGGGTGCCGCGACTGCGCTTCCAGGCGGTGCACTCGCGCGACGTCGGCGAGGCCTACCGGCAGGCGGTGGTGCGCGACGTCCACGGCGCCTTCAACCTCGCCGCCGAGCCGGAGATCGGGGTCGACGAGCTCTGCGAGCTCTTCGGCGCGAGCAGCTTCCCCCTGCCGGCGGGAGCGGTGCGCGCGGCCGCCGCGGCGAGCTGGAAGCTGCGCCTGCAGCCCTCTTCCCCGGGCTGGATCGACCTCGCGCTGGGCGTGCCGATGATGGATACGAGCCGCGCCCGCGAGGAGCTGGGCTGGGAGCCGAGCGTCTCCTCGCTGGAGGCGCTCGAGGACCTGCTGAGCGGCCTGCGCCATGCCGAGGGCGCGCCGACGCCGCCGCTGGAGCCCCACGCCGGCGGCCTCGCCCGGGTGCGAGAGCTGGCGACCGGGGTCGGGCAGAGGCAGTAGGCGCGACTAGCGCGCGGGGAGGATGTTCAGCGCCGGCCTGGGACCGTGCACGTCGAGTTCCACCCGTCCCATGCTCGAGTAGGGGATCCGGGGATCGACGGTGTAGGCGAGCACCACCTGGCCGGCTTCGAGCCTGCTTTCGGCCACGACGCCGACCTGGCGGCCGCCGAAATAGACCGGCATCCCGGCGCTGACCTTGCCGGAGGCGGCGGCGGG
Source organism: Solirubrobacterales bacterium (assembly GCA_051961435.1). GTDB lineage: Bacteria > Actinomycetota > Thermoleophilia > Solirubrobacterales > 70-9 > VAYN01. The sequence continues at coordinate 18,277 of JBQCDH010000045.1, forward strand.
CAGGGTGACGTGCCAGTAGGAGCCGGAGGAGTCGGAGCCCGTTTCCTGCCGGCGGTGGTGGCCGAAGATCAGGCCGATGGCGATCAGGCCCACGATGAGCGCCAGCGCGATCCAGGCCCAGCTGCGGGTGCGGCGGCGGCCCTCCTTGCGGGCGAAGGGGTCTTCGAAGTCGGCGACGTCGAAGCCCGGGGTGGAGACGCCGGTGGCGTAGCGGAAGAGGGCGAGGTTGAAGACCTGCCGCGTGGCGTTGACGGCGGCGACGATCGAGACGAAGGCGGTGACGCTGACGACGATCAGGCCGATGCCGACGGCGGGGTCGTTCTTCGCGACCGCGAAGCCGGCGATGCCGCCGATGACGACGGGGATCATCGCGATCGACGCCCAGACGCTGATGCTGACGATCCCGGTCAGGCCCTCGCCCCACGTGCTGCGGACGAGGTGGGCGGAGCCGCGCGCCGCCTCGACCGGGCCCGCGTCCTCGAGGGTGAGGAGCGGGATCGCGAAGAGGGTCGCGATCCCCCAGGCGACGCCGATCAACCAGGCGACGATGCGGCCGGCGGCGGGGACGCGGGAGGCGATCTGGTTGATCACGAAGCCCACCACGGCGGAGAGCAGCGCCCACTGGGCGATCCGGTCCACCCGGTCCCAGGCCTCGCGGAGCGCGCCGCCGACGCCGATCCAGCGTCCCTCCAGCGTGGCCACCGCCGCGGCGGTGAGGGCGACGTTGAAGAAGACCCCGACGAAGGTGAGCGGGTAGAGGAAGAGCAGCGCGATCAGGCCGAAGTGGGCGCGCGAGTAGTGGGCCGGAGAGAAGACGCCGCCGAGGTAGAGCATCAGGGCGGCGCCCAGCAGCCCGCAGCCGGTGCCGAGGAAGGCGAGGCCGATCATCGTCGGGTCCTGCCGCATCAGCCGCCAGGCGGCGCCGGTCAGCCGCCAGCCGCGCGAGATCCGCGACTCCCCAGACCGCATTGGTTGCGTCTCCACGGTGTTTCTATCGGCATGGGAGAGGGAGATCTGAAAGGCCCGATTTCCCCTAATTTCGGGGATGGTTCTTCGTTTTCGCGTCGAAAGCAGGGGTACCCGACGCCCATGGCAGCCCAGAACCTCAAGACCATCCCCCAGCCCGGCGAGGTCTGGCTGAGCTGCCCGCCCTACCTGATGATGGCCCGGATCGTCGCCGTCGACACCGACGGCGAGGCGCCGGTGGTGAGCTACGAGCTCCACGACGACGACGGCTCGCTGCTGCTGGTCGAGCACGCCACGCTCGACCGCGGCTGGTGGCGGACCTTTCAGCGGCTCGAGCCGCGCTTCGGCTAGGAGCTTCCTTCTTTTTGTTTCGCATAGCGGAACAAAAGAAGGAAGCGTGCCCTTAGTCGCCCCTGAGCGGCGGCGAATGCAGCGCCGGCTCCTCGCCCTCCAGCCAGCGCTCGAGGTCGGGGCGCTGCAGCGCCGCCCGGCCGCGGAGGAAGACGGCGGCGGCGAAGGCGGCGCCGAGCAGGGCGATCCCGGTCGCGACCCAGACGGCGGTTTCGATCCCCGCCGCGGGCGTGGCGCCGACCGTTTCCGCGAGGTGGAGCAGCAGCGGCGCCGCGAGGAAGGCGGCGACCCCGCGCAGCAGCTCGACCAGGGCGAAGATCCGCGGCAGCTGCTTCGAGGGGAGGCTGAAGCCGGCCGAGAAGAGGGCCGGCGAGACCGAGGCGCCGACGCCGAGGCCGAGCACGCCGGAGCCGACGAGGACGACCGCGTCGCCTCCGCCGGCGACGCCGGTGAGGACGACGCCGGCGGCGGCGACCGTGAGCAGGCCGCAGAACGCCATCGCCGGCACGAAGCGGGTGAAGAAGATCGCGCCGAAGAGGAACGCGGTGAGGACCGCGCCGCCGAACTCCGGCCAGTAGAGCATTGCCGCGTGCAGCGGGGCGACTTTCTGCAGTTCGAGCGCCGACTCGGAGAGCTCGACCAGGGCGACGGAGGCAGCGCCGGCGCTCATCGCGATCGCGATCGCCGCTACCGGGATCGTGTGGGCGAGCCTCTTCACCGGCATCAGCGGGTCGGCGGTCGCGTACTGGTGGACGATCAGGGCGACGAGAAGGGCGAGGCCGAGGAGCAGGGGCAGGAGGACGACCGCGTCGAGGAAGCGGTGCTCGGTCAGGTGGGAGACGCCGAAGAAGGCGGCGAAGCAGCCGGCGGCGGCGAGCGCGACCGAGATCACGTCGATCGGGGCTTCCGGGTTCTGGGGCGGCGCGTCTTCCCAGGTGAGCAGGACGAGGAGCAGCGCCCCGGCACCGAGCCCGGCGACGATCCAGAACAGCGGCCGCCACGATTCCTCGCCGGCGCAGACGCCGCCGACGACGGGGCCGAGGGCGACGGCACCGAAGATCGCCAGGTTCATCGTCACCGCCGTCGGCCGCAGCCGACGGACCTCCCAGCCGATGATCAGCGGCGGCACCGCCCCGATCAGCATCAAGCTCGTGGTCAGGCCCTGGACGATGTGGCCGGTTGCGAAGAGGCCCGGCGTCGGCGCCCAGGCCGCGAGCACCGAACCGGCGACGAAGAGCACGGCGAAGAGCAGCAGGAAGCGGCGGGCAGGGAGCCGCTGCAGCAGTTGCACGGCGAGGACGGTGCCGAAGCAGTAGCCGGCGTCGGCCATGGCGTTGGTCAGCTGAAAGCCGCTTTCGCCGAGGCCGGTCCCCCTTTCAACCACTTCCTGCAGCGGGAAGAGGGCCGAGCTGAGGACGAGAAAGGGGGTGAGCGCCGTCAGCACCAAGGCCACGGCCGCCCAGTAGCTGTCGGCGAGCGGTCCCTTGAAGCTCATCTGGCCTGCCTACCCCTGTTTGGGCTGCGCCGAATCTGCATATACAGTGCCTAGGCATGGCGAAGGCGCGAGCGAAGACGGTCGGGATCGGCGAAGCAGCGAAGATGCTCGGCGTCAGCACCGACACGGTGCGCCGTTGGGACAAGGCCGGCCGGATCGAGACCACCCGCGACGCGCGCAACCGCCGCCGCGTCCCGGTTTCGGAGGTGGAGCGCCTGCGCGAGGGGCCGCAGCGCCACGTCACCGGCGACGGCTTCTCCGCCCGCAACCGCTTCCCCGGCACGATCCGCTCGGTCGAGGTCGACGGGGTGATGGCGCTGGTCGAGATCGAGGCCGGCCCCCACCTCGTCACCGCCGCGATCACCCGCGACTCGGTCGAGGAGCTCGGCCTGGCGCCGGGGATGAAGGCGATCGCGACCGTCAAGGCCTCCTCGGTGATGGTCCAGCGGGGCGGGTGATGCGCCGGCTGCTCCCACTCGCGGCCCTGCTGCTGGTCTTCGCCGGCTGCGGGGGCGGGGGCGGAGGCGGGCCGACGCTGACGGTGTTCGGCGCTTCGTCGCTGACCGAAGCGCTTGAAAAGTACGGCGGTTCGTTCGCAGGCGCCGAGGTGCGGAGCTCGTTTGCCGGCTCGGACGAACTGGCGGCGCAGATCGAGCAGGGCGCCGAAGCCGATGTCTTCGCCTCGGCGGATACCGGATACCCGGCTGAACTGCACCGCGAGGGGTTGGTCGAAAAGCCGGTGGTGTTCGCGCGCAACCGCCTGGTCGTGGTCACCCCCGAGGGCGGCTCGGTGAAGTCGCTCGCGGACCTGGCGCGCCCGGGGACGAAGATCGTGATCGGCGACCCGAGCGTCCCCGTCGGCGCCTACACCCGCGAAGTCCTGGGACGGCTGCCCGCGGCGGAGCAGGCGGCGATCCTCGAAAACGTCCGCTCCGAAGAACCGGAGGTGACCGCGGTCCTCGCCAAGGTGGCGCGCGGCGCCGCCGACGCCGGCTTCGTCTACGTCACCGACGCGAAGGCCGTCGAGGGAGAAGTGCGGACGGTGCCGGTTCCCCCTGGCCTGCAGCCGGACGTCGCTTATGCCGCGGCGGTCGTCAGCGGCAGCGGCGAGCCGGACCTAGCGCACCGCTACCTCGACGGGCTGCTGCACGGGCGCGGCGCCGAAGACCTGCGCCGGGCCGGCTTCCTGCCGCCGCGATGAGGCTGCGCTCCGGCTTCGGGCTCCTCGCCCTCGCGGCGACGGTCGTCGCGGTTGCCTTCCTCGTCCTGCCCGTGGTGGCGATCTTCGCCGACACCAGCCCCGGGCGGCTGCTCGACGCGCTCGGCGAAGAGAGCGCCCGGGAAGCGCTCTGGCTGAGCCTGCGGACGACGCTGATCGCGCTCTTGGCGATCGTCCTCGTCGGTACGCCGGCCGCCTACCTGCTGGCGCTGCGCCGCTTCCGGGGGCGCGCCCTCGTCCTCACCGCGATCGAGCTGCCGTTGGTGATGCCGCCGGCGGTGGCGGGCATCGCGCTGCTGGCGGCGCTCGGCCCGCACGGCATCCTCGGCGACGCGGTCGAAGGGGCGGGGATCGAACTCGTCTTCCAGACCGCGGGGGTCGTCGTCGCCCTCGTCTTCGTCTCCGCCCCGTTCTTCCTGCGCCAGGCGATCGCCGCCTTCGCGGCGCTCGACCCGCGGTTGCTGGAGGCGGCGCGGACCCTCGGCGCCGGCCCGTTCCGCGCCTTCGCCACGGTGGCGGTGCCGGGGGCGCGGCCGGGGCTGGCAGCGGGGCTCGCCCTCGCCTGGGGCCGGGCGCTGGGCGAGTTCGGCGCCACCCTTCTCTTCGCCGGCTCTCTGCAGGGGGTGACCCAGACGGCGCCGCTGGCGATCTTCTCCGAGTTCAGCCGGCCGGGCGGGTTCGTCGCCGCCCTGGCGCTCTCGGCGGTGCTGATCGTGGTCGCGGCGGCGATCCTGCTCGCGGTGAAGCTGCTCGGGGGCGACCGGGCCATCGAGGCACCGGGGGTGGAGGCACGATGAGGGCCGCCGCGACCGCGGGGCCGGCTCCTGCCGACGGCTTGGGCTTCGCCGCCGAGATGCCGCTGCGCGAGTTCGATCTCGCGCTCGAGCTGACGGTGGCGGGAGGCGAGCGGGTCGCCCTCGCCGGGCCCTCGGGCGCCGGCAAGACGACGGCGCTGCGGATCGCCGCCGGCCTGGCGCGGCCGGCGAGCGGTCGCGTCTCCCTCGGCGCGGAGACCTGGCTCGACACCGCCGCCGGGGTCGAGGTGCCGGCCGAGCGGCGGCGCTGCGGCCTCGTCTTCCAGGACTACGCGCTCTTTCCCGGAAGCGCCTGGCGCAACGTCGCCTACGGGATGCGGGGCCCGAGGCGGGAGCGCCGTCGCCGCGCCCTCGACTTGCTCGAGCGCTTCGGGATCGCCGCGCTCGCCGACGCAAGCTCCGCTGGCCTCTCCGGCGGCGAGCGCCAGCGGGTGGCGCTGGCGCGGGCGCTGGCCGCGGAGCCGCGGGCACTGCTCCTCGACGAGCCGCTCTCCGCCCTCGACCCCGGCAGCCGCCGCGACTCGCTGCGCGAGCTGCACGCACTCCTGGGCGAGCTGCCGATCCCGGTCCTGCTCGTCACCCACTCCTACGACGAGGCGGCGCTGCTCGCCGACCGGATCGCCGTGATCGACCGCGGCCGCGTCGTCCAGAGCGGCGAGCCGGCGGCGATCTCGACCCGGCCGCGGTCGGCGTTCGTCGCCGACTTCGCCGGCGCCGTCGTCCTCCTCGGCGAGGCGAGCCGGGAGCCAGGGGGGCTGACGCTGGTGCGCCTGCGCGGAGGCGGCGAGGTGCGCAGCACCGACGAGGCGAGCGGGCCGGTCGCGGTCAGCATCTTCCCCTGGGAGATCTCGCTGCAGCCGCCGGACAACGAGCCCGGGGACTCGATGCTGAACCGGCTCCCCGGCGAGGTCACCTCCCTCACCCCCGTCGGCAACCGCGTCCGCGTCGGCCTGGCGACGCCGCAGCCGCTGGGGACCGAGGTGACCGCCCGCTCGGCCGAGGCGATGGGCCTGCGCCCGGGCTCGCACGTGGTCGCCGCCTGGAAGGCGACCGCAACGCGGCTGATCCCGCTCTAGTTCCGCGGTTCCTTTTGCACCTCATACGTGCAAAAGGAACCGCGGAATCAGGAGGCAAGGAGCGTTTCGGCCTCGCGGAGGTCGTCGGGGTCGTTGACGTTGAAGAGGAGGCGACGCGGGTCGCCGAAGCGCGCCAGCTCGGCTTCGTTCAGCAAACGCGGACGGAGCGACTCGACGGCGCGGACGAGGGGCTCCTCGCGCTCGAGCGCCGCCTCCAGCTCCGGCAGCAGGCTCGCCTCGTAGCGCGCGAGCAGCGGTTGCGGGCGCCCCTCGACGACCGGGACGACGAGCGGCTCCGGCGCCGCCGCCAGGAATTCGAGCAACGCGGGCGCGACGAACGGCAGATCGCAGGCGACCGCCACCACCGGCCTCCCCTCCCCCGCCCGCAGCACCGCGACGATCCCGCAGAGCGGGTGGCGCGGCCGCTCGGGCTCCTCCAAGACCGTCACCCCATTCCGTGGTTCCTTGCGGTCGCTGAGCGACCGAAAGGAACCACGGAACTCGGTTGGCTTGACGCAGACGACGGGGTCGAGGCCCGCCGCCTCGATCGCTGCCAGCGGATAAGAGACGAGCGGTCGCCCACCCAGCTCGACCCACGCCTTGCCGCCGCCGAGCCGGCTCCCCCGCCCCCCGGCGAGCAGAGCCCCCAGCGCCTCTTTTCCGGACCTGTCTGAGTTTGACCCCCCTGTATGGCCCCTAAGCTCAGAAACCCCCCGGGCGGGCGTCCGCTTCATGACGAGAGTGTGTCGCAGTCCATACGGGCGGGTAGCCTCGGCTCGTGGCTCTCGAAGACGCTCACGGCCGCCTGCTCGGCGACCTCCGGGTCTCCGTCACCGACCGCTGCAACTTCCGCTGCCGCTACTGCATGCCGGCCGAGGGGATGCCCTGGATCGACCGTGCCGAGATCCTCAGCTTCGAGGAGATCGAGCGGCTGGTGCGGCTCTTCGTCGCCCTCGGCGTCGAGGACGTGCGGCTGACCGGCGGCGAGCCGCTGGTGCGGCGCGAGTTCCCGGCGCTGGTCGCGCGGCTCGCTGCGGTCGAGGGCATCCGCGACCTCTCGCTCACCACCAACGGCTACCTGCTCGCCCGCGACGCCGGGGCGCTGGTCGCCGCCGGCATCCACCGGGTCAACGTCTCGATCGACTCGCTCGCCCGCGGCCGCTTCTTCGAGATCACCCGCCGCGACGCGCTGGAGCGGGTGCTGACGGGACTGGAGGCGATCGCCGCCTTCCCGCAGGTGCGGCCGATCAAGGTCAACGCGGTGCCGATGCCCGGCTTCGGCGCCGAGGAGGTGCGGCGCTTCTGCGAGCTCGCCCGCCGCCGCGAATTCCAGGTCCGCTTCATCGAGTTCATGCCGCTCGACGGCGACCGGTCGTGGAGATCCGAGGATGTCCTCAGTGGGGCCGAGGTGCGGGCGCTGGTCGAAGCCGCCGGATGGGCGCTGCGCGAGCTGCCGCGCGAGCCGCACTCAACCGCCCGCGTCTTCGCCTTCGCCGACGACCGCGGCGAGATCGGCTTCGTCAACCCGGTGACCGAGCCGTTCTGCGCCGACTGCAACCGCATCCGCCTCACCGCCGACGGCAAGCTCCGCACCTGCCTCTTCTCCCAGCACGAGACCGACCTGCGCGCGCCGCTGCGGGACGGCGCCGACGACGCCGAGCTCGAGCGGATCGTCCGCGAGGCGGTCTGGCGCAAGGAGCTGAAGCACCGGGTCGGGGAGCCGGGATTCCGGCCGCCGGCGCGGACGATGAGCGCGATCGGGGGCTGAGGTGAGGCGGGACGAGTGGCTGGCCGGGTTCTGCGAGCGCCTCGGGCTCGAACCGCCGAGCAAGGAGGAAGTGGTGGCGCTGCTCGACCTCGCCGCCACCGCCGCCCACTCCTCCGAGCGCACCGCCGCCCCGCTTGCCTGCTGGGTAGCCGGCCGCAGCGGCCGCCCGGCGGCCGAGCTGGGCGAGATCGCCAAGGAAGTGGCGCCAGGCGGCGAGGGCGAGCCGGCCTCTTAGCTAGCGGCCCTCGAAGGTCATCCACGCAGGAATTCCAGTCGAGATTTTCTCGATCTTGATCAGCTCACCCCCTCTCCCGATAGGCGCGCTCGCCAGCAAGCGATCCCGTCATTTGTTCCGGATAGCGGTGCAAATGACGGGCGCACTCGGCGGTGGCTAGGTGACACGGTCGGCGTCGGCGTAGACGTTGACCGAGCCGCGGCGGGCGAAGCCGCAGAGGGTCATGTTGCGGTCGGCGGCGAGCTCGATCGCCAGGGAGCTGGGGGCGCCGACGCCGACCAGGACCGGGCAGCCGGCGACGGCGGCCTTCTGGACAAGCTCGAAGGAGAGGCGGCCGCTGACGCAGAGGAGGTGCTCGTGCAGGGGGAGCCGGCCTTCGATCAGCGCCGCCCCCACCACCTTGTCCATCGCGTTGTGGCGGCCGACGTCCTCGCGCACCGCCAGCAGCTCGCCGGCGGCGTCGAAGAGGCCGGTCGCGTGCAGGCCGCCGGTGCGCTCGAAGCCGGGCTGGCGCAGCCGCTCCGGCAGGTCGGCGAGCAGCGCCCGGGAAACGGACGGCCCCGGCGGCAGCGGCTCGCTCGCCACCGCCACCTCCTCCAGCGCCCCCTTGCCGCAGACCCCGCAGGAGGAGGTCGTGTAGAAGCGGCGGGCGCCGGGATCGCGCCGCAGCGGCCCGGCCACCTCGACCACGTTGGCGGCGAGGTCCTCGCCGAGGCCCGCCTCGCGCGGCCCGTCGATCAGCCCCTCGCCGTAGAGAAAGCCGAGCGCCAGCTCCTCGTCGTTGCCGGGGGTCCGCATCGTCACGCTCAGCGGCGAGCCACAGGCCCGGATCTCGAGCGGCTCCTCGACGGCGACGGCGTCGCGCTCGCCGTCGCGCTCGATCTCGCGGAAGAGCCGCGAGCCCTCGACCCGGCCCGCCCCGTTCGCGGGTTGTAAGGGCGCCGACACCAGCGTTTTTGCGTTACCCCTCACGGGTACAGCCGAAACGTGACGCGTGTCGCCGCTTGACCCCCATAGCCCCGCTTCCCACCACATCGCGACCCTGTGGTGGTGGATGCTGGCGGTCGCCTCGATCGTCTTCCTCGGGGCGGTGGCGATGCTGGTGGTCGGCTGGGTCCGCCGCGACCGCCCGGGCCTGCCCTTCTTCGGCGAGAACGAGAAAGTGAACACCATCCTCGTCGTCCTCTTCGGGATGGCGATCCCGATCGTGATCCTGGTCGCCCTCTTCATCGTCTCCGACCTCGTCTTGCTGAACGAAACCGACGCGCCCGACGCCAGCAGCACGGCGATGACGGTGACCGTGATCGGCCACCAGTGGTTCTGGCAGGTCCGCTACGAAGGCAAGGACGCGGAAACGGCCAACGAGATCCACATCCCGGTGCGCACGCCGATCAACCTCGTCGTCCGCAGCGCCGACGTCATCCACTCCTTCTGGGTGCCGGAACTGAACCGCAAGATCGACACGATCCCCGGGCAGGCGAACTCGATCGAACTGTACGCGGAAAAGGTCGGCGTCTACCGCGGCCAGTGCGCCGAGTTCTGCGGCCTCCAGCACGCGCACATGGCGTTCCGCGTCTACGCGGAACCGATGGGCAAATTCAAGGCCTGGCTCGCCAACATCGAACGGCCCGCGCGCGAACCGACCACCGCCCAGGCCCGCCAGGGACAGCAGTACTTCATGGAAGACGGCTGCGCCGCCTGCCACACCATCTCCGGGACCGAAGCCGAAGGAACGGTAGGGCCGAACCTGACCCACCTCGCCGGCCGCGAAACGCTCGCCGCCGACACCATCCCCAACACCCCGGAATACCTCTTCCGCTGGATCCAGAACCCGCAGAGCATCAAGCCCGGCGTGAAGATGCCCGGCCTCGCCCTCGGCCCGGAAAAGTTCCACGCGATCGTCTCCTACCTGACGGGGCTGAAATGACGGTCTCGGCCCCTCCCGCAAACGTCCGCCTCAACCGCCTCGAGCGGATCTGGAAGGAGAGCCCCGGCGTCCTCGGCTGGCTCACCACCGTCGACCACAAGCGGATCGGGATCCTCTACTTCTTCACCTCGCTCTTCTTCTTCGGCGCCGGCGGGGTCGAGGCGCTGGCGATCCGCACCCAGCTGATCGGCCCCAACGAATCGACCCTCAGCCCCGCGACCTTCAACGAAATGATGTCGACCCACGGGACGACGATGATCTTCTTCTTCGTCGTGCCGATGTCCCTGGGCGCCTTCGGCAACTACCTGATCCCGCTGATGATCGGCGCCCGCGACATGGCGTTCCCGCGGCTGAACGCGCTCTCCTACTGGATCTTCCTCTGCGCCGGCACCTTCCTCTACGTCGGCGTCTTCACCGGCAACGCCCCCAGCGCCGGCTGGTTCGACTACGTCCCGCTCGCCTCCAAGACCTACAGCCCGGGGCCGGGGATCGACTTCTACGCGCTCTCGCTGCTGTTCGTCGGCATCTCGACCACGCTCGGCGCGATCAACGCCATCGTCACCATCTTCAAGTTACGGGCGCCGGGGATGTCGCTGAACCGGATGCCGCTGTTCTGCTTCGCCTTCCTCGCCGTCTCCTTCGCCCTGATCTTCGCCCTGCCGGCGCTCAGCACGGCCCTGATCCTGCTCGAGCTCGAACGGCTGCTGGGGTTCCACTTCTTCATCCCCGCAGCGGGCGGCGACCCGATCCTCTGGCAGAACCTGTTCTGGATCTTCGGCCACCCCGAGGTCTACATCATCATCCTGCCGGCGTTCGGGATCGCGACCTCGATCATCCCCACCTTCGTGCGGCGGAAGATGGTCGCCTTCCCGCTGGTGGCGCTGGCCGAGATCCTCGTCGCCTTCCTCGGCTTCGGCGTCTGGGCGCACCACATGTTCGCCGTCGGCCTCGCCAGCGCCACCACGATCTACTTCGCCGCCGCCAGCCTGGTGATCGTCATCCCCAGCGGCATCCAGCTGTTCGCCTGGATCACCACCATCGTCACCGGCACGCCCCGCTTCAAGACGCCGCTGCTGTGGATCATCGGCTTCATCGTCCTCTTCATCATGGGCGGCCTCTCCGGGGTCACCTTCGCCGCGATTCCCTTCGACCAGCAGACGACCGACACCTACTACGTCGTCGCCCACTTCCACTACGTGATCTTCGGCGCCGCGGTGTTCCCGCTGCTCGGCGGCATGTACTACTGGTTCCCGAAGGTGACCGGCCGGATGTATTACGAGACGTGGGGCAAAGTCAGCTTCTGGCTCACCTTCGTCGGCACCAACATCACCTTCTTCCCGATGCACATCCTCGGGCTGGACGGGATGCCGCGGCGGAACTACACCTACGGCCCGGAAATGGGCTGGACGGGGCTGAACCTGATCGAGACGCTCGGGGCCTACCTGCTGGCGCTGGGGCTGCTCTCGGTCTTCGTCAACCTCGCGGTCAGCCTCTTCAAGGGCGAGGAGGCCGGCAACGATCCGTTCGAAGGCGACACCCTGGAGTGGTCGACCACCTCTCCCCCGCCCGAGTACAACTACGCGGTCATCCCCAAGGTCTCCAGCCCGTACGCGATGTGGGACAAGGAGGATCGCGAAGAGGACGCGCGCAACCTCGAGCGCGGCCGCAAAACGCTCGAACGGGGGCACGAGACGCCGGCCAGCACCGCCGTCGACGCCGACTGGGACGAGATCCTCGAGATGCCCTCCCACTCCGCCTGGCCGCCGCTCCTCGCCCTGGCGATGACGGCGGTCTTCGCGATGATCCTGCTGCAGCAGTGGCTGGCGGCGGCGATCTTCACCGTGGTGCTGGCGCTCACCGTCGCCGGCTTCCACCTCAAGGAGCCGGAGGAGGCATGAGCTCGGTCTCCCGCAGCATGGAAGCCGCCGGGGCGAGGCAGGTCGAGGCCGTCGAGAGGGCGAGGCGGGCGCAGCCGAGCGGCTGGTGGGGCATGGTGCTGGTGATCGCGACCGAGGCGACGCTGTTCGCCTGCCTGATCGCGACCTACTTCTACCTGCGCTTCAAGACCAGCGAATGGCCGCTCGGCGGGATCGAGAAGCCCTCGGTGACGCTGCCCCTCGCCTTCACCGGGATGCTCGTCGCGACCACGGTCCCGATGTACTTCTCGGTCAGGGCGGCGAAGGAGGGCGCGGCGCGCGCGGCCTGGTGGCTGCTCCTCCTGGCGACGGCGGTCCAGGCCACCTACCTCGGCCTGCAGATCAACCTGATGGTCGACGACCTCCACTCCTTCCGGCCCGACGCCAACGCCTACGGCTCGATCTACTACACCCTGCTGGGCCTCCACCACGCGCACGTCGCGGTCGGCCTCGCGATCGACGCCTGGCTGCTCTGGAAGCTCGCGCGCGGGATCACCAACTACCGGCTGATCGGCCTCCGCGTCGCCGCCATGTACTGGTACTTCGTCGCCGCCGCCGGGGTCGCGGTCACCCTCACCCAGCTCTACCCGTCGCTATGAGGGCCCTGAAGCCGATACTGGAGCGGATCCCGCCGGAGTCGCCGGTCTCGCCGGTGCTCTGGTTCGCGGTGCTGGGCGCGCCGGGCGCCTACGCGGTCCAGCTCGGCCTCGGCTACTGGCTGGTCGAGGCGGCGTGCAGCCCGACCGGCGGCGAGTGGGGAATCTCGCTCAGCGCCTGGGCGGTCGTCGTCACCGCCCTCGCGGCGGCGGTCGCGGTCGCGGCCGGCCTCACCTCGATCTGGCTCTTCCGCCGCCACGGCGACCGCCACGAGCCGCCGCCGTCCGGACGGGTCGCCTTCCTCGCCGCGATCGGGATGACCGTCTCGAGCCTGTTCCTGGTGCTGATCCTGATGACCGGCGCCGGCATCCTCACCTTCCACGTCTGCAACCAGTCATGAGGCGGGGAGCGAAAGCAATCGCCGCGACCGTCCTCCTCGGCGCGCTCGCGGTCGCCGCCCTGGCCGAGGCGCAGCCGCCGAGCGGCATCGTCCACTCGCCCGGGGGGAGCAAGCACGGGCAGCTCCAGCTCGGCTCCGAACTCTTCGCCGCCAACTGCGCCAGCTGCCACGGCTTCCGCGGCGAAGGCGTGCTGGCGCCGAGCGAAAGCGGCGTCGGCGGCACCAGCGGCCAGGGCCCGTCGCTGGTCGGGGTCGGCGAACTCGCCCCCGACTTCTACCTGCGCACCGGGCGGATGCCGCTCGACCACGCCGGCGAAGAGCCCGAACGCCAGCCGCCGTTCTTCAACTCGCACGAGATCGAAGCGATCACCGCCTACGTCGGCTCCTTCGGCGGCGGGCCGAAGATCCCCGAACCCGAACCCGATTACGGCTCGCTCTCGGAAGGGATGGCCCTGTACACCGAGCACTGCGCCGGCTGCCACCAGATCGCCGGCCAGGGCGGCTACGTGACCGGCGCCAAGGTGCCGGTGCTCGACCACGCCAGCTCGACCGAGATCGCCGAGGCGGTGCGGATCGGTCCCTTCCTGATGCCGAAATTCCCCAAGAGCCAGATCAGCGACGGCGATCTGAACAAGATCATCGCCTACATAAACCGGACCAAGCACCCCGAAGACGCGGGCGGCTGGGGAATCGGCCACATCGGCCCCGTCCCCGAGGGCATGGTCGCCTGGTTCGTCGCCGTGTTCGTCCTCGCCGGCCTCTGCGCCGTGATCGGAAGGAGGCTGTCCCCGTGAAGACCCGGGCGAAGCTGAAGTTCGCCCTGCTGGCCGCCTTCGGGTTCCTGCGCGAAGCCGGCCGCAGGCGCGAGCGCGAGCGGATCGTCGAGGAGGAGGGCGGCGATCCGCGAGCCGAGCTGGTGGTCGGGCTGCTCCTGCTCGCCGCCGCCGCCTGCGCGGTGATGTTCGTCGTCGTCTACGCCCTCGACTGGCCGAACCTGACCCAGTGGCTCGGCCTCTGCCTCGGCGCCTGCCTGCTGCTGATCGCCGCCGCCCTGATCTACGCCGGCGAGACCTTCGTCCCGACCGAGCAGCTGGAAGAGGACTACCCGCCGATCGAGCACCCCGAAGCGCAGGAGGAACTCGACCAGATCGGGCGCGAGAGCATCGGCGGCCTCACCCGCAAGCGCTTCCTGCTCGGCGCCGCCGGGGCCGCCGGAGCGGCGCTCGGCGCCGCGCTCGTCGTCCCCGCCGCCTCGCTCGGGCCGTTCCTCGACACCGAGTCCTTCTACTACTCGCCCTGGCACCGCGACCGCCGCCTGGTCGACGAGGAAGGCAAGCCCTACAAGGCCGACGAGATCGAGTACGAAACCTTCTACACCGCCTTCCCCGAGAACGCCTACCGCGAGGAGCTGGCGGCGCCGCTGGTCGTGGTCCGGGTCGCCCCCTCCGAACTGGAGCTGCCGGAAGGGCGGGAAAACTGGGCGCCGGAAGGCATCGTCGCCTACTCGAAGATCTGCACCCACGCCGGCTGCGCGATCGCCCTCTACCGCAAGCCCCGCTTCCCCCAGGCCGAGCCGCGGCCCGCCCTCGTCTGCCCCTGTCACTACTCGACCTTCGACCCGGCCGACGGCGGCACAGTCCTGTTCGGCCCGGCGGGCCGGAACCTGCCGCAGCTTCCGCTCGAGATCGACCCTCAGCGCGGACTGCGCGCCGCAGGGAACTTCTCCAGCCCGGTCGGCCCTTCCTTCTGGGGGGTCCGGACCAGG
>JBQCDH010000046.1:0-28236 GCA_051961435.1 Solirubrobacterales bacterium
CTGCCCTCCTATGGAGGACAGGAATCAGATTGCATTTCGCGCGCTTCGCGGACATTCGCTCAGGGGACGACCGGACCCCTCTCCTACAGCTTTTCGTGGACGGCGTCTGCCGAAGCTCTGTGGTGGAGGAGCCGGGTGCCCCTCCGATGGAGGCTTTGGGTCAAGCTGATATCGCTCGCTAGTCCCTGCTGAGACATACGGTCTCCAGCGGAGGGGCACCCGGCTCCTGTACTGAGTGAGGTTGGTCCCTAAGCCGCGGAGTTCAGCTTCGCCGCTGCCTGCTCCCGCTCCAGCGCCTCGATCCGGCGGCGGAGGCCGAAGAAGTAGTCGACGCCGCTGACGACGGTGGCGGCGAGGGCCAGGTAGACGAGGACGTCGACCCAGACCGGGGCCGGGTTGGCGGCGATGAGGGCGATCACGGCGGCGATCTGGAGGACGGTCTTCGCCTTGCCGAGCCAGCTGGCGGCGATGACGATGCCGCGCTCGGCGGCGACCGTGCGGAGGATGGTGACGGCGACCTCGCGGGCGATGATCACCATCGCCACCCAGGCGGCGAGGCGGTCGAGGGAGACGAGCGAAACGAGGGCGCCGGTGATCAGCAGCTTGTCGGCGAGCGGGTCCATCAGCTTGCCGAAGGTGGTGACCGAGTCACGGGAGCGGGCGAAGTAGCCGTCGAGGCCGTCGGTCAGGGCCGCCAGGGCGAAGACGGCGGCGGCGAGGACGTCCCCGTTCGGGCTCTCCGCCAGCAGGGCGACGACCACGACCGGCACCGCCAGGATGCGCAGCAGGGTGAGGAAGTTCGGCAGGTTGAGGGGGAACATCCCTCCCTCACTTACCCGCTACTGGCGTCGGCGCGGCCTGCGCCTTTTCCGCGTCGCGCGCGGCGAAGTACTCCTCGCCCTCGATGCTGATGTGGGGGAGCGCCCGGTCCAGCCAGCGCGGCAGCCACCAGACCCGCCTGCCCAGCAGCACCATCACCGCCGGCACCAGCAGGCAGCGGACCAGGGTCGAGTCGATCGCGATCGCCACCGCCAAGCCGACGCCGAACTCCTTCACCACCGGATTGCCGTTGAGGACGAAGCTGGTGAAGACGCAGACCATGATCGCCGCCGCCGAGGTGATCACCCGGCCGGTGTTCGCCAGCCCTTCGACCACCGCGCGCCGCTCGTCGCCGTACTCCTGGAAATGCTCGCGCATCTGCGTCAGCAGGAATACCTCGTAGTCCATCGAGAGGCCGAAGAGGATCGCGAACATCAGCAGCGGCACGAAGCTGACGATCGGGATCGCGTGGTCGAGCCCGATCAGCGACGCGCCCCAGCCGAGCTGGAAGACCGCGGTGACGACGCCGTAGGCCGCCGCGACGGAGAGCAGGTTCATCGCCGCCGCCTTCACCGGCACCAGCAGCGAGCGGAAGGCGATCATCAGGACGATGAAGCTGAGGCCGACGACGATCGCGATCATCAGCGGCAGCTTGTCGGCAATCTGGGTGGCGAGGTCGATGTAGCCGGCGGTCTGGCCGCCGACGTAGGCGTTGGCCTGGGTGCCCTGCAGCGCCTGCGGCACCACGGTTTCGCGCAGGTCTTCGACCAGTTCGACCGTTTCGTCCGCCCACGGCTCCGACTTCGAGATCACGGTGAAGACCGCCACCGTCCCCTGTTTGTCAAGGCTCGGTTCGCTGACCGCTTTGACGTCTTCGGCGCCGCCGATCGCCTTCTCCAGCTTCGGCAGCACCTGCCTGGCTTCGGCTGGCGAGGTGAATTCCGAGGCGATCAGCAGCGGGCCGTTGACGCCGGGGCCGAAGCCCGCGTTGAGCGCGTCGTAGGCCTGGCGCGAGGTCGTTTCCTTCGGCAGCGCGCTGATGTCGTTCTGGCCGAGGTCGAGCTGGAGGAGCGGGATCGCCAGCACGATCAGCACCAGCAGGGCGGCGATCGCCGAGGTCCAGGGCCGCTCGCTGACCCCCTCCGCCCAGCGCCGCCAGCCGTGCGGCTGCTTGTCGTCGGGGTGCGTCTTGCCGAGCTTCACCCGCAGCGAGTTGATGTGGGGGCCGAGGGCGCCGAGCATGGCCGGCAGCAGCGTCGTCGCCGCGCAGACCGCGACCACCACCGCGATCGCCGCCGTGAAGCCGAGCGTGGAGACCAGCGGGATGCCGGCGAAGGCGAGCGAGCAGAGCGCGATCACCACCGTGAAGCCGGCGAAGACGACGGCGCCGCCCGCGGTCGCGGTCGCCCGCGCGATCGACTCGCGGATCTCCATCCCTTCGCCCAGCTGCAGTTTGTGGCGGGTGACGATGAAGAGGGCGTAGTCGATGCCGACGCCGAGCCCGATCATCGTCGCCAGCGTCGAAGCCACCCCCGGCACCTGGACCGCGTGCTCGAGCAGGCGGATGATCGAGAGCGCGCAGGCGAGGCCGATCACCGCCGAGACGATCGGCAGCATCATCGCCGTCGCCGTGCCGAAGGCGAAGAGGAGGATGATCACCGCGGCGGCGAGGCCGATCGCCTCGCTGGTCTCGGTCGCCGGCTTCGAGAGCTGCTGGCCCACGTAGGCGCCGACGGCGGTCTCCAGCCCGGCCTTCCGCGCCGGCGCGGCCGCGTCGAGGATCCGTTCCGCCTGGGCTTCGTCGATTTCGCCCGGCCCGATCGCGAGGACGACCGGGATGTAGCCGATCCTGAGGTCTTTGCTGAGGGTCTGCGAGCCTTCGGCGAGCGGGCTGATCGCCGAGTTGACGAAGCCGATCGCTTCCAGCCGCTTCGCCGTTTCGCCGATCGCGGCGGCGTACTTCGGTTCGGTCAGCTGCTTGCCCGCCGGCGCTTCGAAGACGAGCGGGTTGCTGCCGTAGGCCTGTTCGGGCAGGTTGTCTTCGAGCAGTTCGGTCGCCTTGGTCGAGTCGGTTCCCGGCAGGGTCAGGTTTTCGCTCGTCTTGCTGCCGGACGCCTGGCCGATCGCCACCAGGGCGATCGCGAGGACCACCCAGACGGCGATCACGGGGTAATGGTGACGCGAGCAGAACCGGCCGATCGCGTACAGGGGGGCGGTCATGGCTTCTTCATCATCCCTTCTGGGGCGGGCGTTTCGCCAGTCTCGAATGCCTGCGGCACGGTTTCAAGGGGCGCGGCGCCGAGACCGCGGCGGATCAGGACCAGGTGCTGGGCCTGGTTGGCGACCATCGCGGCCAGCTGCGGCCGCGCCCAGGTGACGTGCAGCTTGCCGATGGCGCTGAGCTCGGCGTCGATCGTCGCGCTTTCCATTTCGTAGAGGAAGGCCAAGGCGTCGCGCCGCGTCTTCAGCTCGGTGGCTTCGATCGTTTCCTGCGGCGGGTCGGCTTCGCCGCCGATTCCACGCAGGAGCTTCGTCGTCGCATCGGCGTGCTCCTGTTCTTGGGCGCGGAACTCGCGCGCGGCGGCGAGGTCGGCGCCCTGCAGCCTCGGCAGCACTTCGGCGTAGGCGTCGGCCGCCGCCAACTGGCGACCGAGGACGTCGTTCAAGACCTCGACGTCGGCTTCCTTTTCCTGCGCCGCCGTGGCAGATCCCCCGCCCCCGCAGCCGCCGAGGGCCGCCGCCATGACCGTGGCGATCGCCCCCAGGAGGAGGGCGCGGCGCACGAGGCGGCCGCGCATGATTCGGTTCGGGGCCATGAACAGGGATGAAGCCTATGAGCTCTGAGCGGCGCCGGGCGCTGGCCGCGCTGGCCGAGGAGGTCCACCGCTGCCGCCTCTGCCCGCGGCTGGTCGAGTGGCGCGAGGAGCAGGCGGCCAACCCGCCCCGCCGCTACCGCGGCCAGGAGTACTGGGCGCGGCCGGTCTCCGGCTTCGGAGATCCCGAGGCGCGGATGGCGATCGTCGGGCTGGCCCCCGCCGCCCACGGCGCCAACCGGACCGGCCGCATGTTCACCGGCGACCGCTCCGGCGACTGGCTCTACGCGGCGCTGCACCGGGCCGGCTTCGCCAACCAGGCGGAGTCGCGGTGGCGCGACGACGGGCTCGAGCTGCGCGGCGCCTACATCACCGCCACCGTCCGCTGCGCGCCGCCGGCCAACAAACCGACCCCGCAGGAGCGCGATACCTGCCTCCCCTACCTGGAGCGCGAGCTGGAGCTGCTCGACCGCTGCCGGGTCCTCGTCGCGCTCGGCTCCTTCGGCTGGGACGGAGTGCTGCGGGCCGCGAGGGCGCTCGGCGAGGACGTGCCGCGACCGCGGCCGAAGTTCGGCCACGGCGCCGAGGCGGACGTCGGCCGCTGGCGGCTGCTCGGCTGCTACCACCCCAGCCAGCAGAACACCTTCACCGGCAAGCTCACGGTGCCGATGACCGACGCCGTCTTCGCCCGGGCTCGCGCGCTGGTCGATTAGGGCCTTTAGTCACTAAAGGCGGTAACCCTTCGCCCCCTTGAGGCGGTCTCCAGTCCGCCAGCGGAGCTATCAAGGGGGAGGGACCTTGCGCAGACCGAGGATCAAGCGCACGACCGAGGAGATCGAGACGCCGGAGGGCGACGTGATCCTGATGCGGCCGAGCGCCGACGGGGACATCCGGATCGAGAAGCCCGACGAGGGGGAACGGCGCCTGCTCGCCGCCTTCGACGGCAGCCACGCGATCGAGCAGTTGCGATCGGAGTTCGGCGCCGAGACCGTCGACGACACGATCGCCCAGCTGCAGGAGATGGAGGTGATCGAGGACGCCGCCGACGACGAGCTGCTGCCGCCGGAGGAACTGGAGCGCTTCGACCGGCAGCTGCGCTACTTCAGCGACGTCGGCGGCGGCGAGCTGACGCCGTCGCGCTGCCAGGAACGGCTGCGCGAGGCGAAGGTCGCGGTGCTCGGCGTCGGTGGCCTCGGCGGCTGGTCGGCTTGGGCGCTCGCCTGCATCGGCGTCGGCGAGATGTGGCTGATCGACGGCGACCGGGTCGAGATCAGCAACCTCAACCGGCAGATCCTCTACACCGAGGCCGACGTCGGCCTGCCGAAGGTCGAGCGCGCCGCCGCCCGGCTGCGCGCCTTCAACTCCGGCTGCCGGATCACGGCCGCGGAGCGCCGCCTCGAGAGCGAGGCCGACGTCGCCGAGTTCATCGCCGGCGCCGACGTCGTCATCGACGCCGCCGACTGGCCGGCCCACGACATCGAGCGCTGGTGCAACTCCGCCTGCTTCGAGGCGGGCATCCCCTACATCACGATGAGCCATTTCCCGCCGATCGCCCGGGTCGGCCCTCTCTATGTGCCGGGCGTGACCGGCTGCTTCGCCTGCCAGGAGATCGGCTACCGGCGCGACTTCCCGCTCTTCGACCTGGCGATCGAACAACGGCGGGCGAAGCCGAGCCCGGCGGCGACGCTCGGGCCGGCCTGCGGGCTGATCGGTGGCCAGGTCGCGCTCGAGACGATGCACCTGCTGACCGGGCTCGCCCGGCCCTCGACCCAGGGCGTCGCCCAGATGTATGACCTGCAGACGATGGAGGTCAAACGCGAACCGGTGAGGCCTGAGCCGGAGTGCCCGGTCTGCGGCCACCTCGAGCACGAGACGCCGCCGGGCGCGGAGGAAGAAGAGGCCGCGGACGAGTAGGTTTGCGGCGACCATGCGGCTCGCCACCCCGATCGTCGCCCTCGCCCTCCTCCTCGGCGCCGCGAGCGGCTGCGGCTCCTCCGGTGAATCGAGCGCGGGCTCGACCGCTTCGCCCGGAGCCGGCTCCTCGACGGGTCCCGCCGGGGCCTCCGCCCGCGCCTGCCCGCTCGACGTCGAAGGGCTCGGGAGTCTTCACGCCACCGGCGTGTCCTGCGGCGAGGCCCAGCGCCTCGCGAGCGCCTGGCGCGACGACAGCGGCTGTGCGGCGGCACCCGGCGCCTCCCACAGCGCCTGCACGGTCCGCGGCTACCGCTGCATCGGCGCCGCGACCGACCGCGGCCTCTCGGTCGGCTGCTCCCTGCCCGGACGCTCGGTCGCCTTCACGGTCCGTCGCGGCTAGCGCGGTCGGCAAGCCGCGAGGTGGGATCGAGGAAGAGCAGCAGCCAGAACAGCGGCGCCAGCCCGGGGGCGACGAGGGCGATCGGAATCGAGAGGAGGAAGACGCCGGCGATGTAGGCGCTGCGGATCTGGGGTTCGCGGTGAGCGCGGTCGTCGATCGTCGTCAGCCCGGCGCGCCGCGCATCGACCGCCATCGCCAACCCGACCAGGACGACGGCCCCGCGACGGAACCGAGGCCCGATCCCTCCTAGAATGTCCCGAGCGCGCCGGCGTAGCTCAGTTGGTAGAGCACATCATTCGTAATGATGGGGTCCCCGGTTCAAGTCCGGGCGTCGGCTCTATTCGTCTGCAGTGGGCGGCCTGCCGTGAGCAGCTTCCAAGTCGGCGAGATCGGCCAGGTCCCGTTCACGGCCCACCATCCTCTTCATCCCCACCAGATCAGCGAGCGAGCAGATCGGCGCTTCTACGCCGTCCACTGTTTCGTTTCGGACCGGGCAAAGAGATCATCGAGCGAAATCCGGCCGCCCTCCGGAATCGACGAACCATCGGGAGGACGTAGCTACTTCTTCTTCTGGCGTCGTTCCAGGACTTCGCCGAAGGCCTTCTCGACTTCGTCGGTGAGGGTGAGGCGGAAGGTGGCGGTGAAGGCCTCGACGGCGAGGGGGCGGAGGCGTTCGATCGCGGCGGTGATCTCGGCCCAGCCGTCCTCGGGGCGGCCGGCCTCGTCGAAGGGCTTCCAGACCTCCTCGACGAAGAGGTCGACGAAGGCGCGGGCCGAGGACTGGGCGTTGCGGTTGAGCTTCTCGATCACCCGCAAGGCGGCCGGGAGGTCGATACCCATGCCGGTCACTTCCTCGGCCGCTCGCAGCAGGGCGGGACTGGGGGCTTCGTAGCGCTCTTCGCCGAGGTCGACGAGGAGGCCGAGCTTGAGCGCTTTCTCCAGCAGCCGGTCGTCGTCGATCTCGAAGCGCTCGACCAGCTCCTCGCGGGTCAGCACCTCCGGCGCCTCGATCGCGAAGGGGGCGGTGACGGCCTGGCGGAGGCCGACGAAGCGGTCGGCGTCGGCCCCGTGCTCGCCGATCAGGCGCGAGATCGCGCTCAGCTTGAAGCCCTCCGCCTGCATCTCCTGGATCAGGCGCAGGCGGGCGACGTGCTCGGCCCCGTAGTAGCCGATCCGGGCGCGCACCTCCGGCGGCGGCAGCAGCCCGCGGGACTGGTGGTTGCGGATGTTCCGCACCGACATCCCGGTCTCGTAGGCGAGCTGCTCGACGGTCAGCTTCGCCTCCTGGGAGGAATCGGCAGCAGATTTGGGGGTTTTCACCATGCGCAGATCGTAACCTACTTGAATGTAACCTCGTTTGAGGTAACGTTTATGAGGGAACGAACTTCTAGCAATCCACCCAAGGACTCCTCTCGATGACCTCCACCTTCGCCACGATCGCAGCCGCCCCGCCAGCCGGCGGCGCCGAACTCGGCCAGATCGTGATCGCCTCGGTCGCCGCGATGATCGTCACCGCTGCCCTCCTCTATCTCGGCCTCGGCCACCGCAGCGGCCGCGTCACCGTGTTGCAGCGCCTCGCCGACCGCAGCGAACGCCTCAGCGGCTTCCCCGGCTGGGTGGCTTTCCCCTCATTCGTCTCCAGCCTCTCGCTGCTGACCGCGGTCTTCGGCATGTACTGGGACATCTCGATCCACATCGACAACGGCCGCGACCCCGGCCCGCTCGCCAACCCCGCCCACTACTTCATCCTCGCCGGGCTCTTCGGCATCTTCAGCGCCGGCTTCTTCGCGATGGTGCTGCCGAAGGAGAAGCCCAGCTCGGTGGCGATCCGGATCGGCCGCGACTGGTGGGCGCCGCTCGGCGGCGTCCTGATCTGCGCCTGCGGCGCCTTCTCGCTGATCGGCTTCCCGCTCGATGACGTCTGGCACCGCCTCTTCGGCCAGGACGTGACGCTCTGGGGGCCGACCCACCTGATGCTGATCGGCGGCGCCGCGATGACCCTGGTCGGGATCGCCGTCCTCTCGGTCGAGGGGATGCGGGCGAACGCCTCCGCCGAGGCGCGGCTGCGCGAGCTCGTCCACACCAAGATGCTGCGCGCCGTGGCGCTGACCGGAGGCCTGATGCTCGGCCTCTCCACCTTCCAGGCTGAGTTCGACTTCGGCGTGCCGCAGTTCCAGCTCGTCTTCCAGCCGATGCTGCTGATGGTCGCGGCCGGCATCGGGCTGGTGCTGGCGCGCGTCTACGCGGGCCGCGGCGCCGCCCTCGGCGCGGCCGCCTTCTTCATCGTCCTGCGCGGCGGGCTGGCGATCCTGATCGGGGCGATCATCGGCCAGAGCACCCCGCACTTCCCCCTCTACATCGTCGAGGCGCTCGCCGTCGAGGCGGTGGCCTTCGCCGTCCCGACTGAGAAGCCCCTGCGCTTCGGCCTCGCCGCCGGGGTCGGGATCGGCACCTTCGGCCTGGCGGCCGAGTGGGGCTGGTCGCATCTCTGGATGCCACTGCCCTGGCCGGCCGTGGCCCTCCCGGAAATCGCGCTGGTCGGCTTCGCCGCGGCGATCGCCGGCTCGCTGATCGGCGCCTGGATCGGCACCCACCTCTCGCCGGAGCCGCTCGAGCGCTCGCCCCTGCTCCGCCGCGCCGCCGTCTGCGGCGCCGCGACGCTGGCGGCGCTGGTCGTCTTCGGCCTCTACACCACCCCGCAGCAGGGGGTCAGCGCCCGCGTCGCCCTGCACGACGTCGTGGGCAGCGGCAAGGGGCGCGAAGTCGAAGGGACGGTGCGCCTCAGCCCGCCCGACGCGGCCGAGAACGCGAAGTGGTTCGACGTCACCGCCTGGCAGGGCGGCGGTCTCGTCGTCGACCCGCTGCGGCGGATCGGCCGGGGCCTCTACCGGACGACCGAGCCGATCCCCGTCTACGGCAACTGGAAGACGATGGTCCGTTTGTACGAGGGCAGCTCGCTGACGGCGCTGCCGATCTACCTGCCGCGCGACACGGCGATCCCGGTCGGCGAAACGCCGGCGCCGGCGCATCCCTTCACCCGCGCCTTCGGCAACGAGCACAAGCTGCTGCAGCGCGAGCAGAAAGGCGGCGGCCCGCTGCTGGTCACCGTCGCCTACGCGACCGTGGCGGCAATCACGCTCTCGTTGCTGGTGCTCCTCGCCTGGGCGCTGCACCGGCTCGCGATGGCAGGGCAGGCGGCGCCGCGCCGGCGGCGCCTTCGCATTCGCGGCCTCGGCTTCCAGCACGGCGGCGGCAGATGATCCTGCCGCTCGCCCACCACAACCTGGTCATCTCGCTGCCGGTCTTCGGCCCGGCGGTGGTCGTCTGCGTGGTGGTGGCGATCCACCACTTCCGCGAGCGGCGGCACTGGGACGAGGAGGAGAGCGAGGACTCGGCGAAACCGTAAAAACCGTCCCTGAAGGATGGTTTTCACGGTCTCGCGGCAGCGAAGAGGATGGCCTCGATCGCCTCCGCATAAGGGCCGTGGAGGGTCGCGCGCGGCGGTGGGATCTCGATGCCGTAGGCCTCGCGCATCGCCTGGGCGAGGGTCCGCTTGAAGGTGGGGCCGTGCCAGGCGCGCGCTTCGGCGGCGCGGCCGACGTGGAGGTGGGCGAGCTCGTGCAGCAGCGTCTCCAGCACGTCGCCGGGGCGGATGCCGGGATAGGCGGTGACCGAGAGGCGGAACTGGCGGGGGACGGCGAAGCCGAGCCGGTTGGGGCGGCGGCGCGCGCGGCGGACCTTCCGCTGCGGCCGGCGCCGCGCCAGCGGCCCGTTGGCGAAGACCGGCAGCGCCCGCAGGCGGTCCATCTCCTCGTCGAGGGCGACGCCCGCGACGAGGTAGTAGCTCAGGCCTGGCACCGCGGGCACCAGTAGGTGATGCGGTTGTCGTCGCCCTGGCCGCGCGAGGAGACCGGGCCGCGGCAGCGGGGGCAGGATCCCCGGCGACGGTAGATCCGGAAGCTGTGGCGGCCGCTCTCCACCGCCGCCTGCATCTGCTCGCGGGCGGCGGCGAGGACGCTGCGCAGCTCCTCGTCGGAGAGGTCGCCGACCGGCCGCCAGGGATCGATCCCGGCCGCGAAGCAGGCCTCGCTCTTGAAGATGTTGCCGATGCCCGCCACCAGGCGCTGGTCGAGGAGGGCGTCGCCGAGCCCCCGCGCCGGGTCGGCGCGCAACGCCGCGACCACGGCGTCGATTTCGAAGACCTCACCAAGGATGTCCGGGCCGAGGCGGGCTATCCGGGGATCGCGGTTGAG
Source organism: Solirubrobacterales bacterium (assembly GCA_051961435.1). GTDB lineage: Bacteria > Actinomycetota > Thermoleophilia > Solirubrobacterales > 70-9 > VAYN01. Next base: position 10,200 of record JBQCDH010000046.1, read on the forward strand.
TTTGTCGATCGGCGCCACCCGCAGGGTCGGCCCGCCGAACTGGACCGCCTCCCAGGTGCCGCCGGAGAGCACCGCCCAGGCAGAGGAGCGGGGGCGCCGCCAGCGGGCGCCGGCCTCGTAGAAGTGCCAGCCGCCGCTCATCCCCAGGTGGCTGTGCAGGGAGACCTCGCCGAAGCCGAGCAGCAGGTGCTTGCCGCGCGCCTCGGCGCGCTCCAGCGTGCGCCCGTCGAGACACTCGATCCCGGCCGCCTTGCCGCGCGGGTTGGGTGCCGCCGCCCTCACCGTCTCCCCCACCAGCGTCGCCTCGAAGCGGCGCGCCAGCCGCAGGATCGTGTCGCCCTCTGCCACCCCTCCATGATGCAGTTTCGCCCAGTTGGGTAGAGAGGGGGCAATGTTCCGGCGCAGCGAGGTCGACCCGAAGGCGCGTCAGGTGGCGCTGCAGATCGGCGCCAGCCGCGTCGCGATCGGGGTCGGGGCGCTGTTCGCGACCCGGCCGGCGCTGAAGGCGCTCGGCTTCGGCCATCCGGAAGCGACGGGGATCGCGCTCGGGCGGCTGGCCGGGGGTCGCGACGTCGCCCTCGGGGCGCTGACGCTCGCCGCCCGCGACGACGCCCGCAGGCTGCGCACGCTCCTGCTCGCCTCCAGCGCCTGCGACCTCGCCGACGCCGTCGGCCTCGGCGCCTCCGCCCGCCATCCGGAAACGCGGCGGGCGGGGATCGGCGGCATCCTCTCCGGCAGCGCCGCCGCCCTCGCCGGCCTCTGGGCCTGGCGCCGCCTTGCCTGAGCCGCCAGGCGAAGGCGCTTTAGGCGACCGCCGCCGGCTCGCCCTGGAACTCGTGCGACTCGATCACCCGGTCGATCAGGCCGTACTCGACCGCGTCCTGCGGCTTGAAGAACTTGTCGCGTTCCATGTCCGTGTGGATCTGCTCGGCCGACTGCCCGGTGTGGTGGACGTAGATCTGGTCGAGGCGCTCGCGCAGCTCGAGGATCTCTTTGGCGTGGATCTCGATGTCGCTCGACTGGCCTTCGAAGCCGCCGCTCGGCTGGTGGATGAGGATGCGGCTGTTGGGCAGCGCCATCCGCTTCCCCTTCGCGCCGCCGGTGAGGATCAGCGAGCCGGCTGACATCGCGATCCCGTAACAGATCGTCTGCACGTCCGGCTTGACGAACTGCATCGTGTCGTAGATCGCCAGGCCCGCGTAGGCGGAGCCGCCGGGCGAGTTGATGTAGAGGCTGACGTCCTTTTCGGGGTCCTCGGCCTCGAGGTGCAGCAACTGGGCGATGATCAGGTTGGCGAGGTCCTCGGTCACCGGTTCGCCGAGGAAGATGATCCGCTGCGAGAGCAGGCGGCTGTAGATGTCGAAGGAGCGCTCGCCGCGAGCGGTCTGCTCGACGACCATCGGTACCAGTGGCATTCGGACCTCCAATCCGGGTTGCTGTCCCTACACCGTAGTGAGCCGCGACCCTCGGCCGCCGGCCCCCATCAGGAGTCGGGGCTGAACTTGTAGCCGACGCCGCGCACGGTCAGCACCAGTTCCGGTTTCTGCGGGTCGCGCTCGACCTTCTGGCGCAGGTTGGAGATGTGGACGTCGCAGGCGCGCTCGTCGCCGTCGAATTCGGTCTGCCACAGCTCCTCCATGATCTGGGCGCGGGAGAAGACCTCGCCGGGGCGCGCCACCAGCAGCCGCAGCAGCTGGAACTCGGAGCGGGTGAGGTTGACCGGCACGTCGCGGACGGTGGCGACGTGGCGGACGAGATCGATCGAGACCGGCCCCGACTCGATCTTCACCGCCTGGGCCAGCGGCGCCCGGTCGAGCTCCCGCCGCCGCAGCTGGGCGCGGACGCGGCCGAGCAGCTCGCGCACCGAGAAGGGCTTGGTCACGTAGTCGTCGGCCCCGACCTCGAGCCCGACCACCTTGTCGACCTCGGCGTCTTTGGCGGTGAGGAGGATGATCGGCACGGCGCTGCGCGAGCGCACGTCGCGGCAGATGTCGAGGCCGCTCGGTCCCGGCATCATGATGTCGAGGATCAGCAGGTCGTAGGGGATGCCGTCGCCGAGCAGGCCCGTCGCCTCGTCGCCGTCCTCGGCGGCGGTGACGTCGAAGCCCTCCTGGGCGAGCGCGTAGCCGACCGAGTCGCGGACCGAGGGCTCGTCGTCGCAGATGAGGATGCGGCCGCTGCTCATGCGACCGGGGTCGGGCTCGGGCTCGCGACCGGGAGGCGCACCCAGAAGGTGCTCCCCTCCCCCTCCACCGACTCGGCGCCGATGCGGCCGCCCATCACGTCGACCATCCGCCGCGCGATCGCCAGGCCGAGGCCGAAGCCCTCCTGCTTGCGCGACTCGCTGCGGCGATAGAAGCGCTCGAAGACGCGCTCCAGCTCCGCCTCGGGGATGCCGCTGCCGGTGTCGATGACCTCCAGGATGACCTCTCCTTCGCTGCCATGGCGGCCGCGAACGGTAACGGCGCCGGGCGGCGGCGTGTTCTTGAAGGCGTTGGTGAGGAGGCCGATCATCACCTGCCGCAGCAGCGTCGGGTCGCCGGTCGCGGTCAGATCCGACTCGACGTCGACGACCAGCTCGACGTGGGGCGGCGCCTCGCAGGCGGCGACGACGTCGCGGATCGCCAGCGGCACGTCGACGGGTTCGCTCTCCGGCGCCCCGCGAGACTCGACCCGGGCCAGGGTCAGCAGCGACTGCGTCAGCCGGTTCATCCGCTCGGCGTCTTCGCCCAGCCGCTTGAGGAAGTGGTCGCGGTCGCGCTCGTCGTGCTTGGCGCCGCTCTGCAGCACCTCGATCGCGCTGGAGATCCCGGCCAGGGGGTTGCGCAGCTCGTGCGCGGCGTTGGAGACGAAGTCGGCTTCGGCCAGCTCGCGGCGCAGCTCGTCGGTGCGATCGCGCAGGACGGCGAGGACGGCGCGCTCGTCGGGCAGGGCGCGGGCGGTCATCGCGTAGGCGCGGTCGCCGATCCGTAGCGCCGGGTGGGCGGAGAAGCCGACCTCGGCGGCGCGGTGGAGCTGCGGCTGGACCAGCTCGGGCGGCTGGCCGGAGGAATCGAGGATGCGCGAGGCGGCGCTGTTGGAGAAGCGCACCGGCCCTTCGTAGTCGACCACCATCACCGCGTCGGTGAGGCCGTCGAAGATCGCCGCGAGCTTGTTGCGGTCGGCGGTGAGGACGCCGAAGCTCTCCTTCAGCGAGGCGCGCATCGAGTCGAGCGCCCGGGCGAGGTCGCCGATCTCGTCGGGGCCCCCGGTCTTCAGCGGCGCGTCGAAGGAGCCGCCGGCCATTTCCCCGGCGGCGCGGGCGAGGTTGACGACGCGGTGGGAGATCGCCACGGCGATGAAGAAGCCGGCGAGGATGCCGAGGATGACGGCGCCGACCAGCGCCTGGTGGTTGCCGCCGAAGAAGTAGACGGCGGCGCCGGTGATCAGGCTGACCGCGGCGAAGGCACCGGTCAGCCAGAGGCGCATGCCGATGCGCGGGGAGCCGTGCGGCGGTTCGGCCGGATTCGAGGGGAAACGGCGCATGAAGATTTACTAACACAATCCCGTTCTCTGCGCGGCAGGCCGGGGGTCTCGGCCCCATCGTGGAAGAATCGAATGGGTGCGGACGCTCGTCTTCATCCCCGCCTGGAACGAGGAGGCCTCGGTCGCCGAGGTGATCGCCGACGTGCGCGAAGCGCTGCCGGAGGCCGACCTCCTCGTCGTCGACGACGGCTCCACCGACGCCACCTCCGAGCGGGCACGCGAGGCCGGCGCCCTCGTCGCCTCGCTGCCCTTCAACCAGGGGCTGGGGGCGGCGCTGCAGACCGGCTATCTCTACGCGCTGCGCGAGGGATACGACGCCTGCGCCCACCTCGACGCCGACGGCCAGCACCCGGCCGAGGAGGTCGCCCGGCTGCTGGCGGAGGTGACCGCCGACCGCGCCGACCTGGTGATCGGCTCCCGCTACCACGAAGGCGCCGTCGCCGCCAGCGGCGACTACAAGCCGACCTTCTCGCGGCGGGTCGGGACCAGCGTCTTCCGCTTCTTCCTGACCCTGGCGACGCGGCAGCGCTTCACCGACACGACCAGCGGCATGCGCGCCGCCAACCGCCGGGTGATGGCGCTGTTCAGCGAGCACTACTCGCCCGACTTCGCCGAGATCGAGTCCCTGCAGCTGGCGGTGCGGCAGGGGCTGCGGGTCGAGGAGCTGCCGGTGCGGATGCTGGAGCGGGCCGGCGGGTCGTCCTTCCTGACGCCGCTGCGCTCGGCCTTCTTCATCTTCAAGGGGCTGGTCGTGCTCCTGGTCGGGCAGTTCCGGCCGCGCCACGTGGAGGCGGAGCGATGAAGCTGACCCTGCTGCTGGCGGCGGAAAGCGGCCAGGTCCATCTCACCGCGCGGACCCGGATCGTCGCCGCGGTGATCGCGGTCCTCTTCATGCTGATGATCCTCGAGCTGATCCGGCGCGACCGCCTGCAGGAGCGCTACAGCGTGATCTGGTTCATCGCCGGGTTGGGGATGCTGATCGGCGCCGCCTTCCCGGGCCTGCTCGAGGTGGTCGCCAACCTGATGGGCGTCCGCAACACCAACGTCGCCCTCTTCTCGATCGTGCTGCTGCTGCTGCTCGGGCTGGCGCTCAACTTCAGCGTGATCATGTCCCGCCAGGCGGCGCAGATCACCCGCCTGGCGCAGGAGCGGGCGATCGAAAAGGCCGCTCAGCAGGCTGCCGAAGAGCGCAACGGCGGCGCCCCGTCAGGCGAGCAGGCGCTCGAGGCGGAAGAAGAGCGCTTCGAGGGCTAGCTCCTCGGAGACGTTGAGATCGAGGCCGCGACGGGTCTCCTGCGCGAGCTCGGCGGCGGCGCGGGCGCGCGCGGGCTCCAGCCCATCAGCCTGCTCGCGCAGCCGCTCGATCCGATCGCGGTTGAAGGCGACCTCCTCGGCCCCGGAGGCGACGGCGGCGAGGTCGCGCAGGTAGGTCGCGGTCAGCTCGAGCCCGAGCGCGAGGATCTCGGTGCGCCGCCGGCGGCCGGCCCTTTTGGCGCCGTCGGTGATGTCTTTGGCGCTGCGTTTGATCCCAGCCTTCGACTCCTCCTCCAGCGCCTCGCGGGCGTCGGCTTCGGCGTCCTCGCCGGTCGCCTTGGCACGGTCGAGCAGGCCCTTCCAGGCGGCGCTCGCGCCCTCCCCCCTCAGGGCGGCGGCAACGGCGCGCTCCACCTCGGCCCGCAGCTCGCTCCCCGGCCCGCTGAGCAGCAACCGCGCCCGCTCGACGTCGCCGGCGGCAAGACGCGCGGCGGCGGCGACCTCGTCCGGGCTCGCCTCCCCCGCCAGCTCGGCCTCCAGCACAGCGGCCGGCAGCGGCGCGAAGTCGACGACCTGGCAGCGGGAGGCGACGGTCTCCAGCAGCCCCTCCCCCTCCGAGCTGAGCAGGATCAGGTGGACGAACGCGGGCGGCTCCTCGAGCGTCTTCAGCAGCGCGTTCTGGCTCTCGTCGCGCATCGCCTCGGCCGCCTCGACGACGAAGACGCGCCTACCGCCTTCGAAGGGCCGGTAGGCGGCGGCGCGGATCACCCGCTCGCGCACCTCCTCGACCATGTGCTGGGCGCCGGTCGGCGCCAGCCAGACGAGGTCGGGATGGGGCGAGGGATCGAGCAGCGCCCGCCGCCGCGCGTCCTCGGGGTCGGCGGAGGCGGCGGCGATCAGCTCCGCCGCGAAGGCCCGCGCCGCCGCCCGCTTGCCCGACCCGCGCGGCCCCCGGAAGAGGTAGGCGTGGGAGGGCTCCGCCGCCAGCGCCGCGCTCAGCGCCACCCGCGCGCGCTTCTGGTGCTCGGTTGCCTCAAGCAGCGCCGACGCGCTCATTCACGGCCTCCATCACCCGCTCGTGGACCTCCTCGACGCTGCCGGCGGCGTCGACCGCGACCACGCGGTCGCTGGCGATGATCGCAATCTCCTCGTAGGCGGCGGCGACCTCGCGCTGCAGGCCGATCCCCTCCTGCTCGAAGCGGTCCTCGCCCGCGGCGCGGCCGAGGCCGGTCTCCGGGTCGATCCTCAGCAGGATCGTCAGGTCGGGCCAGAGGCCGTCGGTGGCGGCCTCGCAGAGGGAGATCACCTCGCCGACGCCGAGCCCTCGCGCCGCGCCCTGGTAGGCGACGCTGGAGTCGGAGAAACGGTCGGCGACGACGTGGCGCCCCGCCTCCAGCGCCGGCCGGATCACCCGCTCGGTCACCTCGGCCCGGGCGGCGAGGAACAGCATCAGCTCGGCCAGCGGCTCCAGCTCGACGCCGGGATCGGCCAGCAGCTCGCGGATCCGCTCCGCCGCCGCGGTGCCGCCGGGCTCGCGGATCGCCACCGTCCCCTCCCCCAGCGCCTCGACCAGGAGCCGCGCCTGGGTGCTCTTGCCCGAGCCGTCGACGCCCTCGAGCGAGACGAACAACGGCTGGGTCCTCAGCTTTTCGCGCCGGCTTTGGCGCGTTTGCGCTTGCGCGTCGCGGTGTCGGCTTTCGCCGGCGGCGCGTCCTCGTCGCCTTTCGGCTTCGGCTGCTTTTCCATCGCGGCTTTCGCCGCTTTGGCCGCTTCGCGCTCGGCGCGGCGTTTCTTCATCTCCTGCATCGACTCGCAGTCGTCGTTGAGGCAGAGGTTCCAGGGCCGGCCGCGGAAGGGCACGACTTTGAGGCGCGGCGTGCGGTCGCAGATCGAGCAGCGCTCCTCGAGCCGGAAGACGTCGCCGCGCTGGGGCAGCGGGAAGGTCTGGTCGCAGGAGTTCGGGTCGTCGGCGCTCCAGCCGGTGCAGCCGACGAACCGTTTGCCCGATTTTTTCGCGCGGATGATCCGCAGCATGTTCGGCGAGCCGTCCTCCTTGGTGCGGCCGGCTTCTTCGCAGACCTTGCAGGGCCCGAGGATGCGGTCCTCGTCCATCCCTTTCCAGATCACTTTCGCGAGGTCTTCGCGGCTGCCGTCGATTTCGGTCCAGGTCTTGTGCAGGAGCTCGCGGCTCTCGCCGACGACGGCGCCCTTCGACATCTCGCCGGCGGCGATCCGGTCCATCTCGGCCTCGAGCTGGGCGGTCATCTCCGGCGTCGCCATCGCCGGCACGTAGTTCTTGAACGCCTCGTAGAGGGCGATCCCGGTCTCGGACGGAATCGGCGGGTTGCCGTAGACGTAGCCGCGGTCGAAGAGCTTCTGGATGATCTCGGCGCGGGTGGCTTTGGTGCCGAGGCCGCGCTCCTCCATCATCTCGATCAGTTTGGCCTGCGAGATCCGGCCCGGCGGCTGGGTCTCCTTGTCGAGGGCCCAGGGGTCGCCGTCGAGGACCAGGCTCTGGCCCTCCTCCAGCTTCGGGATCTCCTCGTCGGCCGACCGGGCGTAGGTGTAGATGCCGGCGTAGCCGGGATCGACGACGACCGAGCCGCGGACGAAGTAGGTCTGGTCGCCGGCTTCGATGTCGGCCCGAGTCGACTCGGTGATCATCGGCGGGCTGAAGGTGGCGAGGAAGCGGCGGACGACGAGTTCGTAGACCCGTTTCTTCGGCCCCTCGAGGGCGCCCGGGTGGACCGCCTGGGTCGGGTAGATCGGCGGGTGGTCGGTCGTCTCTTTTTTGCCCCGGGTCGGTTTCAGCTCGCCGTCGAGCAGGCCCGAGGCGGCGGAGAACTCCTTGATCCGGGTCAGCGAGGAGATCAGCTCGCGCACCGGCAGCGAGGGCGGGTAGACCGTGTTGTCGGTGCGGGGGTAGGAGATGAAGCCGTCCATGTAGAGGTCCTCGGCAATCCGCATCGCGCTGGCGGGGGTGATGCCGAGGCGGCTGGAGGCGTCGGTGCTGAAGGCGGTGGTGTTGTAGGGGGTCGGCGGCTTGCGCGTGTTCTTGCGCGCCGTCACCGCTTTCACCGTGCCGGGGCTGGCGGTGCCGGCGAGCGCCGCGTCGGCCTCGGCTTTCTCCCAGAATTTGTCGACCGTGTGATGGGCCTCGAAGCTCCCCTCGGGATGCTCGAACTTGGCGAAGACTTCCCAGAACGGTTTCGGGACGTGGGCGCGGCGTTCCATCTCGCGCTCGACGATCAGGCCAAGGGTCGGGCTCTGGACGCGGCCGACCGAGAGGAAGTTGGAGCCGAAGCGGCGGCTGGCGAGGGAGACGGCGCGGGTCAGGGTCGCGCCCCAGAGCAGGTCGATGTCCTGGCGGGCGGCGCCGGCGTTGGCGAGCGGGTAGGAGAGCTCGTCGAGCTCGCCGAAGGCGCGCTCGATCTCCTCCTTGGTCAGGGCCGAGTAGCGGGCGCGCTGGATCCGCAGCGTGCCGGCGTCGGTTTCCTCGCGGGTGCCGAGGGCGGGGTTGGCGTCGAGCATCTCCTCCAGCGCCTCGAGCCCGATCAGCTCGCCCTCGCGGTCGAAGTCGGTGGCGATCACCAGCTCATCCGCCCCTTTGGCCAGTTTCCTGATCGCTTTGACGACGTTTTTGTCGGTCGGCTGCTTGATCAGCTGGGCGTCGATCAGGTCGTGCAGGTCGGTCTTCTGCCAGTTCGAGTAGCCCTCGGGGAAGGCCGGGCCGAGCACGTGGCCCTTGAGGCCGACCGTCATGTGCTCGTTCCCTTCCGCGTCGGTCCAGGCGTAGAAGGGGACTTTGTAGGTCTTGTCGGCGCTGTTGGAGCCGTTGCTCAGGGCTTCGGCGATCTTCTTGGCGCTGTTGTTCTTCTCGGTGACGATCAGTCGCATCGGGCGGCGAGGGTAGCAGGGGCCATCGGCTGTGCAATCCGGCGTATACCCGGCCGAAGGCCGCCCAATGATCTGCCCCGACCCATAGGATCCTCCGCCTGATGAGGTCCCTGGTCACCGGCGGCGCCGGTTTCATCGGCTCGAACCTGGTCGACGCCCTGCTCGCCCGCGGCGACGAGGTGGTCGTGGTCGACGACCTCTCGACCGGGCGCCGCGTCAACCTCGATTCCGCCCTCGCCGCGGGGGCCGAGCTGGTCGAGCTCGACATCCGCGACGGCGAGAAGCTTTCCGCGCTGGCGGCCGAGCGCCGGCCCGAACGGGTCTTCCACCTCGCCGCCCAGATCGACGTCCGCAAGTCCCTCGCCGACCCCGCCTTCGACGCCGCGATCAACGTCGGCGGCACCGCCAACGTGCTCGAGGCCGCCCGCGGCTGCGAGTGTGGCCGCGTCGTCTTCGTCTCCACCGGCGGGGCGATTTACGGCGAGGGCGAGGGACAGGGCTTGCCGCTGGGCGAGGAGGCGCCGATCGCGCCGATGTCCGCCTACGGCCAGAGCAAGTTCGCCGGCGAGGGCTACCTGGCGCTCTACGAACGCCTCTACGGTCTCTCCGGGGTCGCGCTGCGGCTGGGGAACGTCTACGGGCCGCGCCAGGACCCGCTCGGCGAGGCCGGGGTGATCGCGATCTTCTGCGGCCTCCTGCGCGAGGGCGGGCGGCCGACCGTCTTCGGCGACGGCACCCAGACCCGCGACTACATATACGTCGGCGACGTGGTCGCCGCCGCGATCGCCGCGGCCGAATCGCAGGTCGGCGGCGCCCTCAACATCGGCACCGGCAAGGAGACCGACGTGCTGAAGCTGGTCGAGATCCTGCGCGACCTGAGCGGCAACGAGAGCTTCGAGCCAGAATTCGCCCCCCCGCGCACCGGCGAGGTGCAGCGGATCTCGGTCGACCCCAGCCGCGCCGAACGCGAGCTCAGCTGGCGCGCCGAAATCAACCTCGACGCAGGTCTCCGGCTCACCCTGGATTCGATGTAGACGTTTGCAGGAGAGCCGGGGGAAGCCTCGCCGGACACTCCCCAACGTCCGCCGAGGCTTCCCCCGGCTCTCCCTCGCTAGCCTTCCTCATATGCCAGCCCAGGCCTACGCGGGCAAGGAGTGCGTCTGCCAGCTCCGCAAGGGGATCTGCGATCAGTCCTGCGTGCGGGACATGCTGGAGACCCCCTTCTACATCGCCTGCCTGAAATTGACCGGGCGGCGCTGCCTGGTCGTCGGCGGCGGCGACATCGGCCTCGAGAAGGTCGAGGGGCTGCTCGCCTGCGGCGGCGACGTGACCCTGATCGCGCCGGTCGCCCACCCGGAGCTGGAGGAGCTGGCGCGCGAGGGCTCGATCGGGTGGCACCGGCGCGCCTACGCCGGCCCAGAGGACCTCGAGGGCGTCTTCATGGTGATCGCCGCCACCGACGACTCCGAGGTCAACATCGGCGTCTTCGACGACGCCGAGCAGCGGGCGATGCTGGTCAACGTCGTCGACGTGCCGCCGCTCTGCAACTTCATCCTGCCGGCGATCGTCCGCACCGGCCCGCTGGCGATCGCGATCTCGACCGCAGGCGCCTCGCCGGCGCTGGCGAAGTGGATGAAGCGGGAGATCTCCGATCTCTTCGGCGAGGAGTACGCGCGGCTGGCGGTGATCCTCAACGACGCCCGCGGCTGGGCGAAGGGGACGCTGCCGACCTACCAGGACCGCAAGGAGTTCTTCGAGGGGATCGTCAACGGCGACCCCGACCCGATCGAGCTTCTCCGCGAGGGCCAGGAGGCGGCGGTGCTGGCGATCGTCGAGTCGGCCAAAGAGCGCGCGGCGGCGGCGACCGCCGCCTGAGGCGGCACGCCGGCTTCGCCGGCACTACTCGACGCCGCAGGCGGTGCCGCGAATCCGCTCCATCGTCGCCCGTAGCCGCTCCGCCTCGGCGGCGGTGAGGTTGGCGCTGAAGGCGGCGTCGAACTCGCCCCGGACCACCGGGCGCATTTCGCCCAGCAGCTCGGCGCCGGCGGGGAGCAACGTCGCGTAGCTGACCCGGCGATCGGTCGCGCAGAAGGTCCGCTCGAGCAGCCCGGCCTTGATCAGGCGGTCGACGAGCTTGGTCAGCCCGCCCCGGGTGATCACCAGAGCTTCGGCCAGGTCCCCCATCTTCATCCGCTGCTCCGGCGCCCGGTCCAGCGTCGCCAGCACCTCGAACCAGGGCAGCGGCGGCAGCCCGGCGGCGGTCAGGGCCTCCTGCAGGCGGCCGCTGACGGCGGCGTGGGTACGGGTCATCGCCAGCCACGCCTCGCGGTGGGCGTCGAGCGCACTCGCTCCGTTCGCCTCTGGGACTGCGGCCGTCTGCTCGCTCATGGCCACATCTTCCCACATAAAGGTTGATCTGACAATAGTTGACAAGCAAATCTTTGTTGCTATGATTGTTTCCAAGTCAATCGTTTGAGCGGCAATCACTTCGGGAAGGAACAAGAGATGAGCACCGAGACGATCAATCAACAGCAGGTTCCCGCAGGCACCTGGACCCTGGACCCCGTCCACTCCTCGGTCGCGTTCGCGGTCACCCACAACGGAGTAACGACTTTCCGCAGCGGCTTCGAGAGCTACGAGGCCCGCCTCACCGGCGGCGAGCAGGCGCGCCTGGAGGGCACGGTCGAGGTCGCCAGCATCGACATCGACGAGGAGATGCTGAAGGGCCACCTCCTCTCCCCCGAGTTCTTCGACACCCAGCGCTACCCGCAGCTGCGCTTCGCCTCCAGCGAGGTCAGCGTCGGCGAGGACGGCAGCCTGCGGGTGGTCGGCGAGCTCGAGATCCACGGCGAGACCCGCAAGGTCGAGGCCAGCGGCCGCTTCGCCCAGCTCGGCGAGGACGCCTACGGCAAGGCGCGCGTCGGCCTCTCGATCGAGGCGACCGTCGACCGGCGCGACTTCGGCCTCGACTGGCAGGCGCAGCTGCCGAGCGGCGGCGACGTCCTCGACTACGCCGTCACCATCAACGTCGACCTCGAGCTCGTCGCCGAGGAGGCGTAAACGATGAAGGTCCTCGGCATCAGCGGAAGCCTGCGCCGGGATTCCTACAACCACGCCCTGCTGCGGGCGGCCGCCGAGCGGCTGCCCGCCGGGGCGGAATGGTCCGAGTTCGAGCGCCTGCGGGAGATCCCGCCCTACGACTCCGACCTCGAAGAGATGGAGACGCCGGCGGCGGTGGCGGAGCTGCGCCAGGCGATGCGCGAGGCCGACGCCGTCCTCGTCGCCACCCCCGAGTACAACCACTCGATCCCCGGCGTGCTGAAGAACGCTCTCGACTGGGCCTCCCGCCCGGCCGGCCAGAGCGCCCTGACGGGTACGCCGGTGGCGGTGATCGGCGCCTCGACCGGGATGTTCGGGGCGGTCTGGGCCCAGGCCGAGACCCGCAAAGTCCTCGGCGCCCTCGGCGGCCGCGTGGTCGAGGCCGAGCTGCCGGTCGCACGAGCAGCTGAGCTTTATAAGAACGGGCGCCTCGAACTCCCGCCCGAGCAATCTGAGCAACTTGAGGAGATCCTCGCCGAGCTAGCTGTTGCAGTCGAGCAGCTGCAGGAGCCGGTCGCGGCCTGACGGGTGTCCGGTGGTGCCCCGCCGGACCCTCCCCGCTGTTGTCCGGCGGGGCACCACCGGACACCCCTCCTCGCTAGCTCTTCGGCAGAGCGAAGAAGGCGATCGCGGCGTACTGCGCGATCGCGGCGGCGATGACGAAGAGGTGGAAGACCTCGTGGTAGCCGAAGACGGCGGGGTTCGGGTTCGGGCGCTGGGTCGCGTAGACCACGGCGCCCGCCGTGTAGAGGAGGCCGCCGGCGGCGACCAGCAACGTGCCGGCGACGCCCATCGAGCTCCAGAGTTCGGGGAAGGCGACGGCGGCGACCCAACCGAGGGCGAGGTAGATCAGCGCCGCGACCCATTTCGGGTGGTCGATCCAGATCATCTCCACGATCGCCCCCGCCACCGCGCCGATCCAGACGACGGCGAGGATCGCCATCGCCAGGGCGCCGTGCAGGACCAGCAGCGCGAAGGGCGTGTAGGTGCCGGCGATGAGGAAGAAGATCATCGAGTGGTCCAGGCGGCGCATCCACTGCCGCATCTGCGGCCGGGTCCAGTTGACACGGTGGTACAGGGCGCTGGTCCCGAACAGGGCCGAGAGGCTGACCGCGTAGACGCCGACGGCGAAGGTCGCCTTCGGCGTCTTCGCCAGCAGGATCAGGGCGACCCCGAGCACCAGCGAGGCGAAGAAGGCCCACTGGTGGGAGACGCCGCGCAGCTTCGGCTTGACCAGCGCGATCGCCTCGGCGGTCGCCTCTTTGGCGGCGGTCGCGCGCTCTTCGACGGCCTCTTTGGCGGCGCTGGCGCGATCGGCGGCCGCCTCGCGCGCGGCGCTCGCCCGCTCGCCCATCCTCTCCGCGCCCCTGCGCAGGTCTTCGACCATGTCGAGAGGGTACCCCGAAAACCGCTTTGGCCGACATTGCGGAATTGACACAATGTGAGTGAGCAATCGGCGGCTTCGGAAACCCTTATTTGCGCCTTCTGAGCCTTTTTCCGTCTGATCGGTGAGCGATCCTGCTCAGTTACCGCCAAAAGCCGCCGCGAGAGGAGAAGTTCGATGTCGAAGACCGCCGTTTCCAGTCCCAAAAACGGTCTCCAGGGCCTCTCGGTCGAACGCAGGTTTTCGACCCCCGGCGTGCATCCTTTCGACCAGATCGAGTGGGAGATCCGCGACGCGGTGATCGGCGATCCGGAGAAGCCGGCCTTCGAGCAGCGGGGCGTCGAGTTCCCGAAGAGCTGGTCGCAGAACGCGACCAACATCGTCGCCCAGAAGTACTTCCGCGGGCAGCTCGGCAGCCCCGAGCGCGAGAGCTCGGTCAAACAGATGATCGGCCGCGTCGCCGGCACGATCTCCGACTGGGGGCGCGAGGGCGGCTACTTCGCCTCCGAGGAGGACGCCGACGCCTTCGAGATGGAGCTGACCGCGATCCTGCTCAACCAGAAGGCGGCCTTCAACTCGCCGGTCTGGTTCAACGTCGGTTTCGAGGAGACGCCGCAGTGCTCGGCCTGCTTCATCCTCAGCGTCGAAGACACGATGGAGTCGATCCTCGACTGGAACACCAAGGAGGGCAAGATCTTCCGCGGCGGCTCCGGCTCCGGGATCAACCTCTCCAACATCCGCGGCTCGGTCGAGCAGCTCTCCAAGGGCGGCACCGCCAGCGGCCCGGTCAGCTTCATGCGCGGCGCCGACGCCTGGGCGGGGACGATCAAGTCCGGCGGCAAGACGCGGCGGGCCGCGAAGATGGTCGTCCTCGACGTCGACCACCCGGACATCGAGCACTTCATCTGGTGCAAGGCCGACGAGGAGAAGAAGGCCGCCGCCCTGCGCGACGCCGGCTTCGACATGTCGATCGACGGCGAGGGCTTCACCTCGATCCAGTACCAGAACGCCAACAACTCGGTCCGGGTCACCGACGAGTTCATGGAGGCGGTCGAGCGCGGCGAGGAGTGGCACCTGACCGCGCGCACCAACGGCGAACCGGTCAAAACGGTCGACGCGCGCGACCTGATGAACCAGATCGCCGACGCCGCCTGGCGCTGCGCCGACCCGGGCGTCCAGTACGACACGATCATCAACCGCTGGCACACCTGCCCCGAGTCGGGCCGGATCAACGCCTCCAACCCGTGCAGCGAGTACATGCACGTCGACGACTCGGCCTGCAACCTCGCCTCGCTCAACCTGATGAAGTTCCGCCGCGAGGACGGCAGCTTCGACACGGCCGAGTTCGAGCACGCCGTCGACATCGTCTTCCTCGCCCAGGAGATCGTCGTCGGCTTCTCCAGCTACCCGACCGAGGAGATCACCGAGAACGCCAACCGCTTCCGCCAGCTCGGCCTCGGCTACGCCAACCTCGGCGCGCTGCTGATGTCCGACGGCCTCCCCTACGACTCCGACGAGGGCCGCAACGTCGCCGCCGCAATCACGGCGCTGATGACCGGCCGCGCCTACCGCCAGTCGGCGCTGATCGCCGCCGGCGCCACCGGGCCCTATGACGAGTACGGGAAGAACCGCGAGCCGCACAACGGCGTCATGCGGATGCACCGCGACGCCTCCTACGAGATCGACTCGACCGGGATCAAGGGCGAGCTGCTCGAGGCCGCCCAGCGCGCCTGGGACGAAGCGGTCGAGCTCGGCGAGGAGCACGGCTACCGCAACGCGCAGGCGACGGTGCTGGCGCCGACCGGGACGATCAGCTTCCTGATGGATTGCGACACGACCGGGATCGAGCCCGACTTCTCTCTGGTCAAGTTCAAGGAGCTGGTCGGCGGCGGGCAGATGACGATCGTCAACCGCTCGGTGCCGCTGGCGCTGCGGACGCTCGGCTACTCGGACGCCGAGATCGACCAGATCGACGCCCACATCGCCGAGAAGAACACGATCGTCGGCGCCCCCGGCCTGAAAGAGGAGCACCTGCCGGTCTTCGACGTCGCGGTCGGCGAGCGGGCGATCTCCCACACCGGCCACATCGACATGATGGCGGCGACGCAGCCGTTCATCTCCGGGGCGATCTCCAAGACCGTCAACCTGCCGCAGTCGGCCACGATCGAGGACATCGCCGATGCCTACGCGCGCGGCTGGAAGGGCGGCCTGAAGGCGCTGGCCATCTACCGCGACGGCTCGAAGACGGCGCAGGCGCTGCGCACCGACGCGCAGGAGGAACAGGAGGCCGAGGCCGAAGTCGAGATGGCCCAGCCGGTGCGCAAGAAGATGCCGCGCGAGCGCGAATCGATCACCCACAAGTTCTCGATCGCCGGCCACGAGGGCTACATCACCGCCGGCAAATACGAGGACGGGACGGTCGGCGAGATCTTCCTCACCGACATCGGCAAGGAGGGCTCGACGATGCGCGGGCTGCTCAACGCCTTCGCCACCGCGATCTCGCTCGGCCTCCAGTACGGGGTACCGCTGGAGACCTTCGTGCGCAAGTTCAGCTACATGCGCTTCGATCCGGAGGGGATGACCCAGAACCCGGAGATCCCCTTCGCCAAATCGCTGCCGGACTACATCATGCGCTGGGTCGCGAGCCGCTTCGTCGAGGACACCGAAACGCTCGAGGAACTGGGGATCATGACCCAGGAGGTGCGCAGCAAGAAGGAAGCCGAGACCGCCCAGCTGGGCCTCGGGGTCCCGACCGACACCGCCGGCCCCGCCAACGGCAACGGCCACTCGAACGGGGGCAACGGGGGCGCGGCGGCGAAGCCCGGGACCTCGGTGCCGGCCGCCGCTGCGATGACCGAAACGCCCCCGGTGCGACCGGCGAAGATGCAGGGCCTCGACCTCGGCCCGGCCTGCGAGCAGTGCGGCGGGATGATGCAGCGGACGGGCAGTTGCTACACGTGCAGCCAGTGCGGCAACAACACCGGCTGCGGTTGATCTAGAGGTCGACGCCGCGGGCCGCGAGCCATCCGGCGAGCGGCTCGGGGGGGTCGCCTGCGAAGACGAGGCGGGTGGCCTCGCGGAGGACGTGGTCGCCGTTGTCGGCCTGGCCGGGGTTGGTGGCGAGCCAGACGGCAGCGGCCGCGGCGGCGAGGGCGGCAGGGTCGTCGCCCTCCGGGTCGATGCCCTCGACGGTGCTGAGCAGCTCGCCCTGCAGGTCCTCGGCCGCGGTGGCCGGCCGGTCGTCGTCCTCGAAGCTCTCGAAGAAGCCGGTGACGGCGGTGTCGGCCCCCTCCGGGTCGACGATCGCCGCCGCCTCGCGCACGACCTCGGAGATCGTCGGGATCGTCTCGCGGCTGCCGGGCTTCACAGCCGTCCTCCTACCCGCTACCTCAGTTGAGAATCACTTCCGCGTCGTGCCTGGGCGTCTCGGTGATCGCGCGGCGGTAGGGGCGCTCGGAGGCCGGGTTCGCCGGGGCGATCTCGCGGCGGCGGACCAGCTCGCGCAGGACCACCTGCATCTCGAACTGGGCGAAGGCGGCGCCGAGGCAGCGACGGACGCCGCCGCCGAAGGGGATCCAGGTGTAGGTGCCGGGCGGCTCGTCGAGGAAGCGCTCGGGGAGGAAGCGGTCCGGTTCGGGGTAGATCTGCGGGTCGCGGTGGATCAGGTGGATGCAGGGGTTGACCGAGGCGCCGGCCGGCAGCTCGTAGCCGCCGAGCTCGACCGGCTCGGTCAGCTTGCGGATCACCAGCACGATCACCGGCCGCAGCCGCAGGGTCTCCTGGATCGTCGCCGTCAGGTAGGCGTCTTCGCCGGCCTCGACCTCGTCGCGCAGCCGCTCCAGCTTCTCCGGATGGCGGACCAGGCGCTCCATCGCCCAGGAGAGCGCGGTCGCCGTCGTCTCGTGGCCGGCGACCAGCAGGGTGAGGAGCTCGTCGCGGATCTCGGCGTCGCTCATCGGGCTGCCGTCCTCGTGGCGGGCGGCGACCAGCATCGAGAGGATGTCGTCGCGCTCGGCCAGGTCCTCGGCCGTCCGCCGTTCGGCGATCTCGCGCCCGATCAGCGAATCGACCCGCTCGACCCGGCGGCGGAAAGCGGGGATGCGGTTGATCCGGTCGGGGCCGACCATCAGCACCGGCAGCAGCGCCCGCGGGTCGGTCGTCAGGTCGAGGAAGTTACGCAGCGCGTCGCGCAGCGGCTCCATCCGCTCGCCGCCGTGGACGCCGAAGACCGTCTCGAGGATGATCTCGAGCGTGATCGCCTGCATCCGCGGCCGCAGCTTGTAGGGGGTGCCGGTGGGCCAGCTCTCGATCTCCCGGCCGGCGATCTCGGCCATCTTCTCGCCGTAGGCCTGCATCCGCTCGCCGTGGAAGGGCGGCAGCAGCAGCTTGCGCTGGGCGATGTGCTTCTTCTCGTCGAGGACGAGGACCGAGTTCTCGCCGAGGATCGGGCGCAGGATCTGGTTGCCCTCGCCGGCGTGGAAGACGCGCGGGTCGCCGGTGAAGATCTGCTTCACCAGCTCGGGGTCGGAGACGATCACCCAGTCGCCTTCGTAGGCGATCTTCAGCGAGAACATGCGCCCGAAGCGGGCACGGCTCTGCTCGAGCAGCCACTGCGCGCGGCGCGACCAGATCGCCGTCTGCGCCACCCGCCCCATCCGCGGCCCCGGCGGCAGGCCGCGAACCGGGCCCGGGCCGTGCCCGTCGATCGAAGCCGCGGCTGGCGCCATCGCCTCCATGCGTAACTCGACCCTACTCCCGTGCTTGCGCGAGGTTGTGTGACTTTCGTACAGCGCTCCCAGTCCCGTGGGGGAGGAGTTTGAACCCCGCCGCCAAAAGACACAAACCCCCCGAGAACCACAGGGCCCGGGCCGCCGAACA
>JBQCDH010000047.1:0-43901 GCA_051961435.1 Solirubrobacterales bacterium
GGGGGGGGGCCCCCCGCGGGCGCCCCCGGGGGGGGGGCCGCCGCCCCCCCCCCCCCCGGGCTCCGACTCCGGCCGTCGCAAAATGCGAGATTTCCGCGCGTGAGAGGCCAGCTTCGCCTCCGGTGCCCGTAGTAGTTTGCGCGGGGATGAGCGACCCGGCTCGGCAGCTGCAGCAGGTGGGTGAGGCGACTCGTGCGATGCGCGGGGTGGCCGACCAGGCGCTGGAGTGGGTGCGGGTGAGCGAGGCTCGGGTCGCCGAGGCGGAGAAGCGCGCCGAGGCGGTCAGGGACCAGGTCAAGGAGCGGGCGATGCTGACGCTGCAGAAGGTCGCCGCCGAGGGGCGCGAGCGGATCGCCGCCGAGCGTCGGGCGCGCAGCGAAGCCGATTCCAGGGCCGCCGCCGCCGAGGCCGCGCGCGACCGCGCCGAGAAGTCCTTCGAGGAGCTGCAGCGGCGCTCGGAGAAGGAGCGGGAAGCGATCGTCGCCAAGACGAACCGGGCGCGCGCCGAGGCCGAGCATGCCGCGGCGGAGGCCCAGGCCGAGGCGGAAAGCGCCGTCGCCGAGGCGCGGCTCGAAGTCGAGAACGCAACCGCCAAGGCGGAGCAGGAGGCCAAAGAGGAGTTCGAACGTCGGCTCGAGGAGGCGCGCCAGCAGATCCAGGCCGAGGCCGATCGGCGAATCGCCGCCGCCGAGCAGCGGGCGGCCGACGCCGAAGCAGCCGCCGAACGGTCTCACGAGGCGGCGGTGCGGCTGGAGACCGAGATCGAGCGGCGGGTGATGGAGGGCACCGAGGAGGTGCGGCGCGAGGCCGAGGAAAGCGTCCAGCGGCTGCTGGCGAAGGTCGAGCGCGAGGCCGAGGAGGCGGCGCGCAAGCGGGCCGAGGACCAGATCCGGATCGAGTCCGACCGCATCCGCGTGCAGGCGCAGCGCCGCGAGGAGCGCGTCCGCGAGGCGACCGAGGACGAGATCAAGGCCAGCGTCAGCAAGGCCCGGCGCGAGGCCCAGGCGGCGGCCGACGAGGTCGCGCCGGCCTGGCTCCGCGGCGAGTCCAAAGCATCGACCGCCGGTTACCGCACTTTTTGATCTAACCTCGCCTGCGCAATGCGGCAGGTGAGGATCAGAGACACGCTCTCGGGCGAGTTGCGCACGCTCGACTCGGAGGAGGTGGGCATCTATGCCTGTGGGCCCACGGTCTACAGCCGCATCCACATCGGCAACGCGCGGCCGTTCGTCGTCTTCTCGCTCTTCGCCCGCTTCCTCCGCTCGGAGGGGTACCGACCGAAGCTGGTCGTCAACGTCACCGACATCAACGACAAGATCTACTTCGCCGCGCGGGAGGCGGGGAGGGGCTCGGCCGAGTTCGCGGCGGCGATGACCGCCGCCTACTTCGAGGACACCGACCGGCTCGGGATCGGCCGGCCGGACTCCGAGCCGCTGGCGAGCGAGACCGTGGCGGGGATCGTCTCGCTGATCGCCGAGCTGGTCGATTCCGGCCATGCCTACGAGTCGGGCGGCGACGTCTACTTCCGCGTCCGCAGTTTCGACGCCTACGGCAAGCTCTCCAACCGCCGTCCCGAGGACATGGACCAGGGCGAGGACGCCGGTTCGGCCTCGCTCAAGGAGGAGCGGCTCGACTTCGCGCTCTGGAAGGCGCACAAGCCCGACGAGGACACCAAGTGGGACTCGCCCTGGGGGCCGGGGCGCCCCGCCTGGCACATCGAGTGCTCGGTGATGGCCGAGCAGGAGCTGGGCGCGAGCTTCGCCATCCACGGCGGCGGCTCCGACCTCGTCTTTCCCCACCACGAGAACGAGATCGCCCAGTCCGAGGGCGCCGGCCGCCCCTTCGCCCGGCTCTGGATGCACAACGGGATGATCGAGACCGATGCGGCGAAGATGTCGAAGTCGGAGGGGAACATCTTCCAGCTCTCGGAGGCGCTCGATCGCTACGGGCGCGAGGCCGTGGTTGCGTACCTCATCTCAGGGCATTACCGGCAGCCCTTGGCCTTTGGGCCCGAGCAGATGGAGGAAGCGGTTGCCAGGGTCGAGCGGCTCAGGAACTTCTTTCGAGAGAACGCGGTTGGGGGGGCGGACGAGGAGACCCCTCCGTCGCAAAATAGTGGAGGCTCCTCCGGGGTCTCCCCGTCCGCCCGGCTGACGGCTTTCAAGGATGCGCTGGCTGACGACTTCAATACGCCGAGGGCTCTCGCCGAGGTTTTTGAGCTGGTCGGGGAAGCGAATCGGGGGGAGGTCGATGCGGGCGTGGCGGCTGAGGAATTGGCGGAGATGCTGGGGCTCGTCGGCCTCGGCACCCTTACCCAGCCGGATCAGGGTGCCGAGGCCGACGAGCAGGCGCGGGAGCTGATGGAGGAGCGCGAGGCGGCTCGGGCGGCGAAGGATTTCCAGCGGGCGGATGAGATCCGGGACCGGCTCGCGGAGCTGGGGTGGACCGTCAGGGATTCGGCTGAGGGTCCGACGCTGGTCCCGAAGAGCTGAGCGGCGAGAATTCGCCCGATGGCGAACCAGATCATCTACGGGCGGCGCCCCGTCGCCGAGGCGGAGCGGGGGAGGCGGCGGGTGCACCGCGTCTGGCGGGCGCCGGAGACGCCGGCGGAGGAGCTGGAGAAGCTCTGCGGGTCGCCCGATCACCAGGGGGTGGTGGCCGAGGCCGATCCCTACCCGTACGGCGACCCGATGGCGCTGCTGCGGCGCGAGGGGGCGCTGCTGGTCGCGCTCGACCAGGTGCAGGATCCGCGCAACCTCGGCGCCGTCTGCCGCTCGGCCGAGTTCGCCGGCGCCGCCGGGGTCGTGATCCCGGAGCGGCGCGCCGCGGCGATCACGCCGGCCACCTGCAAGGCCTCGGCGGGAGCGGTCGAGCACATCGAGGTCGCCCACGTCCGCAACCTCGCCGACTGGCTGGGCGAGGCGAAGGAGGCGGGGTTTTGGATCTGGGGCGCCGACGCCGACGCGCCCCAGGCTCCCTGGCAGGTCGACCTCACCGGTCCCACCGTGATCGTCCTCGGCGGCGAGGGCAAGGGGCTCCGCCCCCGAGTGGCTTCAGCTTGCGACGGGCTAATAGCTCTTCCGCAGCGGGGCAAGGTGGAGTCGCTGAACGTCTCGGCTGCTGGCACGGCACTGCTCTTCGAGGCTCTTCGCCAGCGCGGATGAGCGCCCCGCACCCACCGCGCAACCTCCTGCAAATGCAACGGCGTTTGCATTTTTCGCAATTTGGGGTTGACAGAACACCGCGCGCACGTAAACTATCGCCTCAATAAGGGTGAACCTCAGGTTGAGGTGCGCCTGGTGAATACAGGGCGCCTAGGGGAGGTAGCGGCGCCACGACCCTTCAGTCAAGGAGAAGGATCTGTGGCTCTATCTACGCCTACGCAGGAATTGCCGGCCCCGGTCGCTGTCGGCACCGGTCGCATCCCCAGCGCTAACCCTCAAGCTGAGCTTGATGATCACTATCTAGTCGCCCTCGCCAAGGAGGGCCGCACGGACGCCTACGACATGATCGTGCGGCGCTACCGCGGCTTCGTCCGCCTCAAGGCCTCGTCCTACTTCCTCCTCGGGGGAGAGTCGGACGACCTGATCCAGGAGGGCCTGGTCGGCCTCTACAAGGCAATCCGCGACTACCGCACCGACCGCGAGTCGAGCTTCCGCAACTTCGCCGAGCTCTGTATCACCCGCCAGATCATCACCGCGGTCAAGACCGCGACCCGCAACAAGCACACGCCGCTCAACCAATATGTCTCCTTCAGCCAGACCCCGGCCGCGGCCGGCGACTCGGAGACGACCCTCGACGAGATCCTGCCGGGGCCGAGCGTCCACGACCCGGTCAACCAGGTGATCGCGACCGAAGAGCTGGCGAGCCTCGTCTCCTGCCTCTCCGGCGTCTCGGGGGTCCTCTCGGACCTCGAGAGCCGGGTCCTCTCGCTCTACCTCGACGGCTACTCCTACGAGGTGATCGCCGAGCGGCTGGAGTGCGACACGAAGACGGTTGACAACGCCCTGCAGCGGGTCAAGCGCAAGGTAGGCGCCCATCTCGCGTCGCGGGAGGTTGCGCTCTAGGCGACCTGCTCCGGCGGCAGATCGGCGAGCACGTACTCCAGCAACTCGCGCCCGTGGTCCGAGGCGACGGCGACGTCGTCGGCCTTGACCCGGACCCGGTGCAGCGATTGCATCCGCAGAACGTCCCCGTTGCAGCGGTGGTTGGGGAAGATTCCCGCGTAGGAGACGCCCAGCCGCTCGAGGTGGTCGGCGACCAGGGCGGTCGCCGGCCGCTCGAGCGGCAGGTCGACGTAGACGGCGTCGAGGCAGGCGCGGTGGAAGAGGTGGTGGCGCTCGGCGCCGAGCGTCTTCTCCAGGTCGGCGCCGGGGACGTGGACCGTGATCAGAGCCAGGTTGTGGTCGGCGTCGATCTCGACGTGGAGCTCGGTCCGCTCCGATAGCGCGCAGTCCGGCGACGGGTCGGCGAGCGTTCCCCGCAGTTGGCACAGCTCGGTCGTCTGCCCGACGATCTCGCGGTGGCGCTCAGGCGCGTAGACCCGGCGCTCGTGCCCGTCGTTCAGCTTCGTGTAGAGGAGGGCCGCGGATTGGCGCCCGCGCCGCCCGGCTGCGGCGTCGTTTGAGACCGAGGCCGGGATCCAGCCGAGCAGGAAACCCGTCTCGTGCGCGCCCAGCTCGATGTTCGCCTTCTGGCTGTAGGGGTGGGCGGCGGTCGCCTCGCTGTACATGCCGGCCAATCCGCGCTCGCGCGCCCAGTCCATCAGGTAGCGCTTGGTGCGGGTGAACAGGTGCTGGCCGCGGGCGGCGGGAAGGGTCACGGCCTGGCCCGAGTGGCCGACCGCGTCGCCGGCCGCCGCCAGGCTCATCCCGAGGTGGCAAAGCAGCTCCCCTGCAGGGCTTTCGGCGACGCAGGCGACGTAAGTGCCTGCACGAATCCGGGCGGCGACCTCCTCCGGGTCGTAGACCCACCGCACGTCGTAAGATTGTCCGTATGCAGATTCGATCGCGCCCGACAACACCGTCCCCTCATCGGGCTCCAAGAATCTGAACGTCGCGTCCATCTTGGACATCATCGCCACCCTGCCCGCCTAGCTCAACCTGGGAGAGCACCTCATTTGTAATGAGGAGGTTGCCGGTTCGATTCCGGCGGCGGGCTTTTTCATCACCGCAACTTTCTGTTTGCTTCCCGTTTTCAGCGGGCGGTGTCTGGCGCAAGGCCGGGCGAGAACCCAAGGAGGCAATTCGAAATGCGGCAAAAGCGGGGGAGTCGACTTTCCCTGGCCGTCGGCGTGGCGGCGGCCTGGATGCTGATCGGGGCGGTCGCCGCCCAGGCATCGGTGATCAGCATCGGCAGCGTGCTGCCGGAAGGCTTCACGTCCCAGAAATTCGAACGCGTGCAGACGCTCTTCAACACGGCGTTGCCGGAGCCCGGAGCGAACCTCTCCTCGCCGGTCAGCGGCGCGGTCATTCGCTGGCGAGTGCAGGGCGCCAAAGGCGGCCCCTTCTACCTGCGGGTGCTCCACCCCAACGGGAAAGGCGCCTATGAAGCCGCGGGAAGGAGCCAAGGGGTGACGCCCAGCGGCCTTGGGCTGCAGACCTTCGAAACGAACCTGAAGATCGAGGCCGGCGATCTGATCGGGATCGACCCGACCAGCGCCGAAGACGAAATCGGGATCAAAGCTGAATCCGGCGCCAGCTACGCGTCGATCTTCCCGACTCCCTTCGACGGCTCCGTCGTCGCTCCCAGCAAAACGTTCCCCGGCGAAGAGATCGAGCTCAGCGCCGAAGTCCAGCCGGCGCCGGAAGTGACTCTGGTCTCGCCGCCGTCCGGCTCGATCGCCGGCGGCGACGTGGTGACGATCACCGGCAAGAACCTGAGCGGCGCCTCGGCGGTCGAATTCGGCTCGATCCCGGCAGCGAGCTTCACCGTCGACTCCGACACCGAAATCACCGCCACCACCCCGCGCGGCGCGCGGCCCGGCAAAGCCGACGTCGCCGTCAAGACCATCGCCGGCAAGAACGCCAACACCCGCTTCGACGACTACGTCTACCTGGCGTGCGTGGTCCCGTCGATCAAGGGCAAGAACCTGAAATCGGCGAAGCGGCTGCTGAACCGCCGCGGCTGCAAGCTCGGCCACGTGAAGAAGGTCCACGCGCCGAAGCCGAAGCTGGTCGGCAGGGTCCTCGAGCAGGCCCCGAAGCCGGGCAGGGTCCTCAGCCCCGGCGCCCGGGTGCGGATCAAGCTCGGCGAGTAGCCGGAGGCAGTCGAGGAATGGGCCGGGAGCACGTGCTCCGGGCCCCTCTCGCACACGCGGTCGACACGCCCCGAGGGTGGGTGTAGGCTCGAATCCAGGCAGGGCTCACTCAGGAAGGAGTCCAAATGGCCGCGGAAGTCAAGAACTTCGACTCTCCCGACGAGACCCGGGAGTTCGAGGGCAAAGGCAGCGCGAAGGTGGTGGAACTGGCCGGCCACCCCGTCGGTTACGGCACCTTCGAGCCAGGATGGAAATGGTCTGAGAACGTGAAGCCCATCGCGGGTACGGATTCGTGCCAGGTTGCGCACTTCGGCTACGTCCTCTCCGGCAGCATGCGGGTTCACATGGATGACGGTCAGGAGATCGAGGTCCACCCCGGAGACGTGGTCGCGATCCCGCCCGGACACGACGCCGAGGTCACGGGCTCGGAGGCCTGCGTGATGGTCGACTTCGGCGAGATCGGCGACTACGCGAAACGCTGAGAGACCGGGCGCGACCGCTCAGGAGCTCGAATCGCCGCCGAGGAGCCGAGCCTTCTCGGCGGCGAACTCCTCCTCGGTGAGGAGTCCCTTGTCGCGCAGCTCGCCGAGCCTTTCCAGGCGCTGCAGGCGGGCGTCCTCTGCGCTGACGGGAAGCGTCGCGGTCGGCGCCTCGGCCTGGCCGTCCGGCCCGCGCCGGCGCATCTCGGGCAGGCGCAGCTTCGAGGCCTGCTCGCCCACTCTCTCGGGGATGTTCGCGTCCCGCACGGCGCTGACGACTTTGTCGCGGGTGCGGCCGAAGGTGCCCGCGTAGGTCGCGTCCGGGTACTCCTCTTCGGTCTGCTTGCGCAGCTCGTGGATGCCGAAGGCGGCCATCCCGGCGACGATCAGGGTGGTGAGGAAGGAGCGCAGCCCCTGGGTCGGGGCGCTGAGGAAGTAGATGCAGACCACGATCGCGAGGCCGGTGTAGACGAAGGCGGGGTGCAGGCGCAGGGTCGGCGCCATGAAGCGGCGCACGGCGCGGGCGCCGCCAGTGGGCGAGGCCAGCCACCCGGCGACGGCGAAGAGGGCGCCGACGACGATCACGGTGGTGGCGATGCTGACCATCAGCGAGGTGCCGATCGACCAGGCGGCTTCGCCGGCCGGCTTGACGTTCTCGTTCGTCACCAGCTGGCCGACGACGATGCCGCCGGCGACGTGACGGGCGACGATCACCGCGAAGCCGGCGGCGATCAGGCCGACGCCGCTGAGCAGGACGGTGACCCAGCGACCGTCGCGCGAGAAGTAGATCGCGGCGCCGAAGCAGACGAAGGTGAGGATCGAGAGCAGCAGCGCCAGGCCTTTGACGGCGACCGCGATGTTCTGCGCCGTCTTCAGCTGGTCCGACTTGAGGATCTGGATCTGACCCGCGTCAGGCGGCAGCTTTTCCGCCAGGCTTTCGCCGATCCCGACCTGGCTGGCGAGGTTGGTGATGAGGCTGCCGAGGTTGAGGGTGACGGTGCCTTCTTCGGTCGAGACCGCTTCCTTCTTGTTTTCCAGCACCGCCAGCAGCTGTTCGTGCGCGGCCCGGTTCGCGTCTTCCCACAGTTCCAGGGCGGTCGAGGTTTCCAGCACCTTTTCGGCGCCCTGCCCGGCGACCTGGCGCAAACCGCCGGCCGCGGGGCCGGCGAGTTCCTTGACTTCGCCGGGGAGGATCCCTTCCAGTTCCTTGCGGACGTTGACGTTTTCGTAGAGCTGGTCGACCAGGTAGTTGCCGACCGCTTCGCGGATCTTCGCGTTGTGCAGGAGCTTGCCGCTGGTTTCGACCCAGTCGTTCGTGTTGAGCGCCTGGCGCTCGACCCAGATCGCGAAGACGCTGAGGAAGGCGAGGACCGAGCCGAGGATGATCAGAGCCCTGACCGTACGTTTTCGTCCGCGGCTCATGCCCGGATGCTATACGTGGACCGATGAAGCTAGAGGGAATTCACCACATCACCGCGATCACCGAGAACGCCCAGCGCAACGTCGACTTCTACGCCGGCGTGCTGGGGCTCCGGCTGGTCAAGAAAACCGTCAACCAGGACAACCCGACCGTGTACCACCTCTTTTTCGCCGACGAGCAGGGGGATGCGGGTTCCGATCTCACCTTCTTCGAGTACCCCGGCGCGCCGCTGGGACGGGCGGGTGCCGGGATGGTGCACCGGATCGTCTGGCGCGTCGCATCGGCCGGCGCGCTCGATTTCTGGGAGGGGCGGCTCGGCGCGAACGACACCGAGTCTCGGCGCGAGGGAGAGAGCCTGGTCTTCGCCGACCCCGAGGGGCTGGAGCACGAGCTGGCGGTGGTCGACGTTCCCGACGCGCCGCTGATCGCCGACCACCCGGAGGTCCCCGCCGAGATGGCGCTGCAGGGCTTCCACGCGGTGCGCGCCTTCACGGCTTCGCCGGGCGCGAGCAGCGGGCTGCTCGAGGCGCTCGAGTTCGAGCGGGGCGATGGCGAGGGCACCTGGGAGGCGCGCGGCGAGCAGCGCGGCGGCTTCTACATCTATGACGAGGCGCCGCCCGAGCGCGGCCTGCAGGGCGCGGGCAGCGTCCACCACGTCGCCTGGGCCTCGCTGCCGGAGGAGCACATGCAGTGGCGAGAGAAGGCGATCGCCGGCGGTGCCCAGCCGACCCCCGAGATCGACCGCTTCTACTTCCGCTCGATCTACTTCCGCGAGCCGAGCGGGGTGCTGTTCGAGATCGCCACCCTCGGCCCGGGCTTCACCGTCGACGAGCCGCTCGAGCACCTCGGCGAGAAGCTCTCGTTGCCGCCCGACTTCGAGCACCTGCGCGACGAGGTCGAACCGAGGCTGCGGCCCGTCGTCAACCCGCGGGTCAAAGCCCAGGGTTGAGCGGCGACTTCACCTGGCGCGACGCCGGGCGCACGGTGGTCTTCCGGCGGGGTGGCGTCGGCGCGGCTGTGGAGATCCTGCGCGAGCAAGGGGTCGGTGAGTTCGAGCTGCTGAGCACTGAGCGGGCGGTGGCGGAGGCGGGGGATCTGGCCGAGGCGGCCCGCCGGGTCCATCAGGTCGCGTCGGGTCAAGTCCCGGCCGCCGCAGCGGCGTTGACGAGCGCACTCGCACCCCCACCGCATGCAGAGGAGGGGGTGCGAGTGCGGCCGCTCGTAGCGTTTGGCGGCGGCCGGGTGATCGATGTGGCCAAGGCGATTGCCGCGATCTCAGGCGCGGAGGTGGTGGCGATCCCGACGACGATGTCCGGAGCGGAGATGACCGCGATCCACCGGCTGCCGGCTGGCGCTGAGGAGCGCGTCAAAGGAATGGTGCGGCCGCGGCTGGTGATCGCCGATCCGGAGGCGATGACGAGCGCGCCCGAGGCCGAGCTGCGGGCGAGCTCGATGAACGCGCTCGCCCACGGCGCCGACACGCTCTACATGCCCTTCTCCAACCCGGTCTCGGAGATGACCGCCCTGCGCGGGGCGGAGCTGATCGGCCAGGCGCTGGACCAGGAGCGGGAGGGACGCGACCGCGCGGCGCTCGCCCTCGGCTCGGCCCTCTGCGGCTACGCGATCGATTCGGCCGGCTTCGGCTTGCACCATGTCGTCTGCCAGACCCTGGCGAGGATCTGCGGCACCCCGCACGCCGGGACCAACGCGGCGATCCTGCCGGGGGCGCTTGCGTTTCTGGCGGAGCGCGCGCCCGAGCCGTATGAGCGGCTCGCCGCCGTGTTGGGCACCGACCTCGCCGGTCTACCTGCACGGATCGAAGAGCTGGGGCGGCCGCAGGCGCTCGGCGAGCTGGGTGGGGACGAGGCGAGGATCGACGAGGCGGTTGAGGCGATGCTGCAGCGGCCGGAGCTGAGGTGGGTGCCCGCGTCGCCTGGGAAGGATGAGTTGACGGAGTTGGTTCGAAGCGCCTGGTAGTTCCGGGCCGCAAGGCTTCTTCTTTTCCTATCTCCCTATCCCCAGCAACACCCGTAGATCCGCAGCGACCGCCTCGGGTTCGTCGTCCAGCTGCCTCCACGTGAGCCGGGTCACTGAGTAGCCGCCCACACGTAGCGCTCTATCGCGGGCGCGATCCTCGCGAAAGGCGCTGCGGGTGCGGTGCCCCTCCCAGCCGTCCAGCTCGACGATCAGGCCGGTTCCCGACCAGTGGCAGTCGACCTGGAAGCGCTTGGGACCGAAGAGGATCCAGTCGTTGAAGCGGGGTAAGGGCAGGTGGTAGCGGCGTAGGAAGGGCGCGAAGCGCTCCTCCAATTTGCTGCGCCTGCGGCCCGAGGGCTCTTCCTCCAGGCGCTCGACGGCCGCTCTGACCTTGCGAATCCCTCGTTTGCCCGGATAGCGCTCGAGGAGATCCGGCAGCGAGAGCCGCCCCCACAGCTCCCGGTATTCCATCTCCCGCAACAAGTTCTCCACCGCATCGAGCGGCTCGGTGGCGGCGAGGTCGAGGACGGTCCGGGGCGCGCTCGTCACCGGGATCCCCTCCTTCGCCGTCACCTCATCGGGAGGTAGAGGCGAATGGTGTCGCCTGATGCCCTTTCGGGCCCGGAGGCGAGCACGGCCGCCATCCAGCGGCCCTCGCTCGAGATGAGTCGATGCCCCACCCGATAGACACCGGCGTGCAACGGGTGCAGACGGCCGCTACGGATCCGCTTCTGGATCGCCCCCTCGCTCCACCCGGCTTCCGTCAGCTGCCCACGCTCCACAACCCCGTGCTGGGACCCAGCCAGCTCTGCGAGATAGCGGTCGTCATCGCGAGACCGCAAAAACCGTTCCCCAGGGATGGTTTTTGCGGTCTCGGCGGGCATGGGGTCGAATGGGCGCCGGGAGAAGATGGCCCTCCGGCGGCTCCTGCCCTTAAGGCGCCGGAGGGGCCATCTTCTCCCCCGCCCGTAACTCAACCGTCGCCCTCGTGTAGCGCTACGCGTGACTCCGGAGCGGCTCGCCTCCTACCATGCCTATACGCGCAGGCACAGCGTCAACTGGCCGATGTACTGCGTCGCCAGGGCGTTCCTGCTGCCGTTCTTCCTCGCCTACTTCCGGCTGGCGCGGCTGGGCCGGGATTACGGGAAGGTCAAGGGAGGTGTGATCGTCGCCGCCAACCACCGCAGCTTCCTCGATCCCTTCGTCGTCGGCGCCTGCCTGCCCTGGCGGCGGCCGATGAACTACATGGCCAAGGTCGAGCTGTTCGAGCGGCGCTGGCAGGGTTGGGCGCTCTCCCGGCTCGGCGCCTTCCCGGTCCGCCGCGGCGAGTCGGACGAGGAATCGATGCTGACCGCGCGGATGATCGCCGAACGCGGCGGCGCCGTCTGCATCTTCCCCGAGGGGACGCGGATCCGCCGCGGCACCCTCTCCAACCCGAAGCGCGGGGTCGGCCGGCTCGCCCTGCAGACCGGCGCCAAGGTGATCCCGACCGCGGTGCTCGGGACCGAACACGTCCGCCGCGGCTGGCGCATCCGCCCGCGCAAGTGCAAGGTCCGGCTCGGGCCGGCGATGGCCTTCCCCCGCGCCGAGGAGCCCTCGCCGGCGCTGGCGGAAACGGTGACGGCGCGGATCTGGCCCAACGTCCTCCTGCAGTGGGAAGACCTCGGCGGGCTGCCGCCGATGCGCCGCGCCGCGGTGATCGGCGCCGGCAGCTGGGGAACCGCGGTCGCCGTCCTGCTCGCCCGCGGCGGCCTCGAGGTGCAGCTCGGGGCGCGCACCTCGGAGCGGGTCGAGGAGCTGATCGCCGACGGCGAGAACCGCCGCTACCTGCCGGGGGTGCCGCTGCCGGAGTCGATCGACGTCCGCTCCGCCTCCTCGATCGAGCTCGCCGGCCTCGACCTGATCTGCCTCGCGATTCCCTCCAAGCAGCTGCCGCAGGCGGTCGGGGCGATCGCCGACCGGATCAGCTCGCGCAGCTCGGTGCTGATGCTTACCAAGGGGCTGATCGCGCCGCAGGGGCAGCTGCCCTCCGAATACGTCGGCGAACGGGTGCGGGCGCGGGCGATCGCCTGCCTCGGCGGTCCGGCGCACGCGCGCGAGGCCGTCTCGGGCTCCGCCGCGCTGGTGCTCGGCTCGGCCGACGAGGAGCTGCGGGTGCAGATCGGCGAGGTCTTCGACCGCGCCGGCCTCGTCTGCGAGCGCTCGCGCGACGTCACGGGGGTGGAGATGGCGGGCGCGGCCAAGAACGCCGCCGCCCTCGCCGCCGCGGCCGCCGAGCCGCACGGGCTCAACGCCGCCGGGATCGCCGTGGCGGCGATCTGGCGCGAGTGCATCGCCCACGCCGTCGCCCGCGGCGCCGACATCGAGACCTTCGCCGGCCTCGCCGGCGTCGGCGACCTGACCGCGACGATGATGGCGCCGGCCGGGCGCAACCGCCGCGCCGGCGAGCTGCTCGGCACCGGCACCCCGGCCGAGGAGATCCCCGGCAAGATCGGCCAGGCTTCCGAGGGGCTCGACACGGTGCCGTTGCTGGCCGAGGCCGTCGCCGCCTCGGGGGTCGGGGCCGAGGCGCTGGCCGGCCTGGCGGCGCTGATCCGCGGCGAGGTCGACGCCGAGGAATGGGTCGCCAACCTGCGCCGGGCCGAGCACGAAAGGCGGGCCGCCTGATGGGCGCGAAGGTAGGCTTGGCCGGTGAGCGGTCCCGAGCAGAACGTCGAGCCGGCGGAGCTGGCTCCGGCGGCGAAGGCGGAGCTCGACCGCGCCTTCGAGGACTTCTACCGCTCGCACCTGCGCGACGTCTACTCGTATGCCTACTACCGGGTGGGCAATCACCACGACGCCGAGGACCTGACCGAGCAGGCGTTCCTGCAGGCCTACCGCCACTTCGACCGCGCCCGGCGCGAGTCCGACGGGCGGCCGCTGCGGCCGTGGGTGATCCGGATCGCCCACAACCTCGCCTCCAACTACTACCGCGATCGCTCGCGGCGCCCGCAGACGCCGCTGGAAAACGCCGACCCGATCGCCGCCCGCCACGACACCGAGGCGATCTTCGAGGGGCGCGAGGAGCTGCGGCAGGTGATGGCGAACCTCGAGCACCTCTCGGAGGACCGGCGCGAGGCACTGATCATGCGTTTCGCCCTCGGCATGGACAACCGCGAGATCGCCCGGGCGCTGGGCCGGACCGACGGCGCCACCAAGGTGCTGATCCACCGCGCGATCAAGCAGCTGCAGGAGGAGATGGAAGATGAGAGACCCGAATGAGACCCTGAGCGGGTCCACCTGGGACGTCGAGGCACTGCTGAGCGACGCGCTGCGCCCGATCGAGCCGCCGGAGCGGCTCTCGGGCCGGGTCGAGGACACGCTCGCGGCGATCACCCAGGCCGCCGCCGAGGAGCTCTCCGACTGGGCCGAGCAGCTCTCCGAGAGCGAGCTGCGGGCGCTGCGCGACCCCCGCAACTGGGTGCGTCCGGTGGTCGCCGTCGGCGCCGGCGGGGTGGCGACGGGAGCGCTGGTGCTGCTGGAGGTGCGCCGCCGCGGCCGCCGCCAGAGCCAGAGCGGCCTACGCGCGCTGGCGAGCGGCCTTCGCTCCCGCCTCTGACTTCCGTGGTTCCTTTTGCACGTATTTCGTGCCTTTGGAACCACGCTTTTCGGAGGGCGTCCCCGCTGCGGCGGCTAACCCCAGCAGTCCCAGCACCAGGTGCAGCATCCCGGTTCCCCAGCCGACGATCGCCAGGGCCGTGAAGAGGACGCCAATCGCGAGCGCGTAGGCGCGCGAGGAGGCGCCGGCGACGAGCAGGCCGATTCCCCCGACCGCCAGGTAGAAGAGGTTGAGCCAGGCGTTCACCCGCAGCCCCCCCAGGGCGTCTTCGTAGTGGCCCAGCCCGCCGAAGGAGGCGGTGTAGAAGAAGCCGAGGATGCCGAGGACGACGAGCAGCGCGCCGACCACGGTGGCGTAGAGACGGGCGGGGCTGGCGGCCTCCATCGGCGCCGATTGTAGGCTCCCTCTCCGCCGATGGCCCAGACCTGTTACCGCCACCCCAACCGCGAGACCGGCGTCTCCTGCTCCAGCTGCGGGAAACCGATCTGCCCGGAGTGCATGACCCCGACCCCGGTCGGCATGCGCTGCCCCGAGTGCGCGCGACATCGGACCAAAGTGGTGCGGAACCCGACCGGGACCCCGGGCCAGTTCAGCGCCTTCCCGGTGACGATGGCCCTGATCGTCATCAACGTGATCGTTTACCTGATCGAGGTCACCGCGGGCAGCGGTGGGCTGGAGAATCCGAGCGGCAAGATCGTCCTCCATTACGGCCTGTACGGACCGTTCGTCAACGAAGGCGAGTGGTACCGGCTGGTGACCTCCGGGTTCCTCCACGCGAACCTCTTCCCGCACCTCTTCTTCAACATGCTGCTCCTCTTCCTGCTGGGCAGGTTGCTGGAGCCGGCCTTGGGCTCGGTGCGGTTCCTCGCGATCTACTTCGCCTCCCTGCTGGCGGGCTCCTTCGGCGCCCTGATCCTCGACCCGAACTCCCTCAGCCTCGGGGCGTCTGGCGCGATCTTCGGCATCTTCGGGGCCGGTTTCGTGCTGGCGCGCCGTCGCGGTCTCGACGCGCTGGCCAGCCAGATCGGCTTTCTCATCATCCTCAACCTGGCTCTCACCCTCGCCGATCCCGGCATCAGCATCGGTGCGCACCTCGGCGGCCTTGCCGGGGGGTTGATCTGCATCGTCGCCGTGGTCGAGGGCGAGCGTGGCCGGCTAGGTCCGAACCGGCTCCCCCTCGAACTGGCGCTGATCGGCGCCGTCGCCGCGATCTCGGTCGTCGGCGCCCTCACCGTGGCCTAGGCCCTTCGCGGCGCCGGTGCCCGCAGTTCGGCGAAGTCGACGCTGCCGGGTGGGTCGACGAGGTCGGGATGGAGGATGTGACCGAGCAGCTCGACCCCGTCGACCAGTCGCGGCGCGGGCTCGGCGAAGAGCGTCCCGTCGACCGCGTAGTGGCGGATCGCGCCGAGGCTCGCGATCAGCTCCCAGTGCTCCATCGCCTGCGCCTGGGCGTTCGCCAGCGTCGCCTCGGGCAGGACGACGACTACGTCGGCCCGCAGGCTGGCCAGCTCACCCCAGCGCACGGCGGGAGGGCTGAGGCCGGGGTCGCCGGCGACGTCCTCGCCGCCGGCGATCGAGATCATCTCCGGGATCCAGAAGCCGCCGACCCGCACCGGGTCGAGCCGCTGCAGCGCGATCACCCGCGGCAGGCCGCTCCCCGCCACCGCCGCGCGCACGGTCGCCAGGCGCCCCTCGAGCTCGCCGCGCAGCTCGTGGGCGCGGGACTCCGTCCCCGCCGCCTCGCCCGAGCGCACCACCTCTTCGAGCATCTCGCTGAGCGTTGCGACTCTCATCGTCCGCTCAATATCCCACCTGGAGCAAGCCCCTCATCCAAAGAGCCGCGGCCCGGGTAGCTATATTCACGATGCCGCATGGCTGAGGACGTCCCAGCCCGAAGTACCGGGCCGCATAGACGATGAGCGTCCTGCTGCTCGTCCTGCTTCTGCTGTTGATCGCCGTCAACGGCTTCTTCGTCGCGGCCGAGTTCGCCCTCGTGCGCGCCCGGCGCGGGAAAATGGCGCAGCTCGCCGAGGAGGGCGAGACCGGCGCCGAGGCGGTGGTCGAGCAGCTAGACCACATCGAAGAATCGCTCTCCGCCTGCCAGATCGGCGTCACCATCGCCTCGATCGGGATCGGCTTCCTCGGCGAGCCCTCGCTGGCGAGGCTGCTGGAACCGCTCTTCGGCGGTCTCTCCGACGGGGTCGCCGCCGCGATCTCCCTCGCGATCGCCTTCGTCTTCGTCACCGCGGTCCACATCAGCATCGGCGAGCAGGTGCCGAAGATGCTCGCGATCGCCAACGCCGAGCGCACGGCGCGGCGGGTGGCGCGGCCGCTCAACTGGTTCGCGATGGCGACGGCGCCGTTCACGAAGGCGCTGAGCTGGGTCTCCAACAGCGTCGTCCGCCTGTTCGGGGTCAACCCGGGCGACCTCGAGGAGCGGCACACCGCCGAGGACCTGAAGCAGATCATCGACAGCTCCAGCATGGGCGGCACCCTCGATCCCGGCGAGGCCGGCATGCTCGGCGGCGTCTTCCACCTGCACGAGCAGGAGGCGCGGGAGGTGATGACGCCGATTCCCGCGGTGGTCACGGTCAACGCCGCGGAGACGGTCGAGGCGGCGCTGCGGCGCTGCGTCACCTCCGGCCACACCCGGCTGGTGGTGATCGAGGAAGACAACCCCGACCGGGTGAAGGGGATCGTCCACAACAACAGCCTCGCCCGCCTCTACATGAGCGAGGGTCCCGGCGCCTCGCTCGACACCGTCGTCCGCGACGCCCTGATCGTGCCCGAGACGCGTCCCCTCGACGACCTCCTGCACGACCTGCAGGTGCAGCGGACCTCGCTCTCGGTCGTAGTCGACGAGTACGGGCGCACGGTCGGGATCGTCACCGTCGAGGACATCCTCGAGGAGGTGGTGGGTGAGATCGAGGACGAAACCGACCCTCGCGCCGCCGCCCTGCGCAAGTTGACCAACGGCGACTGGTTCGTGCGCGGGCACGTCTCGCTCGGCGACCTCGCCGACGCGGGGATCGAGCTGCCGATCGACACCGACGCCTTCAACTCGGTCGGCGGCTACGTCTTCGCCGAGCTGGGCCGGCTGCCGAAGCGCGGCGACTCGATCCAGGCCAACGGCTACACGATCCGGGTCGAGGCGGTGCGCGAGAACCGGATCGAGGCGGTGCGGATCAGCGAGCGTTCCGTCCGGCCCGCGGCCTAGCTTCTCCGGGCAACCCGCGATCCGCTCAAGTTGGAGGTACCCGCCATGTGGGTTGTACGCCTCACCGACAAGCAGCTGGAGGTCCTCAGGGCATTGCTTCGCTCAGAGGAGCACCTCGGCCCCGCGCTTCGAGGTTCGATCGAGGCCCTCGACCTCGCCCGCTGGGACGACCTGCCGGAGGCCGAACTACCCTGGGAAGAGGTGGAGACCGTCGCCCGCCGCCAGGGCATCTCGGAGGCCGACGTGATCTGGGACCTGAGCGGGAAGAGCAAAGCCGCCTAGGGACGGAGCTCACTCGGGCCGCTCTTTAAAAGCTGCCGGTGCCTCGGCCGTCAGCCAGGGCTCTGTTGTGGAGGGGACGGGCATTCCCCGGACCGACCGGCGTCCTGTTACTCGCACCAAAGACTCCAGCGGCAGCCAAAGACGATCTGGCGAGTAACCCAGGGAGGGAGGGGAATGCCCGTCCCCTGTACCGAGTGAGGTCAGTCCCTCAGTCGTAGCTGTAGAAACCCGCGCCCGACTTGCGGCCCAGCTTGCCCTCACCGACCATCTCCTCGATCAGGCCCGGCGGCCTGTGGGTCGGCTCTTCGGAGTCGGCGTAGAGGGCGTCGCCGATCGCCTTCGAGACGTCGAGGCCGACGAAGTCGAGCAGGGCGAGAGGGCCCATCGGGTGGCCGGCGCCGAGCTTCATGCAGGTGTCGACCTCGCCCGGCTCCATCCCGGTTCGCTCGATCAGGCGCACGGCGTCGAAGAGGAAGGGGAAGAGGAGGCGGTTGACGACGAAGCCGGCCTGGTCGGGGACCTCGACCGCGGTCTTGCCCAGGGCCGCGCACCAGGCGAGCGCCTTCTCGCGCGCGGCGGCGGCGCCGTCGGGGATGCAGACCTCGACCAGGGCCATCCGCGGCACCGGGTTGAAGACGTGGAAGCCGAAGAGCTTCTCGGTGCCGGCGGCCTTGGCGATCTCGGCGATGCTGAGCGAGGAGGTGGTGGTCGCGAGGTCGGCGCCGGGCGCGGCTTCGGCGATCGTGCCCAGCAGCTCCCCCTTCGGCTCGACTTCCTCGACGATCGCCTCGACCACGACGTCGCAGTCGGCCAGGTCGTTGGGATCGGTGGTGACCCGCAGCCGCGAGGGCTCGGCGCCGTCGATCTTGGCGCAGGCGGCGACGACCTTCTCCTCGGCGCGCCAGGCGGAGGCCTCGCTGCGGGCCAGCAGGATCGTGTCGGCGGTCGTGGTCGAGACCGCGGCAAGGCCGGTGGCTATCGCCCCGCTGCCCGCGATCCCCGGACTTGAGTAACCCTGGTTAGCGCTCATTGGCCGGGGCTTCTATCACGCATCAAGGGAGCGGTGCCGCGTGGGGTGTCTGACTTGGGAGGCCCTATGACGCCCCTCAAGTCAGACACCCCCTGAGGGGCTGGGATGTTTGGCTGACTGACCAGTCAATCGGCTACCCTCAAGTAGAGGCTGCGCGGTGCGCGCGCCGACGAATCTTCTGAAACGGAGGCTGGCGATGGACAACGGCAACGGCAAGTTCGGCGGGCGAGAGGTCGTCATCGTCGAGGCGGTGCGGACTCCGATCGGTCGCGGCCACCCGGAGAAGGGCTATTACAAGGACCTCCATCCCTCCAACCTGCTCGCCCGCACCTACGAGGAGCTGATCGAGCGGGCCGGAATCGACCCGAACGAGGTCGGCGACGTCGTCGCCGGCTGCGTGCAGCAGTTCGGCGAGCAGGGGCTGAACATCGGCCGCAACGCCTGGCTCGAGGCCGGCCTGCCGCAGGAGGTGCCCGCCACCACCGTCGACCGCCAGTGCGGCTCTGCCCAGCAGGCGGTCAACTTCGCAGCGGCGCTGGTCGCCTCCGGCGTCCACGACGTCGCGATCGGCGGCGGCGTCGAGCACATGGGCCACATCTCCTTCGCCGACTCCTACTCGGTGATGGAGGAGCACGGGCTGGCCTTCTCGCCCGAGCTGATGGAGCGCTACGACCTGATCCCGCAGGGCCTTTCGGCGGAGATGATCGCCGACAAATGGGAGATCAGCCGCGCCGAGCTGGACGAGATCGGCGTCCGCTCCCAGCAGCTCGCCAAACAGGCGACCGAGGAGGGCCGCTTCGAGCGGGAGACGATCCCGATGAAGGTCAACGGCGACACCTACGTGACCGACCAGGGCCTGCGCGAGACGACCCTCGAGGGCCTCTCGCAGCTGAAGCCGGCCTTCAAGGAGGACGGCAAGATCACCGCCGGCAACTCCTCGCAGGTCTCCGACGGCGCCGCCGCGGTGTTGCTGACGACGCGGGAAAAAGCCGAGGAGCTGGGCCTGAAGCCGCGGGCGAGGATCTTCGACCAGACCACGGTCGGCGTCGACCCGGTGATCATGCTCACCGGCCCGATCCCGGCCACGCGCAAGCTGCTCGAGCGCAACGGGATGACTATGGACGACATCGACCTGGTCGAGATCAACGAGGCCTTCGCCTCCGTCGTCGGCGCCTGGCGCCGCGAGCTCGACCCCGACATGGACCGGGTCAACGTCAACGGCGGCGCGATCGCCCTCGGCCACCCGCTCGGCTCGACCGGCGCCCGCCTGATCACCACCCTGCTGCACGAGATGGAGCGCTCCGACAAGGAGATGGGCCTGGTGACGATGTGCTGCGGCGGCGGCCTCGGCACGGGGACGCTGATCCAGCGGGTGTAGCCAGCCGATCGGCTGGGTAGCGTGCCGCACTACCCGGTAAACCAACGAAGGCAGAGGAGACAAGTGAGCAAGCGATTCGTCGCGCTGCTCGCCGCCCTCGCCGCGCTCGCGCTGGTCGTTGCGGGTTGCGGTAGCGGCGGCAGCACCGAAAGCACCACCGCGCTCAGCAAGGCGGAATTCGTCAAGAAGGGCAACGCGGTCTGCGCCAAGGGGAGCAAGGAAATTCAGGAAGGCTTCGAAAAGTTCGGGAAGGAACACGGCTTCTCGAAGAAGAAGCAGCCTTCCAAGGCCGAGCTGGAAGAAGCGGTGGAAACGATCGTGATTCCCGGCGTGCGCAAGCAGGTCGAAGGCGTTCGCAATCTCGGGACGCCGGCCGAAGGAGGAGCCGAAGCGGAAGCGGTCCTCGCCGCCGCCGAAGAAGCGCTGGAAAAGGGCGAAGAAGACCCCAGCGTGTTCCTGAAGGAAGAAGGCGCGGGGCCGTTCGCGAAGGCGAACAAGCTCTCGCGCGAATTCGGCCTCACCAAGTGCGGCGAAGAAAAAGAAGAAGGATAGGCGTCGCGTAGCCGGTGGGAGAGGGCGCCCGAGCGGCGCCCTCTCTCGTCTTGCGTTCAGCGGCGCAGCCGATATATTCCGCATTAGTCAATGTTTTTTGGGAGAAAACATCTGGCGGGGCTCGGGTGCGCAGGGGCGCTCCTCCTGATCCTGTTCGCAGCTGGCTGCGGGGGCGGCGGCAGCACTCAGGCGGAAGGGGAAACCCTGACGAAAAAGCAGGTCGACCGCCGCATGCAGGCCTACTGCCACCGCGGTTACCTCAAGCAGGCGAAGGCGATGGAAGCCTTCCGGAAAGCGCACGGGATGTCGCTCGACTCCCCCAACCAGGCGGAACGCGAACGGGTCAACACCGCCGTCGTGCTCGGATTCGTCGAAAAACGGATCGCCTACCTCAAGTCCCTGCCGGTGCCGGAAGGCGACGAGAAGGAAATCCACGCCATCGTCAGGGCGATGGAAAAGGGGCTGGAAGAGTCGCGGCGGAACCCGGCTTCGCTGGCGAAGCCGTACGACCCCGAACCGTTCTTGGAAAACCGCAAATTGACCGCCGCCTACGGCTTCTGGATCTGCGGGCAGGCCTAGAGGGCCAGTCTCGGGACGCTGTTTGGCCGGGCGGCCAGGCGATCTCTATATGCTGCGCCCCTGATGGACCTGACGCTGTCGCCATCGGAGGAGAGCTTCCGCGACGAAGTCCGGACCTGGCTGGAAGACAACCACCCGGGGCCGGAGCCCGAGGCCGGCCTCGACGAGGTGATGGCCTTCCGGCGTGACTGGCAGCGCCAGCTGCACGGGGCCGGCTGGGCCGGGATCTCCTGGCCGCGGGAGTACGGCGGCCGCGGCGCGACGATGATCGAGCAGGCGATCTTCGCCGCCGAGGCGACGCGCCAGGAAGCCCCCGCGCCGGCGAACGTGCTCGGCCTGGCGATGGGCGGGCCGGTGGTGATCGCCCACGGCACCGACGAGCAGAAGGCGCGCTACCTAGAGCCGATCCTGACCGGCGAGGAGATCTGGTGCCAAGGCTTCTCCGAGCCCGAGTCGGGCTCTGACCTCGCCTCGCTGAAGACCCGCGCGGTCAAGGACGGCGACGAATGGGTCGTCACCGGGCAGAAGGTCTGGACCACCTTCGCCCAGTACGCGAAGTGGTGCATGCTCGTCGCCCGCACCGACCCCGACGCCCCCAAGCACCAGGGCCTCACCTACTTCCTGATGGACATGGAGCAAGAGGGGGTGCAGACGCGGCCGCTGGTCCAGATCACGGGCGAGGGCGAGTTCAACGAGGTCTTCTTCGAGGAGGCGCGGGTGCCGGACGAGAACGTCGTCGGCGGCGTCGGCAACGGCTGGTCGGTCGCGATCACGACCCTGATGAACGAGCGCGCGGGGCTCGCCTTCGGCGCGATCTCGCAGATCCAGAACAGCCTCGGCCGGCTCTCGAAGCTGGCGCGGGAGACGCCGGCGAACGGTGGCACCGCGGCCGACGATCCCTACTTCCGCCAGCGCATCGCCCAGCTCCACATCGAGGTGGAGACGATGCGGCTGAACGCCTACCGCGGCCTGACCAAGACGATGCAGTCCGGGATCCCCGGGCCGGAGGGCTCGCTCGGCAAGTGGCAGTGGGCGGACATCAACCAGGACCTGACCGAGCTGGCGCTGGAGATCGAGGGCGCCTACTCGACGCTGACGCGCGGCTCCGACCACGCCGTCGCCGGGGGCGCCTGGCAGTACGGCTTCCTCCGCTCCCGCGCCAACTCGATCGAGGGCGGGACCACCGACATCTTGAAAAACATCATCGCCGAGCGGGTGCTGGGCCTGCCGCGGCTGCGCTAGGGACTAGGGCAGCGGGAGCGTTTGACGGAAGCGAGAGCGTTTTAACCATGTACTTCGACCTCACCGACGAGCAGCAGGCGATCAGGTCGACCGCCCACGACTTCCTCGCCTCGCGCTTCAAATCGGAGCGCATCCGCGAGATCGCCGCCAGCGAGAGCGGCTTCGACGAGAGCGTCTGGAGGGAGATGGCCGAGCTCGGTTGGGCCGGCTTGGCGCTGCCCGAGGAGTGGGGCGGGCAGGGGCTCGGGATCGTCGAGCTGGCGGTGCTGTTCGAGGAGATGGGCTACGTCTGCGCCCCCTCGCCGCTGCTCTCGAACACGGTCGCCGGGCTGGCCTTGGCCTGCGCCGGCTCCGACACTCAGCGCGAGCGATGGCTGGCGCCGCTGGCCGCAGGTGAGCTGCGCGGAGCCCCGGCGTTGATCGATGCCGGCGCGCCGGCGGAGCCGAACAAGTTCGCGATGGCGGCTGAGAGGGATGGCGACGGCGTCGTCCTCAACGGCGAAAAGACCCTGGTGATGGACGCGGCGAGCGCCGACTTCTTCCTCGTGGCCACCGCCGACGGCCACCGCCACATCGTCGAGAAGGGAGCCGGGGGAGTGACGGTGGCGGAGGAGGAGTCGATCGACCCCACCCGGCGCCTCTCCTCGGTCCGGCTCGATGGCGTGCGGGTCGCAGCCGAGAACACGCTGCCCGGCGGTACCGAGGATTACTGGCCGGTCTTCCAGCGTGCCTCCGTGGCGATCGCCGCCGAGTCGACCGGGCTCGCCCAGCGGGCGCTCGACATGTCGGTCGCCTACGCCAAAGACCGCCAGCAGTTCGGCCGGCCGATCGGCGCCTACCAGGCCGTCTCCCACCGCTGCGCGCAGATGCTGCTGGAGACCGAGAACTCGCGCTCGGCCGTCTACGGCGCCGCCTGGGCAGCCGACGCCGAGCCGGAGTCGCTGCCGCTCGCCGCCTCGATGGCCAAGGCCTATGCCTCCGACGCCGGTTGGCGCGTGCCCGACGCGGCGATCCAGACGCACGGCGGGATCGGCTTCACCTGGGAGCACGACCTCCACTTCTTCCTCAAGCGCGGCCGCGCCAACGCCGCCACCTTCGGCGACGCGAAGTGGCACCGCGAACGGGTCGCCGAGTCGGTCCTCGCGGGCGAGACCGCGCCGGCGGCCGCCTAGGCGCCGGAGGCAGTGAGCGCCCTCGATCGCATCTCCGTCGCCGCGATCGGGACCTCGATCGCCGACCTCGAGGCGGAGACGCTGCGGGCCGAGGCGGCCGGCGTCGAGTGCGTCTGGGCGCCGGAGCTGTTCCGCAGCGCCGTC
The DNA here is from genome assembly GCA_051961435.1 of Solirubrobacterales bacterium. GTDB lineage: Bacteria > Actinomycetota > Thermoleophilia > Solirubrobacterales > 70-9 > VAYN01. The sequence continues at coordinate 23,330 of JBQCDH010000047.1, forward strand.
ACCCAGGCGACCTACCTGGCGGCGAAGACCGAGCGGATCGGCGTCGCCACCGGAATCGTCTGGGCCTTCACCCGCAGCCCCTTCATCCACGCCGTCAGCGCCCTCGACGTCGACGAGATGTCGGCCGGCCGCTTCCGGCTGGGCATGGGCGCCGGCGTCAAACGGCTGAACGAGAGCTGGCACAACGCCGCCTACGGCCGGCCGGCGCCGCACCTGCGCGAGGCGATCGAGGCGACGCGGCTGATCATGCGCCAGGCGAGCACGGGGGAACCGATCCGTTACGAGGGCGACTACTACGACATCGACGTCAAGGGCTGGGTGCGGCCGCACCCGGCGCCGCGCGAGGCGGTGCCGATCTACACCGCCGCCGTGCAGGCGGGGATGGCGCGGATGGCCGGCGACGTCGCCGACGGCCTGATCGGCCACCCGATCCAGAGCCTGCGCTGGATCGACGAGGTGGTGGTCCCGGCCTTCGAGGAGGGGCTGCGCCGCTCGGGCCGTGAGCGTTCGGGCTTCGACTACCTACCAACGGTGTGCTGCGCGATCGACGACGACGAGGGGCGGGCGCTGGAGATGGCGCGCCGCACGATCTCCTTCTACGCGACCGTGAAGACCTACATGCCGCTCTGGGAGATGCACGGCTTCGCCGACAACGCCGTCGCCGCCGGCGAGGCCTTTCGCCGCGGCGACCTCGCCGCCGTGCCGGCGGCGATCAGCGACGAGATGGTCGAGGCCTACTGCGCCGCCGGCCCGCTCGACAAGGTCCGCGCCCGCGTCGAGGCGACCGCCGAGCGCGCCGACGGACTCTTCCTCACGCCGCCGACCTACTTCATCTCGGCCGAGGAGCTGAGCGAGTACCAGAACCGCATCATCGATGCCTTCGGCCCCGAGGCGTGAGCGCCGAGACCGCGAAAAAGCACCTCGAGGGTGCTTTTTCGCGGTCTCGCGAGCTGGAAGTGCTGGAGCGGGTGCGGGAGATCCCGGTGGGGTTCGTGCGCACCTATGGGGACGTCTCGCCGGGGGCGCCGCGGTACGCGGGCAGCGTCCTCTTCGCCGCCGACGAGCCGGACCTGCCCTGGTGGCGCGTCGTCCGCGCCGACGGCTCGCTCGCCAAGGGCGACCGCCAGCGGGCGCTGCTCGTCGCCGAGGGCGTCCCCTTCCGCGGCGCCCGGGTCGACATGTCCGTCGCTCGCGTGGTTCCTTTCGGTCGCTGAGCGACCGAAAGGAACCACGGAACGGCGTTCAGCCCCTTTCCATCTCCCGCTGGACGTCGGCCTCGGTGATGCGGTTGGCCGGCCCGTAGGCTTTCCAGCCCTGGACGACCCAGGCGATGGCGACGCCGAGGATGACCCACCTCGGCCAGTAGTCGCCGCCTCCGCCCATCGCCCAGACGATCGTGGTGACGGCGATCGCCAGGAGACCGCTGCCGACCAGGCCCTTGAAGTCCTGCTTCATCTTCAGGCGCTGGATCGCCAGCTGCCGGACGTCTTCCGGCTTGTCGACGCCTTCCTCGACTTCGTGCCGTTCGACCATGGGCCGATCCTACGCCTACGGGCAGACCACGAGCAAATGGAAATCGGCGTCTTCGTTCTTGCCTTCTTTGTCGCGGGTGTGGACTTCGATCGCGTTCTGGCTCGAGGCCGACGAGTTGGTCTGCGCGTAGCCCGGTTGCGGCGGCGAGGTGCCGGCGTTGTTGCGGGCGGCGACGTCGGCGCAGCCGGAGACGTTGAAGGGGAAGGTGACGGTGACCGCGCCGCCCCCCTCGGTCGCCGTGATCCCGGGGCCGCTGGCCCGCGCCAGCACCGCGTTGCCGGGATTCGCCGGGTTGTGGACGACGGCCCAGAAGGTGTGGGTCGCCACCTTCGCGAACGGCACCGTGCCGAGCTTGTTGGTGTTGATCTGGAACCCGGTCAGGGTCTTCTTCTTCAGCTTGCCGCCGCCGATCGTCTGCTTCTTGATCGCGCCGCCGTTGATCGACTGCGCCGCATATGCGGTCCCCGCCAGGGCGACGATCAGCGCGATCACCGCGACCACCATCGCCGGCGAGGGACGCCACTTTCTCTGCCTGCTCATCTGGAACTCCTTCCAGCTCGTTTCGTCTCCCCGAAATCAAGTAACCCGCGACAGCGGGGCTCGGTGCGGTCCCGTGTGACTGCGCGCTACGCCGGCAGCGCGGCGACGAAGCGCTCGAAGGCGGCCATGTCGGTCACGGTGGGGCCGTGGCCGGGGAGGATCAGCGAGGGATTCAGCTCGGCGAGCTTGCGGATCGAGCGCCGGTTCTCGGCCATGTCGTAGGTGAAGATCTCCGGCGGCTCCTTGATCCCCGGCAGCCCGGTGGCGTAGCTCATGTTGCGGATCACGTCGCCGCAGATCGCGACCCGGTCGCTCTCGCGGAAGAAGACGACGTGGCCGCGCGCGTGGCCCGGGGTGTGGACGACGCGGAAGCCGGCGACCTCGTCGCCCTCCCGCAGCACCCGCTCGACCTCGTAGGGCGGGCCCTCCCAGAGCGCCCGCACGATCCGGTTGACCGGGTTGCTCGTCGCCGCCTCCTGCACCGGCCGCCGCCCCTCCATCGCCTCGACGTCGTCGGCGTGGCAGGCGAGCGGCACGCCCCGCGCTTCGCAGACGACCTTGGCGCAGCCCTGGTGGTCGGGGTGGACGTGGGTCAGCGCCAGCAGCGAGATCTCCCGCCCCTCCAGCTCGGCGAAGATCCGCCGCCGGTCCCAGCTGCGCCCGGCGTCGATCAGCACGTCCTCGGCGAGGTACACGTTGATCGTCGGGGCGGGGAACTCCTTCAGCCGCCAGACCCCTGGAGCCAGGTGCTTCAATGCGAGATCCCGAGCCCGTCGCGGGGCTCGCCGCTGTGCTGGGCGAGCTCTTCCAGCCGCGCGATCTGCCGCTCGCCCTCGCGCCGCGCCGGGTGGCCGGCCGGCAGCGGCTCGATCAGGCGGCGGATGCGGTTGCGCACCTGCAGCGAGAAGTGGGGGGTGACGGGCCCGGCGAGGGCGCGGATGTCCTCCGCGGTGATCTCCGGGGCGCGGCCCAGCAGCTGGGGGTTCTCGGACTCGCTCATTCTTCGCCGCCGATCTTCGCAAGCTCGGCCAGTTCGTTGACTTCCGCCTGCTGGCCGACGCCGATCGCTTCCTGGTCGCCGATCACCCAGACGTGGTTGTAGAAGGCGCGGGTGGGGTCGGTGGTGTAGCCGGGCTTGACGTCGAGGAGGTAGCTGCGGACCGGGGCCGGCAGCGCTTCGGCGCTGTCGGTGAGGAGCAGCGGGCCCCAGGTGCCCGAGGCCGAGAGCGGCGAGGCCGCGGCCGCGCCGGCGGGCGAGTCGCTGCGGGCGAGGACGAAGCCGTGGCCGGGATCGTTGACGTTCCAGCCGAAGTTGCCGGCGTGGTAGCGGGCAAAGGCGACGGCGTTGGTGACCGGGTCCTTGCCGCCGACGCGCTTGACTCGCTTCGAGATCTTGGCGATTTCCCTCAGCACGCCGGCGGAGATCGCCGAGCCGGGGCCGAGCACGAAGACGGGGACCTTCGGGTGTTCCTTCAGCATCGCGGCGGTCGGCGACGGCAGCTTCTTCGCTTCCGCGTAGAGGACGGGGTCGCCGGAGCGGGCGGCCCAGGCGGCGGCGGGCATCGCGAAGTCCGGTAGCGAGGCCGAGGCGACGAGGATGTGGGCGGGGGGCCCGCCGAAGAGGCGATCGCGCAGGGTGGCGATCTGGGCCGCGGTCCCGGCGGGGTCGCCGGAATCGACGCGGGTCACTTTGCCGGCGCCGCCGGGCAGGGAGACGGTGCCGACCGCGAACAGCGAGGCGCCGCCGGTCGCCTTGCTCCCCTGCGGGTCGAGCGCGCCGAGCGCATCTTCGCTTGCTTCCGGCAGCGAGTCGGGGGCAGAGAAGAGTAGGGGGGCGCGGACCGGGGGAGCCATCAGGACGGAGGCCGCGATCGCGCCGGCCCAGTCTTCTTCGCCGACCAGGGTGACGGCGGCGGGGCGCTGCGCGGGCGCAGTCGAGGGGAAGACGGCGAGGGCGGCGCCGGCGGCGTTGGCGACCGGGTCGGAGCCGCCGATGCGGGTGGTGTTGTCGGTGGCGAAGCTGGGATAGCCGAGCTGTTCGGCGGTCTGCGAGGGAGAAGAGGGTTCGCCGGCGCTTTCGCCCGCGGGGGGTGCCGGCGCGGGCGCCGCCGTGGTGTCGCCTTTGTCGCTTCCGCTGCTGCCGACGATCGCGACGACGATGAAGACGAGGGCGAGGACGACCAGGCCGATCAGCAGCTTCGGCGCCTGTGACTTGGGCTGGCGCGGCGGCTGCGGCGGCGGGATCTTCAGGTCCTCGGTGGTGGGCTCCGCTTTCGGCTCGGAGGGCTCCGGCTCGGTCTTGCCTTTCGGCTCGGCCTCCGCCTCTTTCCTCGGCTCCTCCTCGGGCGCGGGGACGTCCGCGTTGATCGGGCGCTTCGGGATCACGACACGAAACGTACCGAGCGTCCGGCCACGGGGAGAGGTACAGTGCTGGGGACTGGCTGACTGACCAGTCAATCAGCCCCAGGCCCAGGCGCAGAGAGGAACGAGGATGGATTTCGCACTCACCGAGGAGCAGCAGGAGTTCAAAGCGCGGACCCGCAAGTTCGCCCGCGAGGTGATCCGGCCGGTCGCGCGCAAGCACGACGAAGAGGAGAGCATCCCCTGGGAGGTGATCAAGGAGGCGCGGGTGCAGGGCTTCGGCGGCCTCGAGGGCATCCAGCGCAACGCCGAAGACCCGCAGGGCCAGCTGCAGGTGATCTCGGCCGAGGAGTTCCATTGGGGCTGCGCCGGCATCGCCCTGGCGATCAGCGGCTCGGGCCTCGCCGCCGCCGGCATCGCCTCCTCCGGCACCCCGGAGCAGATCGCCCGCTGGGTGCCGGAGTGCTTCGGCAGCGGCGAGGAGATCAAGCTCGGCGCCTATGCCGTCACCGAGCCGCAGGCCGGCTCCGACGTCAAGAGCCTGAAGACGACCGCCAAGCGCGACGGCGACGAGTGGATCCTCAACGGGACCAAGGTCTTCATCACCAACGGCGGCATCGCCGACGTCCACGTCGTCGTCGCCACCGTCGACCCGACCCTCGGCACCCGCGGCCAGGCCTCCTTCGTCATCCCCAAGGGCACCCCGGGCCTGAGCCAGGGCAAGAAGGAGACCAAGCTCGGCATCCGCGCCTCTCACACCGCCGAGGTCGTGCTCGAGGACTGCCGCATCCCGGCCGAGAACCTGCTCGGCGGCGAGGAGAAGCTGGAGCGCAAGCTGCAGCGCGGCCGCGAAGGCAAGAAATCGCGCGGCGCCGACGCCCTGGCGACCTTCGAGATCACCCGGCCGCTGGTCGGCGCCTCCGCCCTCGGCATCGCCCAGGCGGCTTACGAGTGGACCCTCGAGTACCTCGACGGGCAGAGCGAAGGCGGCGTGCCCCTGCTGAAAGCGCAGCGGATCCAGCAGACGCTGGCCGACGTCGCCACCGAGATCGAGGCGGCGCGGCTGCTGGTGCAGCGGGCGGCCTGGATGGGGCGCAACGGCGTGCCGATGCGCGGCGGCCAGGGCTCGATGTCGAAGCTCAAGGCCGGCGACGTGACGATGTGGGCGACGACGACGCTGATGGATCTCGTCGGCCCCTACGCGCAGAGCACCGAGTGCCCGCTGGAGAAGTGGTTCCGCGACGCCAAGATCTACCAGCTGTTCGAGGGCACGGCGGAGATCCAGCGGATGGTCATCTCCCGGATGCAGGCCCGCGAATACGCCGAGCGCCTCGGCTACGCGGCCGAAGTCGCCGACGAGGCGATGAAAAAGGAGCCGGTCGCCGCGTAGAGTCGGGGCCGTGCACGGGCCGCACGGTCACAGCCACTCGCTCGACGCCCGCCGCGCGGACAGCCGGCGGCGGATGTGGTGGGCGCTGGCGATCAACGCCGGCCTCGTCGTCGCCGAGGCGGTGGGCGGGATCCTCACCGGCTCGCTGGCGGTCCTGGCCGACGCCGGCCACCTCGTCTCCGACGTCGGCTCGATCGCCCTCGCCCTCTTCGCCGCCCGCCTGGCGGCGCTGCCGGCCGCGGGACGGCGCACCTTCGGCTACCAGCGCTCCGAGGTGCTGGCGGCGCTGGTCAACGGGCTGCTGCTGGTCGGGGTCAGCATCGCGATCGGCGTCGCGGCGATCGGCCGCTTCTCCGACCCGCCCGGCATCGACGGCTGGGGTGTGCTCGCCCTCGGCGCCCTCGGCCTCGCCGGTAACCTCGCCGCCACCCTCGCCCTCGCCGGCGGTCAGCGCGAGGACCTCAACCTCGAGGGGGTGCTGCGCCACTCCGCCGCCGACGCCCTCGGCTCGCTCGGCGTCGTCGTCGCCGGCGCCTTCGTCCTCCTCGGCGGCTCGCCGGTGATCGACCCGGTCGTCGGCGTCCTCATCGCCCTGCTGGTCCTCGCCTCCTCCTGGCGCCTGATCAAGGAACCGGTCGACGTGCTGATGGAGGCGGCGCCCGCCGGCATCGACGTCGACGCGGTCGGCGCCGCCATCTGCCGCGAGGGGGGCGTCCGCTCCGTCCACGACCTCCACGTCTGGACCGTCACCGCCGGCTTCGGCGCGATCGCCGCCCACGTCGTCGTCGCTCAGGGCGTGGACCGCGACCTGATCCGGCGTCGCTTGGAGCTGACGCTGCATGAGCGCTTCGGAATCGAGCACACCACTCTTCAGATGGAGGAGGAGGCGGATCAGGGTTTGCTGCGCGTCGAGAACGCGCCTGGCTAGCGCAAGCCCAGTTGCAGGGACTTTTGGCTAGCTGAGCCGAAATTCGGCCTTGGCTAGCCTCGTTTCGATGCTCAGGACTCGTCCTGCCGTATCGGCGCTTCTCGCTGCCGTCGCGGCCCTCCTCGCGCTGCTGGTCGCCGCCCCGGCCGCTCCTGCCGCGGACCTCCAGTCCGAGCTGGAAGCGAAGCAGTCGCAGCTGCAGAAGGCCGAAGAACGCAGCGGGGTGCTGACGACGACGATCTCCCGCTACGGGAGGAAGATCGATCGCCTCACCACCGCGGTCGCCGAAATCCGCGACCGCGAGGCCGCCGTCCGCACCCGCCTCGTCGCCAAGCAGGCAGAGCTCGATCGGGCGGTGGCCGTGCTCGACGTCGCCCGCGAACGGCTGGCGCGCGTCCGCGCCCACCTCGAGCGGGCGCTGGTCGCGCTGCGCGACCGCCTGGTGGCGATGTACGAGACGGGCAGCCCCGACCTGCTCAGCGTCCTCGTCGGCTCCAGCGATCTCGAAGACCTCGCCGCCCGCACCGAATACCTCGATCGCCTGCACGGGATGGACGAGGCCGTGGTCGGCCGCGTCCGCGATCTCCGCGACCAGGTGCAGAGCCTGGTCACGCGGCTGCGCGACACGAAGGACCGGATCGAAGCGGCCCGCGACGCGATCGCCGCCGAAAAGGAAGCGCTGACGAGCGCCCGCACCGCCCTGCAGAGCCACCAGCGCGAGCTGCTCGCGGCACGCGCCGACCGCGTCGCCGCGCTGAAGAAGATCCGCTCGCACGAAGAAGAGCTGGACGGCTCGGTGGCCTCGATTCAGGCCAAGATCGCCGCCGAGCTGTCGGCGACCGGCTCGGCGCCGCTGCCGGCGGGGCCGGTCAAAGGCGGCAGCGGCAGCCTGATCTGGCCGGTCGACGGGCCGGTCGTCTCCGGCTTCGGCCCGCGCACGATCAACGGCAGCTACGAGTACCACCCCGGGATCGACATCGCCGTCCCCGAAGGGACGCCGATCCGCGCCGCCGCGGCCGGCACCGTCAGCCTGCTGCAGACCGAGGCCGAAAGCGGCGGCTACGGCAACTACACCTGCATCGACCACGGCGGCGGGCTCTCCACCTGCTACGCCCACCAGAGCTCTTTCGCGGTCTCCCTGGGGCAATCTGTTTCCCAGGGTGCCATCATCGGGTACACGGGCTGCACCGGATACTGCTTCGGGCCGCACCTGCATTTCGAGGTGCGGATAAACGGCTCCGTCACCGACCCGATGGGATATCTCTAGGGAGAGCACAACTTGATACGCCAGGCGCGCACCTACTTCGTGGGGGCGATGTCCGGGGCGACCCTGATCGCCATCGCCATCGCCGCTTTCGTGCTGCTCGTCTCGACGCAGGTCTTCGGAGACTGGCCGATCGCCGGGCTCGTCGGCGGCGGCAAGGAGGCGGCGGTCTCCGACGCCACCCCCGCCGAAGGGGGCGGCGGCGCGGCGGCCGGCGAAGGCGGCGCGGCGAGCAAAGCCACGGCGGGCAAAGGCAGCGCGGCAGGAGGCGGCAAGACCGGCGGCGGGGCCGCCCGCCGCAATGGCTCGGGCGGCACCGGGCAGGCGCCTGCCGGCAACGGCGGCGGTGGAGAAGGCGCCACCGGTGGAGGGGGCGGCGGTGGATCGGCTCCGACCGGTTCTGCCGGCGGGGGCGCCGAAGGAGCCGGCGGTGCCGGCACCGCGTCGACCAGCGGAGGCGGTGGCAGCCCGACGGGAGGCACCAAGACCTCCTCGCCCTCCTCTCAGGTGACCGGGACGGTCAACGAAACCGTCCACTCGGTCGACGAAGCCACCGGCGGCGCGGTGGGCGAAACCGGCGTCACCAACACCGCCGAAGAAGTCGTCGAAGGCGTCGCCGGCCCCGAATCGGTGGTCGGCAAGGCCGTCGACGAAACCGCGGGCGCGGTCGAAGGCGTCGTCGGCAAATAGCCGCCTGGCGGCCGCTTCCTCCCCGCTCAGGGGACTAATCGTCACAATGCCCTCCCGATGGGCGAGCGCGAACAGGCGGGCTCCTTGGCGAGCGGCGATCCGGTCGAGGGGTCGGCGGTCTTCCCTGCCGGCAGCCTCGTCAACGCGGAGGGGCACCTGGAGATCGCCGGCTGCGACGTCGTCGAGCTGGCCGAGGAGTTCGGCACCCCCGCCTACTTCTACGCCGAGGACGACGTCCGCGCCCGCGCCCGCGCCTACCGCGAGGCCTTCGAGCGCCGCACCGGCGACTTCGAGGTCCTCTTCGCCAGCAAGTCGCTGCCCTGCACCGCCGCCTACCGCCTCTTCGCCGAGGAGGGGCTCTCGGTCGACGTCGCCTCCGGCGGCGAGCTGCACATGGCGCTGAAGGCCGGCTTCGACCCCGACCGCATCCACATGCACGGCAACAACAAGTCCGACGAGGAGATCCTCTTCGCGGCCCGAGCCGGCATCCGCCACCTGATCCTCGACTCCTTCGACGAGATCGAGCGCTGCGAGCGGCTGCTCGACGAACCGCAGCGGGTGCTGATCCGCGTCACCCCGGGGATCAAGCCCTCGACCCACGACTACATCACCACCGGGCAGCTCGACTCCAAGTTCGGCTTCGGGCTGGAGGACGGGCTGGCGGCGCGGGCGATCGAGCGCGTGCTCGCCTCCGAGAAGCTGGAGCTGGCCGGGCTGCACGCCCACATCGGCTCGCAGATCTTCGAGCTCGAGCCCTACAAGCTGGCGATCCGCGCGCTCGGCGAGCTGGCCGGCGACTGGTGCCGCGTCGTCAACGTCGGCGGCGGCCTCGGCGTCGCCTACACCGCCGAGGACGAGCCGCCCTCGATCGACTCCTACGTCGAGGTCAAGGTCCGCGGCATCCACGACGTCTTCGGCCCCGACGTGCGGATCCTGGTCGAGCCGGGGCGCTCGCTGGTCGCCAACGGCGGCCTCACCGCCTACCGCGTCGGCACCGTCAAGGAGATCCCCGGCGTCCGCACCTACGTCGCCGTCGACGGCGGCATGTCGGACAACCTGCGGCCGATGCTCTACGGCTCGCGCTACGAGGCGCTGATCGCCGACCGCGCCGCCGCGCCGCCGGAGACGCTGGTCACGATCGCCGGCATGCACTGCGAGTCCGGCGACGTGATCGTCCGCGACGCGATGCTGGCCGAGCCGGCGGTCGGCGACGTCCTCGTCACCCCCGCCACCGGCGCCTATGGCTACGCGATGGCGAACAACTACAACGGCGTGCCTCGTCCCCCCGTCGTCTTCTGCCGCGAGGGCGAGGCGCGGGTCGTGGTCAGGCGCGAGACCTACGAGGACCTGACCGCGAGGGACGTCTAGCGCGTGAACGCCGAGGGCTCCAAACCCGTTCGCATCGGGCTGCTGGGACGCGGCACGGTCGGCGGCGCCTTCGCCGAGCTGCTGGCCGAGCGCGCCGGCGCCGTCGAGGCGGCGACCGGGCGGCGGCCGGAGATCGCCGGGGTGCTCACCCGGGAGGAGGGCGAGTTCGGCTCGATCCTCGCCGGCTCCGACCTCGTCGTCGAGCTGATGGGCGGGACCGACCCGGCGCGCGATCACGTGCTGGAAGCGCTGCGCGCCGGCAAACCGGTCGTCACCGCCAACAAGCAGCTGCTCGCCCAGCACGGCGACGAGCTCTTCGCGGTCGCCCGCGAGGCGGGGGTGCAGCTGCGCTTCGAGGCGGCGGTGGCGGCGGTGATCCCGATCGTACGCACGATCCAGGAGAGCTTCGGCGTCACCGAGATCTCGAAGGTGTTCGGGATCGTCAACGGCACCACCAACTTCATCCTCACCGAGATGGCGGCGACCGGCGCCGGCTACGACGAGGTGCTGGCGCGGGCGCAGGAGCTGGGCTACGCCGAGGCCGATCCGACCGACGACGTCAGCGGCGCCGACGCGGCGGCGAAGATGGCGATCCTCGCCCGCCTCGCCTTCCACACGCCGGTCACCCTCTCCGAGGTCACCTACGAGGGGATCGAGCGGATCCTGCCCGACGACCTCGCCTACGCGAAGGAGCTCGGTCTCTCGCTGAAGCTGCTCGGCGTCGCCGAACGGCGCGACGGCGGCATCAGCGTCCGCGTCTTCCCCTGCTTCCTCTATCCCGGCCACCCGCTGGCGCCGATCCAGGGCGCCTTCAACGCGGTGATGGTCGAGGCGCCGGCGATCACCGAGGTGACGATGTCGGGGCCGGGGGCGGGGGGGCTGCAGACGGCCTCGGCGGTGCTCGGCGACGTCGTCTCGATCCTCGCCGGCGAGGCGCCGGTGCACGAGACGCGGGTCGAGCTGCCGATCGTCTCCGACGTCGGCTCCTCCTTCTACCTCTACCTCGAGGTTGCCGACCGGCCCGGGGTGCTGGCGCGGGTGGCGACGGTGCTGGGCGACCACGAGGTCTCGGTCAAGAGCGTGGTCCAGCGCGGGATCGGCGACGAGGCGCGGCTGGTGATGGTGATCCACGAGTGCCTCGAGTCCCGCTTCGCCGCCGCCGTCGAGGCGCTGGGCGGGCTGGACGAGCTGCGCGCGCCGCCGCGCTCGATCCGGGTCATCGAGGAGGAGTACTAGTGCGGGGGAGGGGCTGATGGCGGCGGGGCTGATCGACCGCTACCGCGACCGGCTCTCGCTCGAGCCCGGCGACCCGGTGGTGACGCTGAACGAGGGCTCGACGCCCTTGATCGAGGCGCCGCGGCTCTCGGAGCGGATCGGCGCCCGCGCCTACTTCAAGTTCGAGGGGCTGAACCCGACCGGCTCCTTCAAGGACCGGGGGATGACCGTCGCGGTCTCCCGCGCGAAGGGGCGCGGGGCGGAGGCGATCATCTGCGCCTCGACCGGCAACACCGCCGCCAGTTGCGCCGCCTACGCGGCGCGGGCGGGGCTGCGCGGGGCGGTGATCGTCCCCGAGGGCAAGATCGCGATCGGCAAGCTCGCCCAGGCGCTGATGCACGGCGCCCGCGTGGTCGCCCTGCAGGGGAACTTCGACGACGCCCTGCGGATCGTCCGCGAGCTCTCGCAGAAGCACCCGATCGAGCTCGTCAACTCGGTCAACCCGCACCGGATCGAAGGCCAGAAGACGGCCGCCTTCGAGGTGGTCGAGGACCTGGGGGGGATGCCGGGAGCGCTGGCGATCCCGGTCGGCAACGCCGGCAACGTCACCGCCTACTGGCGCGGGTTCCGCGAGGTCGCTTCCTCGGGCGATGCAGAGCTGGGCGAGCTGGAGGCCACGAAGCCGGTCCTCTACGGCTTCCAGGCCGAGGGCGCGGCGCCGCTGGTGCGCGGCGAGCCGGTCGAGCACCCCGAGACGGTCGCCTCGGCGATCCGGATCGGCAACCCCGCCCGCTGGGAGGAGGCGATGGCCGCCTTCACCGCCTCCCGCGGCCGCGTCGCCGCCGTCAGCGACGAACAGATAGTCAACGCCTACCGCTGGCTCGCCGACAACGAAGGCGTCTTCTGCGAGCCCGCCAGCGCCGCCTCGGTCGCCGGCCTCCTCGCCCACGGCCTACCGGTGGTCGACGGTGCGGAGCCGCCGGAGACCGTCGTCTGCGTCCTCACCGGCCACGGCCTCAAGGACCCCGACACCGCCCTCGGCAAAGCCCCCTCGGTGATCAACTGCGACAACGACCTCAGCGCCGTCGAGCGCGCGGTGTTCGACTGAGCGGGTTGCCGGGATGACCGCGCGCCACCGGCTCGTCCGCGTCCCCGCCTCCTCGGCCAACCTCGGTCCCGGGTACGACGCGATGGCGGCGGCGATGGCGCTGCACCTGGAGCTGGAGGTGGAGGAGAGCGGCGAGTTCTCCTTCGACCCGGGGGGGCTGGAGGTCCCGACCGGGCGCGACAACCTCGTCGTGCGCGCCTTCGAGAGCCTGCGGCCGGCCGACGGGATCGCCTTCCGGCTGCGCAGCGAGATCCCGCTGGCGCGGGGGCTGGGATCGAGCGCGGCGGCGATCGTCGCCGGTCTGGCCGCGGCCGACCACCTCTACGAGCTGGCGCTGAGCAAAGAGGAGCTGCTGGCGCGGGCGACCGAGATCGAGGGGCATCCCGACAACGTCGCCGCGGCGATCTACGGCGGCTTCGTCGTCTGCGGAGCTGGCGCCGACGGGCCGACCGCCGCCCGCTTCGATCCACCCGAGGGGCTGGAGGGGATCGTCGTGATCCCGCCCGAGGAGGTCTCGACCGAGCGCGCGCGTGAGGCGATCCCGGCCGAGCTGCCGCTCGCCGACGCCGTCGCCAACGTCGCCGCCGCGGCGACGCTGGTGCTGGGCCTGCGCAGCGCCGACCTCGACCTCCTCGCCGCCGGCCTGCGCGACCGCATCCACCAGGACCGCCGCCGCGACCTCTACCCGCGCTCGATGGAGATCGTCGACTCGGCGCGCGAGCTGGGCGCCCTGGGCGCGACGATCTCCGGCGCCGGGCCCACCGTCCTCGTCTGGACGACCTGGCAGGACGCCGGCAACGTCGCCGCCGCCCTGGAGGAGAGCTGCGCCGGCTGGGCCGAGGTTCGCCGCCTGCCGTTCAGCCCCCTCGGCGCCGACGTGCCCGAGCTCTGATGTCACCCGGCACCGGCACTTCTTTTCGCCGAACGGCGTGTTTACTTCGCGAAACCGCAACCGACCGAAGGATCTTCATGCCGCCCAAGCTCCGACTGATCGCCCTTGCCGTCGTCGCCCTCCTGGTCCTACCCGCGAGTGCGCAGGCGCTCGTCTACGTGAAGAACCCGTCCCATCCCACGGTCTTCGACTCCCACCGGGGGAGGATCGACACCGGCTCGAGCCCGCGGATCCTCGCCGGCGGCGTCTCGATCGCCTACCTGCACGAAGGAAGGGGCCATACGCCGGAAATGAAGGTCATCCTCGGTTCGCAACCCGCCAAGACCATCCTCACCGACTGGCGCGAACCCAACTACATGGACAACTACAAGGAACTCGTCGCCGCGCTGCGGGGGCCCGAAATCGGCAAGCGGGAACTGGTCGTGGTCAACGTCGACACCGGTGCCGTGACCGTCCTCGACAAGGGCTATTTCACCGGGCTCAGCTTCTGCCCCGAATGCTCCGAACCGCAGCTCGTCTATTCGAAAAGCCCGAGCGAAAACTCCCTTCTGCGCAGCGACGTCTACAAGGTCGCGGTCAACGGCGGCCAGCCGGTGCGGCTGACCGGCGACCACCGCTCGCTCGACCCGCTTTGGCGCCCGGGCACGCTCGAACGGGCGCGGCCCGCGAAGATCGCCTTCGTCAAGGAGCTGGGGGCGAAGCGGCGCAAATACGGTCCGAAGAACGAGCTGTACGTGATGAATCCGAGCGGCGCCGAAGTGCATCGCCTGACCCACACCAAGGTCGGCCCGCTGCTGCAGGGGTTGTTCCCGGTGGCCTTCTCGCAGGACGGCAGGCATCTGCTGGCCGAGTTCGAGGGGCAGGACACGAGCTACGCGGTCGGCGTCGATTTCAGGACCGGCCGGCAGCACCCGATCGCCGCGGTGGGGGAGCGCGGGTTCATCGGCACCGCGATCTCCGACGACGGCGAATCGGTGCTCGGCTACACGGGGGGCTTCGACCCCGGGGCGTCCCACGACGTCGCCATCGCTCCCTTCGCCGGCGGCAAGCCGAGGGTCAAGGTCAAAAACGCCTTCGAAGCGGACTGGAACCGCTAGCCCGCAGGGCGTGTCGCTTTATGGTCGGATCGGGCGCAGAAAGCGACCCGCCTACTCCAACAGGCCGACTTGGCGGAGGATCGAGACGCTGTCCGAGTAGACGTCCTTGCGCTTGACGAGGCCGTCCTCGAAGGGGATCGAGTCGATGCCCTCCCACTCGACCCGCCGCCCCGTCGGCTCGGCGACGAGGTCGCCGCGGCGCATCGTCTCGGTGTGGCTGGCGGCCGCGGTCCATTCCTGCACGACCAGCCCCTCGCGCACGTAGAGCCGCCGCGTCGTGAACTCGATGTCGGGCCAGGTCGCGAAGATCGAGCCGATGTGGCCGCGCACCTCCTCTCCCGTCGCCGACTCGCCCGCGGTGTGGTTCTCGAAGACCATGTCCGGCGCGTGCATCGCCACGATCGCGTCGAGGTCGTGGGCGTTCCAGGCGGCGTTGTAGCGGACGATCGTCTCCCGCAGCGCCTCGGCTGAGTCCTTGCCTCGATCGGTCATGCGCGGCTGCGTCGAACCTAATGCCGGGCAACCACCCGATCAAGCGCCGCGACGAATTCAGGGGAGGGCCGGGGCCGACTGCCCCGCAGGCAGTGACAGGAGATCCCGGTGGTCGTCGAGGGTGACGACGATCGCCTCGGCCTCCCCCATCGGCGCCGCGGGACGCCGACCGCGCAGCCGCTCGTGGCTGCAGACCACGTAGCACCACTCCATCAGGCGCAGCCTCGCGTTCGCGTCGATCTCCTCGATCGTCGCCCCGATCAGGTGTTTCCCGTCCACCTCGCGGCAGCTCCTCACCTCGACCTTGGCCGCGACCTGATGGCGCTCGCCGTCGGCGCTGTCGAGCCCGAGCATGACCGAGGGCCTGCTTCCGACCTCCAGCGGCGTCGCGGAGACCAGACCGAGGCCCGAGGCGGAGGCATCGACGAGGGTCGCCGAGGTGAGGTCGCCGCTGTGGACGGTGGCCTGGGCGTCGCCTTCGAAGCGGTAGACGAGGCGTCGCTGCCGTCGCCGGCCGACCGCAAAGAGCGTCGCCAGCAGGCGTCGCAGCTCGATCAGCCCCAGCAGGGGGACGACGACGATGGCGATCCCGGGAAGGTCCGGCAGCGGCCCCACCCCGGCGAGGTCGAGAAGCCGCATCGCGGTCCCGGTCGCCAGGACGACGGCACAGAGGAGGACGAGGTGGAGCTTGCGCACGGCGTCGACGCCGCCGCCGTCGCGGCCCTGCTTCGGGGTGACCTTGAACCTCGTCTTCCCCGGTCGCACCGCGCAGCGCAGTGCCCGCGTGTAGATCTCCATCGTCAGCAGCTCGTAATGGGCGGTCTCCGGGATCCGCATGTAGCCGCGGGCCAGCGCGGCGCCGGCGCCGAGATTGAGCGCCACCGAAGGCAGCCAGAGCGCTGCCAGCGCGACGGCGCTGATCTTCATCGGCAGCTCGCCGGTCCAGAGGACGAGGCCCAGCGTCAGCAGGAGCAGCAGCCGCATCGGCGGTGCCAGGTAGGCGAGCAAGCTGGCGAGGAAGGAGAGGCGCTGCAGGGGGGAGAGGGACCTCGCCCGCAACGGGGACTCGGGCAGCGTGAAGACGGCGAGGTTGCCGCGGGCCCAGCGGTCGCGCTGCAGCAGATAGCCGTCGAGGTCGTGCGGCGCAAGGCCCTGGACGAGAACCTCGTCGTGATAGCGGGTGTGCCAGCCGTGGCGCAGCAGCCGGATCGTCGTGTGGAAGTCCTCGGCGATCGTCTCGGTGGCGACGCCGCCGATGTCGAGCAGGGCATGGCGGTTGATCAGCGCCGCCGAGCCGCACCAGTAGGCGGCGCCGTGACGGTCCTTCCCGGGCGAGACGACACGGTAGAAGAGCGACTGCTCGTGGCGGCCGACGACGTAGTGCTGGACCGAGTCGTGGTTGAAGAAGTCGTGCGGCGTCTGCACGATCGCCATCCGCTCCTCGTCGAAGTAGCCGACGAGGGCGTCGAGCGCGTCCGGCATCGGCACGTGGTCGGCGTCGAGGACGAAGACGAGGTCGCCCTCGGTCCGCGGCAGCGCCGCATTGAGGTTCCCGGCCTTGGCGTGCGAGTTGTCGGGCCGCGTCAGGTACCGGGCGCCGGCCAACTCGGCCAGCTCCTCCATCTCCGGCCGCCGCCCGTCGTCGAGCAGGTAAGTCGTGTGCGGGTAGGTGAGCGCGCGGCAGCCGGCCAGCGTCGCCATCACCACCTCGACCGGCTCGTCGTAGGTGCAGACGTAGACGTCGACCCTGCGGCCCGGGGTCGCCGGCGGTCGAACCGCCGGCGGCCGCGACCAGGAGAACCAGGTGAGGACGGCCAGCGCGTAGAGACCGTAGACCTCGGTCACCAGCAGCATCGCGAAGGCGACCGGGTTCGCGCCTTCGCCGCTCCAGCCGATGCGCCAGGCGAGGTAGCCGACGCCCCAGATCAGGGCCAGCAGCGCCAGCGCCCGCAACAGCCTGGGGTGGTGGTCGAAGAATCGCCCGATCCGCGTCTGCTCGCCGCTGGCCACACGGGTTTGTCGGCAACGGCCTCGTCGACCTCAAGCCCTGCACGATCACGGCTCGGTCGAGTCGAGGGTCCTTGCCTCGATCGGTCATGCGCGGTTAGGGTCGAACCTGATGGCAGCCAACTACACGATCAAGCAGCGGGACGAGTTCGAGCGGATGGAGGGGTCGGGGGACTCGACCTGGCTGCTCGCGCGCAAGGCCTGCGGTACCAGCGCCTTCGGCTACAACCTGGTCGAGATCGCGCCCGGCGGCCAGATCCCCGAGCACGACGAGGCCCAGAGCGGCCAGGTCGAGCTCTACGTGATCCTCGAGGGCGAGGCGGTGCTGCGGCTCGACGGCGAGGACCACCCCGCGCCGGCCGGCACCTTCGCCTCGCTCGAGCCGGCCGCCAGCCGGACCATCCTCAACCGCTCCGACGCCAAGGTGACGGCGCTGCTGATCGGGGTGCAGCCAGAGGGCGGCTACCAGCCGATGTCCTGGGCATGAGCCGCCCGATTCCCGCATAACGCGGGAAAAACCGATCTGAGCCGGGCCGGCTTTGCCCCCGTCCCTGCGAGCCGGCTTGACCGCCGCCTTTATAATTCTGCAACTCGTCAACCCGTCGCGCGCCCACTCGAAGAAGGCGCGGAACCCGGGAGGTCAAAATTGAAGACCCAGTCTGATCGCAGCGCTCAGGTCGAGCGCTATTCGCCAGAGCGCCCTTACCGCCCTCTCGTCTCGCCGCCGAGCGTCGAGGACAAAGACGCGTGTGCCATCTACGCCTCCGTCCGCAAGGACGCGACGCCGAGCCACGAGCCGATCGAGCTGGCGATTCCCGCCCTGCAGAAGATGCTCCACCGCGCCGGCAACGTCGACGGCGAGGGGGACGGCTGCGGCCTCCTGGTCGACATCCCGCGCAAGATCTGGGCCGAGGAGGTCCGTACCGGCGGCCACGATCCGTCGCTGGCTACCGACGACGCCTTCGCCGTGGCCCACGTCTTCATCGAGCGCTCGCAGAACGAGGAGAAGGTCAAGCACGACGCCCGCGAGCTGCTCGCCGCCGCCGGCTTCCGCGTCCTCGCCGAGCGGGTCGGCGTCGTCAACTCGCCCGCACTCGGCCCGACCGCGCGCGAGGAGGAGCCGATCTTCTGGCAGGTCGCCGGCCTCGTCGCCGACGCCAAGACCCGCGACCAGGTCCTCTTCGACCTGATGATCGCGCTGGAGAAAGAGCTCGACGTCCACGTCCCCTCCTTCTCCGCGACCACCTGCGTCTACAAGGTGATGGGCGCGCCGAAGGTGCTCGGCGAGTACTACCCGGACCTGCGCGACCCGCGCTTCGAGACGATCGGCTGCTTCGGCCACAACCGCTATTCGACCAACACCTGGCCCTCCTTCAAGCGGGTGCAGCCGTTCTCCGTGTTGGGCCACAACGGCGAGATCAACACGATCCAGCAGCTGCGCCAGGAGGCGAAGATGCTGGCGGTACCGATCCAGCCCGGCTCCTCGGACTCGCAGGACCTCAACCGCACGATCGACACGTTGGTCAGCCGCGAGGGCTTCAGCCTCGCCGAGGCGATGGAGATGGTGGTGCCGCCGATCGTCGAGGAGATCCGGCACCTCCCGGAGGACCTGCACGGCTTCTACATGTACCTGCACCAGACGATGGGCCCCTTCGCCCAGGGCCCGGTGGCGCTGATCGCCCGCCACACCGACGAGTGCGTCTTCTCCGCCGACGCGATGGGCCTGCGCCCGCTCTGGCAGGTGGAGACCGAAGACGACTTCGTCTTCAGCTCCGAGCCGGGCGTGGTGTCGGTCGCGAAGATGACCTCCGAGCCGAAGCCGCTCGCCCCCGGCGAGAAGGTGCTGGTGCTGATCGACCGCGCCGAGCGCGCCTCCTCGCTGCACCCGCATGACGAGATGCTGCGGGTCGTCCGCGACCGCTGGCTCGCGCGCAACGGCGTCGAGGCGGTCGCCGGCTACGACCGCGCCCTGGAGACCGGCGGCCCGCTCGAGGGCCAGGACGTCCCCGGCTATTCCGACGCCGGCCCCGAGGAGCCGGTCAAGGTCTCCGACCGCGTCCTCGCCGGCTTCGGCTGGCAGCGCGACGACGTCAAACTCGTCCAACAGATGGCCTCCAACGGGGCCGAGCCGGTCGGCTCGCTCGGCTACGACGGGCCGCTGGCGGCGCTCTCGCCCGAGCGCCAGAACCTCGCCGACTACTTCAAGGAGACGGTCGCCGTCGTCACCAACCCGGCGATCGACCGCGAACGCGAGATGGAGCACTTCTCGACCCGGACGCTGTTCGGGCGACGCCCCTCGCTCGACGACGCCGGCGCCGACACCGGCACCGTCGAAACGGGCTTCCCGGTGATCCTCGGCGGCCACCACGGCCTGGCGCCGCTCTCCGACAAGACCTACCGGAAGATCGCCCGCGAGCACGACACCTACCTGCTCGAGGACCTCTGGGAGGAGTTCCGCGGCCGCGCCGCCGCGGTCGACATCTCCCTGCTCGAGTCGGAGACGACCCGTGGCGCGATCGAGCGGGTCAAACAGGAGGCGGTGAAGAAGGTCCGCAACGGCTGCGAGCTACTGGTCCTCACCGACCGCACCGTCTATGACGCCGACCGCCGCTACCTCGACCCGCACCTGGCGACCTCGGCGATCGACCAGGCGCTGAAGCAGTTCAAGGTCGAGCGCGGCGAAGAAAACCTGCGCCGGCGCTGCGGCATCGTCCTGCGCTCGGCGGCGATCCGCAACGTCCACGACGTCATGCTCGCGCTCGGCCTCGGCGCCAACGGCGTCTGCCCGTACACGATGGTCGAGGTGATCTGCGTCGAGGACTACGAGTCCGACGTCTCCAACCTCTGTGCGGCGTTGCGCAAAGGGATCGAGAAAGTGATCTCGACGATCGGCATCCACGAGGTGCGCGGCTACGCGCGCCAGTTCAGCTCGATCGGGATCAAGCCGGAGCTGGCGGAGATCTTCGGAACCGAGTTCTACGCCGCCTCCGAAGCGGCCGGCACCGGCTTCGCCGATCTCGACGAGGACACCAACGCCCGCGCCCATGCGCTCTCGGGCGACGACGAAGCGGCGAAACCGGCGAAGACGTTCCGCTTCTACCCGAAGGTCTACAAGGCGGCGATCGCGACCGCCAACGGCACCGGCACCTACGAGGAATACTCGGAGAAAGTCCGCGAGCTCGAGAAGCAGAACCCGATCTCGATGCGCCACATCATGGCGCTGAAGGGCGACCGCCCCGCCGTCGATCCGGCCGACGTCGACGCCGGCGTCGGTCACCACGACTACCCGATCGTGATCTCCTCGATGAGCTTCGGCTCGCAGTCCGAGCCGGCCTTCCGCGCCTACGCGGAGGCGGCGAAGGCGACCAACATCCTCTGCGTCAACGGCGAGGGCGGCGAGATCCGCGACATGTACGGCCGCTACCGCAAGTGGCGCGGCCAGCAGGTCGCCTCGGGGCGCTTCGGCGTCTCGGCCGAGATGCTGAACAGCTCCTACGTCGCCGAGATCAAGATCGGCCAGGGGGCGAAGCCCGGCGAGGGCGGCCACCTGCCGGGCCGCAAGGTCTCCGAGAAGGTCGCCGAGGCCCGGAACGCCGCCCCCGGGACGGACCTGATCTCGCCGTCCAACAACCACGACCTGTACTCGATCGAGGACCTCGCGGAGCTCATCGACGAGCTCAAGACCGT
>JBQCDH010000048.1:0-6108 GCA_051961435.1 Solirubrobacterales bacterium
CGATGGACACCGCCTTCTGCCGGATCTACCACGTCGAGTGCCGCGGCTGGGTCGAGCAGAAGCGCTTCTCCTTCGCGATGCTGGCCGTGGTCCTGCTCTTCATCGCCGCCAGCATCTTCGTTCCCACCTTCGAGAGCGCCATCGTCTCCAGCACCGATCGCCTCCCCTTCGGCCTCTCCCACATCAAGGCGATCGACACGATCCTGCTGCTGGCGGCGGCCCTGCTGATCACCTTCGCCATCTGCTCGGTGATCTTCTGGGCGGTGCCGAAAGGGCACATGCCTTGGCGCGCGGTCTGGCCCGGCGCCCTCTTCGTCACCTTCGGGGCCGGCCTCGCCAACTGGCTGTTCCCGATCTACCTCGCCAACGTGTCGAGCCTCTCGCGCCTCGGCTCGACCCTCGGCTTCATCCTCATCGCCCTGCTCTGGTTCTACGTCCTCAGCCTGGCGCTGATGCTGGGAGCGGTGATCAACTCGCTCCGCTTCGAGCTCCACGACACCGGCGAACTGCCCTACCGTCCCCGCAATCCCTGCGGCTGCGAGGAAGAGGCCGCAATTCCCGCGCTGGAGCGGAAAACTTCTTCTGCCCGTAAATAAAAACTCGCGTATCCTCGTGCCGGGAATCACGATCCGGCCACAACCAGTCGCCGGACAGGGTGGAAGAATCCGGGCTGATGCAAAAACATCGGAGTTCTGAAACGGCGGCCAGCGTCTTGCGCCCGACTACTCCGGTCGACATCGGCCAGCAGACACAGCGTCGACGCATCGTCGACGCGATGATCGAGAGCTGCGCGGAGAAGACCTTCGCGGCGACGACGATCGCCGACATCGTCGCCCGCGCGCACATCTCCCGCACCACCTTCTACAAGCACTTCGAAGACAAGCGCGTCTGCTTCGACGAGGCGATCGCCTACTGCGTCGAGGAACTGCGCGCGATCGCCGCCGCCGCGCACCAACCCGACGACGCTCCCGGCGACGCGACCCGCAAGGCCACGACCGCGGTGGTCGAGGCGCTGGCGGCGCGGCCGGGCCTGGCCCAGCTCGTGAGCGGCGACGCGATCGCCGTCGATCCGACCGTCATAGAGCGGTACCGCAAAGTGACCATCCCGGCGCTGCAGGCCCTCTGGGACGAGAGGGAGAACGGCTCGCAGGGCCGCCCCGATCCGCGCCTCGCCTTCGGCCAGGCCCAGGTCTTGATCCTCAACCAGATCGCCGCGGGGAAGGCAGCCCGCCTCCGCGAGCTCCTGCCGGAGCTCGTCTACCTCGCGGTCAGCCCCTTCGGCGGCCACGATGAGGCGCTGGAGCAGGCGCGCCTCGCCCGCGAGAACGAGGTCGACGGCGCGCCGCGATGAAGGGCGAGCCCGAGGACCTGCGCCAGTGGCGGCTTCCACGCGGGAGGCACGGACTGCCGCGGGAGCTGGTCGAACGCTCGCAGCGCGAGCGGCTGCTAGCCGCGGTCGTCCGAGTGACCGCCGCCAAGGGCTACGACCAGACCACGGTCGGAGACGTCCTCGGCGAGGCGGGCGTCGGTCGCGAGAGCTTCTACGAACTGTTCGACGACAAGCTCGACTGCATGATCGCCGCCCACAGGATCCTCCTCGACGACCTGGCGGAGAGGGTGCGCGAGGCCTACGCGGGAGAGGAGCCGTGGCCACAGCGGGTGAAACGGGCGCTGGCGGTCGCCCTCGAGTGGTTTGCCTCCGACCCCGACGCGGCCCGCTTCATCCTGATCGAGATGAGCACCGTCGGGCCCGCCTTCCGGCCGATCTTCCAGGCCGAGTACGCCCGCTTCGTCGCCCTCTTCGACGAGGGGCTCGACGACAGCGCCCGCGATTCGGAGCTGGCCAAGGCGACCGGCCTGGCGATCGGCGCGACGATCGCGAGGATCTACGAGGAGGTCGTGCTGGGCCGTGCCGCCGAGCTCCCCCGCCTGCTGCCCGATCTCACCTACGGCATGCTCGTCCCCTTCCTCGGCGAAGAGGAAGCGCATGCCGCCGCCTAGCTGAGGCGCGAGGGCCAAGCCTGGCAAGGAGGCAGGAAGCGTGGCGTGCTTTGCACGCGAGCGACCGAGGACGCCGCCAGGCGCCGGCCCTCGCGCCTCAGCCGTAGCGCTCGCCGATGATGCTGCGCAACTTCGAGCGATCGTGGCGTGCGTGGATGCGGCGCACCGTGCCGGAGCGCGAGCGCATCACCAGCGATTCGGTGGTGGCGCCGGGCCCGCGGTAGCGGACGCCCTGGAGGACGTCGCCGTCGGTGACGCCGGTGGCGGAGAAGAAGACGTCCTCACCGGAGCAGAGGTCATTGGCGGTGAGGACGCGGTCGAGGTCGTAGCCGGCGTCGAGGGCCGCCGCGCGCTCCTCGTCGTCGCGCGGCCAGAGGCGGCCGATCAGCTGCCCGCCCATCGACTTCAGCGCGGCGGCGGAGATCACTCCCTCCGGCGTCCCGCCGATCCCCCACAGCAGGTCGACGGGAGAGCGTTCGCTCACCGCCAGCAGCGCCGCCGAGACGTCGCCGTCGGTGATCAGCCGGATCCGTGCGCCGGCCTCGCGGACCTCGCGCATCGCCTCCTCGTGGCGGGGGCGGTCGAGCATGACGACGGTGACGTCGCCGACCGGCCCGCCCTTGCGCTGGGCGATCAGCTTCAGGGTCTCCGGCAGCGGCCGGTCGAGGTCGAGGAGGTCGGCGATCTCTTCCCCGCCCGCCATCTTCTCCATGTAGACGCAGGGGCCGGGGTCGAACATCGTCCCCCGCTCGGCGAGGGCGATCACCGCGATCGCGCTCGGCATCCCCAGCGCGCAGAGGCGGGTCCCCTCCAGCGGGTCGACGGCGATGTCGACGACCGGCGGCGAGCCGTCGCCGATCTTCTCGCCGTTGTAGAGCATCGGCGCCTCGTCCTTCTCGCCCTCGCCGATGACGACGACGCCGTCCATCGAGACCGAGTCGAGGACGTGGCGCATCGCGTCGACCGCCGCCTGGTCGGCGGCGATCTTGTCGCCGCGGCCCGACCAGCGGGCGGAGGCCAGAGCGGCTGCCTCGGTGACGCGGACGAGCTCGAGGGCGAGGTTGCGATCGGGCTTCGCCGCCGCGGCCTCGGCCTCCTGGGAACGGGCCTCCATGTGCGGCGCAGACTAAAGGAAGCGGGTGCGTGGACGTTTGCCCGAATCGATTTCATCAGGAATCCAGACGAGTTCTTAAAGCAATCCCGAACCGGCGTCGATGGGGTCGGATCATGGGACCGACGGAGCTTTCGCGTCTCGGGGAGGAGCTGAACGCCCGCACCGATGACGTGGTCGGGCGGATGATGCAGCGCTCCGCCGAGTCCGGGAAGACACTGGCCAAGGTCGTCGAAGACAGCTTCGAGGACGTCGGCGCCGTCTCCACCGTCGCCGTCGCCCGCTGGATGGCCGGCGAGGGCGAAGACGTCGCCCGCCAGGTCGGTCAGGAGTCGTGGCGGATCTTCGCCCAGCTCGCCTCCCAGCGCGAGGCCGCGCTCAACGAGGTGACCAAACGCTGCCTGCGCTGGCGCGACGCGACCCTCGAAGTGCTCGACGAGAGCGCCGCCGACCTCGGCCTCGCCGACGAGACGCTGGCGACGGCGCGGCGGATGGTCCAGCGCAGCCTCGACGTGACCCTGGTGCGGATGTGCCAGTCCTTCGAGGACGAGCGACGGCGCGCCCACGAGGAACTGACCAGCCGCGAGAAGGAACTCGTCTTCCTCGCCACCCACGACGCGCTGACGGGACTGCCGAACCGGACCCTGATCCTCGACCGGATCGACCAGACCCTGACCCGCGCCCGCCACAACGGGGAGCCGGTGGCGGCGCTGTTCGTCGACCTCGACAACTTCAAGGCGATCAACGACTCGCTCGGCCACGGGACCGGCGACGAACTGCTCTGCGCGGTCGCCCGGCGGCTGGCCGGGGTGATCCGCGAGACCGACGCGCTCGGCCGGCTCGGCGGCGACGAGTTCGTCGTCGTCGCCGACGGGCTCTCGCTGGCGGCGGGGCCGGAGCTGATCGCCGAGCGCCTGCTGGAAGCGTTCAACGAGCCCTTCTCGCTCGGCGAGGAAGGCGAGACCCGCGTCCACGCCAAGGCCAGCATCGGCATCGCCACCGGCGTGCGCGCCTCGGCCGAAGAGCTGCTGCGCGACGCCGACATCGCCATGTACCGGGCCAAGTGGGGCGGCAAGAGCCGCTACCTCCTCTTCGAGTCGGGGATGGAGGACGAAGTCCAGTCGCGGCTGGAAACCGAGATGGACCTGCAGGGCGCGCTCGCCAACGAGGAGTTCTTCCTCGTCTACCAGCCGACCTTCGACCTCAACACGATGACCCCGACCGGGGTCGAGGCGCTGCTGCGCTGGCGCCGGCCGGGCCGCGGCGTGATCCAGCCGGAGGAGTTCATCCCGCTGCTGGAGGAGACGAAGATGATCGTCGACGTCGGCGCCTGGGTCCTGACCGAGGCCTGCGCGCAGGCGGTGAAATGGCAGCAGCAGGGCCGACGGCTCGGCCTCTCGGTCAACGTCTCGGCGCTGCAGCTCGACACCGACGACCTGCTCGACCACGTCACCGAAGCCCTCGACGGCAGCGGCCTGGCGGCGGAGGCGCTGACGATCGAGATCACCGAGACGACGCTGATGAGCAACGCGCAGGAAACGGCGCGGCGGCTGAACGAGCTGAAGGCGCTGGGGATCAAGATCGCCGTCGACGACTTCGGCACCGGCTACTCCTCGCTCTCCCACCTGCGCCAGTTTCCGGTCGACGTGCTGAAGATCGACCGCTCCTTCGTCTCGCAGCTGGCCGAGGGGGGCGAGGGCGAGATCCTCCTCCACACCCTCGTCCAGCTCGGCAAAGCGCTGGAGATCGAGACGACGGCGGAGGGGATCGAGCGTCCGCAGGACCTCTCGCTGATCCGCGACAAGGAGTGCGACAGCGCCCAGGGGTTCCTCTTCACCCGGCCGCTCAGCGCCCAGGACGCCGACTCGTTCTTCAGCCAGTGGCCGGAGAACCGGCGCTTCGAGATCCGCGGCGAGCACGGCGACGGCGATAGGGTGGCGGTCGATGGATCGCTGGGGCCTGACGCTGCCGCTGCCGGGGCTGACGCTCGCTGACCACGAGGTTCTGGTCAAGCGGGCCGAGTCGGTGGGCTACACCGATCTCTGGACCGGCGAGACGGCCGGGCCCGACGGTTTCACGCCGCTGGCGCTGAGCGCCGCCTGGACCGAGCGGGCGCGGCTGGGGACGGGGATCGTCGGCGTCTTCCAGCGCGGGCCGGCGCTGCTGGCCCAGCAGGCGGCCGCGCTTGCGGACGCCTCGGAGGGGCGCTTCGTGCTCGGCCTCGGCGCCTCCTCGGACCGCATCGTCGAAGGCTGGAACGGAATTCCCTTCGAGCGGCCGCTGAGCAGGGTGCGGGAGACGCTCGACTTCCTGCGCCCGGCGCTGGCGGGCGAGCGCACCGAGACCGGCTTCAAGCTGGAACAGAAGCCGGCGCACGAGGTGCCGATCGTGCTGGCGGCGCTGCGGGGGAAGATGCTGGAGCTGGCGGTCGAGCAGGCCGATGGCGCCTTTACCAACTTCCTGCCGCTGGCGGGACTGCCGCAGGTGACCGCGCAGCTGGAGGGGGCGCCAGGGGGCTTCGAGCTGCTCTGCCGCTTCTTCTGCATCCCCGGCGAGCGCGAGCAGGTCGAGCCGCTGGCCCGCTTCATGTTCTCCTCCTACATCACCGTCCCCGTGTACGCCGCCTTCTACCGCTGGCTCGGCTACGGCGAGCAGATCGAGCCGATGATCCAGGCCTGGGAAGCCGGTGACCGCCAGGCAGCCGCCGCGGCCGCCCCCTGGAGCCTGATCGAGGACATGTTCGTCTTCGGCACCCCCGAGCAGATGAAGGAGCGCCTCGCCGCCTTCGTCGCTGGCGGCATCACCCTCCCCATCCTCACCCCGATCGTCACCCCGGACAAACTCGCCGAGACGATCGACGCCCTGGCGCCGAGCTGAGGGACGAAGCTCGCTCGGGCGGGGCCCGGTCGTCCCCTGGGCGAATTCGTCGCGGACATTCGCCCAGGGGACGACCGGATCCCTCTCTCGACACGGTGCGTGGTTCCTTTTGCACCGCA
>JBQCDH010000049.1:0-31412 GCA_051961435.1 Solirubrobacterales bacterium
CTACGTGACGCTGGCGATCTCGCCGGTGCTGATCGCCTTGATCGCGGCGACTTTCGTGCCGGACCGCCAGCCCAAGTCCTCGCGGGTGAGGGGAGCGACGGGAGCCGGGGTCGGTGGCGAGGCGGTCGCGGTGGCGCGCCCAACCCACTACGACACCCCGGGGAGCCCCGGTTTGTTCGCGCTGTGGTGGGAGGCGGGGGTCGCCCCGCTCGCCCCGGCCGAGCGGAGGCTGCTCGCCCGCGAGATCTTTCGCTACGACCAGCTGACCCGGCAGATCTACGACGTCGACGACGTGCCGCTCCCGCGCACCCGGGTCGAAGGCGTCGAATATTACGTCCGCCAGGGGGTGGAGTTCGAGTTCGACATGGAGGAAGTCCTGGCGGCGGTCCGCACCGGGCGGGTGCCGTCGACCGAACGCCGCCCGACCGTCGTCGACATCCACCTGCAGGCGGGCTTCCGCGAGCACGTCGACAGTCACGACGTCGTCGTCGGCTATGTGGGCAAGTTGGCCGGCTCGCGCTCCGAGCCCGCGCTCAGCTGAGCTTGGACCGGAGTCCTCATCTCGCAGCTCCGCATCGTCCGGAGCCTGAGCGTCAGGGTTACGGCCAGCAGCGCGATCGAGAGCAGTGAGATCAGCCCGCGCTCGGGCGCGAGGAAAGAGAGGGCGCCGGCGGTGCCGAAGAGGGGGATCGCAATCGGGTTGCAGACCGGACACGCCATCGCGACGGTCCCGATGACGCCACCGACCCCGGCTCCCGTCGCTCCCCTCACCCGCGAGGACTTGGGCTGGCGGTCCGGCACGAAAGTCGCCGCGATCAAGGCGATCAGCACCGGCGAGATCGCCAGCGTCACGTAGTTCCACCAGGCGACGGGAACGCCACGCCCTATCGAGGCGATCGGGAGCGTCTCGCCGATGACGCCCATCGCCAGCAGCGCGCCCAGGTAGGCCCATCCCGCCACCTTCCACTGGCGACGCGAGAACATCTGCAGCTGCATCGGAACCCAACCGGGCAGCCGCGGGGGCAGGGCTGCGACGTCACCGCGACCATTGCCGCTCCCGAAGACGTTCACGATGCGGAGGATATCTGCCCTTCCTAAAGCACAGGCGTGGTTGACACGTGCTTCTGCGACCGTTACCTGACCGGGTCGAGGTCGAAGTCGCGGCCCAGGCGCAGCTGGCAGTAACGCTTGGTCCAGTCGTCGTTGATCCGGTCCGACTGGCGCTTCATGCGGGGCTCGAACTCGAAGCCCTCGGGGCAGGAGAGGTCCAGGCGCTCCAGCAGGTGCAGGGTGCTGGTCTCGTAGTCGGCGGCGAAGTTCTCGTAGAGGACGAGGACGGGCTCGATCCCGGCGTGCTCGAAGAAGGCGTCCCAGGAGGCCTCTTCCACCAGGAGCTGGTCGAGCAGGTGGTCGATCGCCCGGTAGTGGAAGCGCAGCTGCGGGCGGTGCTCCTCGATGAAGCTCTGGTAGGCGGCGCCGTTGCCCTCGACCGAGCCGGCCTCGGCGCCGGCGTGGTCTTCGCGCCAGGTCGCGGTCTGCACCGCCTTCCACAGCGAGACCGCCTGGCGCACCTTGTTGGCGCGGACGACGCGGACGAAGGTGAGGTCGGGGAAGACGGCCGGGAGGAGCTCGACCAAGGGCACGTCGCGGTAGGCGGGTACGTTGCGCAAGAGGCTGACGAACTCGCCGAAGTAGTTCCACATCAGCTTCGCCCCGAAGACGCCGTTGGGCGTGGTCCCGGTCTCGAAGGCCCACTGCAGGTAGCGGTCGTAGGCGGCGCGGCTCCACAGCGGCGAGCGGGGCGGGGGGTCGCTGCCGACGCTGCGCTCGCCGAGGTGGTCGCGGATCGACTGATCGTCGACGCCGAGGAAGTATTCCTCCGGGCGGCGGGGACGACCGCTGTGGCGCAGCGCCTCGAAGTACTCCTCGGGGCGCCCGGCGACGCCGGTTTCCTCCAGCGCGTGGCAGACGAGCGTGCTGCCGCTGCGGGGGGTGGCGCAGACGAGATATGAACGCTGCGGCTGCATTTTCCTAGTCTTGGAGGAAGTGTCGCAGCCGAACATCCTCTACATCCACTCCCACGACACCGGCCGCTACGTCCAGCCCTACGGCTACCAGGTGCCGACCCCCAACATCCAGATGCTGGCCGACCAGGGGGTGCTGTTCCGCAAGGCCTTCTGCGCCGCCCCGACCTGCTCCGGCAGCCGCGCCAGCCTCCTCACCGGCCTCTACTGCCATGACAACGGCATGCTCGGGCTCGCCCACCGCGGCTGGAAGCTCAACGACTACGGTCAGCACTGGGTCCACACCCTGCGCAAGGTCGGCTACCGCTCGATCCTGATCGGCGAGCAGCACATCTCGCTCGACCCGGCGGTGATCGGCTACGACGAGGTCGTCCCCGTCGACCAGAACCATGCCTCCTTCGTCGCCCCGCTGACGATCAAGACGCTGCGCGAAGCGCCGGCCGAGCCGTGGTTCATGTCGGTCGGCTTCTTCGAGACCCACCGCGAATTCTCCGCCCCGACCTCGGTCCGGGACACGCTCTACTCGCTGCCGCCGGCCAACCTGCCGGACACGCTGGTGACCCGCCGCGACATGGCCGCGTTCAAGGCCAGCGCCCGCTCGCTCGACCAGGGGATCGGCGCCGTCCTGCACGCGCTGCACGACTTCGGGCTGGTCGACGACACCCTGGTGATCTGCACGACCGACCACGGCATCGCCTTCCCCGGCGCCAAGGCGACCCTCTTCGACCGCGGGACCGGGGTGATGATGATCGTCCGCGGCCCCGCCTTCACCGGCGGCAAGGTCGTCGACTCGCCGGTCAGCCACCTCGACGTCTTCCCGACCCTCTGCGACCTCGCCGGTGCCGAGCACCCCGATTGGCTGCAAGGCGCCTCGCTGATGCCGCTGGTGCGGGGCGAGGTCGAGAGCCTCCACGACGCGATCTTCACCGAGACGACCTACCACGCCGCCTACCAGCCTCACCGGGCGATCCGGACCGACCGTTGGAAGTACATAAGGCGCTTTGACGAATACCCGCATCCGGTGCTCGCTAACTGCGACGACAGCGACACCAAGGACCTCCTGGTGCAGGCGGGGTGGGGCGAGCGGGAGGTGCCCGAGGAGCAGCTCTACGACCTGGTTCTGGACCCCCAGGAGGGCCGCAACCTGGCCGACGACCCGGCGCAGGCCGAGGCGCTGGCCGAGCTGCGGGAGCGGCTCGACGCCTGGATGCGGGGGACCGACGACCCGCTGCTGGACGGTCCCGTGCCTCCCCCGGAGGGGGCGATCGTCAACGAGCAGTGGCAGGTCTCGCCCGACGACCCGGTGCGGATCGTCACGGCAGGCTCCACGGCCGCTCCATCCAGGTGAGGCAGGTCCAGCCGGGGATGACCTGCCCCAGCGGGTCTCGGCTCTCGCCGTGGGAGAAGACCGAGAGGCCGCAGTTGTGCGAGCCGAGGTTCCAGAGCCCCGCTGCCATCGGCGCCTCGAAGCTCTCGCCGAGGACCGAGTCGAGCAGGAAGAAGCGGGTGAAGATGCCGTGGGTGACGAGCAGCGGCAGCGCTCCGGCCTCCCCGGCCTCGAGCTCCGCCTTCAGCTGCCGCACCCGCGCGATCGCCTGCTCGAACGTCTCGCCGCTGTGCAGCTCGTGCGTGTAGTCGATCTCCTCCGGCTCCAGGCCGACCGCCTCGCCGACCGCCTGCGCCGTTTCGCGCGCCCGCCGCAGGGGGCTGCTGAGGAGGCGGGTGACTTCCCGCTCGCGCAGGGCGGCGCCCGCGGCGTGCGCCTGCTCGACCCCCCTCTCGGTCAGCCGGTCGGCGTCCGAGCCCGGCGCCGGCTCGCCGCTGCGGGCGGCGTTGTGGACCGACTCGCCGTGGCGGAGGAAGAGGGCCCTCATTCGGCGGCGGGGGCGGCGCCGGCGACGACGTTGACGAAGTTCTCCAGGTGCCGGGTGGTCCAGCACTCGAAGGCGCCGTCGCAGTAGCGCTCGTAGGCGGCCATCACCGAGTCGCCGTAGTTCCAGTAGAGCTTCGGCTCGGGGTTGAGCCAGAAGAGGCGGCCGGCGCGCTCCGAGATCTGGGCGAAGACCTCGGCGTGTGGCTCGCGGCCGTTGGTGCGGGCGTCGCCGAGCACGATCACGGTCGAGCGCGGGTCGAGGTCGTCGGAGATCTCGTCGAGGAACTCGAGCCAGACGCGGCCGTAGTCGGTGTAGCCGGAGACGTCGGCGACGCCGCCCTCGCTGGAGATCCGTTGCGCGACCGCGGCGAAGTCGCGCTCGTGCTCGAAGACGTCGGTCACCTCGCTGATCCGCTCGATGAAGACGAAGCTGCGCAGTTTGCGGAACGAGTCGTGGAGGGCGTGGAGGACCGAGAGGAAGAAGACGCTGGCCGAGGTGACCGAGGTGGAGACGTCGCAGAGGACGTAGATCTCCGGCCGCCGCGGCCGCTTCGGCCGGTAGCGCAGCCGCAGCGGCACGCCGCCGGTCTCCAGCGAGGCGCGCATCGTCCGCCGCACGTCGACGAACTGGCCCTTGCGGCGGCCGCGCTGCTCGTGGCCGAGGGTGGCGAGGCGGCGCTTCATCTGCGAGACGGCGCGGTGGACGGCGGCGAGGTCCTGGGTCGGGCTGGTCGGCAGCGCCCGGTCGAGCTCGGCCAGCGGGCGCGAAGGAGGGAGGGTCTCGGTCCGCTCGATCAGGTCGCGCTCCAGCTCGCGCCGCAGGTGGCGCTCGAACCCGGTCAGCTGCTCGCGGTCGATCGGCGGCCGCTCGCTGCCGTCCTCGGCCGGCGGCTGCGAGCCGGCGGTGAGGCCGAGCGTGCGGCGGATCCGCTGCACGTCGACCCCGACCACGCCGGAGCCCTCGCCGCGCCCGAAGGCGGCGATCGCGAGCCGGGCGAGGTCGCGCATCCGGTCCTCGTCGCCTGCGGCCATCGCCTCGCGGATCGCCTCGCTCAGCTCGTCCATGTCGAAGCGCTCGCCGGCGCCGGCGGGCGGGCCGCCCTCGGCGTGCTCGGTGACGCCGCGCTGCACCGCCTCGGCCTCGGCGGTGCGGAAGAAGTAGCGCTCGAAGAGCAGCTCGAAGACGCGGCGATCGTCCTGGGACTTGGCGATCGTCGCCGCCAGCGCCTCGCGGAAGTCGGCGCGCGAGGTCCAGTCGACCTCGGAGAGCGCGGCGAAGGCGTCGAGCATCTCCGAGGTGCCGACCGCGACCCCCTCGCTTCGCAGCTCCTCGCAGAAGCCGAGCAGCTTCGCCGCCATCCCCGGCGGCCCGGCGTCAGCCTTCGGTCCGTAGGGGGTCGGCAAGTTTCACCCCGACGCGCTCGGCCACCAGGTCGATGTCGGTGCGGTGCTTGACGATGATCGACATCGACTGGGCGAAGGTCTCCTGGTCGATGTCCTCGGCGCCCATCAGCAGCAGCGTCCGCGCCCAGTCGATCGACTCGGCGATCGAGGGCGGCTTCTTCAGGTCCAGGGACCTGACCATCCGGATCACCTCGACCAGCCGCCGCGCCAGCGTCTCCGGCAGCTCGGGGGCGTGGAGGCGGACGATCTCCATCTCCCGCTCCAACTCGGGGTAGTCGAGCCAGAGGTAGAGGCAGCGCCGCTTCAGTGCCTCGGTCAGCTCGCGCGAGTCGTTCGAGGTGAGGACGACGATCGGCATCGTCGTCGCCGAGACCTGCCCCAGCTCGGGGATCGTGATCTGGAAGTCGGAGAGGAGCTCGAGCAGCATCGCCTCGAACTCCTGGTCGGTCTTGTCGATCTCGTCGATCAGCAGCACCACCGGCTCGGGGCTGGCGATCGCCTGCATCAGCGGCCGCTCGAGCAGGAAGTCCTCGCTGAAGATGTCGTCCTGGACGTCCTGCCAGCCGGCCTCGCCGCCGGCCTGGATCCGCAGCAGCTGCTTGCGGTAGTTCCACTCGTACATCGCCTTCGCCTCGTCGAGTCCCTCGTAGCACTGCAGCCGCACCAGCTCGCGGCCGGTCGCGCGCGAGAGCGCCTTCGCCAGCTCGGTCTTGCCGACCCCGGCCGGGCCCTCGACCAGGACCGGCTTGCCCAGCTTCTGGGCGAGGTAGGAGACCAGCGCCGCCGGCTCGTCGGCCAGGTAGCCGACGTCGGCCAGGGACTGCTTCACCTCTGCGACGGAGCCTCGTGCCATGCGGGCGATGATAATCACGCCCCCGTGCCGGTCCACGCGCTCGCCCTCGTCCCGCTGCTCCTCGCGCTGCTTCCGCACAGCCCCGCCCCCTTTATCGCGCTGGTTGCGATCGGCTTCGCCGTCGGCATCCTCGGCCACCTCAGCGGCGCCCGCTGGCTGGTCGCCGCCGGCGTGGTCCTGATCCTCCTCGGCGTCCTGCTGTTCCCGCTGACGGTCGACGTGACGACCGGCAATTCGCCCCCGGCAGTCGAAGAATCCAGCGGCGAATGAGACCATCGGGGCGATGGGACGGCTCGACGAAGTCGATCTGACGCTGAGCCTCGGCCGCAAGGAGGAGGAGCGGGAGCTGCGGGCCTGCGGCGAGCGGCTGGCGCAGCTGCGGCTGACCCTCGGCGGGCTGATCGGCGAGTGCCGGCTCGGCCCGCCGCTGATCGTCGTCTTCGAGGGCTGGGACGCCTCCGGCAAGGGCGGCGCGATCAAGCGCCTGGTGGCGCCGCTGGACCCGCGCCACGTCCGGGTCGCCCAGTTCGCGGCGCCGAGCGCGGACGAGAAGCGCCACCACTTCCTCGGCCGCTTCTGGCCGGCGCTGCCGGGGTGGGGCGGGATGACCGTCTTCGACCGCTCCTGGTACGGGCGGGTGCTGGTCGAGCGGGTCGAGGGCCTCGCCACGCGCGAGCAGTGGAGCCGCGCCTACGGCGAGATCGAGTCGCTCGAGCGCACCCTCGCCGACGAGGGCGCGATCGTCGTCAAGCTCTGGCTCCATCTCTCCCCCGAGGAGCAACTGCGGCGCTTCGAAGCGCGTGCCGCCGACCCGCTGAAATCGTGGAAGCTGACCGAGGAGGACTGGCGCAACCGCGAAAAACGACCCGCCTACGAAGAGGCGGTCGAGGAGATGCTGGAGCGGACCGACCGGCCGCATGCCCGCTGGCGCGTCGTCCCGGCCGAGTCGAAGCGCTACGCGCGCGTCGCCGTGATCAGGACCGCGATCGAGGAAATCGAAGCCGGGATGCGGCGCTGGGGGCAGGAGCCGCCGCCTCGTCCCTAGAATCAGACCGGTCCTGTTCTCCCGATCACGAGGAGCCCCGATCTCTTGAGCCGCATCCGACTTTTCGCGCTGTTTGCGATCCTGGCCGCGCTGGCGACGACCTTTGCCGCCTGCGGTGGAGGCAGCAGCACCAACAGTGAAGAAGACCCGCAGAAGGTGATCGAAAACGCCAGCCTCGCGGGCGTGAAGAGCGGCGAACTCGAACTGTCGCTGCACGTCAACGCCGAAGGCAAGGAAGGCGGCAGCGCCGAAGTCGAACTCTCGGGCCCGTTCGAACAGGGCGCCAAGGGCGAACTGCCGCAGCTGGAAATGGCGGCGAAGGTGCACGGCTCCGGCAAAGGCGAAAACATCGACTTCGAAGGGGCGCTGACGATGCTCACCGACCGCGCCTTCGTCGAATACGAAGGGACCGACTACGAAGTCGACCCGACCACCTTCGGCTACCTCAAGTCGGCCTTCGAACAGGCGCAGCAGAAGGGCGGCGAAGAAAGCGGCGACATCACCGCCTGCCAGAAGGCCGCGGAAGGGATCAAGTTCAGCCAGTTCGCGGAAAACCTCAAGAACGAAGGCAGCGCCGACGTCAACGGCACCTCGACCACCAAGATCAGCGGCGACCTCGCCGTCTCCGGCGCGATCGACGCGCTGGTCAAGCTGAGCGAAGACCCCGCCTGCAGCTCCCAGCTCGAAGCCGCCGGGCCGCTGCCGCTGAACAAGCTGGAAGAAGCCAAGAGCGAACTCTCGAAGGCGATCAAGAAATCGCACGTCGAACTCTACGTCGGCGAAGACAACATCGTCCGCAAGGTCGCGGCCGAACTGACGATCGAACCGCCGGAAGCGAAGGGTGAAACGGTCGAACTGGAACTCGAACTCTCGCTGGGCGGGGTGAACGAAGAACAGAGCTTCTCCGAACCTTCGAACGCGAAGCCGCTCGAAGTGCTGTTCAAGAAGCTCCACGTCAACCCGCTCGAACTGCTCGAAGCCGGCGGCAGCGGCGGCATCGGCGGCCTGCTCGAAGGGGTCACCGGCTCCTCGGGCGGCGTCTCCTCCGAAAGCAGCTCGGCGAGCGGCGCCGGGGCGGCGCAGAAGGAATACGTGCAGTGCCTGCAACAGGCGCAGCGAACCGGAAGCGCAGCCGACCTGCAGAAGTGCGCGAGCCTGCTCAAGTAGCCGAGTAGAGCGCAAACCGTGAGCCAGCGAGGGCCTCGCCTCGACGCGTCCTTTTTGCGGACGCCGATGGGCTGGCCCTACCTGCTGGCGCCGCTGATCCCGGTCGCGATCGCGCTCGACCTGGCGGGGGCGCCGGCGACGGCGGTCTTCGCCGCCTCGGCGCTGGGGATCGTCCCCACCGCGGCGCTGATGGCGCGCGCGACCGAGGAGCTGGCGGCGCGCTCGGGCCCCGGGATCGGCGGCCTCCTCAACGTCACCTTCGGCAACGCGCCGGAGCTGATCATCGCCCTCTTCGCCCTCGGCAAGGGGCTGCAGGAGGTGGTCAAGGCCTCGATCGTCGGCTCGATCGTCGGCAACATGCTGCTGGTGCTGGGGGCGGCGATGCTGGCGGGCGGGATCGGGCGCGAGAAACAGCACTTCAGCCGCACCAGCGCCTCGATCCAGACGACGATGCTGATGCTGGCCGGCGGGGCGCTGCTGATGCCGGCGATCTTCGAGCTGGTCGAGGGCAAGGGGTTGCCGCAGCCGGGCTCGGAGTCGATCCACTACGGGGGGACCGTCGAGCACCTCTCGCTCGCGGTCGCGGTCGTCCTCCTCGTCACCTACGTCGTCGGCCTCTTCTTCTCGCTGAAGACGCACCGCGACCTCTTCAACCCCGATTACGAGGACGAGGACAGCTGGGGATGGTCGACCCGCACCTCGGTGATCGTGCTGGCGGTCGCCGGCGTCCTCGTCGGGGTGATGTCGGAGGTGCTGGTGGGGTCGATCACCGCAGCCTCGGAATCGATCGGTCTCTCCCAGTTCTTCATCGGCGTGATCGTGGTCGCGATCGTCGGCAACGCCGCCGAGCACTGGGTCGCGGTGCTGGTCGCGATCAAGGACAAGATGGACCTGGCGGTCAACATCGCCGTCGGCTCCAGCGCCCAGGTCGCCCTCTTCGTCGCCCCCGTCCTCGTCCTCGCCTCCTTCTTCATCGGCCCCTATCCGCTCGCCCTCGTCTTCAACGGCTTCGAGCTGGGGGCGATCCTGCTGGCGATCCTGGTCGGCAACCACGTCACCGCCGACGGGGAGTCGACCTGGTTCGAGGGGGTCCAGCTGCTGGCCGTCTACTTCGTCTTCGGGCTCGCGTTCTACTTCGCATAGCCTGCGCGGATGGACGCAGTCCTGCTGCTGCTCGCCTTCGCGGTGGTTCTCGCGGGGGCGCTGCTCTTCACCAACGCGATCGAGTGGATCGGGCACCGGCTGGACGTCGGCGTGGGGGCGGTCGGCAGCGTCCTCGCCGCGGTGGGGACGGCGATGCCGGAGACGCTGATCGCGATCGTCGCTCTGGTCAGCGCCAAAGAAGGCTCCGAAGACGTGGCGGTGGGGGCGATCGTCGGCGCTCCGTTCCTGCTGGCGACGCTGGCGATGGGGCTAGTCGGGCTCTTTGCCTACCTCTACCGCGACAAACGCGACCAGGGCGTCCGGCTCGACGTCCACCGGCCGACGCTGGAGCGCGACCTCGTCTTCTTCCTCGCTCTCTTCCTCGTCGCCGGCCTGCTGGCCTGGGGGCCGCCGGCGGCGGTGCGGATCCCCGTCGGGGTCGCCTTCCTGGTCGCCTACCTCTTCTACATCCGCCTGACGCTGAAGGGCGGGGGGGAGGTGCAGAGCGAGGAGTCGCTCAACCCGCTGATCTTCGAGCGCCGCGCCGAGCGGCGCGAAGAGCCCGGGTTGCCGCTCTGCGTGATCCAGCTGCTGGTCGGGCTGGGGGCGATGGTCGGCGGCGCCCACCTCTTCGTCGACGAGCTGCTCAATCTTGCCGAGAGCATCGGCGCCGAGCCGCTGGTGCTGGCGCTGATCCTGGCGCCGCTGGCGACCGAGCTGCCGGAGAAGGTGAACAGCTTCTTCTGGGTGCGGGAAGGCAAGGACGCGCTGGCGCTGGGGAACGTCACCGGCGCGATGGTCTTCCAGGCGATGGTCCCGGTCGGGATCGGCCTGGTCTTCACCGACTGGGAGCTGAACTGGCACGCGGTCCTCTCGATCGGCCTCGGCCTCGCCGGCGGCCTGCTCGCTTACGAGAGCCTGCACCGGGCGCGCCGCTTCAAATTGCCCGCGGTAATCGGCTGGTTTGCGCTCTACGCGGCGTTTATCGCGGCTGTGCTCGTCAGCGCCTAAGCGGCGGCCAGCTCGCCCAGCGCCTTCAGCACCAGGTCGTCGTGCTGTTTGGGCGAGATCTTCGGGAAGACCTTGGCGATCTTGCCGTCGGGGCCGATGATGAAGGTCGCCCGCTGCACGCCCATGTACTTCTTCCCGTACATCGACTTCTCGACCCAGGTCCCGTATTTCTCGGCGACCGCGTGGTCGGCGTCGGCGAGCAGGGTGAAGTCGAGGTCGTACTTGCCGGCGAACTTGTCGATCGCCCCCACCTCGTCCGGCGAGATCCCGACGACCCGCGCCCCCGCCTCCGCGTAATCGGCCCCGCGGTCGCGGACGCCGCAGGCCTGGGTCGTGCAGCCGGGGGTGTCGGCGCGGGGATAGAAGTAGAGGACGACGGTCTCGCCCTTGAGGTCGGCGAGCTTTACCTTCTCCCCGTTCTGGTCGGGCAGGCCGAAGTTCGGCGCTTTGTCGCCCTCGGCCAGCACCGGGTCTACTCCTCGTCCTCGGGAACGGCGCTGTCTTCGGGTCGCTCTTCGTCTTCTTCGAGGTCGTCGTCGCTCTCTTCGAGCGCGCCGGGGGGCAGTGCGTCGCTCTGGCTCTGGGTCTCGAAGCTCTCCAGCGCGCGGTCGCGGCCGTCTTCGTCGACGGGGACGTCGTCGGAGACCCGGACCCACTCGGCGCCTTCGTAGCCCTCGAGGTTGTTGAAGACCTCCTGGTCGAGCGAGGCGGAGTCGTCGACGATCACGACCACCTCGCTCTGCGGGTTGAAGTAGGTGCCCGGCTGGTTGAGCATCTCCTCGACCTCGTAGACGTTCTCGTCGGCCATCAATCCGATCCTACGAAATCTGCCAGCTGCCGTTCCACCTCGGCCTCGACGTCGAGCGGCTCGAGTCCCTGGCGCAGGCGGCGCTCGTTGCGGGCGACGACGAGCTGGCGCACCTCGGCCCGGAGCTCGGCGTCGATCGCGTCGGTGCCGCGCGGGCGCCCCGCGGCGGCGATCAGGCGCTCGGCCTCGGCCTCGACGTCGAGCGGCGCCTCGCCGCGCCGGCGCCGCCGCTCCGATTTCGCCTCCAGCATCTGCCGCACCTCGGCCGCCTGGATCGCCGGGTCGACCGGCTGGGCGGCCCCGCCCGCGCCCCGCCCGCGCGGGCTCTCGTCGATGATCGAGAAGGGCCCGCCGCCCATCGTCTCCCAGCCGCCGCCGACGCGCTTCAGCAGCAGGCCGACCAGCGGCGCCAGCACGCCGGTGAAGACGAGCACCGCGAGGCCCTTCTGGAGGGCCGTGAGAGCCGTCGGAAGGTCCATCCGACAAGAGTAGAGAGCCATTTCCGGCCCTTCGTCCGCTAACCTTGAGGGCCGGTTGACTGACCAGTCAATCGGTGGAACGCCAGCCCTGCCGGCGGCGCTCCCGCAGACTTCAGAGAACCGCGAAGAAAAGGAGCACCGACCGGTGGTCGACTTCACCCTTACCGACGAGCAGAAAGACCTGCGCGAGCTGGCGCACAGCTTCGCCGAGAAAGAGATGCGCAAGGTCGCCTGGGAGTACGACAAAGACGGCACCTGGCCGCAGGACATCATCGACAAGGCCTGGGAGGTCGGGTTGATGAACACCCACATCCCCGAGGCCTATGGCGGCCCGGGGCTGGACTACCTCTCCGGCTGCCTGATCGAGGAGGAGGTCGGCTGGGGCTGCTCCGGGATCGGCACCTCGCTGATGGCCAACGGCCTCGCCTCGGCGCCGGTCACCCTCGGCGGCTCCGAGGAGACCAAGAAGAAGTACCTGGGGATGCTCTCCGAGGGGCCGAAACTGGCCTCCTTCTGCCTGACCGAGCCCGACGCCGGCTCCGACGTCTCCGGGATGAAGACCCGCGCCGTCAAGAAGGGCGACAAGTACGTCATCAGCGGCTCCAAGTGCTTCATCACCAACGGCAGCTACGCCGACTGGTTCACGGTCTACGCCAAGACCGACCCCGAGGCCGGCCACCGCGGCATCAGCGCCTTCGTCGTCGACGCCGACTCCCCCGGGGTCACCGTCGACAAGAAGGAGGACAAGATGGGCCAGCGGGCCTCCAACACCGCGACCATCTCCTTCGACGAAGTCGAGGTGCCCGCCGAGAACCTCCTGGCCGAGGAAAACAAGGGCTTCAAACTGGCGATGATGACCCTCGACCGCACCCGGCCAGGCGTCTCGGCGATGGCGGTCGGGATCGGCCGCGCCGCCCTCGAGTACGCGACCGAGTATTCCAAGGAACGGATCCAGTTCGGGGTGCCGATCGCGATGCACCAGGCGATCCAGTTCATGATCGCCGACATGGCGACCAAGGTCGAGGCGGCCCGCCTGCTGGTCTGGAACTCGGCGGTCCTGCTCGACCAGGGGATCCGCAACAGCAAGGTCTCCTCGATGGCCAAGCGCTTCGCCGCCGACTCGGCGATGGAGATCACCACCGACGCCGTCCAGGTCTACGGCGGCTACGGCTTCATCAAGGAGTACCCGGTGGAGAAACTGATGCGGGACGCGAAGATCATGCAGCTCTACGAGGGCACCAGCCAGATCCAGCGTCTCGTGATCGCCAAAGAAGTGCTGCTCCCGCGCCAGGAAAGGGCCGCTCCCGAAGCCGCCGCGACGGCCTCCGAGCAGAGCCAGTCCGAGCAGGCCGCCGCCACGGTCTAGCCCGAGACAAGCGTTTCCGAAAAAACCGCCGGCCAAGCCGGCGGTTTTTTTGTGCGCAAAAAGCGACGCCAACGGGGGAGAACTCGGGGTGCGGTTGAGCTTTGAGGCGATATGCGCCACGAAGCTCAACCACACCCGAAGGAGGTAGGGCAGGATCAGTCGCTAGCAGCGTTGGCGTATCGGCAGGATGGCGTGGTTTCGGTTGGGCAACTAAGAGACCTGGGTTACTCCAGGGATCAGATCAAGAGAGCTAGGAGTAGCGGGCGGCTGCATTTACTGGACCGCGGCGTCTATGCGGTGGGGCATGCGAATCTGTCGCTGCACGGGCAGTGTCTGGCGGCGGTCTTCGCCTGTGGGCCGGGGGCGGTTCTGAGCCACTACTCGGC
Organism: Solirubrobacterales bacterium; assembly: GCA_051961435.1. Taxonomy (GTDB): domain Bacteria; phylum Actinomycetota; class Thermoleophilia; order Solirubrobacterales; family 70-9; genus VAYN01. Next base: position 13,560 of record JBQCDH010000049.1, read on the forward strand.
GGCCTGGCTTCGGGACTTGGCGCGGTGGAGGCCGGCTCCATTTCACGTAACGGGACCGGTTGCGCGGCGGCCGCGCTTGCCAGTGCGGATCCATCGGACGCGACGGTTGGCTGAGGAGGATTGGGAGCTGATCGAGGAGATCCCGGTCTCCTCGGTATCTCGCCTGCTGCTCGATTTGGCTGCGTGCCTGCGGCAGGAGTCGCTCGATCGATTGATCGAGCGCAGCGAAGACCTGGGGCTCTTCGATCTGCGAGCGGTCGAAGAGCTGCTGGGGCGGACGGCCGGCCATCACGGCCACGGGCGATTGCGGCGGGCGATCGCGCTCTACCGGCCTTCCAGCTTCACTCGCTCGGAATCGGAGAAGCGATTCCTCGAGCTCTGCATCGAAGCCGGCCTGCCGCAACCGCACATGAACTACGTCGAGCAAGGCTTCGAGCTCGACTGCTACTGGCCCGAGTTCCGCTTCGCGGTCGAACTAGACGTCTTCGAGACCCACGGCACCCGCGCCGCCTTCGAGCGCGACCGCAAGCGCCAGGAGGACCTGCTCCTCGCCGGGATCCAGATGACCCGCGTCACCGGCCCCCGCCTGCAGCGCGAACCGGACGAGGTGATCGCCCGGGTCGCGCAACTGCTCGCGCAGCGGGGCGCCGCTACCGCGCCGGCGCTTTGTCGCGCTGCTTCGATGCCTTCAGCCGCTTGATTTTGTCGAGCTCGACCTTGCGCAGGCGGATCTCCTCCGGGGTGATTTCGACGCACTCGTCCTCGCGGACGAACTCGAGCGAGGCTTCGAGCGAGAGCCGGATCGGCGGCGCCAGCCGCTCCAGGACGTCGGCGCTCGCGGCCCGCATGTTGGTCTGCTGTTTGGCCTTGGTCGGGTTGACGTCGAGGTCCTCGGAGCGCGAGTTCTCACCGACGATCATCCCTTCGTAGACCTCCTCGCCCGACCCGACGAAGAGCTTGCCGCGCTCCTGCAGGCTCATCAGCGAGTAGCTCGCGGTCTGGCCACGCCGGTCGGCGACCAGCGAGCCGGTCTGCCGCGTCCGCAGCTCGCCCGCCCAGGGCTCCCAGCGGTCGAAGACGTGGTGCATCAGGCCGCTCCCCCGGGTCACCGTGAGGAACTCGGTGCGGAAGCCGATCAGCCCTCGCGCCGGCACCAGGTACTCCATCCGCACCCAGCCGGTCGAGTGGTTGACCATCTGCTCCAGCCGTCCCTTGCGCCCGGCCAGCATCTGGGTGACGTCGCCGACGTGCTCCTCCGGCACGTCGATCGCCAGCCGCTCGACCGGCTCGTGGGTCTTGCCTTCGATCTCCCGCGTCACCACCTGCGGCTGGCCCGCGGTCAGCTCGTAGCCCTCGCGCCGCATCAGCTCCAGCAGCACGACCAGTTGCAGCTCGCCGCGCCCCTGCACCTCCCAGGCGTCGGGCCGTTCGGTGTCCTTGACCCGCAGCGATACGTTGCCCACCAGCTCGGCGTCCAGCCGCGAGCGCAGCTGCCGCGCGGTCAGCTTGTCGCCGCCCTGGGTGCCGGCCAGCGGCGAGGTGTTGATCCCGACCACGACCGAGAGCGAGGGCTCGTCGACGGTGATCACCGGCAGCGGTCGCGGGTCCTCCGGGTCGGCCAGCGTCTCGCCGATCGTCACCTCTTCGATCCCGGCGACGGCGATGATTTCGCCCGGCCCGGCCTCCGCGGCCGCGACCCGCTCCAGCCCCTGCGTCACGTACAGCTCCGAGACCGCTGCCCGCGCGACGCTGCCGTCGGCCCGGCACCAGGCGATCTGCTGCCCCGAGCGGATCGCGCCCTGGTGCACGCGGCAGATCGCCAGCCGCCCCACGTAGGGCGAGGCGTCGAGGTTGGTGACGTGCGCCTGCAGCGGCGCCGCCGGGTCGTACTGCGGCGGCGGGATCTTCTCCAGCATCAGGTCGAGCAGGGGGGAGAGGTCGTTTCCCTCGACTCCCTCCTCGAGCGAGGCCCAGCCCGCCTTGGCGTTGGTGTAGACGATCGGGAAGTCGATCTGGTCGGAGTCGGCATCGAGGTCGATGAACAGCTCGTAGACCTCGTCGACGACCTCGGCGATCCGCGCATCGGGGCGGTCGACCTTGTTGACGACGAGGACGATCGGCAGCCGCCGCTCCAGCGCCTTGCGCAGCACGAAGCGCGTCTGCGGCAGCGGCCCCTCGGAGGCGTCGACCAGGAGCAGCGCCCCGTCGACCATCGTCAGCGCCCGCTCGACCTCGCCGCCGAAGTCGGCGTGGCCCGGCGTGTCGACGATGTTCAGCTTCACCTCGCCATGGGTGACGGCGGTGTTCTTGGCGAGGATCGTGATCCCCTTCTCCCGCTCCAGGTCCATCGAGTCCATCACCCGCTCGGCGACCTCCTGGCCCTTGCGGAAGGTGCCGGTCTGCCACAGCATCGCGTCGACCAGGGTCGTCTTCCCGTGGTCGACGTGGGCGATGATCGCGACGTTGCGGAGGTCTTCTCGAGCGATGCTCATGGCGAGTGGGGAGAGTAGGGGACTGGCGCCACCGGCTCCAGACAAGACGAAGCCCGCCGTGCGGCGGGCTTCGCACTACTGGAAGCGTCTAGCGAAGTTACTGCTGCTGAACGCTCGCAGCGGCCGGGCCCTTCGGCCCTTCTTCGGACTCGTAGGTCACTTTGGCGCCCTCGGTCAGGGACTTGAAGCCCTCGCCGAGAATCGCGCTGTGATGGACGAAGACGTCCTTCGAGCCGTCGTCGGGCGTGATGAACCCGTAGCCCTTGTCGTCGCTAAACCACTTGACAGTTCCGGTCGGCATGCATTGCCTCCACTTCATGTGCTGCGAACGCGGAGGATGCAAAAGCAACGACTGCGAGCGCTACGCACAACTTTCGCCGGTATCAACCGGCCCTAACGGAGGGGACCGTAGCAGGATCATCCGGCGGCGGATCTAGCGTTGCGGTGTGCGCTTCCTCGAGAGCATCGACCGCGAGGCGATCGCCGACCTGTTGCGGCGCGACGAGTTCTTCTGGCTCGACCTGACCGATCCGGGCGTGCCGGAGGCAAACCAGCTGGGCGAGGCGTTCGGTTTCCACCCGTTGCCGCTGGAGGACATGCTGAAGCGCAACCAGCGCCCCAAGCTGGAGGACTACGGCGAGTACATGTTCCTCGTCTACTACGGCGCCAGCTACGGCGACGACGGCGGCATCCACCTCGAAGAGGTCCACGCCTTCCTCAGCGGCGCCTACATCGTCACCGCCCACGAGCACCGCTGCGCGGTGCTGGAGGAAGCGCGGGAACGCCTCGAGGCGCAGGCGCCGCGCTCGGAGGAGTTCGTCGTCTACCGGGTGATCGACGGTCTCACCGACAGCTTCTTCCCGATCCTCGAACGCCTCGACGACCAGATGGATCAGCTCGACGAAGACATCTTCAAACACCCGACGCCGGAGCACCTCGAGCAGATCACCGCCCTGCGCCGGCAACTGGTCGAGCTGCGCCGGGTGGTGACGCCGCAGCGCGACCTGCTCGCCCGCGGCATCGACGACATCCTCGAAGTCCCCGGCCTCGAAGCCGATTCGCGCAACTACTTCCGCGACGTCTACGACCACTCGATCCGCATCTCCGACCAGATCGACTCCTACCGGGACCTCCTGCAGGGGACCCGCGACGCCTACCTCTCGGTCGTCTCCAACCGCCTCAACCAGATCACCAAGCAGCTGACGGTGGTGGCGACGATCTTCCTGCCGCTCTCCTTCCTGGTCGGCTTCTTCGGCCAGAACTTCAAATGGCTGGTCGAAGGGATCAACACCGAGGCCGATTTCTGGGTCTGGGGGATCGGCAGCCTCGTCCTCTCGGTGGTCGGGCTGCTGCTCTGGTTCCGCCGTGGCTCGTATCTTTGAGGGTCTAGATTCAGGTGAACTCGAGAGACCGCCGATAGGTAAACCGGATATGCACAGAGGTACGGGAACTAGCCCCTGGGTCCGCGCCGCGATGCTCGCGGCCCTCGCCTGCCTGCTGCTGCCCGCCGGCGCTCTGGCCGCCGTCCTCCCCCTGAAGCCGCAGGGCCCGCTCTCGCCGGTGCTGGCCCGGCTGGCGAAGCCGCGGGTGCAGGCGCTCGCCCCCGCCCGGCAGGCGCAGGCGATCGGCGTCGCCGCCAGCGGTCCCGGCAGCCTGCTGCGCCGCGGCGACCGCGTCCTCGCCTACGTCCGCTTCGACCAGGGCGCCGCCGCGGCGCTGCCGGCGCTGCGGAGCGCCGGCGCGCGGGTGGTCGGCGCCAGCAGCCGCTACCAGACGGTCACCGCCGCGATCCCTGTGACCGACCTCCACGCCGTCGCCGCGGTGCCCGGGGTGGAAGCGCTCCTCCCGGTCCGGACCCCGGCGCTGCACGTCGTCAATTGCAACGGCGGCTCGGTGATCTCCGAGGGGGTCAAACAGCTCAACGTCGAAAAAGCCCGCGAAGAATTCCCGGTCAACGGCGAAGGCCTCACCGTCGGCGTCCTCTCCGACTCCTTCGACCAGGCGACCAAAGCGGTGACGGGCGGCAAACTCGCCGCGACGAAGCAGAAAGACGAAGAAACCGCAGACCTGACCGGGCCGAAAAACACCTGCACCGGCCAGAAAGAAGAAGTCGACGTGCTGCGGCCCTTCGAACCGGAATCGCTGGGCGAAGAAGCCGAAGCCTTCGACGAGGGCCGGGCGATGCTGCAGATCGTCCACGACGTCGCGCCGCAGGCGAAGCTCGCCTTCAACAGCGCCTTCAACGGCGAACTCGAGTTCGCCGAAGGGATCGAAGACCTCGCCAAATCGACCTTGCTGGGCGGGGCCGGCGCCAAGGTGATCGTCGACGACGTCGGCTACTTCGAAGAGCCCTTCTTCCAGGACGGCCCCGTCGCGGCCGCCGTCGACAAAGTCACCGCCGCCGGCGTCACCTACCTCTCGGCGGGCGGCAACGACAACCTGTTCGACGCCGAAGGCAACGAAATCGCCTCTTGGGAAGCGCCCGAATTCCGCGACTCCGGCGAATGCCCGGGGGCCGTTCGCGCCCTCTCCTCCTCGCTCAACCCCCACCACTGCCTCGACTTCAACCCCGGCGCCCCGACCGACCGCACCTTCGGGATCAAAGTCGAACCGCACGAAGTGCTCTCGATCGACCTGCAGTGGGCGGAACCGTGGTTCGGGGTCGAAACCGACCTCGACGCCTACCTCCTCAACTCCGAAGGCCAGCTGATCGCCTCCTCCACCGAACGCAACGGGAAAACCCACGAGCCGGTGGAGATCGTCCAGTGGGAAAACAGGAGCGTCTCGGAAAAGACGGTGCAGCTGGTCGTCAACCGCTTCTCCGGCAGCGCCGACCCGCGCCTCAAGTTCATCCTCCTGCAGGACGGCGGCGGCGTGACCGGCACCGAGTACCCAAAATCCGGCGGGGGCGACGTGGTCGGTCCCGCCATCTACGGCCACGCGGGCGCGGCGAGCGCGATCTCGGTCGGCGCCGTTCCCTTCAACGACAGCAGCGAACCCGAGTTCTACTCCTCCCGCGGTCCGGTGACCCACTACTTCGGCCCGGTGAAAGGGAAAACGCCCGCCGCAGAATTGGGCGCCCCGGAACAGCTCTCGAAGCCCGACGTCGCCGCCACCGATTGCGCCCGCACCACCTTCTTCGCCGAGGAATTCAAATCCGAACCGGGCATCTGGCGCTTCTGCGGCACCTCTGAGGCCGCTCCGCACGCGGCGGGGGTGGCGGCGCTGATGTTGCAGGAAGAACCGGGGGCCTCCCCCGAAGAAATCCGCGAAGCGATGGCCGAAAGCGCCAAAGCCGTCGGTAGCTTCGGCTCGTGCGCGGTCGGCGGCGGCCTGGTCGACGCCCTGGGGGCGCTGAAAGCGATCGTCGCCGGCCCGCCCTTCACCCCGGCCGAAGCATGCGAACCGCCGGAATCGCCGCCGGGCGAAGTCTTCGTCGCCCCCGGCGACTGGGGCTCGGAAGAACCGGTGACGCCGCCGGTCACGTCGACGCCGACCCCCACGCCGACGCCGCAGCCGCTGCCGCCGGTGACGCGCGTGGTCAAGCACCCGCCCAAGGTCGTCCGCACCCACAGCCGTACCGCCCGCGTCGTCTTCCGCTTCGGCGCCGACCAGGCGGGCGCCAGCTTCCTCTGCAAGGTCGACGGCGGCGCCTTCCGCGCCTGCGCCAGCCGCTTCGTGCACCGCTTCGGCCTCGGTCCCCACGTGGTCCGGGTCAAGGCGGTCGGCTCAACCGGCCTCGCCGACTCGACGCCCGCGGTCTTCCGCTTCCGGGTCGAGCACATCGGCTGAGCTCCCCGCGGCTTCATCCCTGGCCTGCCGGCGCGACTGGCGGCGCCAGATCCAGTGCCCGACGGCCAGCAGCGCCAGCAGTGCGACCGCGGTCCCAAGCACCAGCGGGTCGGTCAGCGAGAGCCCCTCGAGGCGGGTGCCGAAGTAGACCGCGATCGCGGTGATCGGCAGGTAGCCGAGCGCGGTCGTCCAGACGAAGCGCCAGGCGGGGACCCGCGCGGCGCCCGCCGCGTAGGAGACGAGGCTGAAGGGGAGGATCGGGATCAGCCGCATCGCCAGCAGCAGCGTCGGCCCGCCGCGCTCGATCGCCGTCTCGACCCGTTCGAAGCGCTCGGCCCCGAACCAGCGGTCGAGCAGCGGCCGCGCCACCCGGTGGCCGACCGCCCAGCAGATCAGGCCCGAGAGGACCCAGCCCAACGTCATCAGCGCCAGCGCCGGGAAGAATCCGTAGGCAAAGCCGGCGGCGGCGTCGACGATCTCGGCGGGATAGAAGACGACGGCGTGGAGGAAGGTGAGGACGAGGATCAGCAGCGGCCCGGCGGCCCCGAGGCGGTCGATCTGGTGGCGCACCTCGGCGCTGTCGCCCTGGATCGCCGCCGTCGCCGCTTCGCGCAGCGGGTCGATCCCGACCACCAGCGCCGCCAGGAGGGCGATCCCGGCGAGGGTGACCCCGATCTCCGTCAGCGGCAGGCGGTTCCTCTCCACCCGCCTAGGCTAGATGCAGGTCAAAGGAGGCCACCGGCGGGCTCGGCCCGCAGCCGCTCGGCCAGGCCGGAGTGGCGGCCGCCACTGTCGTCGCGGCGCACGGCGGCGGCCAGCGAGCCCTGGTCGCCGATCAGGACGCAGCTGCTGCGGGCGCGGGTGATCGCGGTGTAGAGGAGGGGGCGGTTGAGCATCCGCGAGTGGGAGCGGTGGCAGACGCCGACCACGACCGGCACCTCGCAGCCCTGCGCCTTGTGGACCGAGATCGCGTAGGCGAGGCGCAGGGTGGCGGTCTCGCCGTAGGGGATGGCGAGGGTGCCGCCGTCGTCGGTGTCGACGACGATCGTCTCCTCGTCGGGGTCGTCCTCGCGGAGGAAGACGATCGAGCCGTTCATCAGCCCCAGCTCGTGGGAGTTGCGGGTCTGGATCAGCCGGTCGCCGATCCGGAAGCGGTCGCCGACGGCGCGCCTGCCGTCGGGGTTGAGCTCGGCCTGCAGACGTTCGTTGAGGGTGTCGATCCCGACCGGCCCCCGGTACATCGGGGCCAGCACCTGCACCTCGCGGATCGGGTCGACGGCGAATTTGGCCGGCGCCCGCTCGGCGACCACCTCGACCACCGTCGCCAGCGCCCGCTCCGGCGTGGCCCGCTCGATGAAGAAGAAGTCGTGGTCCTGGTCGGGGCCGGGCTCGAGGTGGGGCGGGCGGCCGTGGTTGATCTCGTGGGCGGCGGTGGTGATCATCGAGCGCGCCGCCTGGCGGAAGATCTGGGTCAGCCGCACCACCGGCACGGCCTCGGAGGCGATCAAGTCCTCGAACGGCTTGCCCGCCCCGATCGGCGGCAGCTGGTCGGCGTCGCCGACGAAGACGACGTGGGTCGTCTCCGCCAGCCCGCCCAGCAGCACCTCGGCGAGGCGCAGGTTCAGCATCGAGGACTCGTCGACGATCACCAGGTCGGCGGGAAGGGGGCGGCCGGGGCGGAAAGCGGGTTCGCGGCCCGGCATCCACTCGAGCAGGCGGTGGATCGTCTTCGCCTCGTGGCCGGTCGCCTCCTCCAGCCGCCGCGCCGCCCGCCCGGTCGGCGCGCAGAGGGCGATCGTCGCGTTGGCCGCTTCGGCCTCGGCGACGATCTCCTTCGTGGCCTTGGTCTTGCCGACGCCGGGGCCGCCGGTGAGGACCGAGAGCCGCGCCCCGAAGGCCGCCCGCACCGCCGCCCACTGCTCGTCGGTGAGGTCGCCCCGCGGCGCCTCGCCGGGCTCGTGGTCGAGGTGGGGGGGAGCGGCGGCGCGCCGGGCCAGCGTCTCCGCCACCGCCAGCTCGCTCGCGTGGGTGCTCTCGCGGTAGATCCGGCCCTCGTCGGCGACCAGGCCCGGCGCCTCGACGAGCACGTCGGGGTCGGGAGCGAGCCCGATCAGCCGCGCGGTCCCTCGCGTCAGCTCCTCCAGAGGCAGGTAGCTGTTCCCCTGCTGCTCGGCCTCGATCAGCGCGTAGACGGCGGCCGCCTGGGCGCGGTGGCTCGACTCCGGCGGCACGTCGGCGGCAAGCGCGATCTTGTCGGCGCGGGCGAAGCCGACGCCGGGCACCTCGGTCAGCCGGTAGGGGTCCTCGTGCAGGACCGCCAGCGAGCTCTCGCCGTAGCGGGCGTGGATCGGCGCCGCCAGGTGGGCGAGCCCGTGCGGGGCGAGCTGGACGTGGAGGTCGCGGATCGCCCGGCTCGCGTACCAGGACTGGGTCGCCGCGGCGGCCTGGTCGCGGCTGACCCCGCGCAGCGAGCCGAGGACCCCTTCCGGGTCGGCGGCGATCGCCTGCAGGACCTCCTCGCCGTGCTCGTCGCAGAGCCGCTCCGCCCGCTTGCGGCCGATGTGGCGCAGGGTCGTCAGGTAGGCGACCTGCCCCTCGCGGTCGGTCGGGTCGAGCGGCAGCGCCCCCTGGGCGCGCAGCTGGCGGCCGTAGCGGCTGTGGGTCTGCCACTCGCCGCTGACTTCGGCGCGGTCGCCCTCGTCGAGATGGCCGACCGGCCCGACCAGCGCGAAGCCCAGCCCCTCGCCGGAGGCCTCGCGCACCTCCAGCACCGCGTAGCCGTCGTCCTCGGCACGGTAGATGACGCCCAGTACCTCGACCGTGCCGGTGTAGGAGGCCGCGTCGGCGTCGAAGAGGGTCGCTGCTCGGGTCACCCGACCAAGGCTAGGCCCCTGCGAGGCGGGACCCACCCTCCCCGAGCCCGCACTTTCCGGCTAGCTTGGCGGAGATGACGGCGCCACCGCCTCCCGCCGGCCTCTGCGACCGCTGCCGCCACCAGCGCCTGGTCCCCAACACCCGCGGCTCGGTCTTCTCCCTCTGCGAGCGCTCGCGGGAGGACCCGGCATACCCGCGCTACCCGCGGCTGCCGGTCCTCCGCTGCGAGGGCTTCGAGGCTGGGGAGGGTCTTAGGCCCGCATCGGGTCCGGTTCGCCCAGCTTGCTGATCGCCGGGGCCTCGTAGAGGCCGCCGGGAACGCCGCCGACGATCACCATCCGGATCCCGTCGGGCCCGGGCCAGACCTTGCGCTTGGTGCCGGCGGCGACCCGCACCATGTGCTCGGGGTCGAGCGGGAAACGCTCGCCTTCGATCTCGATCTCGCCGCCGCCGCGCAGGGCCATGAAGACCTCCTCCTGGCCGTCGCCGGAATGGTCGTGCTCGGGGTAGTCCCCGAAGTTCGGCGGCATGTCGATCACCTGCAGCCCGAAGGAGGAGACCCCCAGCTCGGCCCGCGCCCGCTTGAAGGAGCCGAGGTAGACCCCCTCCATCTCGTCGATCTTCTTCACGGTGTAGTCGTTCATCTCGATTCCTCTCCTGCTCTCGCTTCGCCCCGACCCGTGCCGGCGCCTCTAAACGAACGTTCGTGCTTTTTTATACCCTACGTCTGTGAGCCCCGTCACGGAGAAGGGAGCCCAGACCCGCGAGGCGATCCTCGACCGCGCCGTCGACCTGGCCTCGGTCGAGGGCCTGGAGGGGTTGACGATCGGCCGCCTCGCGGCGGAGCTGCGGATGAGCAAGAGCGGCCTCTTCGCCCACTTCGGCTCCAAGCGGGAGCTGCAGCTGGCGACGGTGGGCGCCGCCGCCCGGCGCTTCAAGGGCAGGGTGATCGACCCGGCGCTCGACCTCCCCGACGGCGCCCCGCGCCTGCGGGCGATGGCCGAGCGCTACCTCGACCAGCTCGGCGACTACTCCGGCGGCTGCTTCTGGGCCGCCACCTCGGCCGAGTACGACGACCGTCCCGGGCCGGTGCGCGACGCCATCGCCGGCGCTCTCGACGCCTGGCTCGGCGAGCTCGAGCGCCAGGCCCGCGTGGCCGGCGTCGAGAGCCCCGAGCGCTTCGCCTTCGAGGTCTACGCGCTGGTGATGGCGACCAACGCCCGCTACCGGCTCAGCGGCGATAGGCGCGTCTTCGCCTACGCCCGCGAGGCGATCGACCGGCTCCTGGGCGAGCTACCCGGCGAAGCCGGGTAGCTAGGGTTGCCGAACCCCGCAGATCCCCGCCGGAAGGAGCCTCAGATGGACGTCGCGATCGGTCTTCCCAACGCCGTGCCCGGCACGAGCGGCGAGCAGCTGGCGGAGTGGGCGCGGCGGGCGGAGGCGCGTGGGTTCTCCAGCCTCGGCACGATCGACCGCGTCGCCTACGGCAACTACGAGCCGCTGGTGGCGCTGGCGGCAGCGGCCGCGGTGACCGAGCGGATCGGCCTGGCGACGACGGTCCTGCTCGGGCCGCTGCGGCCCAACCCCGTCGCGCTGGCGAAGCAGGTCGCGAGCGTGCACGCGCTCTCCGGCGGGCGGATGACCCTGGGGATCGGGCTCGGCGGCCGCGAGGACGACTACGAGGTGGCCGGCGTCAGCATGAAGACGCGGGGGAGGGAGCTCGACGCGATGCTGGCGCGGATGCGGCAGGTCTGGGCCGGCGACGAGGTGGGACCCGACGCCGGCACCGTACCGCGGGTCCTGGTCGCCGGCGGGGTCGGGGCCTCGTTCGAGCGCGCGGCCCGTTTCGGCGACGGCTGGATCGCCTCCGGGGCGCCGCCGGACCAGTTCGCCGGCTGGCGCGAGGAATTCGAAGCGGCCTGGTCGGAGGCGGGCCGGGAGGAGAAGCCGCAGAACGGCGGGCTCGCCTACTTCTCGCTCGGCGACCGCGCCGAGGAGGACGCCAGGGACTATCTGACCGACTACTACGCCTGGCTCGGCGAGGAAACCGCCGACTGGATCGCCGACTCCGCCGCCAAGGACCCGGAGACCGTCAAGCAGTACGTCTCGGCCTTCGACGGGGTCGGCTGCCAGGAGCTGTTCCTCTTCCCGAGCTCGAGCGACCCGCGGCAGGTGGACCTGCTGGCCGACGCGCTGGGGATGTAGGCCGGACTCACGGAGGCAAATGGCCGACGAGCTGCCGATCCACCTCTTCGCCGGACCGTCTCAGCTCGAGGCATGGCTGGAGGAGAACCACGACTCCTCCCAGGGCCTCTGGCTGAAGATCGCCAAGAAGGGGGCGAGGGAGCCGAGCGTCACCTACGCCGAGGCGCTCGAGCTGGCGCTCTGCTTCGGCTGGATCGACAGCCAGAAGCGGGGGTTCGATGATCAGCACTTCCTGCAGCGGTTCACGCCGCGGCGGCCGCGCGGCCGCTGGTCGCGGATCAACCGCGAGAAGGCCGAAGCGCTGATCGAGGCGGGGAGGATGCGGCCAACCGGCCTGGCCGAGGTCGAAGCGGCCAAAGCGGACGGTCGCTGGGAGGCGGCTTACGAGGGGCAGCGAACCGCGCAGGTGCCGCCGGACCTGCGGCGCGCGCTCGACGCCAGCCCCGCCGCCGCGGAGTTCTTCGCCGGCCTCGACAGCGCCAACCGCTACGCGATCGTCTACCGCCTGAACGACGCGAAAAAGCCGGAGACGCGCGAGCGCCGCCTGCGCAAGTTCCTCGCCATGCTCGAGCGCGGTGAGAAGATCCACGGGTGAACCGCGAGCTGCTGCAAGAGAAGCTGGCCGAAGCCGGCGAGCCCTCCTACCGCGCCGAGCAGGTGTGGGAGTGGGTGGCGCGGGGGGCGCGCTCCTACGCGGAGATGACCAACCTGCCGGCGGCGCTGCGCGAGCGGCTGGAGGCGGCGGTGCCGCTCTCGACGCTCGCGGTCGCGACCGAGGCGAAGTCCGACGACGGCACCGTCAAGACCCTCTTCCACACCGCCGACGGCCGGCCGCTGGAGGCGGTGCTGATGCGCTACCGCGACGGCCGGCGCTCGGTCTGCCTCTCCTCGCAGTCGGGCTGCCCGCTGACCTGCACCTTCTGCGCCACCGGGCAGATGAAGTTCGGCCGCAACCTCACGGCCGACGAGATCCTCGACCAGGCGCTGCACTTCCGCCGCACCGAAGCGATCGACCACGTCGTCTTCATGGGGATGGGGGAGCCGACGATGAACGTCGACAACGTCCTCGGTGCCTGCGAGCGGCTGCCGGACCTCGGCGTCACCCACCGCCGCACCGCGATCTCGACCGTCGGCTGGGTGCCGGGGATCGACCGCCTCGCCGAATGCGAGATGCCGGTCGGCCTGGCGCTCTCGCTGCACGCGCCCAACGACGGCCTGCGCTCGCAGCTGATGCCGGTCAACGAGCGCTACCCGATCGCCGCCGTCCTCGCCGCCTGCGAGCGCTACCGCGCGGCCCGCCGCCGCAAGGTCTTCGTCGAGTACGTGATGCTCGACGGCGTCAACGACCTCCCCGAGCACGCGCGCGAGCTGGCCGCGCTGCTCGACCCGCGCGGCTACAAGGTCAACCTGATCCCCTACAACCCGACCGGCAGCTACGACGGCTCCTCGCCGGAGCGGATCGAGCGTTTCCGCGCGATCCTCGCCGAGCACCGCGTCCCCGTCACGGTCCGCCTCACCCGCGGCCGCGACATCGACGCCGCCTGCGGCCAGCTCGCCGTCTCCGCCGCCTGATCCTCGCTGCGAAGTCGGCGCAGAGATTTGGCAATAGAGTCTTGTTCCGTTACAGACGAAAAGTTACGCTACGATCATGGCGGTGATGGCAAGGGAAGCATGGACCGACGCGCGACTCGACGACCTGAAGAGCCAGGTGCAGGTGGGTTTCGCGCGTGTCGATGCCGACATCCGTGAATTACGCGGCGACGTCACGTCGGTGCAGCGAACGATGATCTACGGCTTCCTCACCCTCGCGGGGATCATGGTCACCGGCTTCCTCACCCTCGCGGGGCTGCAAATCTTCTAGCCGCTCGCGATCTCATGGAATCGGGAGGGGCTTGGCCAGCCAGCCAGTTACGATCAGAGGCATGGCCACGGTCGACACCGCCGCGCCTGTCGCGCGGCCGCCGCAGATGTCCGGCAACCCGGTTCGCCGGGTCGCCGAAGACCTCCTCTCCGAGTGGCGGGGACGGGGGAAGTTCCCGCCGGGGCGGATGGACTTCAGCTGGAGCCGCACGCTCCAGGTCAACGGCGACCCGCTGCCCCTGCTGCTCGGCGCCTACGAAGAGTTCGGGCCGATCTTCACGCTGCGGCTGCTGCACTCGCCGGTCGTCTTCATGCTCGGGCCGGAGGCGAACCACTTCGTCACCGTCGCCCATCCGGAGAACTTCCACTGGCGCGAGTCGAGCTTCGGCGACCTGATCCCCCTGCTCGGCGACGGGCTGCTGACGATCGACGAGGACTACCACGACCGCGCCCGGGCGATCATGATGCCCGCCTTCCACCGCGAACAGATCGAAGCGGCGACGGAGGCGATGGCGGTCGAGGCCGACCGGGCGATCGACGCCCTCCCGGCCGGGGAGGTCGTCGACGTATACGAGTGGATGCGCAACCTGGCGATGAGGATCGCGATGCGGGCGCTGCTCGGCCTCGATCCCGACGAGGCCGGCAAGGGCTCAGCGGCCGCGTTTCACTTCGAGCGCGCCCTCGCCTACTACGGGATCGATTTCCACCTGCGCCTGCTGCGCGGCCCCGGCTCGCCCTGGCGCAAGATGGTCCGCTCGCGCGCGGTTCTCGATGAGATCGTCTTCGGCGAGATCGCCCGGCGGCGTGCCCACCCCGACCCTGGCTGCCGCGACATCCTCAGCCTCCTGGTCGGCGCCCGCGGCGCCGGCGGCGAGGAGTTCAGCGACCGCGAGGTCCGCGACCAGGTGATGACGCTGATGTTCGCCGGCCACGACACCTCGACCTCGACCCTGACCTTCATGCTCCACGAGCTCGGCCGCCACCCGGAGGCGACGCGGCGCCTGCGCGAGGAGCAAGACCGCGTGCTCGCCGGCGCCTCACCGACCGCCGCCCGGCTCGAACGCGAGATGCCCTACTTGGAGATGACCCTCGATGAGGTCCTGCGCCTCTACCCGCCGGCCTGGATCGGCCCCCGCCGGGCTATCGCTGAGTTCGAGTTCGGCGGCCACACGGTGCCGAAGGGCGCCTACGTGAACTACTGCTCCTGGGCCAGCCACCGCCTGCCCGAGGTCTTCCCCCAGCCGGAGGCGTTCATCCCCGAGCGCTTCGCCCGCGAGCGCAAGGCGGCGCTGCCCCGCGGCGCCTACGTCCCCTTCGGCGGCGGCTCCCGCATCTGCATCGGCAAGCGCTTCGGCCAGACCGAGGTGAAGCTGGTGGCGACGAAGCTGCTCCAGCGCCTGAGCTTCGAGGCCCTTCCCGGCCGCACCATGACGATCCGCCAGATGCCGACGCTCTCGCCGCAGGACGGTTTGCGGATGCGAGTCAGAGCGCGCGCCTAGCCTAGACTCGGCCCCATGGGCGAGACGCTGATGCTCCTGGCGCTGCTTCCGAGGGGGGAAGAGGCTTGGGAGCCGGTTCTCTTCGGTGGCCTGATTCCGCTCCTCGGCGCGGTCGCCGTCTTCCTCTTGATCTGGTACGCGGTTCGCAAGCCCCCGAGGGAAGACGAGCCGGGGGACGAGTGATCGAGGGATGATCAGATGGGCGAGTCCAAAACGATCAGGCGAAGCTCCTCTGGGGATAGCTGCCGCTTTACAAGGCCTGAATCCTCTCGATATATCTCGAGCTCATCCATGACTCCATTCACGACATGCAAGGACAGATGAATGGCCATTCCATCAAGGTCCGGTAATTCTGCTTCCACGGGAACTCGGAATGAGTCCTCTGCTCTAGAAGTCGGAGCGATGACCTTGAGTTTCAAACTGCCTTGCTCGTCGATCTGACGAACTCTGAGGGTGGGTAATTGGTCTAGAAGAGCGTCCCGCCCTGAAAAATGCTCGCTCAGCAGTCTTTGGAGCACGGCACTCTCGGCATCCGAAGGCGACCGGAATCCTGTCTTGTCTTCGGCTCGCTTTGCCATTGCTCGCTGCCGAAAGCGGGCGTTAAGCGTTCCGTCTCCGGCCGTGGTCGGAATCTTCCCCAGATGCACTTCTTCGATGCGGAAACCGAGGACGAGCCCCGGTAGGGGCTCGTCCTCCAGGCGCTACTTGATGAACAGCATCTCCTCGTACTTCGGCAGTGGCCAGAGGTCGTCGGCGACGACCTTCTCCAGCTTGTCGGCCGCGTCGCGGACGCTGGCCATCGCCGCCAGCTGCTTGTCGCGGGCGTGGACCGCCATCTCCATCCCCTCGAGGCCCGGGTCGGCGTTCGCCGCTTCCAGCTCGCCGAGGGCGGCGACGAGGTCGTCGACGAGGCTGCGGACCTCGCCCTCGACCGCCGAGACGCCGGACTCGCTGATCAGCGCCAGGTGCCGCAGCGCCGCCGGCAGGATCATCGTCTTCGCGATCGAGAAGGCGGTCTCCGCCTCGATGTTGGCCCGCAGCCAGTACTGCTCGACCCAGACCTCGTAGCGCGAGTCCAGCTCCCGCTTCGAGAGCACGTCGTAGTTCTCGAAGGTGCGGATGGTCTGGTCGGAGATCACTTCCGGCAGCGCGTCGGGGGTCGTGCGCAGGTTCTTCAACCCGCGCTGCTCGGCTTCCTGGTGCCACTCCTCGGAGTAGTTGTCGCCGCTGAAGCAGACCTGTTTGTTGGCCAGGTAGCTCTCTTTGACGAGGTCCATCACCGCTTCCGGCATCTGCTCGCCGCCGTTCAGCTTCTCCTCCAGCTTGCCGGCCAGCTCGTCGATCGCCTCGGCGGCGATCGTGTTCAGCACCGTGTTGGGGAAGGCGAGCGACATGCTCGACCCCAGCGCCCGGAACTCGAATTTGTTGCCGGTGAAGGCGAACGGCGAGGTCCGGTTGCGGTCGCCGCCGTGCATCGGCAGCGCCGGCAGCACCGTCGCCCCGAGGTCGAGGAACGAGGCGGGCGTGTTGGGGTCGCCTTCTCCGGTCGCGATCGCCTCGAAGGCTTTTTCGAGCTCGGCGCCGAGGAAGATCGAGATGATCGCCGGCGGCGCCTCGTTGGCGCCGAGGCGGTGGTCCTGGCCGATGTTGGCGACCGAGGCCCGCAGCAGGCCCTGGTGCTTGTTCACCGCCTGGATCACCGCGGCGCAGAAGAACAGGAAGTGGATGTTCTCGGCCGGAGTATCGCCCGGGTCGAGCAGGTTGACGCCGGTATCGGTTCCCATCGACCAGTTGTTGTGCTTGCCGGAGCCGTTGACGCCGGCAAACGGCTTCTCGTGCAGGAGGCAGACGAGGCCGTAGCGGCGGGCGACGTTTTCCATCGTCTGCATCACCAGTTGCTGGTGGTCGGAGCCGACGTTCGAGTTCTCGTAGATCGGCGCGATCTCGTACTGGTTCGGCGCCACCTCGTTGTGGCGGGTCTTGACCGGGATGCCGAGCTTGCGCATCTCCAGCTCCGACTCCAGCATGAAGGCGAGGATCCGCTCGGGGATCGAGCCGAAGTAGTGGTCGTCGAGCTCGTGGCCCTTCGGCGGCTTGGCGCCGAAGAGGGTGCGGCCGGTCGCGATCAGGTCGGGCCGCTCGAAGAAGTACTGCTCGTCGATCAGGAAGTACTCCTGCTCGGGGCCGACGGTGGTGAAGACGCGCTGGCTCTCCTCGTCGCCGAGCAGCCGCAGCGCCTTGATCGCCGAGCGGCTGAGCGCGTCCATCGAGCGCAGCAGCGGGATCTTCGCGTCGAGCGCCTCGCCGGTCCAGGAGGCGAAGGCGGTCGGGATGCAGAGCAGCGCCCCGTTCGGGTTCTCGAGGATGAAGGCGGGGCTGGTCGGGTCCCAGGCGGTGTAGCCGCGGGCCTCGAAGGTGGCGCGGACGCCGCCGGTGGGGAAGGAGGAGGCGTCGGGCTCGCCCTGGATCAGCTCCTTGCCGGAGAAGTCGGCGATCGCCTCCCCTTCGCCGCCGGGCTCGAAGAAGGAGTCGTGCTTCTCGGCGGTCGAGCCGGTCAGCGGCTGGAACATGTGGGTGTAGTGGGTGGCGCCGTTCTCCAGCGCCCACTCCTTCATCGCCTCGGCGACGGCGTCGGCGAGGCCGGGGTCGAGGGCCTCGCCCCCTTCCAGCGTCGTCTGCAGCTTCTCGAAGACGTCCTTCGGCAGCCGTTCGCGCTGCACGGCGACGGAGAAGACGTTCTGGCCGAACGGGTTGTTCTCCGGAAGGGTCAGGTCCTGCGCGCCGAGCGCTGCTCCGTTGGAGCTCCACTGCGCTGCGGTTACGTTCTGCTGGCGGATGCGAGTCATCGGTTTCGGGTCCCCCCACTAGGCGCGCGCCCGGGATCGGCCGAGCGCGTTCGGTTGAAAAGTCTCAATCCCTTGAAAAGAGCATCAGAGAGCCTAATGCCGCCGCCCCAATCGCGCCTTTATACCCCCGTACAAAGCTGAGGACGACCGACTTGTCCCTGTCGGCGATGAGCTGAGGGACCAAGCGTCGCGGTACAGGGGCCCGGGGGGGGGCCGGGGGGCGGAGGGGGGGGCCCCCGGCCCCCGGGGGGCCCCGCCCCCCACGCCGCCCCGGTGGGGGGGGTG
>JBQCDH010000050.1:0-66541 GCA_051961435.1 Solirubrobacterales bacterium
CTGGATGATCCATCGGATCGACCCGCCGGCGCGGGAGCGCGATCCGTTTCCCGAAAACGTGGTGCCGAGGCTGGCTCGGCTCTCGACGCTGCCGCGCGACGACGGCAAGTGGGCGGTCGAGGTGAAGTGGGACGGGGTGCGGGCGATCGCCTACTGCAAGCCGGGGCGGGTCGAGCTGCAGACGCGCAACCTCAACGACGTCAGCGTTCAGTACCCGGAGGTGCGGCGGATCTCGCGCGCGCTCGGCGCCCACGACGCGGTGCTCGACGGCGAGCTCGTCGCCTTCGACGAGAACGGCAGGCCGAGCTTCGAGCGCCTCCAGCAGCGCATCCACAACACCGACGAGAGCGTCGTTCGCCGACGGATGAAAACCTACCCGGTGGTCTACGTCGTCTTCGACCTCCTCTACCTCGACGGGAGGGACCTGACCGGCGAGCCCTACAGCCGCCGCCGCGAGCTGCTCGAGGGGCTGGAGCTGTCCGGCGAGAGCTGGCAGACGCCCGGCCACTCGGTCGGCCACGCGAAAGAGCTGCTGGCCGCGAGCAGGGAGCAGGGGCTGGAGGGGGTGATGCTGAAGCGCGTCGATTCCACCTATGCCCCCGGCAAGCGCACCGGCGCCTGGCTGAAGGTGAAAAACGTGAGCCGCCAGGAGATGGTGATCGGCGGCTGGACCCCCGGCGAAGGCCGGCGCCGCAACCGGATCGGCGCCCTCATCGTCGGCTACTTCGAGCATGAAGGCGGCAGGCGGGTGCTGCGCTACGGCGGCAAAGTCGGGACCGGATTCGACGAGCGCGACCTGGCCGCGCTGGCCGCGCGGCTGGCGCCGCTGGCGACCGAGGAGAACCCCTTCGCCGCCGGCCCGCACCCGCCGAAAGCCACCCGGTTCGTCGAGCCGCGCCTCGTCGCCGAGATCGAGTTCCGGGAGATGACGAAGGAGGGGATCCTCCGCCACCCCGCTTACAAGGGACTGCGCGAGGACAAGCCGGCCGGCGAAGTCGAGCTGGAGCACGAGGTCAAGCTCTCCAACCTCGACAAGGTGCTCTACCCGAAGACCGGATTCACCAAGGGCGACCTGATCGACTGGTACTCGCGGATCGCGGACGTGTTGCTGCCGCACCTGCGCGGCCGGCCGCTGACCCTGAAGCGCTATCCCGACGGCGTCGAGGGGAAGCACTTCTACGAGAAGCGCTGCCCCGGCCACCGGCCCGAGTGGGTGACCACGGCGAGCATCTACAGCGACCGGCACGAGGGGGAGATCGACTACTGCGTGGTCGAAGACGCGGCGACCCTGGTCTGGCTGGCGAACCTCGCCGACATCGAGCTCCACACCTCGCTCTCGCGGGCGGAGGACAGGGAGCGGCCGACGGCGATGGTCTTCGACCTCGACCCCGGCCCCCCTGCCGACGTCCTCGACTGCGCCCAGGTGGCGGTCTGGCTGCACGGGCTGTTCGAGCAGCTCGGCCTGCGCTGCTACCCGAAGACCTCGGGCTCGAAGGGGATGCAGCTCTACGTGCCGCTGAACGGCACCGCCACCTACGCGGAGACGAAGCCGTTCGCGAAAGCGGTCGCCGAGACCCTGGCGAGGAAGTTCCCCGACCGGGTCGTCTCGCAGATGTCGAAGGCGCGGCGTCCGGGCAAGGTGCTGATCGACTGGAGCCAGAACGACGTCCACAAGACCACCGTCTGCGTCTACTCGCTGCGGGCGAAGGAGCGGCCGACGGTCTCGACGCCGCTGGAGTGGAGCGAGGTGGAAGCGGCCCTGGAGGCCGGCGCGGCGGGGGCGCTGGCCTTCGACCACGCCGCGGTGCTGGAGCGGGTCGAGGCGAAGGGCGACCTGTTCGCGCCGCTGCTCTCCGAGGAGCAGGAGCTGCCGGACCTCTAGTTAGTAAGTCCCCTTCAACGGGCAACTAGTCCGTATGGAGGGCACCGCGGTTAGGCGCGACTACAAGCCCGAGGGGGCGGCGGCGAAGACCGGTCTCTGGCCGACCCTGAAGCGGACGCTGAGCGAGTTCCAGGAGGACAACCTCAGCGACTGGGCGGCGGCGCTCACCTATTACGGGCTGCTCGCGCTGTTCCCGGCGCTGATCGCGATGGTCTCGCTGATCGGGATCTTCGGCAACCCGAGGACGACGACCTCGACGCTGACCGAAATCATCACCGGGATCGGCCCGCAATCCGGCGCGGAAACCTTCAAAGGCCCGATCGAATCGATCGTCCACAACCAGAGCGCCGCGGGCTTCGCCTTCGTCTTCGGCCTGGCGGCGGCCCTGTGGTCGGCCTCAGGCTACGTCGGCGCCTTCATCCGCGCCTCCAACGTCATCTACGAGACCCCGGAGGGGCGCCCGTTCTGGAAGCTGCGGCCGCTGCAGATCGCTGTGACCCTGGCGATGATCGTGATGATGGCGCTGCTCGCCGTCGGCCTCGTCCTCACCGGGCCGGTGGTCGCGGCGATCGCGGGGCCGGTCGGCCTCAGCAGCACCGCGGTCGACATCTGGAACGTCGCCAAGTGGCCGGCGATGGCGGCGATCTTCATCCTCATGGTCGACGTCCTCTTCTACGCCTCGCCGAACGTCAAGGTGCGCGGCTTCCGCTGGGTCACCCCGGGCGCGATCGTCGCGATCGTCGTCTGGGCGATCGCCTCGGCGCTGTTCGCGCTCTACGTAGCCAACTTCGGCTCCTACGACAAGACCTACGGCACGCTCGCCGGCCTGGTGGTGCTGCTGCTCTGGTTCTGGATCACCAACCTGGCGATCCTCTTCGGCCACCAGTTGAACGCCGAGCGCGAGCGCAGCGCCGAGATCGACGAAGGGCTGCCGCGGGCGGAGAAGGAGATCCAGCTCGAGCCGCGCGAAGAGCCGAAGGACGAAAAGACCACCTGAGGGAGGAGCGCCATGAAGTTGATCTTCGCCCCGTTCAGCATCGTGCTCGGCCTGATCGCCGGGCTCGTCGGCAAGAAGGTGTTCGAAGGGGTGTGGGGCCTGGTCGACGACGAGGAGCCGCCGAGCCCCGAGCACCGCGAGTTCTCCTGGCCGAAGCTGGTCGCAGCGCTGGTGCTGGAGGGGGCGATCTTCCGCTTGGTCAAAGGGCTCGTCGACCACGGCAGCCGCACCTCCTTCGCCAAGCTGACCGGCAGCTGGCCGGGTGAGGAGGCGCCCGAGCCGGAGTAGGAACGCCCCCAGCGGGTACTACCGGAAAGAAGCACTCGTCCAAAGAAAACAGCGAACGGAGGATCAGATGAACACCAGAGCAGACAGAGGCGCCGGGACCGGGGGCATCTCCCTCGGGGGCATCCTCGTGATCGTCGGGATCGTGCTGATGATCGTCTGGAGCTTCTGGATCGGGTTGATCGTCGCCCTGATCGGGTTGATCGCCTTCGGCGGCTTTGCCCGCGGCAGGTGGTACTGACGATCCCACCTCGCATCTGACCTCTCGAACCTGACCAGGGCTCCCGTCGCACCAGGGGCGGCGGGAGCTTGTATGGTCAGCCCAGCTTGGCAAGGGGACCGTCGCGAAACGCCCGCATCGCCTGGATCGTCAGCGGCATCCTCGTCGTCTCCGCCCTCTGGCTGGCGGTCGGCTCGCACAACGCCGGCATCGCCTTCTTCTTCTCGATTCCGATCGGTTTCGCCACCTGGTGGTTCGGTCTCCGGGCCGGCCTCCTCGCGGCGCTCGCCTGCGTCCTGCTCTTCGCGGTCGGGAACGCGATCGACCCGGTGCCGGAATTCGGGCTGGCGATCGTCATCCGCGCGGCCTTCTTCCTCGCCGTCGCGGCCGTCGTCGCCTGGTTCGGCGAGCGGGTGCGGGTGCTCGAGCACTCGGCCGAGGAACTGGAGGCGATCCGCGCCGCGCTGACGCCCTCGGACCTGCCGGACCTGCCCGGGATCGATGCGGCGGCGGTATTCGTCCCTTCCGAGCTCGGCGTCTCGGGCGACTTCTACCTCCTCACCAACGGCCCCGACGGGTCGACCGTGGCGATCGTCGGCGACGTGGTCGGCCACGGCCCCGCGGCGGCGCGGCTCGCGACCTTCATCAGGGCGCGGTTCGCCGCCTTTGCCGCCAGCACCAGCGACCCCGCCGAACTGCTGACCCTCGCCAACACGGCGCTGCTCGACCGGCCGGGGCGCCGGCAGGAGCTGGTCAGCGCCGTCTGCCTGCGGTTGCGGCAAGGCGGGGGGACGGCCTCGTGGGCGCGGGCGGGCCACCCGCCGCCGCTGCGCCTACCGGGGCTGGAGGAGCTTCCCCTCGACGGCTCGACCTTCCTGCTCGGCGCCGACGAGCGCCTCGAGCTGCGGAACGAGGAGGTCTCGGTGGCGGGCAGCGAGGGCCTCGTCGTCTACACCGACGGCGCCACCGACGTCCGCCGCGGCCGCCAGATGCTCGGCCTCGAGGGGCTGAAAGGAATGCTGGCGCCGCTCTCCGGGTTGACGGCGAGGGTGATGGTGGACGAGGTGGAACGGGCGATCCTGGCCTGGGCCGACCGGCCGATCCGCGACGACCTCTGCGTGGTGGTGCTGAAGCCCGAAGCCGGATGACAGCGGGAACGAGGTGCAAGCTGTCACCTGCATATCTAGGCACCCGGGCGTTCTTGACCGGTACGTCCAAGAACCAGTACAAGCCTCATGTGTATTTCTCCTGACTCCCGAGGCGCCACTCCTAGGTAGAGCGTCTCGGGAGTTTTCATGCGAGAGAATCGATGCTTCGCCTCCGCCTGTCCCTGGGCGGGGGCGATAGCGTCTTCGCGAGCAGATGCCGCCTCGCGAGCGCCCCGCCTTCGTGGTTACCAACCGGCTGCCGGCGGCAGCCGTGGACGCGCTGCGGGCCGCCGGAGAGGTGCGGATCGACGAACGCGAGCAGGCGCTTCCCCGCGCTGACCTGCTCGAGCTGGTCGCCGGCGCGGATGCGGTCCTCACCCTCCTGCACGACCGGGTCGACGAGGAGCTCTTCGAAGCCGCCGGGCCGGGGTTGCGCTGCGTCGCCAACGTCGCCGTCGGCTACGACAACGTCGACCTCGAGGCGGCGGCACGGCACGGCGTCACCGTGACCAACACGCCCGGCGTCCTCGACGACGCCACCGCCGATCTGACCATGGCGCTGCTGCTGGCGGCGACGCGGCGGGTCGTGGAGGGCGACCGGCTGATCCGCTCGGGGGCCGACTGGACCTGGGGGATGTCCTTCATGCTCGGCAGCTCGCTGCAGGGCAAGCTGCTGGGGATCGTCGGGCTGGGCGGGATCGGCGGTCGGGTGGCGGCGCGGGCGCGGGCCTTCGGGATGCGGATCGCTTACAGCTCGCGCCGCCCGGCCCCGGAGGAGACGGTCGGCTCGCTGGAAGCGGAGCGGATGGCGCTGCCGCAGCTGCTGGCTGAGTCCGACGTCGTCAGCCTGCACTGCCCGCTGACGCCGGAGACGCGCCACCTGATCGGGGCGGCGGAGCTGGCGTCGATGAAGCCGAGCGCGGTCCTGATCAACGCCGCCCGCGGGCCGGTGGTCGACGAGCCGGCGTTGGCCGCGGCGCTGGCGGCGGGCACGATCGCCGCCGCCGGGCTGGACGTCTACGAGCGCGAGCCGCAGGTCGAGCCCGGGCTGCTCGAGCTCGACAACGTGGTGCTGGCGCCGCACCTCGGCTCGGCCACGGTCGAGACCCGCGCCGCGATGGCCGAGCTGGCGGCCCGCAACGCGATCTCTGTACTGAGAGGCGAAGGGCCGCTGACGCCGGTCCCGTCACAATGAACCGGTGAGCTCAGTAGCCGCCAGGCGCACGATCCGGCACCGGATCGGCGGCGAGGAGACCGCCGGTTCTTCGTCCCGCACCTCTCCCGTCTACGACCCCGCGACCGGCGAGGTCCAGGCCGAGGTCGTGCTCGCCGAGCCGGCCGACGTCGACGCCGCGGTCGCGGCGGCGCGAGCCGCCTTCGCGGAGTGGTCGCAGGCGTCTCTGAGCCGCCGCGCCAAGGTCATGTTCGCCTTCCGCGAGCTGCTCGACCGCAACGTCGAGGAGCTGGCGCGGATCGTCTCCTCCGAGCACGGCAAGGTGCTGGAGGACGCGAAGGGGGAGGTGATGCGCGGGCTCGAGGTGGTCGAGTTCGCCTGCGGCATCCCGCACCTGCTGAAGGGCGAGTACTCGGACCAGGTCTCGACGAGCGTGGACGCCTACTCCTTCCGCCAGCCGCTCGGCGTCTGCGCCGGCATCACCCCCTTCAACTTCCCGGCGATGGTGCCGATGTGGATGCACCCGGTCGCCATCGCCTGCGGCAACGCGTTCGTCCTGAAGCCCTCCGAGCGCGACCCGTCGGCCTCCAACCGGGTCGCCGAGCTCTACGCCGAGGCCGGGCTGCCGGACGGCGTCTTCAACGTCGTCCACGGCGACAAGGTCGCGGTCGACGCGCTGCTCGACCACCCCGACGTGGCGGCCGTCTCCTTCGTCGGCTCGACCCCGATCGCCTCCTACGTGCACGGGCGCGCGACCGAGCGGCGCAAACGGGTGCAGGCGCTGGGCGGGGCGAAGAACCACGCGGTCGTCGTCCCCGGCGCCGACCTCGGGTACGCCGCCGACCAGCTCGCCGCCGCCGGCTTCGGCTCGGCGGGACAGCGCTGCATGGCGGTCTCGGTCGCGGTCGCCGTCGAGGGGGCGGCCGACCCGCTGGTCGAGGAGGTGGCGCGGCGGGCGCGCGAGATCGAGGTCGGCCCCGGGCTGGACCCCGGCTCGGAGATGGGGCCGGTGGTGACGCCGCAGGCGCGCGATCGCATCGTCGACTACATCGGCCAGGGCGCGGCGGCGGGGGCGGACCTGACCGTCGACGGCCGCGAGCTGGAGATGGACGGCGGCGGCTTCTGGGTCGGGCCGACCCTGATCGACGGGGTCGAGCCGGAGATGTCGGTCTACCGCGACGAGATCTTCGGCCCGGTGCTCTCGGTGGTGCGAACCGGCAGCCTCGACGAGGCGATCGAGCTGATCAACGCCAACCCCTACGCCAACGGCGCCGCGATCTTCACCGGGTCCGGCCACGAGGCGCGCCGCTTCCAGCGCGAGGTCGAGGTGGGGATGATCGGGATCAACGTGCCGATCCCGGTGCCGATGGCCTTCTATTCCTTCGGCGGCTGGAAGGACTCGCTCTTCGGCGACCACCACATCCACGGCCCCGAGGGCGTCCGCTTCTACACCCGCGGCAAGGCGATCACCAGCCGCTGGCCCGCCAGCAACGCCGGTCCCGGCGACGCCGGCTCGCTGCACTTTCCAACGTCGAGCTGAGACTTCGCGTCAGGTGTCGCCCCGCCGCGTCGTCGTCAGCTCTTCGCAGAGCCCCACCAGACCGATCGCCTCGATGTCTTTTCCCAGCGGGTAGCGCTCCTTTCCGGGGTAGACGACGAAGCTGCGCTCCGGCTCCACGTCCTCGATCGCCGACCGCAGCCCCCGTTCCGCCTTCGGCGCCAGCGTTCGCTTCACCTCGATCGCCCACTCGCGTCCGTCTGGCCAGGAGAGGACCAGATCGATCTCGGCGCCGCCGCCGGTCCGGTAGAAGCTCGGCTCGACCCCATCGCCGGCCAACGCGATCAGATTCTCGATCGCCATTCCCTCCCAGCTGGCGCCGACGACCGGGTGCCCCAGCAGGGCCTCCTTGTCGGCGATGCCGAGCAAAGCGTGGAGAATGCCGCTGTCACGGACATAGACCTTGGGCGAGCGCACCAGGCGCTTCCCGGCGTTCGCCAGGCGGGGGGGAAGGCGGCGCACGAGCAGCAGGTCGACCATCAGGTCGAGGTGGTTGCCGACGGTGGCACCGCTCACGCCAAGGCCGCGCGCGATGTTGGCCGCGTTCAACAGCCCGCCCTGGTTGTGTGCGAGCATCGTCCACAGCCGCCGTAACGTCTCCGCCGGAATCCGCGGGCCAAGTTGGGGGATGTCGCGTTCGAGGTAGGTGCGAATGAAGTCCCGCCGCCAGCGCAGGCTGGTCTCGTCGCTCCGGGCGAGGAAGCTCTCGGGGAACCCGCCCCGCACCCATAGACGGTCGAGCTGATCACCGCCTATCTCGGTCACGTCGAAGGGCGTCAACTCGGCAAAGGAGATCCGGCCGGCGAGGCTCTCGCCGGACTGCGCCAGCAGCTCCATCGACGCCGAACCCAGCAGGAGAAACCGCCCCGTGCCCTTGCCGGCCCGGCGCCCGCGGTCGATCGCGCCACGCAGCGCTTCGAAGAGACCCGGCAGGCGCTGAATCTCGTCGAGGACCAGCAGCTCGTCCTCATGGTCGGCCAGGTAGAACTCCGGCTCGGAGAGCCGCGCTCGGTCGGCTTCCGACTCGAGGTCCAGATAGGTGGACGGACGCAGCTCGGCGATGTCCAACGCCAGCGTCGTCTTGCCGACCTGGCGCGGCCCGGTCAACACAACCGCCGGCGACTCTCCCAGCAGACTTTCGACGGATGACCTGATTCTCCTTTCTATCATCCTTGCAATCTTAAAATAAGATTTTAGATTTGCAAGGTTAATCCGCCGAGGGCTTGCTCCCTTCGACCCACTTGCCGCGCTCGCCCTCGACCTCGCGCTTCCAGATCGGGGCCTCGGCCTTGATCCGGTCGATCGCTTCGCGAGCGGCGGCGAAGGCCGGGGCGCGGTGGGCGGCGGCGACCGCGACGACGACGCTGGGCTCGCCGCGGGGGACAGAGCCGGTGCGGTGCTCGGCGGCGAGGGCCTCGACCTCGTGGCGAGCGCGGACATCGGTGAGGATCGACTCGATCCGCTCGCTCGCCATCGGCTCGTAGGCCTCGTAGTCGAGCCGCTCGACGTCGCGGGTGGTGCCCTGGAAGGTGACGATCGCGCCGGTGTGGGAGGTGGCGACGGTCTTTGCGAGGCGGTCGGCCGAGAGCGGCTCGGGGCCGACGCGGACATGCGGCGTCCCGGCGCCGCCGCTGACCGGTGGGATCAGCGCCAGCTCGTCGCCGGCCGAGAGCGTCTCCTCCTCGCCGGCGTAGGCGCGGTTGACCGCCATCACCACCGGCATCGCCGCCAGCGCCTCGCCCAGCGGCTCGCTCGTCTCCGCCAGCGCCCGCAGCGCCGTGGCGACCGTCGCCCCCTCCGGCACCTCGATCTCGAGGCTGTCCCGTCCGGCCCGCTCGCGCAGGACCGCGAAGAGGCGTACCTGCAGCAACATCGGCTTATCCTAGGCCGATGAGCGCCCCTGCCGAGGCCAGCGGTCCAGGCGACCTGACCCACCTCGACGCGAGCGGCAGCGCCCGGATGGTCGACGTCGGCGGCAAGCCGGCGACGCGCCGCCACGCCCGGGCCGAGGCGACGGTGCGGATGTCGCCGGCGACGGCGGCGCGGGTGCTGGCCGGCGACGCGCCGAAGGGCGACGTCGTCGGGACCGCCCGGCTGGCCGGGATCCAGGCGGCGAAGCGGACCTGGGACCTGATCCCGCTCGCGCACCAGCTGCCGCTCTCGCACGTCGACGTGGAGATCGAGGTGGACGGCGGCAGCGGCGCGGCGCGGATCGAGGCGGAGGCGGCGACCACCGCGGGCACGGGGGTCGAGATGGAGGCGATGACCGCCTGCTCGGTGGCGGCGCTGACCCTCTACGACATGGTCAAGGGACTGGAGCGCGGGGTCGTTATCGACGGCCTGCGCCTGCTGGAGAAGAGCGGCGGCAAGAGTGACTGGCGCGCCGGCTGAGGGGCCGCCGCGGGCGGCGGTGGTCACGGTCAGCAGCTCGCGCGCGCGGGACGGCGGCGCGGACGCCTCCGGCGACGCGCTGGCGGCCTTCGTCGAGGAGCTGGGAGGGGAGCTGGCCGGGCGCGAGCTCGTCGCCGACGACCGCGGCGAGATCGAAGCCTGCCTGCGGCGCTGGGCCGACGGCGGCGAATGCGACCTCGTCCTCACCACCGGCGGCACCGGCTTCGCCGCCGCCGACGTCACCCCCGAGGCGACCGAGGCGGTGCTGGAGCGGCGGGCGCCGGGGATCGCCGAGGCGATGCGGGCGGCCTCTGCCGCGCACACGCCCCACTGGATGCTCTCCCGTGGCGCCGCCGGCATCCGCGGCGCCGCCCTGATCGTCAACTTCCCCGGCAACCCGAAGGCGATCGCCGAGACCGCCGGCGCCCTGCTGCCGGCGCTGCCCCACGCGGTCTCGCTGCTGCGCGGCGCGCCGACCGCGCACCGCCCGTGAGCGCAGCGCTGGCGCCGGAGGCGGCGCGGGAGATCGTCCTCGCCGAGGTCGTGCAGCTCGCGGGCGAGCCGGTCGCGCTGGAGGAGTGCCTCGGGCGGGCGACGGCGGCCGAGGTGCGGAGCGCGATCGCGATCCAGCCCTTCGACAACTCGGCGATGGACGGCTATGCCCTGCGCAGCGCCGAAGCGGCCGGTCCGGACGCGAGGCTGCGCCTGGTCGGCGAGTCCCGCGCGGGGCACCCGGCGGAGATGCCGGTGGGAGCAGGGGAGGCGGTTTGGATATCGACCGGCGCGATGGTCCCGCAGGGCGCCGACGCGGTGCTGCCGGTCGAGGACGCCGCCGAGGAGGACGGCCACCTGCGGCCGGGCCGGGCCGTCATGGCCGGCGAGAACATCCGCCGGGCCGGCGAGGACGTCGAGGCCGGGCAGGCGCTGCTGGCGCCGGGATGCCGGATCGGCGCGGCCGAGGTGGCGGTGCTGGCCGCGGCCGGCATCGCCGAGGTCGAGTGCGGCGCCCGCCCGCGGGTGGCGGTGCTCGGCAGCGGCGACGAGCTGGTCCCGCCTGGGGAGCCGCTCGGCCCCGGCCAGATCCACGACTCCAACGGCTACGCCCTCAGCGCTCTGGTGCGTGAAGCCGGAGCCGAGCCGGCTCACCTCGCCCACCTCCCCGACGAGGCCGCGGCCACGCGCGAGATGATCGCCGCTTCCCTCGATTGCGATGCGCTGATCGTCGCCGGCGGCGTCTCGGTCGGCCGCCACGACCACGTCAAGGGCGCGCTCGCCGGGCTCGGGGTCGAGGAGCGCTTCTGGCGGGTGGCGATGCGCCCCGGCGGCCCCACCTGGTTCGGCGTCCTCGGGCGGGAGGACGGCCGGCCGACCCTCGTCTTCGGCCTCCCCGGCAACCCGGTCTCGGCGCTGGTCACCTTCCACCTCTTCGCCCGCCCGGCGCTGCGGGCGCTGCAGGGCCTCGACCCCCTCCCCGGCCGCACCCACGCCGCCCTCGCCGCCGCTTACCGCAAGAAGCCCGGCAAGGCCCACTACCTGCGCTGCCGGCTCGAGCTGGGCGAGGAGGGCTGGCGCGCCCACCTCACCCGCGAGAGCCAGGGCTCCCACGTCCTCACCTCGATGCTCGGCGCCGAGGCCCTCGCCGTCATCCCCGCCGAGCGCGAGGAGGTCGAGGCGGGCGAGCGGGTCGAGATCGAGCTGCTGTCGAAATAGCCGTATCCCGTTCGTCTAAGGGGGGACAATCCGACCAAGGAGGAAGCGATGAAGTACATGCTGCTGATCCACCAGGGCACCACCCCCCTTCCCGGCTCTCCCGAGTGGGACGGGCTCTCCGCCGAGGAGCAGGGAGCCGTCTACGCCGCCTACCAGGAGATCGACGGGGACCCGCGGACGACGCCGGGCGTGCGCATGGAGCCGCCGGAGACGGCGACGACGGTGCGCGTCGCCGACGGGGAGACGCTGACCACCGACGGCCCCTTCGCCGAGACCAAGGAGGCGATCGGCGGCTACTTCTTCCTCGAGGCCGACGACCTCGACGCCGCGATCGAGATGGCGGCGAAGGTGCCGGCGGCGCGCCTCGGCGGCGCGGTCGAGGTGCGGCCGCTGGCCGAGGGGTAGCGATCCTCGAGCAGGCCTACCGGGACGAGTGGGGGCGGGTCCTCGCCTCCCTGATCGGCTTCCTCGGCGACTTCGACCGCGCCGAGGAAGCCAGCCAGGAGGCCTTCGCGGCGGCGGCCGAGCGCTGGCCGCGCGAGGGCGCGCCCTCCAATCCCCGCAGCTGGCTGATCACCACCGCCCGGCGGCGGGCGATCGACCGGCTGCGGCGGGAGCGGGCAGGCGCCGAGAAGCTGCGCCTGCTGGAGGTGCCGGAGGCGACGGAGGACGCATTGGAGGAGACGGCCTTCCCCGACGAGCGGCTCGAGCTGCTCTTCACCTGCTGCCACCCGGCGCTGGCGCTGGAGGCGCAGGTGGCGCTGACGCTGCACACCCTCGGCGGCCTCAGCACCGGCGAGATCGCCCGTGCCTTCCTCGTCGCCGAGCCGACGATGGGGCAGCGGCTGGTGCGGGCGAAACGCAAGATCAAGGCGGCGGGAATCCCCTTCCGCGTCCCGCCTGGCCACCTGCTGCCGGATCGTCTCGACGCGGTCCTGGCCGTCGTCTACCTGATCTTCAACCGTGGCTACGGCGGCCGCGGCGAGCTCGCCGACGAGGCGCTGCGCCTCGGCGCGGCGCGGGTCGAACTGATGCCCGACGAGCCGGAGACGCACGGCCTGCTGGCGCTGATGGTCCTCCACGAGGCGCGGCGGCGGGCGCGCTTCCGCGACGGGGAGCTGGTCCTCCTCGCCGACCAGGACCCGTCGCTCTGGGACGGGGAGAAGCTCGCGGCGGGCCGCTTGGAGCTGGAGCGGGCGCTGGCGCTGGGCGGCCGCGGTCCCTACGTGTTGCAGGCGGCGATCGCCTCGCTGCACGCGGAGGAGCCGCGCGACTGGGC
Organism: Solirubrobacterales bacterium; assembly: GCA_051961435.1. Lineage (GTDB taxonomy): Bacteria > Actinomycetota > Thermoleophilia > Solirubrobacterales > 70-9 > VAYN01. The sequence continues at coordinate 12,645 of JBQCDH010000050.1, forward strand.
TCAGATCGCCGCTCTCTACGGCGAGCTCTCGCGGCTGACCGGCTCGGCGGTGGTCGAGCTGAACCGGGCGGTCGCCGTCGCCGAGGCCGGCGATCCCGTGGCGGGCCTGGCGATCGCCGATGCACTCGATCTCGACACCTACCACTACTTCCACGCCACCCGCGGCGAGCTGCTGCGCCGCCTCGGCCGCCGCGAAGAAGCCGCCGCCGCCCTCCGCCGAGCCCTGGAGCTGGTCGACGACGAGGTCGAGCGGCGGCTCCTGGAGCGGCGGCTGGAGGAGCTTCGCTAGGCGCTCACCTGGCCGGCACGCTCCCGACCGGGTAGGCGCGGCTGAAGACGAGCAGGGGTTGAACCTTCATGGCGGTGATCGTTTCCAGCGTTTCTTCTCGGCGTAGGCCTGCCCCGACATCTTCTCGTCCAGCCGGTCGAGGGGAATGCGGCCGCGATGGCTCTTGGTCTCGATCGCGAAGAGCCCGCCGGGGCCGACGAGCACGTGGTCGACGTTGCCGCGGCCGGGGGAGAGCTGAGCACGGCAAGCGAATGTTCGGTTTGATGGCGGAATGGAGCTACTGGACAGCAAGCTGCTGCTGAAGGGAAGCCACGTCGACATGGTCGCCAAGACCTACCGCCGCGCCGACGGGACCGAGGTGGAGCGGGAGGTGGTCGAGCACCCGGGGTCGGTGGCGGTGCTGGCGCACGACGAGGAGTTCGCCTACCTGGTCGGGCAGCCGCGCGAGGCGGTCGAGGACGACCGGCTGCTGGAGATCCCGGCGGGGACGCTCGACGTCGAGGGGGAGAGCGAGCTGGAATGCGCGCAGCGCGAGCTGGCCGAGGAGGCGGAGCTGCAGGCGGAGGAGTGGAACGTCCTCCACGTCGTCTACCCGAGCCCGGGCTTCCTCACCGAGAAGGTGACGATCTTCGAGGCCACCGGCCTTTCGCCGGCCAGCGGCCAGCGCGACGACGACGAGACGATCGAGATCGTCCGCCTCGACCTGGCCGAGATCGACGCCGCGCTGCCGGAGATCCGCGACGCCACCACGGTGATCGCCCTGCTGCGGCTGCGCGTCCAACGGGTGTGAGCTAACCCGCAGCCAAGGTCGCCGACATCTAGTGTCGCCGACGGTTGATGCTGGTAACCTTTGAGGCATGTCTTTCGTCAACCGCCGACAAGAGATCGAGCGGCTGGATGCGTGGTGGTCCTCTCCTGGAGCTGGGATGGCGGTCGTATGGGGTCGCCGCCGAGTGGGCAAGACGGCGCTCCTGCAGCATTTCGGTGCCGATCTCCCTGCCGTCTTCCACACCGGGGCCGGCCGGCCGCCGGCTGCGGAACTGGCTGCGCTCTCGCGCGCCGCGACGCCGCTCATGGCCGAAGGCGTCCGCGATCTCGAGGCGCGTCCCTTCACCGATTGGGAGGACGCACTCGAAACGCTCGCGCAACAAGGGCGAAGCAAGCGCCTGCTCCTGGTCCTTGACGAGTTGCCGGCCCTGGAGGAGAGCTCGCCTGGGCTCCAGAGCCTGATCCGCGCTGTCTGGGATCGCGTGCGCTCACAGACCAAGCTGAAGCTGCTCCTCTGCGGCTCCGCCGTCCGGGTGATGGAGGCGATGCAGGAGGAGCGGGCGCCCCTCTACGGGAGGATCGATCTCGCGCTGACGCTGCACCCTTTCGCTCCGCACGAGGCGGCGCTGATGCTGCCTTCCCTGCGACCGGCGCAGCGGGCTCTGGTCTGGGGAATCGTGGGTGGCATGCCGCTCTACCTCCGCTGGTGGGACCAGAGCGCAACCGTGCGCGTCAACCTCGATCGCCTTGCCTGCACGCCAGGGGGACAGCTGTTGACCGAGGGCCAGCTCGTCCTTGCGACGGAGGGCGAGGCAGGTGATTTGGCACGCCAGGTCCTCTACGCGATAGCCGCCGGTCGCACCAAGTTCAACGAGATCGAGCAGGCGGTGCGGGCGGATCCGGCACGCACCCTCGATCGTCTCGTTTCCCTGCGCTTGGTGGAGCGAGTGGTCCCGGTCACGGAGGACGCTCGCCGGACGCGCCGCCGCGTCTACCGGATCGCGGACAACTTCCTCGCCTTCTGGCTCGGCTATCTCGACCGGTATCGACCTGAGATCGAGCGGGGTTTGGGGAAGAGCATCCTGCCAGTTCTCGTCGACTCTCTAGACGATCACATGGGAGGCCCCTGGGAGGAGGCTTTTCGCATGCACCTTCGGCGGCTCGCGATCGGCGGAGATCTGGGGAATGACGTGGTGGCGGTAGGTCCCTTCTGGACCGCGGCGGCCGACTCCGGCGAGATCGACGCCGTGGCGCTCGCGGGACGATCGAGAGAAGCGATCATGCTCGGCGAGGCGAAGTGGCGTAAGCGAGTGGACGGCCTTCGCATTCGCGCCGATCTGGAACGCAAGTCGGGGGGCCTGCCGAAGCTCGCGGCCACTCTCCGCTTTGCGGTTGGCGCCCGTGAAGCCGTCGAGGGCGACGGCGACTTGCTGCGGATCACTGCCGAGGACGTCTTCTAGCCAAAACGGGCCCTCAGCGCCGAGGGCGCCGACGCACCTGGCGCTCGCGCTCGGCTATCTCGCGCATCCGCCGCTGCGACTCGGCCGCGTTGGCGAGGGTGAAGCTGGCGAGGAATCTCATCTTCGGCCTCCTCTCGACGTCTCGTGCTACCGGCTATCTTTGTTTGCCGGTGTTGACAACACTAGCTAAAATGGATAGACGGTGTCAACCTCTCCTGCAAACAAAGCGGTCGAGCCTGAGGCGGAGCTGCTCACGGCCTTCGTCAACACCCACGACCTCGAAGACGAAACCGACTCGATCGCCGCGCCCGAGCGGCTCGCGGCCTGGATCGCCGAGCAGACGGGGGAATACGTGCATGAGCCGGAGCCCGAGGACCTGGCGCGCGTTCTTGCCCTGCGCGAGTCCCTGCGCGCCCTCCTGCGCGCCAACAACGGCGGCGAGGCGAGCGAGGCCGAGTTGGCGCCGCTGCGGGAAGCGGCCGCCCGCAGCCGCTTCCGCCCCACCCTCGCCGGCGACGGGCGCTTGAGCCTGGAGCCGGCGCGCTCCGACATCAGCGGCTTCGAAGCGCGCCTGCTGCTGGCGATCGAGCGCCTCCAGTCCCAGGGCGCCTGGCCGCGCCTCAAGGCCTGCACCGACGAGGAGTGCCAGTGGGCCTTCTACGACGCCACCCGCAACCGCTCCCGCACCTGGTGCTCGATGGACGTCTGCGGAAACCGCGAGAAGACGCGGCGCTATCGCTCGCGCAAGCGCTGAAAGCTGCGCACTGCGCCTGGCTAGACTTGTGGTTGATCACAAGTCCGGGAGGCCTCCATGCACCGGGTTCCCGTCGAGTCGAGCATCATCGACTCGGTCGGATACGACGACGAAGTCCTCGAGGTCCGCTTCGGCAACGGCCACGTCTACCGCTACTTCGAGGTGCCGCCCGAGGTGCACCGCCGGCTGCTCGAGGCCGGCTCCAAGGGCAGCTTCTTCAACCGCCACGTCCGCGACGACTACGGGTACGTGCGGGTCGAGGCGGCGGCCGAGCCGTCGAAGCTGTAAGAAATTCGTCAGGCCGCGCGGTTCACCGGGTGAAGCGTGCGCCCGTCAGAGATGAGCCAAGAACCCAGTCCAGCCGACGCTCGCGACGAGCGCTTCCTGCGCCGGGCGCGCGCGGCGCGTGCCGCCGGCGACACCGCGGCCGAGCGGGAGGCGATCTCCCGCCTGATCGAGCCCTACTGGTCCTGGGCGCGCTCGGTCGCCTACGGCAAGATCGGCGGCGTCGACGACCCGGCGGCCGACGCCGAAGAGATCGCCCAGGACCTCCTGCGCCGGCTCGCGCGCCTGCTCGAGGCGAAGCTCGAGTTCGACACCTCCTTCCGCACGGTCGCCTTCGCGAACCTCAACTACGCGATCAAGGACTACCGGCGCCGCGCGGCCCGCAGCGAGGCGACGGCCGTCGACCCCGAGGAGCTCGCGGCGGTGGAGTCGCCGCCCGGAGCGCCCCGGGCGGAGGAGATGGTCGACGCGCTGAAGCCCTACCTCGGCGGCCTCAACGAGCGCGAGCGCAGCCTCGCCCACGACCGCCTCGTCCTCGACCTCTCGCCGAGCGAGATCGGCCGCCGCCACGGGATGAAACGCGGCGCCGTCGACACCGCCATGCACCGCATCTTCAGGAAGATGCGGGAGAGCGCGCCGGCGGCTGTAAGAAATCGCGATTCCGGGACGGTGTAGGTGGTATGGCACAGTTCGATCCCATCGAAGAGCGAGCGATCGAAATGCTCGACGACCTGCAGCTGGAGGCCGTGCGCGCGGAGACCGTCGGCGCCGAAGACGAGCGCTTCGAGTTCGTCCTCTGGATCCTCTGCCAGCGGGGAGTGGCGGTGATCGAACGGGTCTGCCGCGCTAGCGGCGCGGCCTGCGGGCTGAGCGAGCAGGAGGTGGAGCTGGCGATCGAGGACGCCGCGGCGCGGATGCTGCTGCGCCTGGCGCGGGCCGAGCCCCAGCCGCAGGTCCACGCCCTCGCCGCCGAGATCGCCACGGCCTGCGTCGAGCGTCCCTGGCCCTCGCAGCGCGGCGTGCCCCAGCTGACGCCCGGCTCGCCCGCGCTCCGCCTCGTCAGCGGCCTCGACGAGGCGATCGAAAGCGGCAGGGTCCGCCCGAACGACTGGGAGAGCTCGTGAGCGCCGGCGAAGACGCCTTCGAGCGAGCGTTCTGGCAGGCCCTCGAGGACCTGAGACAGGGCGCGGAGAAGCCGATCGAGGAGTACCTTCGCCTCGTCCCCCGCGAGCAGCGCCAGGAGCTGGGCCGGATGCTCGCCGACGTCCTGCTCGCCCGCGGGCCGGCGCCGGCCCCCGACGCCGCCGAAAGCGAGGGGTACCGGCGCGCCGTCGCGGTCGTCGACGAGGTTCTCGGCAAGCGGGGGGCCGGCGGCGCCCTGCCGGGGGCGCTGAAGGCGATGCGGGGCGCGCGGGGCCTCGAGCCCGACGAGGTCGTCGGGCGGCTGGCCGCGGACTTCGAGGTGCGGGGAGATGAAGGCCGCCGGGCGCTGGCCCGCAATTACCACCGCCTCGAGACGCGGACGCTGCCGGGCTCGAAGCTCTCGCGCCGCCTGCTGAGGTCGCTGGCCGCGGTCTTCGAGGTCGACCCCGCCGAGATCCTCGCCGCCGTGAGGCCCGCCGCGCCGGGGCCTTCCCTCGAGAGCGTGCCGGCGATGGGCAGGAGCGCCGGCGACCGGAAGCCACCCCCCTCACCTGCCGGCGCCGGGCGGCTCCCCGATCCGGAGGTGGAGCTCGTCGAGCGGCTGTTCCATGGCGGCCCCGACGCTTGAGCCGGCCGCGGCCGCGCAGGCGCTGCTCCGCGATTTCGAGGAGCGCTTCGAGGCCGTGACGGCGCCGCCGGTCCCGGTCGAGCGCGTGGCCATCGCCCTCCTCGGGCTCTTCATCGACGAAGCCGACGACGTCCGCGCGCTTCCGGGCGCGCCCACCGGCCAGGGCCGCCTTTCCGGGATGCTCGACGCCGAGGAGATGGTGATCTGGGTCGACCGCGGCGAGGCGCGCCGCAGCCCGGGCCGCCGCCGCTTCACGATCGCCCACGAGGTCGGTCATCTGGTCCTCCATGTCCCCGTCCTGCGCGAGGCCTTCTACGACCACCCCGCCGACGTCCAGGAGGTCGACGAAGGCCCGCCCCCTTCGAAGCTCTCGGCGGCGCGCCGGCGCGAGCAGGAGGCAAACGCCTTCGCCCGCGAGCTGCTGATGCCAGAATCCCTGGTCAACGAGCAGGCCCGGGCCACCGGCTTCAACCTGCCGGCGCTCGCGGATCGATTCGAAGTCTCGGTTCCGGCGATGCGGCTGCGCTTGCGCCTGCTGAAGCTGTTACCACCCTTGGCGTGAAGATCGTCCACATCTCCGATACCCACCTGGGAGCGCGGGAGCTGCACCACACCGACGCCCAGGGCCGCAACGTGCGCGAGCAGGACGTCTACGCCGCCTTCGCCAGGGCGATCGACAAGGCGATCGAGCTGGAGCCGGCGGCCGTGGTCCACTCCGGCGACCTCTTCCACGGCTACCACCCGGCCGCGGCGGCGCTCGGCGTGGCGCTCGACCAGATCGGGCGGCTGCGCGAGGCCGGGATCGAGTTCGTCGCCGTCGCCGGCAACCACTCGACGCCGCGCGGGCGGGCGATCGCGCACCCGTTCTCGCTGCTGCGGCGCTTCGGCGCCGAGGCGGTCCACGAGGGGCCGCGCCGGCTCCGCTTCGGCGAGCTCGGCGTCACCGCCGTCCCCCACAGCCACGACCACGAGGAGCTGGCCGCCTGGATCGCGGCCGCGGAGCCCGATCCGCAGGCCTGCTTCAACGTCCTCGTCGCCCACCTCGGCCTCGCCGGCCTCGCCCGCGTCGGCGCCGGGGAGCCGGGTGCGGCGGAGCTGCCGGGGGAGATCCTCGAGTCGGTGGCGGGCTTCGACTACATCGCCCTCGGGCACCTCCATCAATTCGACCGGCCGCGGGCCAACGCCGTCTACGCGGGCTCGGTGGAGCGGCTGAGCTGGGCCGACCAGGCCCGGCGGAAGGGGATCGTCGAGGTCGACCTCGCCGCCGACCCGATGGAAAAGGCCTTCCTCAGGCTGCACGAGATCGAGGGCCGGCCGCGCAAGCGGCTGCCGGCGATCGACGCCCGGAAATCCGAGGACCTCACCAAGGCGATCTGCCGGCGGGCGAAAGGCAAGGGCTTGGAGGGGGCGATCGTGAAGGTGCCGATCGCCGACGTCACCTTCGAGAAGTTCGGGGCGATCGACCGCCGCAAGGTCGGCGAGGCGTTCGCCCACACCCTGCACTTCGAGCTCGAACCCGATTTCGTCGAGCCCGGCTCCGGGGCGCCGCAGCCGGCGGCCCCGGCGGAGCTGCGCGACTTCCTCGCCCGCCGGGTCCCCGCGGGAGTCGAGGCCAAGGTGTTCGTCACCCGCGGCGAGTCCTACATGACCCGCGCGGCCGAGGACATCGGTGCATGAGGCTCCTGCGCCTCGAGGCGAGGAACTTCCGCTCCTTCGCCGAGATCGACCTCGACCTGAACGCCTCGGGCGTCTTCTCGATCACGGGCCCGAACGGCGCCGGGAAGAGCTCGATCTTCGCCGCCGTCGAGTGGGCGCTCTACGGCGGCAGGGGCGGCCCCGGGTCCCAGAGCGTCGCGCGGGAGGGGGTTCCGCGGGAGGAATGCGTCGCCAGCGTGGAATTCGAAGTCGGCGACCACGTCCTCCGCGCGACCAGGATCGACGGCAAGGACGCCTGGCTGACCGACGTCGCGAGCGGGGAGCGGCTCGCCCAGACCCTGAGCGGAGCCTCGCACGAGGTGGCGGTGCGCCTCGGCCTCACCAAGGAGATGTTCCGCGGCACCTTCTACGCGCGCCAGAAAGAGGTGGAGGCGCTCTCCTCCAAAGACCCGCGGAAACGGAAAGACCAGCTGGAGCGCCTGCTCGGCATCCGGCACCTGCGGCGGGCGGTCGAGCTGGCCGAGGTCGACGCGCGCGAGCAGGGCCTGGTCCTCGAGGGCCTGCGGATGGAGGCGCCCGACCTCGAGGAGCTGAAGGCCGAGGTGAAGCGTCGCGAAAAGGAGGCGCGCGACGCCGCGCCCCTCGTCAAGCGACTGAAGAAAGAGATCGCCGCCCAGGAGGCGAAGCTGAAAGAGACGAACGGGGAGATCGACCGGCTCGCGGCTCAGCTCGCCGAGCACGCGTCGCGGCGGCTGGAGGCCGAGCGGGCGGAGGGCGAGTTCAAGCTGAAGAAGGAGGCCCTCGAGGGCAAAGCCGCGCAGCTCCAGGCGGCGCTGGCGGCGAAGGCCGAGCAGGCCGAGCTGGAAGCGGCCCTGCAGGGCGGCGAGCGCCTCGAGGCCCGCGAGCGCGAGCTCGACCTGCTGCGGCAGAGCCACGCGCGGCGCCAGGCGCTGATCGCGAGGGAGCGCGAGGCGCTCGCCGAGCTGGCCACGGCGAAGGAAGCTTTCGCCGACCTCGGCGGTGCGACCGGCGAGCGGCTGGAGGGGGCGCGCGCCCATCTGCGGGAGGCGCGCGACCGGCGCGCCGAAGCGAACGCGGAGGTCGCCCATCAGGAGCGTCATCGCGACGCCCTGCTCGGGACCGAAGCCGAGCCCGGGGTCTGCCCGACCTGCCACCGGTCGCTCGAGGGACCGGTCGAGGATCTGATCGCCGGCTTCGATGCGGCGATCGCGGAGGCGCGGAGGCGCCGCGATGAGCTCGACGGTGAGCTGGAGCGGCTGGAAGAGGCGGTCGAGGCATTGGAGCGGGCCGGGCGGCAAGCGGACTTCATCGCCGAACAGCTCGCGGAAGCCTCGGACGACGGATACGACCCGGCCGCGCACGAGGAGGTCAAGGTCGCGCTGGAGAAGCGCGAGGAGACGCTGGGCCGGCTGGCGGTCGTGCGCGACCAGGCGGCGAGCGCCGAGCCGCTCGAGGAGCAGGTCGAGGCGCAGCGCGAGGAGGCCGAGCAGGCCGCCGCAGCGGCCGTGGAGCGGTGGCAGGTCGCCAATCAGGTGGCGCCCGAGGAGGGGGCCCGGGAGCGGCTGAGCGCCGAGCGCGACGGGCTCGAAGAGAAGCTGGAGGAGGCTCGCGGGGAACTGGAGGAGGCGAACCGGCAGGCCTCAGCCGAGTCGGAGACGGTCGCCGCGGCGCGCGCCCGCCTCAAGGACGCGAAAAAGCTCGGCGCGAAGATCGACGAGGAGCGGCGGGAGCTGGAGCTGCGCACCGCGGTGGCGGGCGCCCTGGAGGAATACCGCGAGGAAGCCTCCCGCTTGGCGCGGCCGATGGTGGAAGCGGAAGCTTCGAAGCTCCTGCGGCAGATCACCGAAGCGACCTATCCCCGGATCCGGCTGACCGAGGACTACTTCCTCGAGATCGCCGAGGGCCGCGACTTCTACCTCAGCCGGCGCTTCTCGGGCGGCGAGCAGGACCTCGCCGCCCTCTGCCTGCGCCTGGCGCTGGCGAGGACGCTCGCCCGCCAGCGCGGCACCGAACAGAGCTTCGTCATCCTCGACGAGGTCTTCGGCAGCCAGGACCTGGGGCGGCGGAAGATGCTGATGGAGCAGCTGATCGAGCTCTCGCGGGGCGAGTTCCAGCAGATCTTCGTGATCTCGCACACCGAGGACATCGTCGAGCAGTGCTCGCTGCACATCCACGTCGCCCGCGAGCACGGGATCAGCACGGCCTCGGGGCCGAGCGCTTAGGCGCTGGTTTGAAACAAAGTGAGGTGTGGTACAAATACCCAATCTTAGGTAAGGAAGGGATTCTCGACTGCCGGCGCGGGGCGCTCCTCTGGGCGGCGCTCGGCCTGGCTTTGGCCTTGTCGCTGGCGATCCCCGCGCTCGCCGCCGCGTCGTCGTTCGAAGCGCACGGGAGCGTCGAACAGGTCTACGCGACCGGCCTCTCCCCGGGCGCCCAGGTGTCCCTCCGCAACGGCGAAGGCGCGGAAGTCGCGAGCAAGCCGGCCGACGAACTCGGCGGCGTCCTCTTCCGCAACGTCGCGCCGGGCAGCGGCTACCGCCTCGCCTCCGAAGGGGTGGAATCGCCGCCGCTGCAGGTCCTGACGACCCAGTCGGCGCCGCCCAGCACCGACATCTACAACCAGTCGATCCCCTCCAGCGGCTACGGCTACCTGACCACCCGCGACGGCACCAAGCTGGCGATCGACGTCCATCCGCCGCAGGACGTGACCCACGCCCTGCCCGGGGTCGAACTGCCGCCGCTGCCGAGCGGGCCGACGCCGACCCTGATCGAGTACTCGGGCTACGGCTACGCCAACCCGGCCGGACCCGAAAACGGGATCTCGATCCTCGCCAACCTGATGGGCTTCACGGTCGTCGACGTCAACATGCGCGGCACCGGCTGCTCCGGCGGCGCCTATGACTTCTTCGAGCCGCTGCAGAACCTCGACGGCTACGACGTGGTCGAGACGATCGCGCACCAGCCCTGGGTCCTGAACCACAAGGTCGGGATGATGGGCATCTCCTACGGCGGCATCAGCCAGCTCTTCACCGCCGCCACCCAGCCGCCGGACCTGGCGGCGATCTCGCCGCTGTCGGTGATCGACAACACCCAGACGACGCTCTACCCCGGCGGCATCCTCAACACCGGCTTCGCAGTCGAATGGGCCAAGCAGCGGATCCACGACGCCGAAGCGGCCTCGCCCACGCAGGGGCAGGCATGGGCCTACAAGCGCATCCAGGAAGGCGACCGGACCTGCGCGGAAAACCAGGCTCTGCACCCCGAAGCGGTCGACCTGCTCGAGAAGATCGAAGAAAACGACCACTACAAACCCGAAGTCGCCGACCCGCTCTCGCCGGTCACCTTCGTCCACAAGATCGACGTCCCGACCTTCATGGCCTGCCAGTGGACCGACGAGCAGACCGGCGGCCACTGCCCGACCCTGGCCGAGCACATGACCGGCACGAGGAAGAAGTGGTTCACCTTCACCAACGGCACCCACGTCGACTCCCTCGACCCCGCAACGTTCGACCGCTGGTTCGACTTCCTCGAGCTCTACGTCGCGAAGAGACCGCCGATCCTTGCCTCGGCCGCGGTCAATGCCGCGGCGCCGCTGATCTACCAGGAGGCGATGGGGATCCCCGGGATCACGCTGCCGCCCGATCCGATCCAGCTGCAGCCGACCTACGAATCGGCGCTGGCCGCCTTCGAAAACCTGAAGCCGATCAGGGTCCTCTTCGACAACGGCGCCGGCGGGCTCTCGCCGGGCCAGCCGTACCCCGCCTACGAAAAGTCCTTCGAAGAATTCCCGATTCCCGGCACCAAAGCGAAGGCCTGGTACCTCTCGCCGAACGGGGGCCTCCGCGGCAGCCCGCCCGCCGGCGCGGGCGCCGACGAATTCACCTGGGACGCCCACGCCCTGCCGCGCACCGACTTCAGCGGCGACACCGGCTCCGGCGAAGGCGGCCTCTGGACGGCGACGCCCGAATACCACTGGGAACACAACCCGCCGGGCAGCTCCGTCTCCTATGAGACCGGGCCGCTCGGCTCGAACACGACCGTGATCGGCGCCGGCGCCGTCAACGCCTGGGTCCGCTCCTCGACCCCCAACGTCGACCTGCAGGCGACGATCAGCGAGGTCAGGCCCGACGGCAAGGAAACCTTCGTCCAGAACGGCTGGCTGCGGGCCGACGAGCGCGCGCTCGACCCGGAAAAGAGCACGCCGCTGGAGCCGGTGCTGAGCCTGCGCGAAGCCGACGTCTCCCCCATGCCGGCCGGTCAGTTCGTGCCGGTGACGATTCCCCTCTACTACGAGGGCCACGCCTACCGCGCCGGCTCGCGGATCAAGGTGACGATCGCCGCCCCCAACGGCACCCAGCCGATCTGGGCCTTCGACCAGACCGAACCCGAAGGCACCGCCCAGGTCGCGATCGCCTACGGCGGCGAAACGCCCTCGAACCTCCTGCTCCCCGTCGTCTCCGGCCTCAGCGTGCCGACCCCGCTGCCGCCATGCCCCGGCCTGCGCGGCGAGCCGTGCCGGTCAGTCGGCTAGGCGCAGGGCGATCTCGAGGTCCGTCGCGAAGTCACCGAGAGGGCGGCCGAAGAGCTCCTCGACGGCGCGGATGCGGTTGGTGACGGTGCGGCGGTCGACGCCGAGCGCGGCCGCGGTCGAGGTGACGTTTCGCTCGGTGGCGAAGTAGGCGCGGAGAGTCTCCCGGCTCGCTTTGCCACCGTCCCGCGCGCTTTCGAGCGGCTCCAGGTAGAGCCGGCGCAGCGAGGCGGTTCCCAGATCGTCCCGGAGGACCGACGACAGCACGGCGACGTCGGCGTAGCGGAGGGCCGGCCGCCCCCGGCGCTCGGCGATCGGCAGCGCCGCCTTCGCCTGGCGGTGGCTGAGCCGCCAGCCCGCGATCCTCTCGCCGGGCTCGCCGAGGGCGACGACGACCGAGCCCGTCGGGAGGTCGCCCAGCGCCCGCAGCGCCTCCTCCGCCCCGAGCGGGCGCCTGCCGCCGAGCCAGCACGCCCAAACCGGCCCCTCCTCGGCACGGCGGTCGGCGAGCAGGCGGCGGTCGAGCCTCTTCGCCAGCTCGCGCGCCAGCTCGTCAGCGCCCCCTCCCTTCGCCATCAGGCCGAGGTGGTGGCCGTCGAGGTCGTAGTCGAGCTCCACCTCGCCGCCCGGCTGCCGGCCGGCGAGCAGCTCTTCTACGTATGCGTGGCGCCGCTCGGCGGCGCCGGCCGGCCGGCTCCTCGCCGCGCGGACGTACTCTTCGCTCACCGCCTCGTGCAAGCGGTCGAAGACCGTCGCCTGCCGGTGCAGCAGGCGACGCAGAGCGGCGGGCGAGGCTTCCGCGCGCTCCGCCTCCTCGACGAGGATGTCGCCGAAGAAGGCGTTGCCGGCCGCATAGCGCCGCAGGACCGCGTCGAGGGGGATGCCGGAGCGGGCGGCCAGGCGGGCCGCGGCAAGTACGGTCGAGGGGACGTCGTCGGCCCGGCGCTCCCCCCGCTCGATCACCTCGACGCTGTACTCGAGGACCGCGCTGCGGTTCGCGGGCAGGCTGTCCAAGTAGTCCAGGTAGAGCGGATCGGCGACCTCGCCGGGATCCGCGTTCGCCTCGATCAGGTTCGCGAGGTTCGCTTCCATCTCCGAAAACCGGGCCCGCAGGCGGGATGCGAGGGCGGCGCAGACCTCGTCGAAAGAGCCCCCCTTGCGCACGCCCTCACCTTAGCGAGGCCCATCTGAGAGATCTCAGCCGAGCCCGGTCGCCTCCTCGCGCAATCGGAGCATGCGGAAGGAGTTGAGCAGCCCCAGCAACCCGGCGAGGAGGGGGACGAGGAGCGCGATCTGCAGGGCCAGCGGACGTCATCGCCACGGCGCCGGTCGCGTAGCCGATCAGCCCCAGCGCGTAGGCGCGCTTGCGGCCGATCAGGTCGCCGACCTTGCCGCCGATCAGGATGAACGCCGCCGAGACCAGCGCCTCCAGGGCGATGGCCGCCTGAACCCCGCTGGCGGTGGCGTCGAGGTCGCGGATCACGGCCGAGATCGACACGTTCATCAGCGAGGTATCGACGACGAGGACGAACATCGCCATCGCCAGCAGCAGGCCGAGCCGCCGGCTTTGGGCGGGCGTCTCTTCTGCCGCGGAGCTAAGCTCGTCTACGGAGGCCACGCGGGCGAGCGTAGACGCGGGACGGGAGCGCAGCAACTTCGGCGCCCTCCGCGGTGTTGGTACTGACTGATTGTCATCCAGGAACACTTCACCTGACCCATCGCGCGGTGCGCGGTCGCGGAGCTCCCGCTACCCGACGCTGAGACCTGGGCCGGGACGTTCGGCCGAGGACGTCGCCGCCCACCAGCGCGGGCGCCTGCAGAACGCGATGGTCGAGCTCGTCGCCGAGCACGGCTACAACGGCGTCGCCGTGACGGCACTGGCCAAGCGCGCCCGCGTCTCGAAGCGGGACTTCTACAGGCGCTTCTCCGGCAAGGAGGAGTGCTTCCTCGCCACCTACGACACCATCGTCGCCCGCTCGCTGCGCGGCGTCCTCGCCGCCGTCGAGGGCGAGGAGGAGTGGCGCGAGCGGCTGCGGCTCGGCTTCCTCGCCTTCTCCGGCCAAGTCGCCGACGATCCCGAGGCGGCGCGGCTGGCCCTGGTCGAGGTCTTCGCCGCCGGCGCCGTCGCGGTCGAGCGGATGCTGCGCACGAACCGGCTCTTCGAGATGCTGGTGGCGAAGAGCCTCGGCTGCGCCGACGGGTCGCCCCGACTGCCGCCGCTGGTGGTGAAAGGCATCGTCGCCGGTTGCGGCCGGGCGGCGCGGGCGCGGCTGCTCTCCGGGAACCCCGGGCAGCTGATGCTCGACGAGGGCGAGCTGTGCGGGTGGGCGCTCTCCTTCTGCGACGAGGACGTCGTCCGCCTTCGCGGCCTGGGGCAAACCGAGGCGGCGGCGCTGCCCGCGACGTCCGCCGAGCCGCCGCTCGGCGACGAGCGCGCGATGATCCTGGCGGCGACCGCGAGGCTGGCGAGCAGAGAGGGCTACGCGGCGCTGACGATCCCGCGGATACGTGCCGCCGCCGGCGTCTCCAGGCGCAGCTTCGACGCCCACTTCGACGGAGTGGAGGACTGCTTCCTGGCGACGCTCGATGCGCTCAGCGGCCGCACCCTGGCCACAGCGGAACCCTTCTACCTGACTGCCGACGACTGGGCGAGCGGCGTCCACCGCATGATCGTCAGGCTCTGCCGGCACCTGGCGGGCGACCCCGCCTTCGCCAGCCTCGCCTTCCTCGAGGTCTTCTCGCCGGGCGCCGAGGCGACCCGGTGGCGCAGCGAGACGGTCGCCAGGCTGGCGGCGATGCTGCGGCGGGGAGCCCCGCCGGAGAGGCGGCCGACCCCGTTCGCGGCAAAAGCGTCGGTCGGGGCGATGTGGGGAGTGATCCACCACTTCGTCGCCACCGGACGCGGAGCGCAGCTGCCGGCCGCGGCGCCGGTCCTCTCCTACATCGCGCTCGCCCCGGCGCTCGGAGGAGCGGCGGCGGTCGACGCGATCGTCGGCGAGGCCGGCGGTGCCGCCCCGGCGACGCTGGCTCGATCCGCCGGTAGATAGAAACCTCTCTTGCCCGAGCGGTTGCGTCGCCCCGTCCGGGACTGGATGCTCGTCGTGCGGCGCTGGAAGTGGTGGCGATGCGCGGCACCAGGGGTCCCGCATTTGGGGAGGAGCGCCGAACGCAACGGGGGCTGCGGTCTGATGGGGGTCAGGCCGCGGCCTCCCGCTCGCATCCGGCGCGCCTCTCAGGCCGGCGCCGCCGGGACCGCTGGCGCGCGGGGAAGCCTCAGCGCCTGGACCATCGCCACCGCCGCGTCGGCCGTGGCGCAGAGCAGCGCCAGGTCGCGGAGCAGCGTCAGCTCCGGGGATTTGAAGGTGGCGGTCGAGACCGCCGTCGCTCCCACCACGATCCACGCCGGGCGCCGGAGGCGTGGGGACCCCGCGCTCAGCACGACCGCCGCCAGGCCCAGCAGCCAGACCATGTACTGGGTGCTGAGCACCGGGCTGGTGACGACGACGAGCAGGACGACGGCGAAGACGAAGTCGCGGCTCACCGCCGCCGCGGCCAGCTGCTCGCAGCCGGCCCGGATCGCCCGCGCCCGCAGCCACCACCAGGCCGCCGCGGCGAGGAGCGCGGCGAAGGTCAGCCACTTGAGCAGGCCCGCGACGGTGTCCGCGGCGGGGGTGGCGACCTCCCAGGCGCCGAAGCGGATCTGGCGGGGGTAGGGGTCGCCGCTGACGATCCGTTCGAGCTGCCAGGGGATCGTCGCGACCGCTTCCTCCTGCAGGCCGCGTTCGCCGCCGTGCGAGAGGAAGCCGGCGGGGTCGCCGAAGGCGATCGCCGAGACCGCGAAGACCAGCGCGACCGTCGCCGCGGCGGCGAGGACGGCCCGCAGCAGCCGCTCCCGGCTCCACTCGCCGAACAACAGCAGGACCGGCCAGAGCTTGATCGCCGCCCCCAGGCCCGCCAGCGCCCCGAACCACTGCGGGCGGCGGTGGATGACGAGGAGCCCGGCGATCGCGATCACGGTCGGGACGAGGTCGAAGCGCAGCACGGCGAAGACACCGAGCAGCGGCATCCCCAGCAGCCAGACCCAGACGCCGGTGTCGTCGCCCGAGCGCCGGCCGAGCCGCGCCAGCAGCAGCAGGCCGACGAGGTCGACCAGGAGCATCAGCCCCACGAACGCTTCGCCATAGCCGACCGAAACCAGCCGCGGCACGAGCATCAAGAGCCCGGCCCCGGGCGGATACTGCCAAGCCTCCCCGCCGGGAAAGGCATGGTGGCTGGTGAGGAAGTGCGACCAGACCGCGTAGTTGTCGACGTCCTCGAACCGCGGATGCGGCGTCGCCCAGAACCCGACCTCGGCGACGATCAGCGCCCGGCTGCAGACCCAGAGGGCAAGCCAGATCCAGGTCTTCCGCTCGCGGAGGATTGCGCCCACCGCGTGGATTCCATCACGAGTGGAAGCCATGCGGATCGGAGCTGTCGGCCTTCTAGGTGCGATGCAGCGCTGTGTTTGCAGGATTTCCCTGCTTTGCCGTCGATAAAGCTCGTGCCCCTAGCCAACGGCCCCCCCTCGTCTCGCAGGACATGCACGGGTTGCCGATTTGAGACAGCGAGCCCCCCAAGAGATAGTTTGCTCGCATCTTGGCGTCAATTCTTAAGAATCTAGGCGCAGTCCTCGCCGCTGCATCTCATAGACTGCCCCTGTGGCCTCCCACGCTCAAGCGCTCTCTCTCATGGACGATTGGTACGAGCGTATTGCCGCAGCTCGTCCCTTCTTACGATGGGTGGGCGGGAAGCAGGCGTTCCTCGCACGCCTCGGAAGCATGCTTCCCCCTGTAGCAGGGACCTACTACGAGCCCTTCCTCGGCAGCGGAGCCGTCTTCTTTCATCTCCAACGAGTACACGGTAGACCCCTGGAGGCCGTGCTGGGAGATTCCAATCTGCAGCTAGTTCAAACGTTCGACGCAGTTCGGGCCGACCCGTCAAAGGTGTACGAGGCCTTGAGCGCCTTGCAAGACGAATACTCTGCCGCAGAGGACAAGTCGGAATTCTTTTACCGGATAAGAGATGCTTATAACGCTGAACTTCCAGCAACTGATTCCGCAAAGTTTATCTTTCTCAACCGAACTTGCTGGAACGGCTTATATAGGGTGAATCAAAGCGGGCGCTTCAACGTCCCGTACGGGAGGCCAAAGCGGGAGCGGGTCATACCCGAGCTTGAGGAGCTTAAGAATGCCGGCGCTGCCTTGATTCGAGCAAAACTTCGAGCCAGTTCATGGGAGAACACGATTGCAAAGGCCAAACCAGGTGACTTCGTGTTCTTAGATCCTCCCTACTACTCTGACATCGAGCGTGATGATCGTAAGTACAGGGCGCGAAGCTTCACGCTCGCACACCACGAACGACTGGCAGAACGGCTCCGCAATCTTGCCGAGCGCGGCATTGACTTCATTCTTACCAACAGCGCTGAGCCCGTGATGTTCGAACTCTATTCCTCGCACGATCTTTCGGTAAGGACGGTCGAAATGCCTCGCTCAATTTCCACCAAGGTGAAGGAGCGTGTCGCCGCGCCGGAGCTCGTCGTTACCCCAATGGTTGACCGCGCAGGGGCGCGGGGGCGCTTAGAGATACCGATCGCATACCTGTCGCGACACGACCGTAATTCAACCGAAGAGGCCATTGCCTCTCTTCAGTCAGTAGCCGTCGAGGGATAAAAGATCTCGCCGGCGGTTATGGTGTGATCTTTTGCTTTGCAGAAGACAGTGGCCAATCGTCCTGGGACTCCACTTTTCTCCCGCGCTGCTCGAAGCTGTGACGAACTGATGAAGCTGTGTTTATCGATAATTAACGCAGCAGCAGTAAGGTAGCCGCCGTTCCTGTAGGCCAAGGTCTGGCCGAGGGCGGTGGTAAATGCGGTCGACCGCCTCTGGCTAGTCAGAAACTTGATCTCCAGGGCAAGCAGCCGCCTTTCGCCTTCCAAGACTGCCAAGTCCGGATGAAAGTCCATTCCAAGGTATCGAATTGGCCTATTGATCCCGGTGTGATGACCACCAAGTAGCAGCCCAGAAATGGAAAGGCGATCGAGAAACCCTTGGATCAGGGGTACTAATGCGCGTGAGGTGTATGCAACCTCCCCCTCATTTCGTCTTAGGGAAGGGAGCGGATTGCTAACCAAGTCTCGCAGAAGACTGTGGAACAGCTGTTCCGTTCCTTTCTCTGACAGAGCAGCAGCGGGAGAAGGCTCCTTCCGGCGACGAGATCGCGGCATGCTCCGCTATTTCGCAGCGTCCTTATCCGCGCCAGATTCATCAGGGGCCTCGGTCTCTCCCAGCGCGGCCACCTTGATATCCGGGTGCGGCTCACTTCCTTGGATGGCATTCAGAATCTGCGAACGGACAATGTTCTCCTCGGTGGAGGCCTCCCCTAGGCGTTTGGCTACCAATTTTGCGCCCCCGGCGCCGGCGATCCCCTCATACTCTCCCCGCTCAAGATTCACCTTCGGCTTGATTCCCTCAAGTACCTCTCGAAAAGCCTCGACCTGAATGTCGCCACCCTGTCGGTCAATGATGGTTGCGCCGTACTCAGCAAACCCGTTTAGGCCGATCGATTGGAGAAGGATGAAATCGCGCTTATTTTGCCAAGCATCAGGAAAGGTTGCCGCTACAGCCTTCCAATAGTTGTCAATGATCTCCAATCGCGCCTCCGGACTGTCTGCCAGGGTCTCCCGGAGATTGTGAGAGTGACGGATCATCAATGCCACCGCCGCGCGCAGCGCACTGAGATTTAGCCTCAGCGTCTTGCCTGCCTCTTTCGCACCTTTTCTGGACCCTCCGATGTGGACCACGTCCTTGAAGGCTCGGCCGCTGCGAGTCAATTGATAGGCAAGCCAGCCGGCCTGCCGTTTTGGATCATCCTTAGCCTCGGAGCCGCCGAGCCGCACATCCTGGGAGACGATTAGTGACGGCTCCATGCCCTCGTGCTGGCCATTCAGGTCATTGAAAAGCTTGACCTCCTCATCGAGCGAGAGGTTGAGGAACATCATGAATGGAATCGTTGGAAAGTTTTTGTCGTCCTCTTGCTCGCCATCAGCGAGCGCACTCAGGTATCGGTCGGGGCCATCCAGGCGATGATTGCCGTCCACCCGGCTGATCTCTGGGCCGATCGTGGTCTTCGGAATCTCGATGTCATCTAGATTCACCACTAGCTCGACGGGACCTTCGGGCAGCTGCTCATTTGGCGAGTGAGAATCAAACATCAATGGGCTGCCCTTGGCATCCCTGATCTCAACCGCCTGCATATCGCGAACGTTGAGCAGGACCTCCGGAAACGCTCGCGTCTTTCGCTCCTCCGGAGACGCCTCAGCCGTCGCATATTCAAACGAGGCTTGGGCGTGTTTCGGCTTCAGGTCTCTTTGGGTGCCGGTGGGGTTGATCTCGTCATCGAAAACGTCTGGAGCTGAGATCGCCGCCAGCATGTCGAGTCGAGCAAAACCGCGGACGGCTACGTTATCGATATCTCGGCCAACGATGCAGAGTCCAAGCGACACGGGATTGCCAAAGCGGCCTGCTAAAAAGTCACGATTCACTGATCAGTCCCCTATTTTGATGACAAGTCTCATCACTCTATAGCGCGCCCCGGAGCGCGTGAAGTATTTCCATGCCGCCAGCGGTGGGTCAATCCAGGAAAGTTCCGATTTCTAGGCTCAAGCCGCCCATGTATCCAGGGGGCTTTGGGCGATGGAGCTAGGCGGATTCGAACCGCCGACCTCCTGGGTGCGATCCAGGCGCTCTGCCAGCTGAGCTATAGCCCCGGGGGGTGCGGGATGGGAAGTCGCTCCCATTTCCTCGCAAACGACAGGATAACCGCATAGTCTTTGGCAGCCTGCCTGAGGGAGCAGCGAGCATGAGCATCCTCGACGACGCAATCCGAGAGCACCTGGAACTGAAGCGCGCCCATGGCGCGGACGAGACCGAGCTGAAACGGCTCGAGGACGAAGCCTTCGGTCCTCCGGGGCGCCCGGACGAGCCGGACCCGGCGGCCGAGGCGCCGACCGAGTTCCTGGCCACGCCGGAGGCGGCCACGGCCGTCGAGCCGGCGCCCGAGGAGGGCGGCCGCCGGCGCATCAACATCGCCGACCTGCAGGAGCCGCCCCCCGCCGAGCCGCCGGCGCCGCAGGAGGAGCCGCGCATCGAGGTCGCCGAGGCGAGCGAGGCGGCGGAGGCCGAGGACGCTCCACCGCTGCCGGCCGAGGACGCCGCGCAGGCGGCGCCGCCCGCCGAGGAGGAGCCGGTCGCGATGGAGCACGAGATCGTCGCCGAGCCCGCCGAGTCCGCCGAGCCCAAGCCGCCCGCCGAGCCCGAACCGCCGGCGGACGAGCGCCAGGCGATCGCCGAGCAGCCGACCGAACTCTTCGACGTCGAGGCCGAGATGGGCACCGAGGACGTGCCCGCCCCCGTCGAGGCGCCGAGCCCCAGCGACGAGGAGATCGTCGCGGCCGAGCAGGAGGAGCCGCGGCTGGCGCCGGTCGCAGACGAGGAGGAAGAGGACGAGGAATTCTGGAGCGAGCAGCGCCTCTCCGACGAGCTCGACCAGGCGCTGGAGGCGCCGATCACCGACGAGCACGAGGAGCCCGCCCCCACGGCCGAACCCTCCCCCCCGGTCTTCGACCACGAGGAAGAAGACGACGAGGACGAGGAGTCCGAGCGCCCCGACTACGACCCGGACACCGGCCACGAGGACGTGCTCGAGGACACCCCCGACTTCCTCGAGGACGCTCCGGAGGACGACGAGCTCTGGTTCGAGCAGCGTCCGCCCAAGGACTTCGACTTCGACGACTGAGACGTCGACTTCAGCTGGCCGGCGAGGCTGGTCGGGACTAATCCCGCCCGGGCCCGTAAGATCGCCTGCAAATGCCGACCTTCTCCGTGCGCTTCAAGGGTCTGCTCTCCGGGACCGATCGCGCGCACCTCGAGGAGGCCGGCATCGTCATCGAGTCGAGCAAGCCCAGCATGCGGGTCGGCCTCATCAGGACCGGCCGCTCGATCCACACCGCTCAGGTCGAAGCCGACTCCGCCGAGGATGCGCTCGCGATGGCGATGGAAGCCCTGGCTCCCGACGACGTCAACTTCACGGAATGGGAAGCAGGGTCGATCTGAACCGCTCGGTTTGGGGAGAACGCCAGCGGCTGGGCGGGGGACCGGCAAGGCCGGCCCCCCTCCTTAGTGCTTGAGGGCAATGCCAAGGGTGATCTCGACGACCAGGACGGTCCACATGATCGCGAGGAACGCCCTGAAGGCCCACTCGAAAGGGCGTGATTTCCTTCGTCACTGTTAGGGGAGCCGCTCGTCGAAGCGCCCGCTGCGGCGGTTTCGACCCACAAACAGCGCAGAGAATTCACTTTCTGCGCGCCACGCGTGCGCCGCGCCCGCCTAGCGTCGCCTCCGTGGGATGGCCACCACAGGTTGGGGACCTTCTGCCGCGGGCAGATGAAGCGATCGGTGTGCGCTACAAGCTCGAAACCTATTCGCTGGATCCAGGCATCGTTTCGGGGGACCAAAGGCTCGTGGTTTCGCCCTGATCCTCGGCATAACGATGGACTCGATGGATCATCTGGAAGCGCTGATCCATTTGGGGATTCAGCGGCATCCCATCAAGGCGATCGTCGATAACGAGCCATATGGCTTCAACTGCGTGGTTGAGTTTCCCATTCAAGGCCTTGGGAGCTACAGTGGTCGAAGAGCGAACCTAAGGACGGTCTGGGAGCTGGTCGATCAACTCCTACCACCGCGCATGATCAGCGCTTTCCTCAAGGACTAGAGGGCACGATGGCCATCACTTCCTCGAAAATCACTGAGAACGATGTCGTCGAGCTGACTCGACCCGCTGGGAGATGGCCGGCTGGCACGCAGGGCACGGCCGTGAGTGACCATGGCAGCTCAAAGCTCGTCGAGATCTCCGACGAGCGGGGCCAGATGCTCGATCTGGTCGAGGTAGCCGAAAGGCACCTCAAGCTCGTCGCTTAGAAGCGACCGCAGGGCTGCGCGACGAATCCGGCCCACAAAAGGCGCAGAGAATTTACTTTCTGCGCGCAACACGTCGCAACGTTCCGTCTACAGTCCTGCCATCATGGAGGCACTGAAAGTGAGTGAGCACGTGGACAACTGGAACGACGACAGGCTCGACGCGCTCGCGAAGGGCGTAAAGGACGACTTCGCCAAGGTCGATCAGCGGTTCGACAAGGTCGATGAGCGGTTCGAGAAGGTCGACCAGCAGTTTTCGGCCATAAGGGAACGGCTGGCCGGCATCGAGTCCGAGCTGAAAG
Source organism: Solirubrobacterales bacterium (assembly GCA_051961435.1). Classification (GTDB taxonomy): domain Bacteria; phylum Actinomycetota; class Thermoleophilia; order Solirubrobacterales; family 70-9; genus VAYN01. The sequence continues at coordinate 34,492 of JBQCDH010000050.1, forward strand.
GGCTGGGGAAAATCGAAAGCTTGATCTGGAGGTTCGGCACCGGTCTACTTATCGCGGTGGTGGCTCCCCACCTTTTCTAAGTGAGCGAGCACATGGACAACTGGAACGACGACAGGCTCGACGCGCTCGCCGGGGAGGTCAAAGCCGGCTTCGAGAAGGTCGATGAGCGCTTCAACGAAATCGACGGGCGCCTAGCGCTGACGGCTACTCGGCAGGAGATGAAGGAAGGCTTCGCCCGGGTCGACAAACAGCTCGAGAAAGTCGATGGGCGGTTCGAGAAGATCGACGAGCGGTTCGAGAAGATCGACGAGCGGTTTGACAAGATCGACACGCGGTTTGAGAAGGTAGACGAGCGGTTCCAGAAGGTAGACGAGCGCCTGGCGCTGACGGCCACTCGTCAGGAGATGAACGAAGGGTTCGCTGAAATGCGCTCTGCCTTCGCGTCCTTGAACCGCACGCTGCTCGTCGGGGCCATAGCCATCGTCGTCGCGTTGATCGGGGTCGTGGGAACCCTGGTGGGCATCCTGCTGGTCTGAACCGCCGCTTGGAACAGCCGCGCGGGGTCCCGAGCTCGTTCTCGACTTGCCCGATCTGGTGCTGACTTCAACACCAATAAGCCCACGCCTATCAATCAGTCAGGTCTGCTTGTTAGCTTCGCGATTCCTTGCAATGTTTCCGCCTCAGGTGAATGGCCAAGTCAACTTAGGTAAACAGGCGAGTTTGTAGAAATTGATGGCAGGGAACCCATCACGCGCCCGACGCTCGGAGGAGTACCGTCGGGCTCTAGCGGAACGAGTGCGGGAGAAATCCCAGGAACTCGAGGACTTGATCTTCGACCGAATTCGCACGCTCGAAGAACACTCAGAGGCGGAGGCCAATCGGAGCTTCGGCGGCCTCCGTCCGTTGATTCGCTCTCTGGTCGAGTACGGCGCGATGGCCATCGAACTCGGGGAGCGACAGTGTCCTCCGGTACCCGCGGCCGCATTGGAACATGCCCGGAAAGCGGCTTGGACAACCGCCTCCCCTCGACTCCTGCCCGACCGCTACCTCGCCTCCCGCACTGTGTTCAGCCAATTCGTCCGGCGGGAGGGCCGCTCCGTCGAAGGGTATGTGGATGAGGCCCTCTCGCACATTCAGGAATCAGGCGACGTGATTTTCGAGCACCTGTTTCGCCTGGTCAGCGAAGAGCTCGAGCAGGAACTCAAGAGGAAGCAGCGATCGACTGCAACCAAGAAGCTCGAACGCGTCAAAGCCCTCCTTTCAGGAGAGCTGATGGAGGTGCCCGACCTCGACTATAGATTTGAGGCTACCCACGTAGGCGTCATTGGGTCCGGTAAAGATGTCGACCCCGCGATCCGACAGCTCGCCCGCTTTCTAGATGGACAGCTGCTGCTGGTGACGCCATCCCCGTACCGTGTATGGGCGTGGATCGGATGCAGCCGGGAACTCGGGTCCGCCTTCCTTGAGCAATTTGCACAAATGGATTTCCCTTTCTCGGCTCGTCTGTCTCTCGGCGAGCCTCGATCCGGACTGGCCGGCTGGCGGCGTACCCATCGCCAAGCACACGCAGCAGTCGCCAGCTTGACGCCAGAGCGACCAATAGTCCGCTACGCGGAGATAGCAGTCCTCGCTCCCCTGGCAAATGATGATCTGGCACCAGACTTTCTCAAGGAGAAGTTTCTAGCTCCTCTGATGAGCAATGGCAGAGACCGACAGGGACTGTGTGAGACGTTACGAGCCTATTTCTCAACGGGGCGTAATCGCACCTCGGCCGCGGCAGTCCTAGGCATCAGTCGCCAGACCGTCTCTCAGCGGTTGCAAACAGTTGAAAGCCGGCTTGGGCAGCCTCTAGACGTCTGTGGCGACATCCTTTGGCTCGCCCTCCAACTTGAGATGGTCGATCCGCCCTAGGCGACAGCTGAATGACAACTGACACACGGGTTTTTTGACATATCGCTGATGCCGCCTCAGCGATGGTCCGGGATGCTGGCTCCTTCTAGAAAAGGGATTTATGGATCCCATTGCATGCAAGGAGAGAGAATGCGCTATGCACTGACGCGGAAGGCGCGTCTGTTGGTTGTTCTCGCAAGCAGCATCGCCGCCCTCAGCGTGGGGCTCATGGCTGGCCCGGCTGCGGCCCAGGCGAGCACGAGCCCCTACTGCGGAGGATGGCTCGCAGGGGAACAGGTTGCTTTGGTGCAGCCCGCTGGCTGTATCAGGCCTATGGCTGGGGTGAACAGTCGGGGGTTTGCGTCAGGGTTGGCCGCACTCACGAATTGTCTTGTGCTGGCAGAGCAAATGAAGGTGTTTACTCTCCAAGCACTGTTAACAATGTTTGGGATGAACCGTACATTTACAACCTGGCTCCTTTTAATAACTTCGTGCATGGAGTGGCTCTGACTCACTAGGTAAGTGCCGCCAGCGGGGCCTCCCGACGGGGCCCCGCTTAACCGCAACGTGCGACTTCGCCGCTTCTTACATCTGGTCCTCGTACTCGGCCTTCCGCTCGTCACGGCAGGGGGGTGTGGAGGTACTCACACCCCCCTTTCCTCCTACGATCAGGGAATTAAGGGGGCCTACGGGATCTTTCGCACCCCGCCGGAGAAGCTTGGGGGTTCAGAACGGGAGCGCATCCTCGGGATTATCGGGCTCCATGGATCCAATGCCATTATTTCGGAACCACAACTAGCAAGCACTGGCCGTGGGCGTCTGTGGATATTCATTACCTCAAGACACCTGCTTTGCGTTGTGCAGGTCCGCGGCGGCGGCTGTGCACCGATCAGAGCCGCTATTAGGAGGGGCGCGTACTTGGGGGTATTCCGTCCCCCCACGAAACAGCGACCGGCCCTACACGACTTTCTGGTACAGGGGGTCGTTCCGGACAACGTAAAGCGGGTGATGCTCGTAGTTGGCAAGAAACGCACTCTCCTGGTCCCAGTGAAGGACAATGTCTTCTCTGCCGCGGCGGAACAGCCGATCCACGTGAAAAGACTGCTGCGATCCTGACTGCGGACTCAGCGAATCAGGGTTTGGGCTGTTCAAACGTGTGCTGGTACTGGGTGCTGGGACCGCCGCCGTAGATCGGCTTGAAGGGAGCCTGCTGCTTGCAGGGCGGGGCGGGGACTGAGGCGGTGCTCGTTTGGCCGGCGAAGGCGTATTCCACGATCCGTTTGAAGAGGTCTTCCGCGTTTTTGGTCCGGCTTTCTTCCAGGATTTTTTCCGCTTCCGCAGGATTTTTTTCTGCTTCTTCCCGCGCTTCGAGAGATGGGACCGCTCGTTCTTTGAAGGCTGGCGATTTGGCAGATTCGGGGTTCAGGGTCGCGACGATCCCAGACGTGCATTGGCGAGTGTCGAAGCTGGGAAGACCTTCGGCGAGACCTTCGGCCCAAAGGGGTGGGCTGTAGGCGCTGTTGCGGTTGATCGTGAGGCGGTGGAGATAGGTTGAAACCGTCTCCGGGTTCAGTGGCCCCATTGCACGGAGATAATGCAGCTGTTCCCCCTTGCTGTTTTCCAAGGGGATGGTGGCATTGCTCGCCGCGGCCAAGTTGGCGAAGACCGCCGCGGTCTCGTGCTTGTAGAGCTTGAGCCCCACCAAGATCGGGTTGAGGTTCCGCAGGAAAGGATCGAGCGCACGCAGGAGCGGCGGGAATTCGTCGCGGAAGATCTTGCGGAAGGCAGAGAAGCCCGACGGAGCGCGCTTGATCACCGGACCCAGGCCTTCGAAGAAGGCCTTCGATTCGGGCGCCAGCTTCGAGAGCGCGATCAGGGTCGGCGAGAGCTGTTCGGCCGCCGGCACCAGCTGGCGCATCAGCGGGTCGGCGTTGAGCGAGAAGCCTTTGAGCCGGTGCAGGGTGAGGCGGGACTCGTCGAGGAAGGTGGGGAAGGCGCGGAAGAGCGCTTCGATGTCGCGATTGCGCTGGGCGGTGGTCTGGAAGACGGCGTTGGAGCTGCGGATGAGGTCAGCAAGCTGGCCTTCTCGCCCGCGCAGGGCGCGGAAGGTGGTGGCGCCGTTGCGGAAGAGCTGGGAGACGGCGAGTTCCTGCGTGCTGAGGATGCGGAAGAGCTGGTCGAATTCGGTGAAGGTGGGTTCGAGGCCGCCGATCGCGTAGGAGAGGTTCTGGCCCTGGCCATTGATCGCGACCGCGGCTTCCTGCATCCACTCCTGGAAGGCGGCGCGGGTCTGGGGGTTGAAGGTGCGGAAGATCTCGTCCAGCTGGACCGACTGAGCGACGTTGGCCTCGGGAAGCGTGGCGCCGTCGGCGAGCTCGGGACCCTTGCGCGAGCCCGGGGTGAGTTCGACGTAGGTCTCGCCGAGGAGGGTCTTGGTGCGGAGGATCGCGCGGGTCGACTTGGGCAGCGGCGCGTACTGGTCGTCGATGGCGACGGTCGCCAGCGCCTGCTTGCCGTTCGGCGCCAGGGCGATGCCCTGGACTTTGCCGACGTTGACGCCGGAGATGCGGACGTCCGACTGTTCGGCGAGCTGGGTCGCCTCGTCGAAGGGGATCTTGACTTCGTAGCTCTTCGCCCGGAAGGGGGTGGGGCCGCCGAAGCTGACCCAGAGGAAGAGCAGGATCCCGAAGCAGGACAGGGCGAAGCCGGTGATGACGAGGAGCTGGGTGGTGCTGGGGGCGCGCTTGCTCATGGGCTCCCCGCCGGGCCGCAGACGCTACGCGAGCCTTTGTTGAATTCTTCCTTAGACGGTTCAAAAGGCGGCAGTTCGCTCGGCCGAGGAATCCCCGTAACTTCGAGAAGGGTTTTTAGGAATGGACGGGTACTGGCGAAATTCCATCCAATGGAAGCTGCGTTACAAGTGAACATGACAAGGCCACGCTGAACTGGCCCGTTCGCATCCTGCAGGGTGTAACTCAAGTTGTAATCGTGGTTCAGCCACGGCAAGTAGAAGAGGTAGCTTTCTCCACCCTTCGGCTTGAAGGAGAGCTCGTTGAGGAAGGAGTTGAAGCCGCCGAGCGAGTTGCCGAAGCTGCGGACGGTCTTTTCGAACGGCTTCGCCGCTTCGGCGCCGTGGGTGAGGACCGGGCGGATTTCGCGGCTGAAGGGGCGGATCTGGTCGCGGATGGGGGCGGTGGTCTGGCTGAAGAGGCGCTCGGTTGCCTTGAAGGCGGGGGTCAGCGCCTGGGCCTGGGGGATCAGCTTGAACAGGGCCGGGGTGGCGACCGTGGAGAAGCGGTTGGAGCTGGCGAGGCCGGCCTTGGCGGCCTGCAGGGTGGAGGGGAATTCTTCGAAGGCGCCCTGGACCGATTGCTGCTGGTTGGCGAAGTTGCCGAGCGCGTCCTTGGAGGAGGTGACGAAGCGTTCGACGGCGGAATCGTGGCGGGCGAGTTCGGTGGTGAGCAGGTTGAAGTTGTGGATGACGTGGGCGAGGGCGACGTGGCGGGCGGCGACGGCCTTGTTGAGCTTGGCGGTGTAGTGGACGAAGGGCTCGAAGCGGCGGAAGGCGTTGGAGACCTGCTTGCCGCGGCCGCCGATGCCCTGGGCGCCGCCGGCGACGAGCAGCTGCAGGTATTGCCGGGTGTCGGCGTCCAGCGTGGCGAGGAAGGCGTCGAGGTTGGTGTTGGGTTCGGTCTGGGCGAGGGTGAATTCGTGACCGGCTTCGATGTGCTTATTGCCGGTGCCGGGTTCGATCTCGACGACCATGTCGTTGAGGTTGGTTTTCGGCCGCAGCAGCATGCTGGCGTTGGGGTGGATCAGCTGCATGTACTTCGGTTCGATGTCCATGCCGACGACGGCGTGGCCGTTTTCGAGGTTGACCGAGGTGACCTTGCCGACCTGGACGCCGGCGATGTCGACCGCCTGGCCCTGGCCCGGCGTGACCGCCTGGGCGGTCGAGAACTGGGCGCTGATGGGTTCGAATTCTTCGCCGATGAAGGGCAGCCACGACGGCAGCGAAGCCTTCTGCTGGGTGAAGATGAAGAGCATCATGACGACGCCGGCGAGGGCGAGGGCGATGATCGCGATCGTGTCTTTGCGGTGCCCGCGCGCCTGCCGGCCCATCCAGGCTCGGAAGTGGGTGAAGCGCGTCACGGGGTCACCGCCTGTGGGAAAGGAGCGCCAACTTGCCCAAGCCCATTGTTCACATCTGGAGGAGAATTCGTATAGCAGCGGACGTCCGGCTTCAAAGGGGGCCTCTTGCCGAGCTGGGGCTGAACCCCCTGCGGCACGGCAATAGTGTGCGCGTACTGAAACCGCTCACTCTCTTGTTCTGGTTCTGGGTTCTTTTCGCCTACGAGCTGTGGACCGCCGCCGCCCTGAAGACGGAAATAAGGTCCGTTGCCGTCGAAGTTCTGTGCCTGACCGGCGAAGTTGACGAGGTTGTAGAGGAACTCGCGGTAGTTGGGGCCGCCAGTGCTGAAGCGGTCGTTGATCACCTCGTTGCCGGTCGGGACCATGACCTTGGTCGTGCAGACGCTGAGCTGGTTGAGCTGTGGCACCGTCGTCTTCTTGCTGACCTGGGCGGCGCCGGCGAGGGCGGGGGTCGATTCGGCCAGCAGCTTGACGTCGCCGCCGGCCTCCCTGGCCGAGAGCAGCGGGCGGACCTGGGCAAGGAACGGTTTCGAGGCGCTGATCAGGCCCGGCAGCTCGGCCACCGCGGGGCGCAGCTCGATCGCGTAGGTGCGCAGCGGCGGCAGCGAGCGGTCGAGGCTGACGAGGGACGTGTGGGTGATGCGGAGGGTCGGCGCCAGCAGGCGGATCGTCGCCGAGAGGTTGGTCGACTGGCTGGCGAGGGCGCCGGTGAAGGTGTCGAAGTTGACGATCAGCCCCTGGAGGTCGCGCTGGCGGCTGGCGAGGGCGCCGAAGGCGCGGCCGGCGCTGGAGACCAGGCGGGAGAGATCGCGCTGTTCGGTGCCGAGCAGGGCGTTGGTCACCTGCGAGCTGTAGCGGCCGGCGGCGCCGCCGTATTTGAAGGCGCCGTTGAGCGCTTCGGCGCCGGTCTTGCCTTTGACCTCGGGCAGCTGGGTGGCGTCTTCGGCGGCGGTCGGCTTGTGGGTGAGCGCGGTGCCGTAGCTCTCGAGCAGGCGGCTGAGGTCGGCGCGGACGGGCGACTGCAGGGCGGTGAGGATCTGGTCGAGCTGGACCGCGGTCGAGGTGCGGCTGACCGGGATCGTGCCGCCGCTTTCCAGGTCCGGGGCGCTGGGGCTGCCGGGGTCGAGTTCGACGAAGAAGTTGCCCTCGAGGAAGATCCGCGGCCGGATCGCCGCGAAGGCGTCGTCGTGGATCGGCTGGCCGGAGCCGTCGACGGTGAAGGTGACGGTGGTGTTGTTGCCGTCGCGGCTGGTCGAGATGACTTTGCCGACGTCGACGCCGGCGATCCGCACCGGCGAGTTGGTCGCGATGTTGGCCGAGTTGGAGAAGGTCGCGTGCAGTTCGTAGCCGCGGCTGGTGAAGGGGATGTGTTTGGTGAAGGCCAGGTAGGGGCCGAGCGTGAAGATGAGGATGAAGAGAATCGCGATCATCGCGTTGCTGGGACGCCAGCCGAAACGGCCGCTCTTGGACGCCGCGGCGCGCCTGTCCCGCTCCGGTAGCCGGCTCATTTCGTCACCCCGTGGGTGGTGCGGGTCGTAGTTCCCCAGAGGGAGGGGGACCTGCCGATGGTCGTTTCCCCGGTGGCATATTTCTCGTTGCCCGCTTCACAGACCTTGCCCTGACCCGGTGCGGCGGTTTGTGGGAAGGGGTTGTAGTGAAGATGATTTTCGCGACCGTCATTTCCAGGGGCAGAGGAGGGACCACTCTCTGAGTTAGGACCGATTGGAGGCGTGAAGGAAATGAAGTTGAGCCAATGAGCCTGCCCATTCGTGCCCGTCGTTGAAAGCACAAGGTTTTTGAAAGCGAGGGTCCAGTAGTTGCACACCGTCTGACTCGGCGTGACGTAGGTCAGCGACGGTTTCAGCAGCCGGTTGGTGTCGGTCAGCAGTTCGAGGCCGTTGAAGACACCCGGAGCTTCCTGGAAATCGACCAGCGCTTCCGCGGTCGGCTGCAGCTGGGCGTTGAGGACCGGCGAGGCGTTGAGGACGGGGATGCCGGCGTGGAGCGATTCGGCGATCACCGGCGAGGTTTCGGCGAGCGCCTTCACCCCCGGCCGCAGGGCGGTGAAGAAGCGGCCGGTGTCGCGCAGGAAGGGACGCACGGCCGGCAGGTCGGCGTTGGCCGCGCTCAGCGTCGGCGGGCTCTTTTCGATCGTTTCCTGTATGAAGGGCCGGGAGACGCGGGCGAAGGCGGCGAAGGTGCGGTCGAGGGCGACGAACATGCTGGCCTGGGTCTCGGCGACCGGGGCGACGGTGGCCGAGAGGTCCTCGAGCGCGCGCCAGAAGCCGGCGAAATCGGTGCTGGGTTCGACGACGGTGTGCAGGACCGGCTCGCTGTGGACGGCGAAGCGGCGCAGGGCGCCGATCGCTTCGTTCAGCTGCGGGCCGCGGCCGGCGAGGGCGTTGCCGAAGCCGGCGTCGTTCTGGCGGATCGCGTCGCGGGTGCGTTTGCTGAACATGTCGAAGAACTGGTCGATGTCGACCGGTTCCGGCCGGGCGGCGGCGACGGGGATCGTTTCGCCCGGCTTGAAGCCCTTGGAGGAGTTGCCCGGGGTGATCTGCAGGAACTTGAGGCCGAGGGCCGACTTCGGCCGCACCATGATGGTCGAGTCGACCGGCAGCGGTTCGGCGGTCTTGTCGAGGCTGAGCGAGAGTTCGGCCGCCTGCTTGCCGCCTTCGAGGTTGACCGCCTTGACCGACTTGACGATGCCGACGCGGACGCCGCCGATCCGCACCTCGTTGCCCTTGACCAGGGCGTCGGCGTTGGGGAGGCGCGCCTTGAGGTTGTAGGTGGAGACGAAGGGGAGGCCGTTGTTGGCGTTGTAGGCGAGGAAGACGGCGACGATGACGACGAGCACGGTGACCGCGCCGACGAGGATCGGGTTGCTGGCGACGCCGCTGATGCCGCTGCGGTTCCTCATGGGCCCAGGAGGTAGTTGAGGAGGGGTTCGGTCCCTCCGGTTTTCGAGGCCCGAGCGACGCCGGCCTTGCCTTTCGGTTTATTGCCGGTGCTTTTTCCCGGGCCGACGCCGATTGAGGGACCTGATGCAGTGGCGGTGCCGCGGTTTTGTCCTCCCAGTTCGCTCTGCAGCAGTCGATAGAGAGATGCGGTGCTGGTTTCCGCACTCTTGGAAACACCGGGTCCGTTGAACCGGGAGGCACAGCCTGACTGGAAATCTCCAGCTTTCGACGCGGAATAGTCGACGCAGTTCGTCAGCGTAACCAGCGTTCGTCCGAAGTGCCCATATTGATCGAACCCGTTGAACGCCCCGGTGGTGTTGTAGATCAGTTCGGTAAGGCTGTCCCATCCCCCGGTCTTCCTCAGATCGACGAACAACCTCGCCAGTTCCGCCGTCGGCACCACGCCCGACTTGGCAAGGTCGCGCGCCTTCTTCACCACCGGGTCGGCCTTGGCGAAGAGCGGGCCGGAGGCTTCGCCGGCGGCGCCGAGGCTCTTCAGCGCCACGGTCAGCGCTTCCGAGAACGGGGTGAGGGTGCGGGTCGCGTCGGTCAGCGAGGGTGCGGCGGTGCCGAAGTCTTCGAAGACGGGGGTGCCGGCGTCGGAGAAGGATTTGAGGCTGACCATCGTCTTGCGGAATTCGCGCAGGAAGGTGGGGAACTTCCGCAGCGCCGCTTCCAGTTCCGGCCCCTTTTCGGCGCTGGCTTCGGCCGCGGCGCCGGCGTTGGCGAGGAAGCCGGCGACGTGGCTGCGTTCGCGCGCCAGCGGCCGCAGGATCGTCTCCGAGTCGCTCGCCAGCTGGGCCAGCTGGTTGCGCTGGGCGGAGAGGATGCCGAAGAGGCGGTCGACGTCGCGCAACACGGGGTTGGCCCGCTTGACCAGCACTTCGATGTCTTCGCCGCGGCCGGCGAGGCCGGCGCCGAGTTCGTTGAGGATGAGGCGGAAGCGCTGCGCGTAGGGCAGGGTGTTGATGTCGTTGATCAGGTCCGGGTCGACGCTGGTGCCGTTGCTGCCGAGCGGCAGCAGGTACTCGCCGGCGCCGGGTTCGCCGCTGGGGACCTGCTTCAGCGGCGGCGGCGGTTCGGCGCCGGGCGCCCGCGGCAGGGTCGGGCGGCAGTCGACGTACTTCTCGCCGATCAGCGATTGCGGGCGGATCATGCAGGTGGCGTCCTGGCGGAAGTCCTGGAAGCCGGGGTCGGTGATGTCCATGACGATGATCGCCTTGCCGGGTTTGGAGACCGGCTTGCCGTTCTTGTCGTAGGCGACGGTTTCGCCCGGCATCGTCACCCCGACCGATTCGATCGTGCCGACGTTGGCGCCGGCCACCCGCACCTGCTCGCCCGGGACCATGAAGGCCCCGTTGTCGAAGATCGCCCGCACCCGGTAGCCAGAGGAGGAGCCGCCGCCGGAGACCAGGAGGACGACGAGGACGACCGCCCCGACCACCGCCGCCGTGAGGATCAGCCGCTTGCTCATGGTCCGGGGGGCACGTCGGCCGGGTTGCATTCGGAGGGGCTGACGCTGCCGCCGCCGACGAAGGGGTTGGAGCCGTCGGCTGCGGGCTGGGTGGCGCCGCCGGGGCAGCGGCGGTAGGGATGGATAGTCGAGCCGAAGGGTTCGTACTGCTGCGGCTTCGAGATCGGTTCGAGCTGGCCGGTCGGGCCGTATTTGAAGAGGTTCTGGGCGGCGGTGGCGGCGCGGACGTAGTGGCCGTTGCCGTCGTAGTAACCGGCCACCGCCCCGACCTTGCCGAGCGCGTTGAAGAGGTCCGGGGTGTAGGCGCGGATGAAGTTGAGGTTCGGCTGGAACCCGCGGATCGCCGCTTCCGAGTGCGGGAAGGCCTTGGAGGTGCGTTGCTGAACCACCGGCAGCGCCGCCAGCAGGTCGGCGGCGTCGTTGCCCGGCCCGGGCCGGTGCACGACCAGTTTCAGGTTGCGGGTGAAGGGGACGAGTTTCTGGAAGACGGGCCGCAGTTCGGAGAGGAACGGCGCCAGTTCCTTCGTCGCCGGCTTCGCCGTGTTGACCAGCGGTTCGAGGTCGTCGAGGGCGGCGCGGAGGTTGACGAAGGTGGTGTTCGACTGCCGCAGCACCGGCGGCAGCTCGCGCAGCGTCTGGTCGAAGGCTTCGGTCTGGCCGGCGATCGAGCTGAAGGCGGTGTTGGCGTTGGAGATAGCGCTCGAGAGCTGTTCGCCGCGGCCGGCGACCGCGGTGCTCAGCCGCGCGGAGCTGACGACGAAGCGCGAGAGCAGCCGCTGGTCGGCGTTGAGTTCGCGGGCGAAGGCGGTGGCGCGGTTGAGCGCGGTGCCGAAGTACTTGTAGGAGTTGTTGGCGTTCTTGCCCTGGCCGGCGTAGATCGCGGCGTTGCCGCGGATGAACTCGCCGAGCCCTTTGCGCACCGGCGGCGGGAAGGTGTTGAAGAGCTGGTCGATGTCGACCGGGGTGGTGGTCGAGGAGAGCCCCAGCGTCGCCCCTTCTTCCAGCGCCGGGTTGCTGTTGGGGCCGGGGCTGATCGAGACGTAGTGGTTGGCGACGCCGGAGAGCGAGGTGGCCCGGATCACCGCCGTCGTCCCTTCGTGCAGTTCCTGTTCCACTTCGACGTGGACTTCGGCGAGGTTGTCGCCGGTGAGGCCGATGCTTTCGACCGAGCCGACCGGCGAGCCGCCGATCAGGACCTGGTTGTCGGGGACGAGCTGGCCGGCGTTCTGGAAGATCAGCGTGTACTTGTGGCCGCCGCCGCCGCTCAAGAGGACGATCGCCAGCACGATCACCGCCACCGCCAGGGCGGCGATCGTCGCAATCCGCGCTGGGGTGATCCCCCGGCCTGCCGCCGGACCACTCTCCTCGCCTAAAGGTTTGGCAGCCACGGATAGTCGCGTTGCTTTCGGGTTCCCCGGCCCCTCCGACCCGGTGGAACGGCCGCAGAATCGTATCCGAGGGGGTCCCCGCCAAGACCCGAGCGAGCAGGTACTTAACTGGAAATCAACGCGCTACTCTGGCCGCCGGGAGCGGTTAGGGAAGGTGGGAGATGCGCCGCCGAATTCAACCCTGAGGAGCGAGAATGCGCAGAAGTCCTTTTTTGATCGCCGGGATCGTCGTCCTGGCAGCCGCGATCGCGGCCACCGCCGCGATCGCCGGGCCGGTGGTGAGCGGCCCCGACGGGAACACGCAATCGATCGAATCGCTGATCACGCCGAAGAAGCTTTCGAAGAAAAAGTTCACGCCGGGAACGCTGAGCGTGACGACGCTGACCACCTCGACCACGGACCCCAACGGGGTTCCGGTCCCGGCGGTGCACGCGACGATCGATTTCGACAAGAACGCCACCCTGTACACCAAGGGACTGGCGACCTGCAACCCGGCCAGCATCCAGAACCAGTCGACCGAAAACGCGGAACGGATCTGCGGCAAGGCGAAAATCGGCAGCGGGCACGCAACCGCCTACCTGCGGGCGGGGAAAATCTATGAAGTGCCCCAGACCGTGACCGCCTTCAACGGCGTGCCCAAAGGCGGCAAGCCGACGGTCATCCTCCACACCTACGGGACGACGCCACTGCAGGTCTCTCTGGTCCTGGTCGGCACCGTCACCAAGTTCGACAAGGAAGGCTACGGCCCGCGCCTCGACCTCGAAGTCCCGCTGATCGCCGGCGGCACCGGCGCCCTCAAGGAATTCCAGGTCAAGATCAGCAAAAAATGGCGCTACAAGGGCGTGCAGCGCAGCTTCATCTCGGCCAAATGCCCGAACTCGAAGAAGCTGAAGGCCCGCGGCACCTTCACCTACCGCGACGGCCAGTCCCTGACCGCCTTCACGAAGCAGACCTGCAAGCAGGCGAAGTAGCCACTACCGACAGCCGTCAACCAGGAAGGGCCGCGTCAAGCGGCCCTTCCCTTTGCTCCCGCCATTTGTTCCGCATAGCGGTTCAAATGACGGGAGCGCCCCGCTGCGCGAGCAGCTGCGCGACCCGGGCGATCACCTCGTCCGGTTCGCGCTGCAGGCGGGGGCCGGTGACGCGAGTCATCTGGATCCCGGCGAGGAGCAGATCCTCCTGGCGCTTGCGGTCGCGCTCGAAGGCGGCGCGGGTGCCGTGGGTCTCGAAGACGTCTAGTTCGACCGCGAAGCGGAACTCCGGCCAGTAGCAGTCGAGCTCGAAGCCTTGCTCGACGTAGTTCATGTGCGGTTGCGGCAGGCCGGCTTCGATGCAGAGCTCGAGGAACCGCTTCTCCAGTTCCGAGCGGGTGAAGCTGGAAGGCCGGTAGAGCGCGATCGCCCGCCGCAATCGCCCGTGGCCGTGATGGCCGGCCGTCCGCCCCAGCAGCTCTTCGACCGCTCGCAGATCGAAGAGCCCCAGGTCTTCAGAGCGCTCGACCATCTTCTCCAGCCACTCGAAGCGGACGGTCGCCGCGAGATCGAGAAGGGTGCGGGGCAGCGACGTCACCGGGATTCCCTCCTGTAGCGCGCGGTCCTCGGCCGTGAGGGAGCGCGCCTCGTGGAGCCTCAGGGGCGGTTTTGGCCTGCGATACAGCGGAGTCGTCACGGAGGCGGGCAGGGGTGAGGTTTTCGTCAGGTCCCAGAGCCAGGCGGCAGAGAGATGGCTGAGAAGGGCTTCCGGCCCGCAGGCGAGAACAGCGGCGAGGCAGTGGCCGTGGATGGAGAGCCGGGTGTGGCCGACGGCGTAGACGCCCGGGTAGAGCCGATGCAGGCGGCCGGCCCGGACGGCCCGGTAGACCGAGCTGCGGGAATAGCCAAGCGGGCCGGTGAGCTGGCGGATCGAGACGACGCCATGTTGCCGCGTGGCCAGGTCCGGAAGGTTCTTTGGCGCAGCGGGCGTTTGCTCCCGCCATTTGTTCCGCATAGCGGTTCAAATGACGGGCGCGCCTGATCTCTCCCCCCAACCGGGCGTGCCTTCACGCCCGGAGCGAGAACTTCTTCAGCTCGTCCAGTCGATCTTCCACAGGCGGGCGAGGACGATCAGCGGTGCGCACTTGGCGATGAACAAACGTCTCACCTCTCCTATTCGAGTAGCTGTCCTGGCTTGACGTTAACGGCCTCGGCAAGGCGGAGCACGGTCGAGACGCGAGGATCTCGCTTTCCCGCCTCGATCCTGCTCACCTCGGTCGCGTGCACGCCGCTGCGTTCGGCCACTTCTTCCTGCGTCATTCCCGATTTCATGCGAGCCTCCCGCAGGTTTGCCCCAAGGCTGCTCACGCGGAAGATCGTTAAGCCTTGACCGTTCGAGCGCCATAGGGCGTTTCACAAGTTTGTTTTGGCGAGCTACACGCTGAACTTCGGGATCGCCCTGGCCAGCGGGCGGGGGAGCCACCAGACGCGGTCGCCGAGCAGGAGCATCAGGGCCGGCAGGAGGACGATGCGGACGACGGTGGCGTCGAGGATGACGGCGACGGTGAGGCCGATGCCGAGCTGGCTGACGGTGGCGATCGGGGCGCCGGCGAAGGCGATGAAGACGACCATCATGATCGCCGCGGCGCCGGTGATGACGCCGGCGGTGCGCTCGAGGCCGAACCTGACCGCGGCGGCGTTGTCGCCGTGGCTTTCGTAGTGCTCGCGCATGCGGCTGAGCAGGAAGACGGCGTAGTCGATCGAGAGGCCGAAGACGAGGCCGAAGATCATCGTCGCCCCGACCGCGTCGACGTAGCTGTGGCCGCCGAGCGGCCAGCTCGCGGGGACGTTGAAGAGCAGGGTGAGGACGCCGAAGGCGACGCCGACGGTGAGCAGGTTGAGCGCCACCGCGATCGCCGCCAGCAGCAGCGCCCGCAGCACGATCGTCAGCACCAGGAAGGTGGCGAGGGTGATCGCGACGACGACCCAGGGGATCCGTTCGCGGGTAACGCGGCTGTAGTCGTTGAGCTGGGCGGCGCCGCCGGCCACGCCCGTGGTGAGTTCGGCTTCTTCGCCCAGTTCGGCGGCGTCGCCGTTGAGCTTCTCGTTCAGCCGGATGGAACCTGGGGTGTTGAAGCTGTAGTCGGAGACGACGAGCATCGTCGCCGCCTGCCCCCCGTGCCGGAGGTCGATGCTTTCGCCGATCGCCTGACGGGTGGTCGGCGGCGTGCCGTCGAGCGCCGAGAGGACGAAGTAGCCGGAGTTGAAGAGCCCGGGGGTCGAGCGGGCGACGCGGGCCGCCTGGCGGCGGATCCGGTGCTTGCCGGCCAGCACCTGCACGCTCGCCCGTTCCATCCCGCTTTCCAGCGGCGCGCTTTCCTCGACCCCGGTCAGCAGCCCTTCGGCCAGCGCTTCGGCGCCGCCGCCGAGGCGGTCGATGCCGCCGACCAGCGCCGTCGCCCCGCCGGCCAGGCGCGAGAGGCCGCCGCCGAGCCGCTTCGCTTCGCGGGCCAGGCGGGCCGCGCCCGCCGCCAGCTGGTTGTCGCCGCGCTTGATCTTTTCCAGCCCTTCGGTGAGCTTGCTGGCGCCGTTGTAGAGCTGCTGGGAGAGGTGCCTGAAGGTCCCCAGCCAGAAGGTGACTTCCCTCGCTTCGTGGTGGTCTTCGAGCAGGCGTTCGTTCAGCGCCGTGAGTTCGGCCGGGAGGCCGGCGTAGCCGGGGGCGTAGGGCGCTCCGGTCACCGGGTCGGCGCCGCCGACCGCGGCGCTCGCCCGCCGGACCGCTTCCAGCGCCGCCGCGTATTCGGGGTCGGTCTTGCCGACGGTCATCGCCTGCAGCCGCGCCAGCGCTTCCTGCAGCTGGTCGTTCGCGGCCTGCGCCGGCGCGATCAGCTGCGGCAGCTTTTCGTTGGCGTCTTCGTTCAGCGACTTCAGCAGCTTGCGCTGGCGGTGCAGGGCATTGGCGCGGATGTTGGCGGGCGTGCTCTGCAGCGCCAGTTTGATCCGCAGCGCCCCGTCGACCGCGAAGCCCTGCGCGTTGGCCAGCTTCCGCGCGCCCTTCGCGAAGCGGTCGAGGGCGTCGATCGCCCGCCCGCTGCCGCTCGTCGCCCGCCGCAGGCCGCTGGCGATCAGCAGCGCTCCCTTGCCGGCGCGGTCGGAGCCGAGCGCGAGCAGGCCGGCGCCGTCGCTCGCTTCCTTGATCCCTTCCCGCAGCTGCCCGACCCCGCCGGCGGCGACGGCGAGGCTGCGGCCGAGCTTGCCGAGCCGCTTCACCGGCCCGTAGTTGCCCTTCGAGGAGAGCACGGCGTTGCCGAGGTCCTGCAGGCGCCCCACCCGCTTCACCGCTTTGCCGGGGCCGATCACCGCCTGCACGCCGGGCGTCGCCGCCAGCCGCTTCTGGAAGTGTTCGATCGCGGCGATGCTCTTGGCTTCGGTGATCGGCCCTTCCTTGGAGGCGGCGACGACCTGGAAGGGCGCGTCCCAGCCCGGCCCGACCGCGTCGTCGACGAGTTCGGCTTCTTCGCGGGCGGGGTTGTCCTGGGCGAGCTGTTCGGGGCTGGGCGGCCCCGTCTTCAGCCCCAGCGCCGGCGAGGCCAGCGCCAGCAGCACCGCGCCGATCAGGAGCGCCGCCACGGCCGGCTTGCGCAGCGCCGCGCCGACCATGATCATCAGCCGCGAGCGGCCGGGGACCGGGGCGCCGCCGATCCGCCAGCGGTCGACGTTGGCGCCGACCAGGGTGAGGATCGCGGGCCCGACGACGGTGGCGACGGAGACGCTGAGGATCACCACCATGCAGACCGTCCCCGCCAGCGAGGCGAGCAGCGACCCCGGCAGGATGAAGAGCGAGACGATCATCGAGAGCAGCAGGGTGCTGCCGGCGAAGGCGACGGTGCGGCCGGCGTGGCGCCGGGTCCGCCGCGCCGCCTCGACCGGCTCGGCGCCGCCGGCGAGCTCCTCGCGGAAGCGCGAGACCATCAGCAGCGCGTAGTCGACCCCCAGCGCCAGGCCCATCATCGAGCAGACGGTCAGCGCGAAGGCGTCGATGTCGAACCAGCCGGTGAAGAAGTAGAGGATGCCGCGCGAGGCGACGACGGTGACGGCGCCGAAGGCGAGCGGGATCGCGGCGGCGACCGGCGAGCGGAAGACGAGCAGGAGGATGAGCAGGAGGAAGGGCAGGGCGATCAGCTCGCCGCGCTCGCTCGCCGCCAGGTTCGCGTCCTGGATCGCCCGCGAGAGGCTGGCGTAGCCGGTCTGGTTGGCGCGCACGGGGGCGTGGATCACGCGTTCGAGCGTCCGGTTCAGGCGCGGGACCGTGTCGTTGACCGCCGTCCTCGTGTCGACGTGGAAGTCGGCGAGGATCAGCGCCCGCCGCGGGCTCGGGCGCAGCCGCTGCACGCTGCCGGTGTCCCAGGGCGAGAGCGTCGTCACCCGCGGGTCGCGCCGCAGGGCGCGGATCAGTTCCGGGCCCTGGCGGTCGATCGCGGCCGCCGGGCCGCGCAGCAGGATCGCGAACGGAGCCGAGTCGCCGAAGTGTTCGCGCAGCAGTTCGGTGCCGCGCAGGGATTCGGTGCCGGGAACTTCGAGGGTGGTCGGGTCGAGGCGGCTGTTGACGCCGGTCCCGATCAGCCCGAGGGCGATCAGCAGGACCGCCGCGACCGCCAGCACCGCGCGCGGGTGGCGCAGCACAAAGGGCTGCTGGTGCCGCGTGCCTCTGCTCGCGGGTCGCTTCCGTCCCCTGCCGATCCTCCTTCCCACTACTGGTAGTTTGGCGGTAGAGGCGTATGGAGGGGAGGATTTCGTGCGGAAGACTTTGTTAAGGGCGCCGGTGCTGGCGGCGCTGTTCGTGCTGGCGGCGGTCGGCTCGGCGCTGGCGATCAGGCTGCACGCGGCCAACCTCGTCATCACCACCGACGGCGGCTTCAGCCCGACGACGCTGCCGAAGCACGGCTTCGCGCCGATCAAGCTGCACGGCTTCGGCAAGATCGGCACCGAAGACGGGTCGCTGCCGCCGGTCCTGAAAACGGTGACGCTCTGGTTCGACAAGCACGGCGAAGTCGAGACCCGCGGGCTGCCGACCTGCAGCCCCGGCAAATTGGCGGCGACGACCACGGCGCAGGCGCGCAGGCTCTGCCCCGGCGCGATCGTCGGCAAAGGCTTCGGCACCGCCATCGTCGCCTTCCCCGAACAGGAACCGATCAAGGCCTCCTCGGCGATCACCCTCTTCAACGCCAAGCCCGAACACGGCAACCCGGTGGTTCTCGCCCACGCCCACCTGACCGTGCCGGGGCCGACCACCTTCGTGGTGCCGATCGAGATCCAGCGGGTGCACGACGGCCGCTACGGCTTCAAGACCGTCGCCGAAATCCCGAAGATCGCCGGCGGCTCCGGGATCCCGATCTACGCGCGGCTGACGGTCGGGCGCAAATGGAATTACAAGGGCAAGACGCTGAGCTTCGCCAACGCCGGCTGCCCGGACGGCCGCCTGCAGGCGAAAGGACAATTCCTCTTCAAAGACGGCACCTTCTTGCAGGGTTCGGTGTTCAAGACCTGCAAGGGGACCTGATTGAGAGCGCCGTTCCGCAAAGCCGCCCTGCTCGCCGCCGTCCTGGCGGCGAGCGCCTGCGCGACGGCCTACGCGGTCACCGCCGAATTCGGCCCCACCTTCGTCAGCGCCACGGCGACGATGCAGCCGCGCGAACTGCCCAAGCGCGCCAACGCCCCGATCACCCTCACCAGCGTCACCCGGGTCGGGACCAAAGACGGCTCGACGCCGCCGACGCTGCAGACGCTGCACTTCCTCTTCGACAAGCACGGCAGCATCGACAGCGGGGCCTTCCCCGTCTGCACGATCGCGAAGCTGGAAGGGACCACGCCCTCGCAGGCGCGCAAGCGCTGCGCCGGGGCCCTCGTCGGCAAGGGGACCGGCAAGGCGCTGGTGACGATGCCGGGCACGGCGCCGTTCCAGATCAGCTCGCCGATCTCCTTCTTCAACGGCCCACCCTCCGGCGGCAAGCCGACGCTGATCGCGCACGCCTACGAGACCGTGCCGGCGCCGAAGACGCTGCTGGTGCCGATCGCGATCGAACGGGTCAGCCACGGCCGCTACGGCTTCCGGGCGAAGGTCGAGATGCCCGAAATCGCCGGCGGCTACGGAGCGCCGCTGCTCGCCGAAGCCACCATCGGCGCGACCCGCAAGCGGGGCGGCAGGGAGGTCGGCTACATCAACGCCCACTGCGTCGGGGGCCGGCTGCAGGTCTACGGCACGATGCGCTCGACCAACGGCGACTTCTTCCCGGCGACCCTGACCTCGCCGTGCCACACCCCCGGCTGAGCAGAGCGCGGATGCTCGTCGCCACCGCCGCGGCGCTCTTCGCCGCTGCGCTCTTCGCCGGGCCGGCCGCGGGGGCGCTCGTGGAAGTGGGCGACCTCGTGCTCCGCGCCGACGGCGGCTTCCATCCCCAGCTGCTGCCCCGGCGGCGCTTCGCGCCGATCGAATTCCAGGGCCACGTCGAGATCGGCGCCAAAGGGGGAGGCAAGCCGACGCCGCTGCGCCAGGCGCTGATCGACTTCGACCGCGACGGCCGCCTCGACGTCGCCGGCCTGCCCACCTGCGCGCCGGAATCGATCGCCACCGCCAGCGTCGAAGAAGCGCGGCGGATCTGCCGCGGCTCGATCGTCGGCACCGGCCACGTCGAAGCCCTCGTCTCGCTCCCGAGCGGGACCGTGCCGGCGCGCTCGCCGCTGACGATCTTCAACGGGCCGCCGCTGAACGGCCGGCCGACCGCGGTCCTCCACGCCCAGACCACCGTCCCCGCCACCCAGACCTACGCGATCCTCGTCCCGATCGAACGGCGCCGCGGCGAATTCCGCTACCGCGCCCGGATCGACCTGCCGCCGCTGGCCGGCGGCCTCGGCGCCCTCACCCACCTCGACGTCGAGATCGGCCGCCGCTACCGCGCCGGCGGCAAGCTCCGCAGCTACGTCTCCGCCCGCTGCAGCGACAACATCCTCCGCACCCACGGCCGCTTCACGTTCGAAGACGGGACGATCATCGACGGCGCGGTGGAAAAGTACTGCCGCGCGAAGTAGCCACGCCGGGGTCCGCCCGAGCTGCCGAGCTTCCTATACTTGGCTGCCCACGGGCCGTTAGCTCAGTTGGTAGAGCAGGAGACTCTTAATCTCAAGGTCGAAGGTTCGAGCCCTTCACGGCCCACTATCCGCCGGGCGCGGCGCCGCCTTCGAGGGCGCTCCCGCTCCCGCTGAAGCCGTTGAGCGGGTTCCCTTCGAGCGCCTGTTTGCTGCCTTTGCCTTCCGCTTTCGCCACCTGTTCGGATTCCTTCAGGGCTTTCTGGAATTTGGTGCCGAGTTCTTCGTAGCGCTTCAGTTCGTTCTGGATGTTTTCCTTTTCGAACTTCGTGTTGCCGTATTTGACGGCTTCGTGCGCCAGTTGCCGCGCCGACGCGGTCCTGCCGAGGACGGCTTCGTAGAAGGCGAGGGTGGTGAGCGAGTTGAGGTTCGGCCGCGCGTCGGCGACGAGCTTCTGCGCGGCGGCCGCGGCTTCGAGGTTTTCCTTCGATTCGGGGACCGACTTGGAGAATTCGGCGAGGACGATCATCGTCACCGCCATCAGCTGCGCCACCCCCAGGTTGGGTTCGTGGGTCGCTTCCAGGTACTTGCTCCAGCTGTCGCTGGCCAGCTGGAACTGGTCGAGCGCGGCGGGGGTGACTTTCCGTTCTTCCTGGAAGCCGTTGCCTTCGTAGAGGCTGTTGCCGGCGGTCACCCGCGTCCGGGTCAGGCTCACCAGCAGGTCGGGGTTCTGCGGGTCTTTCTTCAGTTTCCGTTCGATCCGCTGCGCCTGTTCTTCGAACTGCTTCGCGGCTTCGGTGCTGCCGCCGTTGCTGCCGAAGAGTTCGCCGAGGTTGAGGCCGCCGACGACGAGGAAGAGGCTTAGCCCCATCAGGACGGCGAGAACCGCGTAGACGACCCTGACGGCGTGTTTACGCCGGCCCCGGATGTCGAAAAGCATCCTGTTCTCCTTGCCGCCTGAAGCCACTTCGCTCTTTCTCCCTACGTTTCCGGCGAGGGCCTTGCGATGCCCCCGCTCTCTCCTGGCCGGCCAAAGGCCCGCGCTAGCAAGATACTCAACTCATACAGAACAAGCAGCGGAACCATCTCCAAGAGCATCGAGACGGGGTCGACGCCGGGCAGCGCCGCGGCGACGATCGAGATCACCAGATAGGCGTAGCGGCGGTTCTGGCGCAGCTGCTCGACCCTGACGATCCCGAGCCTGGTGACGGCGAGGATCGCCAGCGGCAGCTGGAAGACCAGCCCGCAGGCGATCATCGTCATCGAGAAGAAGCTGTAGTAGTCGCGGGCGCGGACCTGGACGTTGAACTGGGCGTCGTTGAAGTTGAGCAGGAAGTGGACGGCGGCGGGCATGACGACGAAGTAGGCGAAGGCGAGGCCGGCGACGAAGAGGAGCGGGAAGAGCAGCAGGATCGGCAGGACCACCCGCTTCTCGGCTTCGCTGAAGGCGGGCAGCACGTAGGCGTAGAGCTGCCAGAGGACGATCGGCAGCGAGAGCGCGATCGCGCCGTAGGCGGAGACGGTGAGCGTGGTGGTGAAGGGCTCGGTGATGCCGAAGGTGATCAGCCGGTCGTGGTTCGCGGGGAGCGGCTGGTTGGCGATTTCGAGCAGCAGGTGGTTCTGCCAGAAGCAGAGGGCGAGGGCGACGCCGAAGACGACGATGCAGACGATCAGCCGCGCCCGCAGCTCGTCCAGGTGCTCGACAAGGGTGAGGCGATCCTCATGCGAAACCGCCTTGACGCGGCGGGCCATCCGGCGCGGCCTCAGCTGGGCTTGTTGCGGATGACCTCCGCCTCGGCCGGGTCGCCGTGGGCCTTGGCGGGCTCAGAGGGGCTGAGCCGAGGCTTGTCGTCGTCCTCGTCGTGCTCGCCGCCGAGCGAGCCTTTGAACTCGCGGATGCCGCGACCGAGGCTGCGCCCCAGCTCCGGCAGCCGTTTCGGTCCGAAGACCAGGAGGGCGATGATGAGGACGATCGCGATCTCTAGTGGTCCGATGTTTCCTGGCATCTCGGCAATGGTACCGGGGTCGGGCGCCGGCCGGATCAGGTTTTAGCTGGTTTTCAATCTGCGGCTGCGGGGTTTCAGGGAAGGGAGTGAGGCGAATTACGGATCTACGCAATCCCCTCGTCGTCGATGATGCCGCCATGGCAGAGCCCCTCGACAGGACCGTCAACCGCTCGCTCCACGTCTGCCCGGAGTGCGGCTCGAACCTGGTCCAGCCGACCCGCTGGAAGCAGGAGGAGAACCGCTCCCACTGGCGCGTCTGGCGGCGCTGCCCGGAGTGCGAGTGGACCAGCGAGAGCGTCCACAGCGAGGTCGAAATCGACTCCTTCGACGAGCAGCTCGACGCCGGCTCCCGCGAAATCGCCGACCAGTTGCGGGCGCTGGAACACACGAACATGAGCGAGATGGCCTCCTCCTTCATCACCGCCCTCTCGCACGACCTGATCGGCGCCGACGACTTCGCCTGAGTGCCCGGCGGCGGGCCGGGTATAGGCGGGCTCGTGGCCGCAGCAACCGAGCTCGAGGGGACCGTGGCGCTGGTGACCGGCGCCTCCAGCGGCATCGGCGAGGCGACCGCGCGGGCCCTGGCCTCGCAGGGAGCGGCGGTGGCGCTGGTGGCACGCCGCCTCGACCGACTGCAGAGCCTCGGCGGCGAGATCGCCGACGCCGGCGGCACGGCGCTGCCGATCGAGGCCGACGTCGGCGAGCGCGAGCAGGCCGTCGCGGCGGTGGCGCACACGGTCGAGGAGCTGGGGCGGCTCGACGTCCTCGTCAACAACGCCGGCGTGATGCTGCTGGGACCGATCGTCGAGGCGCCGGTGGAGGAATGGGAGCGGATGGTCCACGTCAACCTGCTCGGCCTCCTCTACACCGCCCACGCGGCGATCCCCCACCTGCTCGAGGCGGCCGAAAGAGGGCCGCGGCGGGTGGCCGACCTGATCAACGTCTCCTCGGTCGCGGGCCGGGTGGCGCGGCGGAGCAGCGGCGTCTACAACGCGACCAAGCACGGGGTCGGCGCCTTCAGCGAGTCGCTGCGCCAGGAGGTGACGCGGCGGCACGTGCGCGTGGCGCTGGTCGAGCCGGGAGCGGTCGCCACCGAGCTGCAGGGCCACAACCGCCCCGAGGTGAGGGAGGAGATCGAGAAGCGGTTCACCGGCATGGAGGTCCTGCGGGCCGAGGACGTCGCCGACGCGATCGCCTACGTGGTGACGCGGCCGCGGCACGTGGCGGTCAACGAGGTCCTCGTCCGCCCGACCGAGCAGGAGGGCTAGCGGCCCCGCGGTCAGCTGTAGCGCTGGACGACGCCGTCGGCGACCAGCTCCAGGAGCTGGCGCTGTTCGGGCTGGAAGCCGGCGCCGGCGAGGGCGTCTTTGGCGGCGGCGACCATCTCCAGCGCCCGCGCTCGCACCCGCTCCAGGGCGCCGGTGGCGGCGATGCGGTCGCAGAGCGCCTCGGCGGATTCCGCCTCGAGCGCGTGCAGGTCGGCCTCGAGGATCGACGGGTCGCTCTTCGCCGCCTCGATCAGCGGCAGCGTCACCGTCCCGTCGAGGAGGTCGGTGCCGCGCGCCTTGCCGGTCCGCTCGGGCGGGCCGCTGACGTCGAGCACGTCGTCGAGCAGCTGGAAGGCGAGGCCGACCTCGGCGCCGAACTCGCGCAGGCGCTCGTCGTCTGCCCCGAGCAGGCAGGCGCACTCGAAGAGCCGTGCCGTCTTCAGCCGGCAGCGCGCCAGGTAGCGCTCTTCGCCGACGGCGAGGTCGAAGGCGTCGCGGCGCTGCATCAGCTCGCCCCGGGCGAGGGCGACGGAGGCACCGGCGAGGAGGGCGATCGCGCGCGGATCGCCGGCGTCGGCGAGGAGGGCGAAGGCGCGCGAGAAGAGCAGGTCGCCGGTCGCGGTCGCCCGCTCCCGCCCGGCGCTGGCGGCGACGGTGGGCAGGCCGCGCCGCAGTGGCGCCTCGTCGAGGACGTCGTCGTGGACGAGGGTCGCCATGTGGACGAGCTCGATCGCGGCGGCGCCGGGGACCGCCTCGGCGCAGCGCTCCGGCCCCGCGCAGAGGAGGACGAGCATCGGCCGCAGCCGCTTGCCGCCGGCGGCCAGGGTCGCCGCCGCGTCCCCGCTCAGGGGCTCGCCCCGGTCGGCGATCGCCTCGCGCAGCAGCTCCTCCACCTCGCCGAGGCGCGCGGGCAGCCAGCGGCTGGAGGCGTCGAGGACCGCCGTCACCGGCGGCGGCACGGACGAGGGCCTGGTCATCGAGCCGGGCCCGGGCTCACCCGCGCACGCCGGAGTGGATCGCGATGATCCCGCCGGCGAGCACGGTGTAGCGGATCGCTTTGAAGCCGGCGCCGTCCATCTTCTCGGCCAGCTCGCGCGGGCCGGGGAAGCTCCGCACCGACTCCGGCAGGTAGGAGTAGGCCTCCGGGTTGCTGGAGAAGGCGCCGAGCAGCGGCACGATCCGGTCGAACCAGAGCGAGTAGAAGAGCGAGAGCGGCGGCCGGGTGGGCTGGGTGATCTCGAGGACGACGGCGCGGCCGCCGGGCTTCAGCACCCGGGCCATCTCGCGCAGGCCGCGGTCGAGGTCGGCGAGGTTGCGGACGCCGAAGCCGACGGTGACGGCGTCGAAGCGCTCGCCGTCGTAGGGCAGCTCGAGCGCGTCGGCCCACTCGAAGCGGACCCCCTCGGCGCCCCGCGCGGCCGCCTTCTCCCGCGCCAGGTCCAGCATCGGCTCGGAGAAGTCGCAGCCGACGACGCGCCCGCCGGGACTGACCAGCTTCGACAGCTCGAGCGCGAAGTCGCCGGTGCCGCAGCAGACGTCGAGCGCCGAGTCGCCCGGCAGCAGCTCGGTTCGCGCGGCGGCGCGCTCGCGCCAGCGGTGGTGCAGGCCCGCCGTCATCAGCGAGTTGAGCGCGTCGTAGCGGCTCGCGACCCGGTCGAACATGCGGTTGACCTGGCCGGCGAAGTCCGGCGAGCGGCGGTTGTCGTTGATCGTGTCCATGGGATTCAGGGCTCCCCCGCCCCGTCCCGGCCGCCGCGCTTAATCGAGGGACGAGAGGAAGTTGGCGAGCTGTTCGATCTTCTGCGGCGGCAGTTCGCGGAAGGAGGGCATGATGCCCGGCCCGATTTCCACCGAGCGGATGATCGCAGCCCGGGGGATGCGGGCGCCGATGTGGGTCAGTTCCGGCCCGGGGCCGTTGTTCCCGTTCTCGCCCAGCTTGTGGCAGGCGAGGCAGCCGTTTCCGGCCACGACCTCCTTGCCCTGTTCGTATTGGGGCGCCACCTTCATGTCGATCTCGGTCGGCGAGCCGGCGGTCGCGCCGGCGTAGGTCAGGTAGCCCATCGCCAGGATCGTCAGGCAGCCGGCCGTGGTGGCGATCGGGCGGCGCTCCGGGCGGCGCTCCGGGTTGCGGTCGTAGAACGGCAGCAGCAGCAGCAGGACCATGCAGACGGTCGGGATGCCGATCGTCGCGATCGGGACCAGCTCCGGCGGTTTGATCACGCGCAGGAGCTCGAAGAGGAAGAAGAAGTACCACTCGGGGCGCGGCACGTAGGTGGTCGTGGTCGGGTCGGCCTTCGGCCCCTGCTCGGCGCCGAGGATCAGCGACATCGCGATGATCACGCCGACGACGATCAGCGCCATCGTCGAGTCCTTCAGCACCGCGTAGGGGAAGAAGGGCTTCCCCTTCTTCTTCAGCAGCTCGTATTCCTCGAGGTATGCCTGCTTGTCCTGGGGCTTCATGCCGGCGCCGCTCCGTTCCCCTCGCCGCTGGCCGGGGCACCGTCGATGCGGGCGCCGGCGCCGTTGACGCGGCCGTTGCCGTTGGCGCCCGCCTCGAGCTGGGCCACCGGCGCGGCGACCTTCGGCTTCTCGGCCTTGACCCACGGCGGCGCGGTCGTGCCGAGCTTGACCACCAGGTAGAGGTGGGCGCCGATCAGGGCGATGATCGCCCCCGGCACCAGCAGCATGTGGATCGCGTAGAAGCGGGCGAGCGTGGTCGCGCCGAGCTCGGGGCCGGCGCGCAGGAAGTCGCTCAGGTACGGGCCGACGATCGGGCCGGTGCCGTTGATGTTGATGCCGACGATCGAGGCCCAGAAGGAGCGCTGGTCGAACGGCAGCAGGTAACCGGTGAAGGCCATCGTCATCGTCAGGATCAGCAGCACGACGCCGATCACCCAGTTCAGCTCGCGCGGGTACTTGTAGGCGCCGAAGAAGAAGGTGCGGCCCATGTGCAGGAAGACGAGGATCACCATCACGCTGGCGCCCCACTTGTGCATGCCGTGGACGAACTGGCCGAGCGGGACGTCGTTGTTGATGTGGGCGATCGAGGCGTAGGCCTGGGTCGCCGAGGGCGTGTAGTACATCGCCAGGAAGACGCCGGTGACGGCCTGGACGATGAAGGCGAAGAGCGTCGCCGAGCCGAGCGTGTAGAACCAGTTGGTCCCCTTCGGCACCTTGCGGTAGAGCATGCCGGTGAGGAAGCCACTGGCGGCGAGCCGCTGGTCGACCCAGCCGAGGGCGTCGATCGGCGCCTCCTTGGCCATGCTGCCGAGGCGCTCGCCGTGGGTCGGGCGCGGCGGCTCGGAGGTCTTCAGGTCGGTCGGCGCCTGCCCTCTGGGCGTGCCGGCGCTGCCGGGCTTGGCCGGTTTGCGCAGCGGCGGCGGGACGACCGCGTCCGGGATTTTCGGCAGGCGGACTTTCGGCATCAGGGCGGTGGGAAGGTAGAGGGTCGCGGCGGGTAGAGGTATTCCCAGATCCCGCCGGTGAACTCCCCGGGGTCGCGGGCGCGGACCGGTTCGAGCTGCGAGGTGACGCTGTAGCGCGGACCGAGCTCGACCTGGCCGTTGCGGACCCGGGTCTGGAAGCGGTCGAGCGGGCGCACCGGCGGGCCGCCGATGCGCTTGCCCTGGAAGTCGTAGACGCCGCCGTGGCAGGGGCAGATGAAGTTGCCGGCGGCCTGGACGAAGCGGACCGGGCAGCCGAGGTGGGCGCAGCGGTTGGAGACGGCGACGTAGAGGCCCGGTTCTTCGCCGAGCTGCTTGGAGCTCTTGCGCACGTAGGCGGTGGTCTTGCCGGCGTCGCCGATCCCCTCGGTTTCGGTGAAGACGACCTGGCGGTAGGTGTCTTCGACGAAGTCTGAGACCGGCCCGACCGCCTCCCAGCGTTCCTTGCCGCGGTGGAAGATCGGGGCGATCGCGAAGCCGACGGCCGGCAGCACGATCGCGGCGCCGGCGATCCCGCCGAGGCCCTGGGCGGCGATCGTGAAGACGCGGCGGCGCGTCAGCGACTCGCCCTCGAAGTAGCCGGGAGGATCGGGCTTCGCCCGCTCCTGCATGGGAGCCTCTTCGACTCCGTTTACCTTGTTCGCGTCGTCAGCCACAGTTCGGTTCGCGTAGGGCGACGAAGTCTATTGCTTGGGGGCCGTGACTTGCGTCACGGATGGCCGATCTCCGCGGAAGGGAGTGGCGGAGGGGGAGAGTTTGCCCGGGCTCGCGCCTTGGGCTTCCATGAAGAGGGCGCGTGGAGCAGGCCGGAGGTTGATCAGCCTCGGGTTCGTCATCGCCTGCGCCATGGCGATCGTGCTGCTCGTGAAGGGCCTCTATCCAACCGATCTTCCCGAGAGCAGGAATCCCGATTTCATCGACAACGTCTTCGACACCGGGGCGTTCTCTGGGCGGCGCGATTGCTCCTCGTGTCGGCAGCTGCCGTATTGGCTGTTGGCGGCGTCTTCACCGTCGTCTCCATAGGGATCCGGATGAAGAACGGGGAGTGGCTGCGTCGCGCTGGGCCTTTTGAGGTCTCGGACGGCTCGCTGGACCAAGCCAAGGATGAGGTTGCCTTCTGGCGTCGAGCGACCTTGGAGAGTGAAGCGGAGACCATTCGTTTGCGAGAGCGCCTCAGACAGGCCGACAACCTGATTGGAGATTTCCAAAGGCCTTAGATAGAATGCTTTTGTCTACCACAGGGAGAACTCCTAGCTATGACGCGAGAGGAACTTGACAAGAAAATCGAGCTGACGCTGGCCGAGAACCGCGCCGCAATCGAGAAAGCCGATGCCTTTCTCCGCTGGTTACGTCGGGAAGTCCCGATCCACGAAGCCAGGACGGAGCGGGTGTTCCGAGAACTGCGCGAACAGGCTCGGCGTCGATAGCTCGAGGTGCTAACCCGACCCGGTGGCGATCCGCTCGGCGGCTTCCCGCCAGAGAGCCGGAATCGGGGCGGGGTTCTCTTCGGCTTGCAAGCGTGCGCACTGGGTGATCAGGTCGGAGAGGGTGGCGACGGCGGTGGTGTCGCCGAGGGCGGCGAGGCGGTCGAGGCCGAGAGCGTAGAGGTAGTCGCCGGCGAGGAGGGCGAGGTCGGCGTCGTGGCCGGCGAGGAGGCGCGGCTGCTCGTAGTGGAGCAGGTAGCCCTCGCGCACGGCCTCGACGACGAGGGCGTATTCGGCCGGGGCGGCGGCGGAGCCGGGCCCGGAGGCGGCGAGCTCGCCCAGCCGCGGCGGCTCGGCCGGGTCGATTACGTGCGGGGAGATCGGCGTCTCCTCGGCGCGCAGCCGCTCGGCGAGCACCTTCAGGGCGTCCCCCGGAATCGCGTGGTTCTTTTCGGTCGGCATAGGTCCGAAAGGAACCACGAGCTAGTGGAGGGCCTCGGTCAGCGAATCGGCGGCGGCCTCGAGCGTCTGGTCGATCGTCGCCTCGTCGTGGGCGAGGGAGACGAACCAGGCCTCGAACTGGGAGGGGGGCGGGTAGACGCCGCGCTCGAGCATCGCCCGGCAGAAGCGGCCGTGGGCTTCGGTGTCGCAGGCGCTCGCGGTGGCGAAGTCGGTGACCGGGACGGGGCTGAAGAAGAGCGTCACCAGGCCCGGCGCCGAGGCGACCTGGAGGGGGCGATCCGCCGCCAGCTCCCGGAAGCCGGCGGCGAGGCGGTCGGTCAGCGCGCCCAGCCGCTCGTATGCGGCGGCGTCGAGCTGCTCCAGCGTCGCCAACCCGGCGGCGACCGCGAGTGGGTTCCCGGAGAGCGTGCCGGCCTGGTAGACGTCGCCGGCGGGAGCGATCCGTTCCATGTGCCGGCGCGGGCCGCCGTAGGCCGCGGCCGGCAGGCCGCCGCCGAGCACCTTGCCCATCACGGTCAGGTCGGGTTCGACGCCGAACAGCTCCTGCGCCCCGCCGCGGGCGACGCGGAACCCGGTGATCACCTCGTCGAAGACGAGCAGCGCGCCCGCCTCGCGGGTCGCCTCGCGGAGGAACTCGAGGAAGCCCTCGGCCGGCGGCACCACGCCCATGTTGGCCGCGACCGGCTCGGCCAGGAGCGCCGCCACCTCGTGCTCGCGCAGCGCCCGGGAAACAGCCGCGCGGTCGTTCCACGCCACCACCACCGTCGCCGCGGCCTGGGCCGCCGTCACCCCCGGGCTCGCCGGCACCCCGAGCGTCGCCAGCCCCGAGCCCCCTTCGGCGAGCAGGCCGTCGGAATGCCCGTGGTAGGCGCCGGCGAACTTGACCACGACCTCGCGACCGGTGAGAGCCCGCGCCAGCCGCACCGCGCTCATCGCCGCCTCGGTCCCGGAGCTGGTCATCCGCAGCATCTCCACCGAGGGGACCCGCGCCGCCACCTCCTCGGCCAGCCGCACCTCCCCCGGCGTGGCCGCTCCGAAGCTGGTCCCGCGCTTGGCCGCTTCGATCACCGCCGCGACCACCGCGGGCTCGGCGTGGCCGAGGATCATCGGCCCCCAGGAGCCGACCCAGTCGAGGTAGCGGTTGCCCTCGACGTCGAAGAGCCAGGCGCCTTCGCCGCGCTCGACGAAGATCGGGTCGCGGCCGACCTGGCGCATCGCCCGCACCGGCGAGTTCACCCCCCCGGGCAGGACCCGCTGCGCCCGCTCGAACAGCGCCGCCTCGGCGCCGGCGGCGGCGTCAGCCGCGGCGCCGTAAGGCGCGCTTTCAGGAATGCTCCGCCTCCCAGCGCGCGTAGTCCTCGGTGAAGTAGTGGAGCCGGATCTTCTTGTACTCGGTCGAGGAGTAGAGGGTGGCGCGGTCGTCGGGGCCCATCCCGCACTCGGCGGCGATCGAGTCGAGGATCGCGTCGCACTCCTCTTTCGAGCGCCCGTGGGCCATGGTGAAGACGCTGTAGGGCCAGTCCTCGTAGGTCGGCCGCTGGTAGCAGTGGGAGATGCCGCGGAAGGAGGCCATCCTCCCCCCCACCTCGAGGATCTGGTCCTCGGGCACTTTCCAGACCCCCATCCCGTTGGCCGAGAAGCCGGCGCGGCGGTGGTAGAGGATCGCCGCCACCCGGCGCAGCAGCTTGCGGTCGACCATCCCGTGCAGGCGCTCCAGCATCGCCTCGGTGGAGATCCCCAGCTCGGCCGCGGCCGCGTCGTAGGGGCGGGCGACCGGCTCCATCGGCCCCTGCAGGGCGCGGATCAGGGCGATGTCGTCCTCGTCGTAGGGCTGCGGTTCGAGCTCGCGCGGCGGCACGGCTTCGACCGGAGCGGCCAGCGCCTCGGTCCCCTTCTCCATCTCCAGGTTCATGTTGATCTTGAACAGGGTCAGGGTCGGCAGCTCCCGCATCGACTCCGCCCCGGTCTCCTCCATCAGCGCCTCCAGCGTCCCCTTCAGGCCGAGCTTCGAGTCGGGCGGGGTGGCGATCGTGAACCAGAGGTTGAAGTCGTGGGTGCGCAGGTAGTTGTGGGAGACGCCGGGGTGGGCGTTGACGATCTGCGCCGCCCGCTGCGGGTGCTCGGCGTCGACTTTGGCCGCCACCAGCATCGACTCGTAGCCGAGCGCGCGGGTGTCGAAGATCGGCGTGATCTCGCGGATGATCCGGCCGTCGAGCAGGCGCCGGGCCCGCGCCAGCACGTCGTCGAGCTCCAGCTCCGCCTCCGCGGCGACGAGGGCGAAGGGCTCGGGGTCGAGCGGGAAGCTCGACTGCAGCAGGTTCATCAGGCGCTTGTCGGTCTCGTCGAGCGGGATCGCCGCGCCGCCCCTGCGGCTGCGCGCCTTCGACTGCGGGACTTTCACCGGAGCCAAGTCGCGGCCTCCTTCGCGTAGTAGGTGACGATCGCGTCGGCGCCGGCGCGGCGGATCGAGGTCAGCGCCTCCAGCGCGGCGGCGCGCTCGTCGATCCAGCCGTTGGCGGCGGCCGCCTTCAGCATCGAGTACTCGCCGGAGACGTGGTAGGCGGCGACGGGCGCGCCGGTCGCGTCTTTGACCCGGCGCACGACGTCGAGGTAGGGCAGCGCCGGCTTCACCATCAGCATGTCGGCCCCCTCTTCGAGGTCCAGTTCCGCCTCGCGCACCGCTTCGGCCCCGTTGGCCGGGTCCATCTGGTAGCCGCGGCGGTCGCCGAATGCCGGCGTCGAGTCGGCGGCGTCGCGGAACGGGCCGTAATAGGCGGAGGCGAACTTGGCGCTGTAGGCGAGGATCGGCACGTTCGCGTGGCCCTCCTCGTCGAGCTGGTAGCGGATCGAGCCGACCCGGCCGTCCATCATGTCGCTGGGCGCGACCGCGTCGGCGCCGGCCTGGGCGTGCGAGATCGCCGTTTTCGCCAGCAGCTCGACGGTGACGTCGTTGTCGACCTCGCTGCCGCCGTCGCGGATCACCCCGCAGTGGCCGTGCGAGGTGTACTCGCAGAGGCAGACGTCGGTGATCACGGTCAGGTCCGGGTGGGCCTCCTTCAGCGCCCGCACCGCCATCTGCACGATCCCCTCGTCGTCGTAGGCGCCGGAGCCGGCCTCGTCCTTGACCGAGGGGATGCCGAACAGCAGCAGCGTCCCGACCCCGGCCTCGGCGACCTCGCCGGCCTCCTCGACCAGGTTCGAGATCGACAGCCGCTCGATCCCGGGCATCGACGGCACCTCCTCACGCACGCCCTCGCCGGCCACGACAAATGCCGGCTGAATTAGGTGGGCAGGAGACAACTCCGTCTCACGAACCAAACCACGCAGCGAATCGGTACGCCGCAGCCGGCGTAGGCGAGTACTTGGGAAGGACATCGGCGCCGAGTTTAGGGGAGGGGCGGGGGGGGGCGCCGTAGGGCCCCACACCAAACCACCCAATCCACGCCCGCCCGCGATGGGGGCCCCCCCCCCCCCCCACCCCCCCCCCCCACAGCTGTGATGGCGGGGCGGGCCCCGGCCCATTTTAACC
>JBQCDH010000051.1:0-112324 GCA_051961435.1 Solirubrobacterales bacterium
CGGCTCCTCCACCACAGAGCCCTGGTAGACGCCCAGCAGTTCCGTGGTTCCTTATGCACCTATGCGGTGCAAAAGGAACCACGCAACGTGTCGAGAGAGGGGTCCGGTCGTCCCCTGGGCGAATGTCCGCGAAGCGCGCGATATGCAATCTGATTCCTGCCCTCCATAGGAGAGCAGCATCTTCGGGAGCTGCCACGATAGGGGTGCGACAAATT
Source organism: Solirubrobacterales bacterium (assembly GCA_051961435.1). Taxonomy (GTDB): domain Bacteria; phylum Actinomycetota; class Thermoleophilia; order Solirubrobacterales; family 70-9; genus VAYN01. The sequence continues at coordinate 216 of JBQCDH010000051.1, forward strand.
CACGCGGAGGATGACCGGACCCCTCTTTCGCAGTGCTTGGTCCCTCATCTTCGGGCGCCCGCAGGCACGCCTGACGGCTTCTATAGAGTGCGAGGCGATGAGTCCTCTGGTCCCGATGGTGGTCGAGCAGACCTCGCGCGGCGAGCGTGCGTTCGACATCTACTCGCGCCTGCTCGGCGAGCGGATCGTCTTCCTCGGCACCCCGGTGACCGACGACATCGCCAACCTGATCGTGGCCCAGCTGCTGCACCTGGAGTCCGAGGACCCCGACAAGGACGTCAGCCTCTACATCAACTCGCCCGGCGGCTCGGTGTACGCGGGCCTGGCGATCTACGACACGATGCAGTTCATCAAGCCCGACGTGCAGACGATCTGCGTCGGCGTCGCGATGAGCATGGGGGCGTTGCTGCTCAGCGGCGGTACCGCGGGCAAGCGGATGGCGCTGCCGAATTCGAAGATCCTGATCCACCAGGTCTCGGCCGGCTTCCAGGGCCAGGCGACCGACATCGAGATCCACGCCAAAGAGATCATCGACGTCCGCCGCCGTCTCGACGAGATCATCGCCAAACACACCGGGCAGCCGTTCGACAAGGTCACCAAAGACACCGAGCGGGACTACTTCATGAGCGCGGAGGAGGCGAAGGAGTACAACATCGTCGACCGCGTGATCGAGCACCATTGAAGCCCTGAAGCGGACGGCTCTCCTCTTCCTCGTTCTCTTCGCGGCGCTCGCCGTGCCGGCTTCGGCCCGGATCGCCACTCGCGACGGCGGCGTTCCCTACTACGGCCACGTCTTCCCGGTCCAGGGCCCGCACTGGACGCGGGGCTTCATCGGCACCTTTGGCGCGCTGCGCTCCGGCGGGCGCACGCACGAAGGGTTCGACATCGTCGCCGCCTGCGGCACCGAACTGGTCGCGGTCCGCGACGGCAAGGTGGTGCAGACCGGCTACGACCCCGTTCTCTACGGCAACTACCTGCTGATCCACGGCGAAGGCGAGGACCGCAGCTACTTCTACGCCCACATGCGGCGGCCGGCGCTCGTCCACGAGGGCCAGCGGGTCTGGGAGGGGGAGCGGGTCGGCATGGTGGGGAAGACCGGCAACGCGCGCACCGTCGGCTGTCACCTCCATTTCGAGATCCACGTCCACGGCGTCGCCGTCAACCCGGAACCGGCCTTGCGCCGCTGGGACCGCTACTCCTGAAGGCGGCGTTCGAACCAGAGGTCGGCTTTGGGGTTCTCGTTGTAGGCCGGAACTTCGCGGTAGCCGGCGGAGCGGTAGAGGCCGACGGCCGGGGTGAGGTAGTCGGAGGTGTCGAGGCGGACCGCGCGGCAGCCGTGCTCGAGGGCGATCTCGTCGAGGCGGGCGAGGATGCGGCGGCCGAGCCCGCTGCCGCGGAAGCGCGGCGCCACGTACATGCTCTTCACCTCCGCCACGTCGGTGTCGAGGTGGCGGACGCCGCCGAGGCCGGCGGGCTCGCCGTCGACCCGGGCGAGCAGGAAGGCGCCATTGGGCGGCACCAGGTCCGGCGGCGGCCCCTTCGCGATCTCCTCGTCGAGGTCGACCCCGGCCTCCTCGCGGTCGTAGACCAGCGGTCCATCCGACTCGCGGATGAAGTCGGCGTACAGCGCCAGCACCTGGGGATCGTCGCGACCGATCGCCTCGAGCTCGAAAGTCACGGAGACGACGCTAGCGCGTTGCAGAATTTCTCCAATCTGCGCGTGACGCGTGCGGTCACGCCTGGCAGAATCGATTTCGTGACCCGGAAGGAACTGTCTGAAGTCGTGGTCGAATGCGCCGCTCGATCTGAGCGCGCCCACGCCTCGATCGCGGAATCGGTGGCACGCGCCGAAGCAGCCCGAGCCGACATCGAGGCGACCCGGGCCGGCATTGAGACCACCCGGGCCGGCATGGAGGCGACCCGGGCCGGCATGGAGGCGTCGAGGGCAGAGCATGAGAAGGCGATCGAGGCGGCGCGCCGCAAGCAGGAGGAGGCCATTGCCCGGATAGAGGCGGCGACGGCGAAGTTCGAGGAGCTCAGGCCCAGGTGGGAAGGAGAAAGAGCCGAATTCCGCCGGTGGCACCAAGAATCCAAGCGCAAGACCGATGAAATCCTCGCCGAGCTGAGGGACGGCCGAGACGAACGGCGGGCGATGCTGGAGGCTCTGTTCAGGGTGATGGACCGGCTGCCGCCTCCACCTCCCAATCTGCGGTCGGCCTGAGCGGTTGGCGCTAGACCCGCAGTTCGTAGGAGAGCCACTCGGAGCGTTCGGCGCCGGTGGCGTCGTAGAGACGCTGGGCCGTCGCGTTGTCCGGCGCGGTCACCCACTCGAGATAGGAGGCGCCGCGCTCGCGGGCGACTTCGGCACTGGCCTCGATCAGCGCCCGGCCGACACCGCGGCCACGCCAGCCCACGGCGACGAAGAGGTCGTTCATCAAGACCGTCTCGACCGCGTCCAGCGAGCCGAAATGCCAGTAGAGGCAGGCGTAGCCGACCAGCCGGCCCTCGCCGCGGGCCCCGAGCAGGAGACCGTCGTCGCTGGGGGCGAGGAAGCGGCGGAAGAAGGCCCGGTTGCGCTCCTCGTCGATCTCCTCGACCTCGTAGAAACGCTGATAGGCGGCGATCAGCGGCAGCAGCTCCTCGTACTCGTCGCCGCTGATCGGAGCGATCTCGACCGCGTCCGGCACCGGCCCACCGTAGCGCGGTGGCGCAAGCTGCCGCTCAGGAGGAGGGACAACCGTCCAGGCGCCGTAAACGGACTCCACGAACCGGTGCAGGTCCCTCTCTAAGCTTTGGGACGCCGCCGGAGGCAAGAGATCGTCCCGTTAGGAGGGGATTCCGCTGGCACGTCCTTCAGACTCGAACGAGCAGCTCCTCTGCAGCTTCTGCGGCAAGTCGCAGCGCCAGGTGAAAAAGCTGATCGCCGGCCCCGGCGTCTACATCTGCGACGAGTGCATCGACCTCTGCAACGAGATCATCGACGAGGAGCTGACCGCGCCGCCGGCCTTCGAGCTGGAGAACCTGCCGAAACCACGGGAGATCTACGACGTCCTGCAGGAGTACGTGGTCGGGCAGGACGCCGCCAAGCGCGCCCTCTCGGTCGCCGTCTACAACCACTACAAGCGGGTCCAGATCGCCCAGGGGGACGACGTCGACGTCGAGCTGCAGAAGTCGAACATCATGATGCTGGGCCCGACCGGCTGCGGCAAGACGTTGCTGGCGCAGACCCTGGCGCGGATCCTCAACGTCCCCTTCGCGATCGCCGACGCCACCGCGCTGACCGAGGCGGGCTACGTCGGCGAGGACGTCGAGAACATCCTCCTGAAGCTGATCCAGGCCGCCGACTTCGACGTCAAGAAGGCGGAAACGGGGATCATCTACATCGACGAGATCGACAAGATCGCGCGCAAAGCCGACAACCCGTCGATCACCCGCGACGTCTCCGGCGAAGGCGTCCAGCAGGCGCTGCTGAAGATCCTCGAGGGGACCACCGCCTCGGTGCCGCCGCAGGGCGGGCGCAAGCACCCCCACCAGGAGTTCCTGACGATCGACACCACCAACATCCTCTTCGTCTGCGGCGGCTCCTTCGCCGAACTCGACAAGATCATCGAGCGGCGCATGGGCGATCGCGGCGTCGGCTTCGGCGCGGCGATCTCGCCCCGCGTGGAGAAGGACGCCGGCGAGTGGTTCGAGCACGTGCTGCCCGAGGACCTGATCGAGTACGGGTTGATCCCGGAGTTCATCGGCCGCCTGCCGGTGATCACCGCGATCCACCAGCTCAGCCGCGACGACCTCTGCACGATCCTGACCGAGCCGCGCCACGCGCTCACCCGCCAGTTCCAGCGCTTCTTCGAGTTCGACGACATCGAGCTGGTCTTCTCCGCGGACAGCCTCGAGGCGATCGCCGACAAGGCGCTGGAGCGCGAGACCGGCGCCCGCGGCCTGCGCTCGATCCTCGAGGAGACGCTGCTCGACGTCCAGTTCGAGCTGCCGTCGCGCCGCGACGTCACCAAGTGCGTGGTGACCAGGGAGACGATCACCGAGGGTCGGCGGCCGACGCTGGTGACCGAGGCGGTCCAGCAGGACATCGGCCCGGCCGACGAGGGTCTCAGCGAGGAATCGGCTTAGCGGAGGCGGTAGGGGAGCAGGTGCCCCTCCGCCGGAGACCGTATGTGCCAGCAGGGACCAACGAGCTAAATCAGCTTGACCCAAAGCCTCCGTCGAAGGGGGCACATAGGGGCGCGACAAATTCACGCGGAGGAGCATCGGCACCCTTCCCTCGTAACCGCTTATCTAGACTCGCGGCGTGGACGCGGCGCAGCGGAAAAAGCTCGAGGAGACGACGCGGTACGACCCCTCCGAGGTCGAGGGGCGGATCTTCTCCGAATGGGTCGAGGGCGGCTATTTCCATCCCTCCGCCGAGGGGACGCCGGCGGAGAACTACTCGGTCGCGATCCCGCCGCCGAACGTGACCGGTGCTTTGCACATGGGGCACGCGCTCAACGGCTCGATGCAAGATGCGCTGGTGCGGCTGAACCGGATGCGCGGGCGCAACACGCTCTGGGTGCTCGGCACCGACCACGCCGGGATCGCCACCCAGGCGGTGGTCGAGAAAGAGCTGAAAAAAGAAGGAAAGACGCGGCACGACCTCGGCCGCGAGGCGTTCGTCGAGCGCGTCTGGGAGTGGAAACGCGAGTACGGCTCGCGGATCGTCGAGCAATACAAGCGGCTCGGCGCCTCCTGCGACTACGAGCGCGAGCGCTTCACCCTCGACGAGGGCTACGTGCGCGCCGTCTACCGCGTCTTCAAGCGGCTCTTCGACAAAGGGCTCATCTACCGCGACAACTACATGGTCAACTGGGACCCCGGCTCGCACTCGGCGATCTCCGACCTCGAGGTCGAGAACCGCGAGGTCGAGGACGTCCTCTACTCGATCGACTACCCGGTCGAGGGCTCCGACCGGGTGCTGACGGTCGCGACCGTGCGGCCGGAGACGATGCTGGCCGACACCGCCGTCGCCGTGAACCCCGACGACGAGCGCTACCGCGACCTCGTCGGCCGATACTGCGTGCTGCCGCTGGTCGGGCGGCGCCTGCCGATCATCGCCGACGCGCACGTCGACCCCGAGTTCGGCACCGGGGCGCTGAAGATCACCCCCGGCCACGACCCCAACGACTTCGAGATCGGCCGCAGGCACGGCCTCGAGGAGATCGGCGTGATCGGCCCCGACGGCCGCATGAACGAGGAGGCGGGCGGGTTCGCCGGCCTCACCGCGGCCGAGGCGCAGCAGGCGGTGGTCGCGGCGCTCCAGAAAGAGGGGCGCCTGCGGGCCGAAGAGCCCTACGTCCACTCGGTCCCCTTCTCGCACCGCTCCGGCGAGCGGATCGAGCCGCTGATCTCGCTGCAGTGGTTCTGCCGCATGGACGAGCTGGCGCGGCCGGCGATCGAGGTGGTCGAACGCGACGAGGTGCGGATCGCGCCCCCGCAGTGGAAGCGGGTCTACCTCGACTGGATGCGCGAGATCCGCCCCTGGTGCATCTCCCGCCAGCTCTGGTGGGGCCACCGGATCCCGGTCTGGTACTGCGACGCCTGCGAGGAAACGATCGTCGCCGAGCACGAGCCCGAGCGCTGCGGCGAGTGCGGCGGCGCGCTGCGCCAGGAGGAAGACGTGCTCGACACCTGGTTCAGCTCTGCGCTCTGGCCCTTCGCGACCCTCGGCTGGCCCGACGAGACCCCGGAGCTGGGGGCCTTCTACCCGACCAGCTTCCTCACCACGGCGCGGGAGATCCTCTTCCTCTGGGTGGCGCGGATGATCATGATGGGGATCGAGTTCCCCGGCGCCATCCCCTTCCGCGACGTCTACGTCCACTCGGTGATCCAGGCCCGTGACGGGCGGCGGATGTCGAAGAGCCTCGGGACCGGGATCGACCCGCTGGAGGAGATCGACGTCCACGGCGCCGACGCGCTGCGCTTCGGCCTGCTGGCGATGTCCTCGACCCAGGACGTCCGCTTCTCCGACGCCAAGGTGCAGCAGGGGCGCGACCTCGCCAACAAGCTCTGGAACGCGAGCCGCCTGATCCTCCTGGGCGCGGCCGACGTGTCCCCGGCGCCGCGGCCGACCTGCGTCGAGGACCGCTGGCTGCTCTCGCGGCTCGAGCGGACGATCGCCTCGGTGACCGAGAAGCTGGAGGGCTACGACTTCGCCCACGCCGTCCAGGAGGCCTATTCGTTCTTCTGGCGCGACCTCTGCGACTGGTACCTGGAGATCGTCAAGCCGCGCCTCTACGACGGCGAGGAGGAGGTCGCGGCGACGCTGCTCTACGCGCTGGAACGGGTGCTGGCGCTGCTGCACCCGACGATGCCGTTCGTCACCGAGGAGATCTGGAGCTTCCATCCCGCCCGGCGGGGGCATCTCGCGGTCCATCCCTTTCCCGCGGCCGACGATTCGCTGTTCGACCGGGCCGCCGAGGAGGACGTCGAGGGCGGGATCGAGCTGACCCAGCGCCTGCGCGCCTGGCGCGACCTCGCCGGGGTGCCGGCGGGGGCGACGCTGCCGGCGGCGATCGACGGGGTCGAGCCTCCCTCCTTCGTCGCCCGCCTCTCGCGCTTCGAGTTCGACGGGGCGGGCGCCGAGCCCGTCGCCTCGGTCGGCCCCGTGCGCGTGCTCGACTCCGAGGCGCTCGACGCCGCCGCCGTCGCCGAGCGGCTGGAGAAGCGCCGCGAGGAGCTCCGCGCCGAGGTCGAGCGGGGCGAGCGCAAACTCGGCAACGAGGGCTTCGTCGCGAAGGCGCCGGCCGAGGTGGTCGAGGAGGAGCGCGGCAAGCTCGAGCGCTACCGCGCCGAACTGGCCGAGCTGAGCTGATCGACCCGAACGCCTACTTGGATTCGCTGGAACCGGTCGGCTGGCGCCTCGGCCTCGACCGCATGCGCAAACTGACGACGGCGCTGGGGCTGCCGCAGCACCGCTTCGCCTCGATCCACGTGGTCGGCACCAACGGCAAGTCCTCGGTGACGAGGATGACCGCGGCGCTGCTGGAAGCGCACGGGCTGCGGGCCGGCGCCTGCGTCTCGCCGCATGGCGAGCGCTGGTCGCAGCGCACCCTGATCGGCGGCGAGGAGGTGGGGGAGACGGCCTGGGCCGCGGCGGTCGAGCAGGTCGCCCGCGCCGCCGAGGGCGTGAACCGGGCCCTCGAGGAGGGGGAGACCGTGACCCAGTTCGAGGCCGCGACCGCGGCCAGCTTCGTGGCGCTGGCGAGCGCCCGGGTCGAGGTCGCGGCGATCGAGGCCGGCCTCGGCGGCCGGCTCGATGCGACCAACACGATCCCCTCCAAGGTGACCGTCCTCACCTCGATCGGCCTCGACCACACCGAGTGGCTGGGAGAGACCGAGGTCGAGATCGCGACCGAGAAGCTCGCCGTGCTGCGCGACCAGACGACGCTCGTGCTCGGCGGCGTCTCGCCGGAGGTGGCGGCGCTGGCCGAGGCAACGGCGCGGGAGCGGGGCGCGCGCCTGGTCCGGGCTCCCGCCGACCCCGGCCCGGAGGTGCGCCTGCGCGCCCCCGGCGAGTTCCAGCGCCGCAACTACGCGCTCGCCGTCGCCGCGGTGGAGGCTTTCCTGGGCAGAATCGATCCCGACCTGGTGAGGCGGGTGGCCGTCGAAGTTACAGTCCCGGGCCGCCTCGAGCTGATCGCCGAGCGGCCGCCGACCTACGTCGACGCCGCCCACAACCCGGCGGGCGCTGCGGCGCTCGCCGAATCGCTGCCGGCGGTGACGGGCGGTCGGCCGGCAGTCGGCTGCCTGGCGATCCTCGCCGACAAGGACGCGGCAGCGATGGTCGCGGCGCTGGCGCCGGCGCTGGAGCGGGCCGTCTGCGCCGAGCTGCCGGCGGCGGCGCTGGAAGGTCACGGGCGGCCCGGTGCCCGCTCGCGGCCCGCGGCCGAGCTGGCCTCGCTCTGCGAGCGGGCCGGCCTGCCGGCCGAGGCGGAGGCGGACTTCGAGGCGGCTCTCCGGCGCGCCCGCGCGCTCGCTGCCGAGCTCCCGGAGGCGGCGGTGCTCGTCGCCGGCTCCCACTATGCGATCGCTCCCGCCCGAGCCCTGCTCGGCGCTTGACTATGCGAGGATTCCTACATGGATCGACCTCGCAGCGCCGGCTCCGAACTGCTCTCGATGATGGGGCTCGTCGCCGCCGTCGTCGCGATCGTGATCCTCTTCTTCTTCGGCGTCGGCTACCTGTTCGGAAGACTCTTCCTCTGAGAACAGGGTTCCCGCCGGCGACGGCGAAGTAGACTGCCGCTCCCTCGGCCCCCTCCTCTTCCTGACCCATGCCCATAGCGATCTTCGGCATCACCAACAGCGGCCTCAACCTGGTCGCCACCCTCTTCCTGCTGATGCTGATCGTGCTCTGGCTGGCGCTGATCGTCTACACCTACCTCGACGCGCGCCGCCGCATCTCCGACCCGTTCCTCATCGCCTGCGCGACGGTGGCTTCGTTCTTCCCCTACATCGGCACCGCCGTCTACGCGATCGTGCGCCCGCCGGAGTACCTGGAGGATGCCCACGAGCGCGAGCTCGAGATCAAAGCGGCCGAGCTGCGGGTGCGGCAGCTGCGCGAGCAGACCTGCCCCAACTGCGAATATCCGGTCGAGAAGAACTACTTGCGCTGCCCCAACTGCCAGCGCCGGCTCAAGGACCCTTGCCCCACCTGCGGCAAACCGGTCGACCCTCGCTGGGGCCTCTGTCCCTACTGCGAGACGAGCCTCGGCGGCGGCGAGCGGCCGCGCCGCAAACGTCGTGACCCCGAAGGGGGACCGCCCCCGAAACGCCAGGCGCAGGCGCAGCCGCGTCGCAAAAAAGCTTCGCCCGAGGCGCAGGAAGGGGCCAAACCGAACCAGGAAGGAAGGAACCCCAACCGTGAGCCGGACCCTGATCCTCGTCAAGCCTGACGCCTTCGAGCGCGCCCTCACCGGCGAGGTGATCGCCCGCTTCGAGCGCAAGGGGCTGCGGATCGCCGCCCTGAAGTCGATGCGCGCCGACGAGTCGATCGCCAACGAGCACTATGCCGAGCACACGGACAAGCCCTTCTTCGGCGAGCTGGTCTCCTTCATCACCGGCGGCACGCTCGTCGCGATGGTGCTGGAGGGCCCCGAAGCGGTGAAGGCCGCCCGGCAGGCGATCGGCGCGACCAACCCGGTCGAGGCCGCCCCCGGTTCGATCCGCGGCGACTTCGCCCTCGAGGTCACCTTCAACATGGTCCATGGCTCGGACTCGGACGAGTCGGCCGAGCGCGAGATCGGCATCTGGTTCCCCGAGCTGTCCTGAACGCAGTCCTCGCATCCTCCTCGCCGCAGCGGCGGGAGATCCTGGAGAAGCTGGGGATCGAGTTCGAGGTTGTCATCCCCGGCGTCGAGGAGCTGACCGCTGGCGATCCCGAGCACCTGGTGATCGAGAACGCGCGGCGCAAGGCGGAGGCGGTTCCAGGCGAGGGGCGGTTGGTAATCGCCTGCGACACCGACGTCGTCCTCGACGGCGAGGTCCTGGGCAAGCCGGCCGACGCCGCCGAGGCGCGCGCCTACCTCGACCGCATGTCGGGCCGCCCGCACACGGTGATGAGCGGCCTGGTGGTGCGCGAGGGAGAAGAAGAGCGCAGCGGGCTGGAGCGGACGACCGTCGTCTTCAAGCACCTCACCGAAGCGGAAAAGCGGCGCTACGTCGATTTCGGCGAGTGGGAAGGACGCTCGGGCGGTTACGCGATCCAGACGCTCGGCTCGACCCTCGTCGAGCGGCTCGAGGGCAGCGTCTCCAACGTCGTCGGCCTTCCGGTCGGCCTGCTGGCCGAGCTGGCGCCGCAGCTGATTTCTCGCTAGTAGCGGTTTTTAAGAACCGATAGCTTGGGTCTGGAATCATTCCTGCCCTGGAAAACGCGGAGTTCAACAAGTGAGCTGGTTCAGCCGGGCGATTCGCCTTGGCGGCCGCGACATGGCCGTCGATCTCGGCACCGCCAACACGCTCGTCTACGTGCGGGGGAGGGGGATCGTCCTCTCCGAGCCCTCCGTGGTCGCGATCGACTCCCTCAACGGCCAGGTCCACGCCGTCGGGGTCGAAGCGAAGCGGATGCTCGGCCGCACCCCCGGCACGATCACCGCGATCCGCCCGCTCAAGGACGGGGTGATCGCCGACTTCGACGTCACCGAGCAGATGCTCCGCCACTTCATCGCCTCGGTCCACTCCAGCCGCTTCGCCCACCCGCGGGTGGTCGTCTGCGTCCCCTCGGGCGTCACCGGCGTCGAGAAGCGGGCGGTGGAGGAGGCCTGCCTCTCGGCCGGCGCCCGCCAGGCCTACCTGATCGAGGAGCCGATGGCGGCGGCCATCGGCGCCGGGCTCCCCGTCGCCGAGCCGACCGGCTCGATGATCGTCGACATCGGCGGCGGCACCACCGAGGTCGCGGTGATCAGCCTCGGCGGGATCGTCGTCTCGCAGTCGATCCGGGTGGGGGGCGACGAGCTCGACGAGGCCATCGTCGCCCACTGCAAACGGAAATACAAACTGGCGATCGGGACCCAGACCGCGGAGGAGGTCAAGCTCGAGGCCGGCTCCGCCTCCCCGCTGCCGGAAGAGGTGCGGACCGAGATCCGCGGCCGCGACCTCGTCTCCGGCCTGCCGAAAACGATCGAACTCAGCTCCGAGGAGGTGCGCGGGGCGCTGGAGGAGCCGGTCAGCCACATCGTCGCCGCGGTCAAGGAGACCCTCGACCGCACGCCCCCGGAGCTTGCAGGTGACATCATGGACCGCGGCATCACCCTCGCCGGAGGCGGGGCGCTCCTGCAAGGACTGGAGCAGCGCCTGCGCGACGAGTGTCAGATGCCCTGTCAACTGGCAGAGTCGCCGTTGACGTGCGTCGCGGTCGGTTCCGGCATCTCCCTCGAGGAGGTGGAGACGATCCACCGCGCCGGTAAGAACAACGGAGCGCGGCCGAGGATTTAGCCGCCGCTCATGCGAACCCCCGAACTTAGGCCCCCAACGTGTATCGAAAGCAAGTACGGCGCCGCCGGGCGCTGCTGGCACTGCTGATCGTCGGTTCCTTCGCCCTGCTCACCGTCACCTACGGCCAGGGCTCCGACGGCGTCCAGCGGGGCGTCAGCGCCGTCTTCAGCCCGGTGCAGTCGGTCGCCGACCGGGCCTTGAAGCCGGCGCGCGACCTGGTCAACTGGTTCGACGAGACCTTCGACGCGAAGGGCGAGAACGCCCGCCTTCACACGGAACTGGAAACGGCACGCAGGCAGGCAGTCGGGGCGAAGGCGGCGATCGCCGAAAACGCGCAGCTGCGCAAGCTGCTGAAGCTCGACGAAAGCGGTGCCGTCCCCTCGGGCTACGAAGAGGTGACGGGGCGGGTGATCTCCCGCTCGCCCACGGTCTGGTTCGCCGACGTGACGATCGACGTCGGCTCCGGAGACGGGGTGGAAGTCGGCGACCCGGTGGTCGACGGGGACGGGCTCGTCGGCAAGGTCTCCGCCGTCACCGGCGGCTCGGCCAAGGTGACGCTGATCGCCGACCACTCCAGCGCCGTCGCGGCGAAAATCGTCCCCAACGGGGCGCAGGGGATCCTCAAGCCGTCGGTCGGCGACCCCGGCGACATGGTCCTCGAATACCTCGACTCCGAAAAGCACGTCGGCAAGGGCCAATCCGTGGTCACCGCGGGCTGGCGCGGGCAGGGGATCGAATCCGCCTACCCCCCGAACCTGCCGATCGGCGAAGTCACCGAAGCCTCGATCGCCGAACAGGAGGCGCAGGCCCAGGTCCACGTGCGGCCTTTCGCCGACCTGCGCGAACTCGACGTCCTCCAGGTCCTGACCGGAGGCTCGCGCCAGTGATCCTCACCCCGAAGATCCTCGCGCGCCTGGTCGCGATCGTCGTCGTGGGGGTGATCCTGCAGCTCTCCTTCTTCTCGCGGGTGGCCCTCTTCCACGTCAGCCCCGACATCCTGCCCTCGCTGGTCGTCGTCCTCGGCCTGCTCGGCGGCACGATGACCGGCGCGGTCTGCGGCTTCTCGGTCGGGCTCCTCCTCGACTGCCTGCTGATCGTGCCGCTGGGGGGAGGCTCGCTGGTCCTCTTGACCGCCGGCTACCTGGCCGGCCTCTTCCGCGAGCGCTTCGAGATCCACAGCCCGCTGGTGCCGCCGCTGCTCTGCATGGTCCTGACCCTGTTCGCCGAGCTCGGCTTCGGCGCCGTCGAGCTGATGCTGGGGATCGACGCGCCGGTCAGCCCGCTGGTGATCCGCGACATGCTGCTGAAGAGCATCTTCGCCTTCTTCCTCGGCTGGGCGATCTACGCCGGCCTGCGACGGGCGCTGCGGCCGGCGCTGGTCGAGGAGCCGATGGTGAGACGTGGCAGACGACCGAGGATGCTGGGAGTCTGAGGGAGATGTACCTGCGCAACGACCAGCGTCCGCAGGGCAGCCGGCTCGCGCTGCGAGTCGCCGTGCTCGGCGGCGTCGCCGTCGCTCTCTTCGGGGTCCTCTTCTTCCGCCTCTGGAACCTGCAGATCCTCTCCGGCCAGAAGTACCTGGCCGAGGCGAAGAACAACCGCACCCGTTCGTTCAAAGTGATCCCCCCCCGCGGCGAGATCCTCGGGCGCGAAGGGAAGGTCCTGGTCGACAACCGCAGCGCCCTGGCGCTGCAGGTGAACACGGCGAAATTGCCGGAAGGCGCCGCCGAAGAACGGGCGGAGCTGGCGCGGATCGGCGCCCTCGTCCACATGAACCTGCGCCAGGTGCAGCGCAAGATCCGCGAAGAAGAAGAAATCGCCGCCGGGGCGCCGGTGACGCTGCGCCAGGACGTCGGCTTCGACCTGGTCGCCTACATCGAAGAAAACCAGTCGAAATTCCCGGGCGTCGCGGTGCAGCGGGTCTTCGTCCGCCATTACCCCCACGGGACCCTGGCCGCCCACGTGCTCGGCAGCGTCGGGGAGATCTCCGAAGAAGAACTGGAAGAAGCCCGCAACAAGGGCCTGGAACCGGGTGAAATGGTCGGCAAGGGCGGCGTCGAGACGACTTACAACAGCTATCTGCGCGGACGGCCGGGCCTGACCAAGATCCAGGTGAACGCGCTCGGCGAGCCGACGCCCGGCGGTCGGCTCGTCGAAGTGCCGCCCACTCCGGGCGAGAACCTGAAACTGACGATCGCGCCGGCCGTGCAGGAAGCCGGGGAAGCGGCGCTGGCCGAAAGAGGGCTGCCGGGCGGCTTCATCACGATGAACGTCGAGAACGGGCAGATCCTCGGCCTCGGCTCCTTTCCGACCTTCGACCCGGCCGAACTGACCCCCCCGATGACCCAGGCCCAGGTCGATGCGCTGATTCGCAACGAAACGACGGCGCCGCTGACCGACCGGGCCACCGAAGGCGAATACCCGACCGGTTCGGCCTTCAAGATCATCACCGCGCTGGCGGCGTTGGAAAACGGCGTGATCACGCCCTCGACGACGATCAACGACCCCGGTCAGCTCTGCGTCGGCGGCGAGTGCTTCAAAAACGCCGAAGGAGCGGCCTACGGCCCACTGACCCTGGTTCCCGCCCTCCAGGTCTCCGACGACGTCTTCTTCTACACGCTGGGCTTGGACATGTGGGAAACCAACGACCTGCAGGAATGGGCGCACGAACTGGGGATCGGCCGTCCGACGGGGATCGACATCCCGGTCAACACCAACGGCCTGCTGCCGAGCAAGAGCTGGCGCGACCGGCTCTTCAAGGAAGGCGAAACCGAACGGCCGTGGTCGGCCGGCGACGACATCCAGCTCGCGACCGGCCAGGGCGACCTGCAGACCAACCCGCTGCAGATGGCGGTCGCCTACGCGGCCCTCGGCAACGGCGGCAAGATCGTCACCCCGCACCTGGGATTGGAAATCGAGGACGCCGCCGGCCGCGTGCTGAAGGAATTCGATCCCCCGATCCGGCGCAAGGTCCACATCGACCCCGCCTACCGCAGCGCCATCCTCGAAGGCCTGCACGAGGCGGCGCAGGCCCCGGGCGGCACCTCCGACCCCGTCTTCGGCAACTTTCCGATCCCGGTCGCCGGCAAGACCGGAACGGCGGAACGGGGGCCCGGCCACGCCGACCAATCCTGGTACTGCATCCTCGCTCCGTATCCGAATCCCCGTATCGTCACGTGCGTCACCATTGAGGAAGGCGGCTTCGGAGCCCAGGCCGCGGCACCCGCCGCCCACACGATTCTCGAAGCCTATTTCCACAATCGGCTGGCGAAGGAAGCCAGCTCCGGCAGCGAAACTGAACACGGATGATGTACGCCACCAGAACCCGCAACGCCCGGCCCGAGCCGTTCACGGTCCACGTCGGCATCGCCGAGCGCCTCGGCTTCGCCCATATGGACTGGCCGCTGTCGATCGCCGCGGTGGGCCTGGTCGCCTTCAGCGTCTTCACGCTGGGGCAGGCGACCACTCACGACGTTCCCGGCAGCCCTCACTACTACCTCGACCGGCAGGCGATCTACGGCGTCCTCGGCATCGTCGGGATGTTGCTGCTGACCCGGATCGACTACTCGCGCTTCCGCGAGCTGCGGGTCGGCATCTACACCTTCCTCTGCGCCAGCGTCGCCCTCGTCTTCGTCTTCGGCTTCGCCGCCCGCGGCTCGCGGCGCGCCTTCGAACTTCCCTTCTTCAGCTTCCAGCCATCGGAGCTCGGCAAGCTCCTGCTCGTGCTTGCGCTTGCCGGGTTCGTGATCGATGGCGCCAGGCGGGGCTCGGCGGTGCAGCGCACCGTCCGCTACCTGTGCCTCGGCCTGGCACCGGCTGCGCTCGTCTTCTTGCAGCCCGACCTCGGCACCTCCCTGGTGCTCGCGGTCGCCACCCTCGGCGTCATGTACTTCGGAGGCGTCCCCTGGACGCACTTCGCGGTCATCGGCGGCGGGATCGCTGGCCTGATCGCATTGGTCCTCGTCGTCGCACCGGCGGTGGGGCACCCGGTTCTCAAGGGGTATCAGTCGGAACGACTGACGTCGTTCCTCAACCCTCACGAACATGAACGCGGCGCGGCCTACCAGCAGAACCAATCAGTGGTTGCCATCGGATCCGGTGGGGACACCGGCCGCGGCAACAAAGCCACCCAGACGCGGCTCGACTTCGTTCCCGAGCGCAGCACCGACTTCATCTTCGCGGTGATCGGTGAGCGCTACGGGTTCATGGGCGCCGCGTTCGTCCTATCCCTTTACGCCCTGCTCTTCTGGCGGGCGCTGCGGATCACGACGCTCTCGAAGAACTCCTACGGAACCCTGGTCGCGGGCGGCATCGCCGTCTCGCTGCTGTTCCAGACTTTCGTCAACGTGGGGATGAACCTCGGCATCATGCCGATCACGGGAATCCCCCTGCCGCTGATCAGCTACGGAGGCTCCTCCGTGCTCGCCACCTTGCTGGCGGTCGGCGTTCTGCAGAGCATCAACGTCCAAGCGCATCGCGGCCAGAGGGGGAGGTTCGCCTGGTGATCTCTTGAAAGAGGTCCGGCATTGCGTACCTATTCCGAACTGAGCTGAATCAACGATGAAAAAAACGATTTTGGTCTCCGCCGAGCGCGGCGAGACCCGAGTGGCCGTCCTCGAGGCAAAGCAGAAGGGCGGCAAAACCAACGTGGCCGAGCTCTACATCGAGCGACGCGGCCGGCGTTCGATCGTCGGCAACATCTACAAGGGGAAGGTCGACAACGTCCTTCCCGGCATGGAGGCCGCCTTCGTCGACATCGGCCTCGAGCGCAACGGCTTCCTCCACGTCGACGAGATCGTCCTCCCGGGCGGCCAGCAGGCGCCCAAGCGCGGGCGCGGCAGCGGCCGCCGCATCAACGAGCTGATCAAGCCGGGGCAGGAGATCCTGGTCCAGGTGGTCAAGGACCCGCTGAAGACGAAGGGGGCGCGGCTTTCGATGAACGTCTCGATCGCCGGCCGCTACCTCGTCTTCGCGCCGCAGGGAAGCGGCGTCGGGGTCAGCCGCCGCCTCTCCGACAAAGAGCGCGACCGGCTGCGGAAGATGGTCGACCGCACCTACAAGGGCCCCGGCGGGCTGATCGTCCGCACCGCCGCCCACGGGGCGAAGAAATCCGACTTCGTGCGCGAGATCAGCTACCTGCAGAAGCTGAACGAGGTGCTCGAGCGCCGGGCCGAGGGCTCGAAGGCGCCGGCGCTGGTCTTCCAGGAGGCCGATCTCTCGATCCGGGTCCTGCGCGACGTCTTCCTCACCGAGTTCGAAAAGGCGATCATCGACTCGCCCAAGCAGTTCGAGCGGGTGACGAACTTCTTCCAGCGCACCGCGCCGGAGCTGGTCGGTGGCGTCGAGCTTTATGAGGGAAAGAAGCCTCTGCTCGAGAAATGGGGGATCGACAAGGAGATCGCGTCGACCCTCAACCGGCGGGTCGACCTGCCCTCGGGCGGCTACCTGGTGATCGACTACGCCGAGGCGCTGACCGTGATCGACGTCAACAGCGGTTCCTTCACCGGGCGCGGCAAAGGCGGCCTCGAGGAGACGATCACCAAGGTCAACACCGAGGCGGCCGAGGAGGCGGTGCGGCAGCTGCGGCTGCGCGACATCGGCGGCATCATCGTCATCGACTTCATCGACATGGCGAAGGCCAGCAACCGCGACAAAGTCCTGAAAACGATGCGCAAAGCGCTCGACGCGGACAAGTCGAAGAGCTACGTGGTCGAGGTCTCGCCGCTCGGCCTGGTCGAGATGACCCGGCAGAACGTCACCGACGGCGTCCGCGAGATCCTCACCGCGCCCTGCCCGACCTGCGAGGGCGAGGGAGTGATCCTCTCGGCCGAGACGGTGGCGCTGGAGGGGCTGCGGAAGATGCGCGAAATCGCCGCCGAGCACGGGAACGTCGAGGCCTTCCTGGTCCGGGTCAACCCGAAAGTCGCCCACGAGCTGACCGATTCCGACAGCGGCCTCGCCGAGCTCGAGGAGGAAACCGGCAAGCGCTTCCACTTCGAGGGCGGCGACGCGCTGCCGATCGACACCTTCGAGCTGGTCGAGTCCGGCAGCCGCGAGGAGATCGAGGAGCGGGCGCTGCCGTTCAAGGTCGGCGAGGAGGTGTTGGTCAAGATCGACGAGCCGCACATGTACAACGCCGACGACGCCGTCGCCCGGATCGACTCCTACATCGTCAGCGTCACCGGCGGCGGCCCCTTCGTCGGCGAGCGCAAGCTGGTGCGGATCGACGAGGTCGAGCGCGCCTCGGCGATCGCCTCGCTGCTGGGCGGCGAGTCCCCGAACGGCTCCGGAGGAGGCGAGCAGAACGGCTCCTCGGTAGACTCCGGCGCTCCTTCGCGCAGGCGCAGTCGCGGCCGCAGGGGCGGCCGGGGGCGTTCGCGCGCCAAACAAGGCAGCAAGGACGAATGAGCGATTACGCAGTCATAGAGAGCGGCGGCAAGCAGTACAAAGTCGAGGAGGGAACCTCCCTGCTCGTCGATCGCCTCGATGCCAAAGAGGGCGACAAAGTGGCGCTGCGGCCGGTTCTGTTCCGCGGCGACGACGTCATCGCCGGCGCCAAGGACCTCGCGAAAGTCAAAGTCGAGGCCAAAGTCACCGAGCACCTGCGGGGGCCGAAGGTGAAAGTCTTCAAATACAAGGCGAAGAAGGGGTACCGGCGCCGCGCTGGCCACCGCTCTGAGCTGACCCGGCTCGAGGTGACGAAACTGAAAGGGAAAGGCTAGGCATGGCGCACAAGAAAGGACTGGGCTCCAGCCGCAACGGCCGCGAATCGAACCCGAACATGCTCGGGGTCAAGGTCTTCGCGGGGCAGAAGGTCAGTGGCGGCGAGATCATCGTCCGCCAGCGGGGCACCCGCTTCTGGCCCGGCGATGGCACCGGGATCGGACGCGACCACACGATCTTCGCGACCCGGGCGGGGGTCGTCGACTTCAAGCCGGCTCGCAAGGGCCGCACCATCAGCGTCCTTCCGGACTAACACGACAGAGGGAGAGGTTCATGCAATTCGTCTCTGCGCGCGGGGACCGTCGGCTGCTTGCCGTGGGCTCCGCGTTGATCGCACTTGCCTTCGTGGCGCTGCTTTCGTTTGCGGCGCGGGCGCAGGCGACCGAAACCGTCTACTGGGACAACTACGGCGGGCCGTCCGAAGGGGACTTCGTCTCCTTCGCCGACATATCCGGTAGCGGCGGCGGGCTCTTGAACCTCGGCACTGCCACGCTGGACAGCCCGGAAGGGATGGCCTACGACACCGTCAGCAACCGGCTCTTCGTCGCCAGTCCAGCGGGCTCTAACGGCCAGATCCTCGCGATCAACCTCGACGGGAGCGGCGCCGTCCCGTTCACCGCCCCGGGTGCTCCGATCGAACATCCGGAAGGCGTCGCGGTCGACCCGGCCACGAGGACCATCTATTGGGAGAACACCGGCGGCGAAGGGTCGATCGCCTGGGCGAAACTCGATGGGAGTGCCGGAGGTGTCCTCAGCACTACCGGCGTTACCCTGGCCAGTCCCTGTTGCCGGATCGCGCTCGATCCCGCGGCTGGCCGCGTCTACTTTGTGAACGGCGGCGGGGTGGCCTATGTGAACGTCGACAACACCGGGGGCGGCGAACTCAGCCTCACCGGCTCGACGGTCGAACCGGGTGGCGACGGGATCGTCGTCGACGACGCGGCGGGACGCGTCTACTTCCTCAACGAAAGCGGCAAGATCGGCTTCGCGAACCTGAACGGGAGCGGCGGTGGCGACGTGCCGCTCGGTAGCGCGGTCTTCAACGGCCCTTGGGGATTGGCCCTGGACCCATCGAACAGCCGCCTTTACTGGGGTAACGAAAGCAACGGCGAAGAACGCGAAAACGCGATCGCCTTCCTCGGCACCGACGGGCTCGGTGCCGGTGGCATCAACGTTGCCACCGCGCCGGTGAACGGGCCCCAGGATCCCGTCATCCTCAAGAGCCCGACCGGCACCGGCGCGCCGACGGCGACGAAGTCCCACGCGAGCCTGAGTTGCTCTCAGGGAACCTGGGCGGCCGACTTCCCCGGCTCGTTCGTCTACCAGGCGCCGCGCACGTTCGCCTACCAGTGGACCCGCAACGGGACGGCGATCGGCGGCGCCACCGCGTCGACCTACACGGCGAAATCGGCTGGCAGCTACGGCTGCTCGGTCACCGCGGCCAACCAGATCGGCTCCGCCGCTCAGGCCAGCGCCGCCGTCGGCGTCAAAGCGGCGAAGCTGAAGCTCAGCACCAAGAAGAAGGCCCACGCCAAACCGGGCCAGGCGGTGGCCTTCAAGGTCAAGGCCTTCAACCGGGGCGACA
This sequence comes from Solirubrobacterales bacterium, assembly GCA_051961435.1. Classification (GTDB taxonomy): domain Bacteria; phylum Actinomycetota; class Thermoleophilia; order Solirubrobacterales; family 70-9; genus VAYN01. Next base: position 19,504 of record JBQCDH010000051.1, read on the forward strand.
TTCAGGCCAAGGCCAAGGTCTGCGCGAAGCTGCCGAAGTCGGCCAAGGGCGTGCTGAAGGCGCCGAAGTGCAAGTCGCTCGGCACGCTCAAGGCCGGCGGCAAGAAGTCGGCCACGCTGAAGATCAAGGTCCTGTCCTCGGCGGGCGGCACCTACAAGGTGACGTTCCAGGCCAAGGGAGCTGCCGGCAGGGCGGCCAAGGCGAAGATCGTCGTCGGCTGAGGTTGGTGATGGGGAGGGGTCGAGTGCCCCTCCCCAGACACCCCTCGCCTATGGCTCGGGGTTGAGTGTCTGGTGAGGGGCACTCGACCCCTCCTCGACAGCTTGCGAAGGCGCGAGGAGCCGCGTCTAAGCTCATTTGCTGATGTACGACCGAGCGAAAATCTGGGTTGAGGGTGGGGGCGGCGGTAACGGCTGCATCAGCTTTCGGCGGGAGGCCCATGTGCCTCGGGGCGGCCCCGATGGCGGGGATGGGGGGCACGGCGGCGACGTCGTGCTCGTCGCCGATCCCTCGAAGCGGGATCTGGGCGCGCTGATGGGGTCCAAGCACTTCCGGGCGCGGCGGGGGCGGCACGGGGAAGGGTCGAACCGGCACGGGGCGAGGGGGGAGGACGTCGAGATCCCGGTGCCGCCGGGGACGCAGGCGACCGCGGTCGACGGCAGCCGGGTCGACCTGGTGGCGCCCGGGCAGCGGGCGGTGGTCGCGCGCGGCGGCCGCGGCGGGCACGGCAACCGGCGCTTCGCCACCTCGACCCGGCAGACGCCTCGCTTCGCCGAGAAGGGCACCGCCGGCGAGGCGGGCTGGATCGAGCTGCAGCTGAAGCTGCTGGCCGACGTGGGGCTGGTCGGGCTGCCTAACGCGGGCAAGTCGTCGTTGCTGGGGCGGCTGACGCGGGCGGCTCCGAAGGTCGCCGACTATCCCTTCACGACGCTCTCGCCGGTGCTGGGGACGATCGAAGGGGAGGAGCGCCAGGCGGTCGTCGCCGACATCCCCGGCCTGATCGAAGGGGCCGCTGCCGGGGCCGGGCTCGGCCACGAGTTCCTCGCCCACGTCGAGCGCTGCTCGATGCTGATCCACCTCGTCGACCTTGCTCCGGTCGAGGGGGACCCCGTCGTCGATTACGAGACGGTGCGCGGCGAGTTGGCGGCCCATGGAGCGGGGCTGGAGCGCCTGCCCGAGCTGGTCGTGCTGAGCAAGCGCGACCTGCTGCCGCCCGAGCGGGTGGAGGAGGCGCTGGCGGCGTGGTCCGAGCGCCTCGGCGAGAGCGTCCTCGGCGTCCTTGCCGTCTCCTCGGCGACCGGCGAGGGGTTGGAGGAGCTGCGCCGGCGCATCCTCGCCGAGCTGCCGGAGGTCGCTCCGGTCGTCTCCTCGAGCACCGAGGCCGGGGACGAGTTCGAGGCCGAGCACCGCGTCTACCGCCCCGCCGGGGAGGGCGGCTACTGGGTAGAGCGCGAGGACGACGGCGGCTTCCGCATCCTCGGCCGCGGCGTCGAGCTGCTGTTCGAGCGCCACGACACCGGCAACGAAGAAGCCCTCGCCTACCTCGAGCAGCGCCTGAAGGAGATGGGAGTGCTGGCCGCCTTGGACCGCGCCGGCTTCGAGTCGGGCGACGACGTCCGCGTCGGCGAGCACGAATTCGAGCTGCACGTATAGCTAGCGTTGGCGCCATGACCCTGGTCGTCAAGCTCGGTTCCTCGATCGTCGCCGCCGACGACGGCGAGCTGCGCGCCGACGTGCTCGATTCGGTGTGCGAGCAGGTGGCGGCGCTGGAGCGGGGCGGTGAGCGGGTGGTGTTGGTCACCTCCGGCGCGATCGCCCGCGGCATCCGGTTGCTGGAGCTGTCGGCCCGTCCGCGGGCGATGGACGAGCTGCAGGCGGCCTCGGCGATCGGCCAGGGCGACCTCTTCCGCGCCTACGAGAGCCGGTTGGCCGGCCACGGGGCGCGGGCGGCGCAGGTCCTGCTCACCGCCGCCGACATCGCCGCCCGCACCAACTACCTCAACGCACGTCGGACCCTGCGGCGGCTGATCGAGTGGGGGGTGGTGCCGGTCGTCAACGAGAACGACACCACCGCCACCGACGAGATCACCTTCGGCGACAACGACTTCCTCGCCGCCCAGGTGGCGCTGCTGCTGGATGCGCGCCTGCTCGTCCTCTTGACCAACGTCGACGGGCTGATGTCCGGCGACCCGCGATTGGAGCCGGAGGCGGAGCTGATCGGCGAGGTCAGCGACTTCGCCCAGCTCGCCGGGCTGGAGATCGGCGACCGCACCTCGGTCTTCGGCTCGGGCGGGATGCGCAGCAAGGTCGCGGCGGCGGAGATGGCGAGCGAGGCCGGCATCCCGGCGGTGATCTGCAACGGCACCGAGGGGGGGACGCTGCTGGCGGCCGCGGCGGGCGAGGCCTGCGGCACCCGCTTCGCCCCCGGCGAGGGGCGGACCTCCAGCTTCAAGCTCTGGCTCAAGTACGCGAAACCGGCGCGCGGGCGATTGGTGGTCGACGCGGGCGCCGCGCGGGTCCTGCGCGAGAGCGGCTCCAGCCTGCTGCCGGTCGGGATCAGCGCGGTCGAGGGAAGCTTCGAGGCCGGCGACGCGATCGACGTCGCCAGCGACGGCGAGGCGATCGGGAAGGGCATCAGCGAGTACTCCTCGCGCGAGCTGCAGCGGGTGATCGGGATGCAGAGCGCCCAGGTGCGCGAGCTGCTGCCGCACGCCGCCGAGGAGGTCGTCCACCGCGACCGCTTCGTCCTGCTGTAGTCGCGAGACCGCGATAGAGGCCGCATATCGACTTCTTTTGCGGTCTCGGCGGGATGGCTCTGAGCGAGGCCCAGCTACCCTTTGCCGATGGCCGTGACCGAGACCACCGTCGCCGAGAGCTGCGCCGCTGCGAAGCGAGCCGCACGGGCGATCGCGACCGCCGACACCGAGACCAAGAACGCCGCTCTGGAGGCGACCGCTCGGCTGCTCGAAGAGCGGTCCGAGGCGATCCTCGAGGCCAATGCCGGCGACCTCGCCGACGAGCGCGCCGCCAGCCTCACCGAGGCGCTGCGCGACCGGCTTCGCCTCACCTCCGAACGGGTGGCGGCGATGGCCGAGGGGGTGCGGGTGGTGGCCGCCCTCGACGATCCGGTCGGCGAGGAGCTGGAGCGTAAAACGCTCGCGAGCGGTCTCGACTTGCGCAAGGCGCGGGTGCCGCTCGGCGTAGTCGCCGTCGTCTACGAGGCGCGTCCGAACGTGACGATCGACTGCGCGGCGCTGACGATCAAGAGCGGCAACGCGATCGTCCTGCGTGGCTCCCACTATGCCGACCGCTCGAACGGGGCGCTCGCCGCCGTGGTGCGCGAGGCGCTCGCCGAGGCGGGCCTGCCGCAGGACGCGGTGGTCCCGATCGGCGGCGGCGGGCACGAGGAGCTGGCCGAGCTGGCGACCCAGGAGGGCCTGGTCGACCTGCTGATCCCGCGCGGGGGCGAAGGCCTCAAGGCTGCGATCAAGGCGGTGGCGACGGTGCCGGTGATGTACGCGGCGGCGGGCAACTGCCACGTCTACGTCCACGCCGACGCCGATCCGGAGATGGCGCGGCGGATCGTCGTCAACGCCAAGGTCCAGCGGCCCGGGGTCTGCAACGCCGCCGAGACCCTGCTGCTCGACGCCGCGATCGCCGAGCGCGTCGGCCCGGCGGTCCTCGGCGACCTCGCCGCCGCCGGAGTAGAGCTGGTCGGCGACGAGCGCGCCCGCGCCGCGGCCGGCGACCTCGAGATCGGCGGCGCCGCCGAGGAGGACTGGGACAGCGAGTTCCTCGGCCTGAGGATGGCGGTCGCCGTCGTCGACTCGGTCGAGGACGCGATCGAGCACGTCAACCGCCACGGCACCGGTCACTCCGAGGCGATCGTCACCTCCTCCGAGGAGGCGGCCGAGGAGTTCGTCGCCGGAGTCGACGCCGCGGCCGTCTACGTCAACGCCTCGACTCGCTTCACCGATGGGTTCGAGTACGGGATGGGCGCCGAGATCGGCAACTCGACCCAGAAGCTGCACGCCCGCGGGCCGATCGGGATGCGCGAGCTGACGACCTTCAAGTACGTCGCCCGCGGCGACGGCCAGGTGCGTGAGTAATCCTGAGAGGGGGGCCATCGGCGTGCTGGGGTCCGCCTTCAACCCCCCGCACCTCGGCCACCTCGCGCTCGCCCAGGAGGCGCTCTGGCAGCTCGATCTCGACGAGGTGGTCCTCGTCCCCACCGGCCAGGCGCCGCACAAGCGGATCGCCGACGACCCGGGTAGAGAGGCGCGGATGGAGATGACGCGGCTGGCCGCGGCCGACGACGAGCGCTTCTCGGTCTCGGCGCTGGAGATCGAACGCGAGGGACCGTCCTACACGTATGAGACCTTGGAGGCGCTTGCGAATGAAAGGGGCGACACGGAGCTGGTGTTCGTGATGGGGGCGGACGCTGCCGTGGGCCTGGAGAGCTGGCGGCGGCCGGAGCGCGTGGTCGAGCTGGCGAGCCTGGCGGTGGCCCGGCGGGCCGGCGTCTCCGACGCCGACGTGGCCGAGGCGATGCGCAGCCTCGGTTGCGAGGGCCGGGCGACGATGCTGGAGATGCCGCAGTTCGGAGTCTCCTCCTCGGCGGTGCGGGAGCGGGCGAAGCAGGGGCGGCCGCTGCGCTACCTGGTCCCCGAGCCGGTCGCTCGCTTCATCGAAGAGAGGAGGGTCTACCGGTGAACGAGGCCCAGTCGGAGCAGTTGGCGCGCCATCTGGCCGCGGTCGCGGACTCGAAAAAAGCCGAGGACGTCGTCGTCCTCGACATGCGCGGCCTGGTCGCCTACACCGATTTCCTCGCGATCTGCACCGCCCGCAGCGAACGGCAGGCGAAGGCGATCGTCGACGAGGTGCGGCTGCGGGTGAAGCGGGAAGCGGGATTGCTGCCGGGTGGGGTGGACGGCGGCGGCGATGCGGGCTGGACGATCCTCGACTACCTCGACTGCGTCCTGCACGTCTTCACGCCCGAGGCGCGCCGGCGTTACGGGCTCGAGGACCTCTGGCACGAGGCGCCGCGCTTGGAGCTCGATTTCGACGCCCCCGAAGCCCCCTCGGCGGCGAGCGCGTAAATACGTCCGAGCGGCCCCTTACGGTGCCGGTCCATGAGTGGGTTCAAGCGGGCGCTGTTCGGGTACCGGCGCGCGGACGTGGAGGATGCGATCTCCGCTCGCGACGCGCGCATCCTCGGTCTCGAGCTGAAAGCCGACGCCCACCGCGAGGCGATCGCCGAGCTGGAAGGCGAGACGGCCGCCCTTTCGGGGATGGTGATCGAGCGGGAGCGCGAGATCCGGGTCCTCGGGGAGCGCTTGCGCGAGGCCAACGAGTGCCACGATCGCAGCATCGCCTCGCTCGACGCGATCACCGCCCGGCTCGGGGAACTGGAGGCGCAGGCGCGCGGCCAGGCGACGCGGATCCGGATGAAAGCCCTGCGCGAGGCGGTCGCGGTGAGCAAGAAGGTGAAGGCCCTGGAGGAGATGGCGCCCTCTCTCCAGGCGGAGGCCAACGGCCGGTCGACGGAGGCGAATGGCCAGCCGGCCGAGCCGGCCGGTGAGGGTCTTTATGCGGGTCGGGTGAAGCTGGAGATCGGTCCGCTCGGCGACTTCTCGCAGCTGGTCGGCTTCGAGGACGCGGTGGGACGCGCCGGCGCCTCGGAAATCTCGGTCGAGCGCTTCTCCGAGGGCCGCGCCACCCTCTCGATGAACCTCGACCAGCCAGTCGACCTGCTCAGCGAGCTCGAAGAGCTCTCCGCCCTCGACTTCAAGGTCCGCCAAAACGCCCCGGACAACCTGATCCTCGACGTGGATGACGACGCCGGCCCCGAGCAGCGCGCCGCATAAAGGGGCGTCCTTTTTTTATGTCCGAGCCGCAATGTATTGTCCGTCAGACGATGGAGTGCGACACGAACCCGCAAGGGCAACGCAGCGGAGTTGGCGATCGCCGCCGAAGCGGCTCGTCTCGATCTTCTCGTCTACTACCCGCTGACTGAGCATGGACGCGCTGATTTGGTGCTGGGGATCGGAGATCGACTCTGGCGCGTGCAATGCAAGGGGGGTGCGCGTGTGGGGGAGAAGATCCAGGTACGCCTCCAGACGTCGTACCACTCGCCGACGCGGGGTTATGTAGTCAAGACCTATGACGCGTCAGAGATCGATTTGGTGGCTTGCGAGGAGATGCGGCGGTGCTATCTCCTCCCGCCTGAGCTGTTCGAGAGGCGGTCGCACGTATGGCTTCGCCTGGGCCAAACGAAAAATGGACAGCGCGCGGCGCTAAACTGGGCGGTCGATTACGAGTTCCAAGGGGCTGTAGCTCAGCTGGCAGAGCGTTCGGATGGCATCCGAAAGGTCAGGGGTTCGATCCCCCTCAGCTCCACTCACGTGGAGGAGGCCGCCTCCTCCTCCACCGAAGAGGTCGCCGGCAACGTCATCGCCGTCGGTGCCCACCAGTTCCGCAATCACTTCGGCCACTACATGGAGCAGGCCGCGGCTGGGGCGGAAGTCGTCGTCTCCCGTCACGGGAGCCCCTTCGTGCGCCTGGTCGGCTCTGCGTAAGAAAGCTCGCGCTCGATGCGGTTCTTAACAAAGAGACCTTCCCATGGCACCTATCTTATGCGAACATATGTTCGTGTCCGCTGGAGCAATAGACCGCCCCCTTGAACCGGGTCTTCGCCTACGGGCATGCAGAAACCGACTTGCGCAAAAACGCAAATCCCGGCTTCTGCGAGCGCGCTTGAGTGCACCTCTATGGACGTGGGGGCGGGAGGGCAATTCCCTCTGCTAGATGCCACGCCGTGACGACCCCCAGCCCGGCCTCGGGAAGGCCATTCGGACGCTCCGGAAGGAGTCGCAGCTGAGCCAGGAAGTGCTGGGCGAACGGGCGGAAATCCACCCCACCTGGATCTCCCACATCGAGTCCGGTCGGATCAACCCGACCTGGGGAAACGTCAGGCGGATCGCCGGCGGTCTCGGGGTCCCGCTCTCGGACCTCGCCGAGCTGGCCGAGAAATACGAGCACGAACTAGCCGCCTCCCGCACCTGACGGTCGCCCTCCTGCGCGGACTCAAACTCTCCTTCGCACCTGCCGATGGTTGGGGGATGAGCGGCGCCAACCAGCACGTGTTCTCGCATGGGATCCGGGACACGCGTGAGACCCTGGACGCGTGGAGCGGCCACCCCTGGCGCGTGCTGCGGGGTTGGCTCGCGCTCAGCCTCGCGATCGCGCTGACCCTCCTCGCCGCCGTCTGGTTCGTCGCCGGCCTGTTGACGCCCGACATCACCCCGCTGCACCTGCCCGGCCTCACCTCGTCCTCCCGGCCCGCGGACCTGCTGCCGATCCTCTGGCGCAACTCGCTGGTCCTCGCCCTGCACGCCACCGCCTGCATCGCGGGCTTCATCGCCGGCGCCTCGATGCCGATCGCCGCCTCCCAGCGCACCGGGTTCTCCCGCTGGGTCCACGTCAAGGCCGGCGAGCTCGCGATCGTCTTCGTCAGCGCGGTGACGCTCTTCTCGCTCTCGACCCAGGCGCTCTACCTCGGCTTCCAGGGTTCCACCCTCGCCTACCAGCTCCACATCTCCCGCCTCGAGCTGATCCTCAGCGTCCTCCCGCACGCGATCCCGGAGCTGACCGCCCTCTTCCTCCCGCTCGCCGCCTGGCTGCTCGCCAGCCGCCGCGGCGAGTGGAACCAGCTTCTCGCCGCCACCTTCGTCACCGTGATGTTGGCGATCCCGACCCTCGTGATCGCGGCGACGATCGAGGTCTACGTCTGGCCTCACATCCTCCGCACCCTCTCCTCGGTCACCTACTCGTTCCCCTCGTAGTCATCCGTCGTCGCGGCAGGTTCGTCGCCGCGTAAGATCGCCGATCTAATGGCGGGCTACGACCCCAAAGAGATCGAGGCGAAGTGGCAGCGGGTATGGGCCGAGGAGAAGACCTGGGAGGTCGCCAACCCCGGCCAGCCCGGCTACGAGGGGTCGAAGCCGAAGTCCTACGTCCTGGAGATGCTCCCGTACCCCTCCGGCGAGCCCCACGTCGGCCACCTCAAGTGCTACGCGGTCGGCGATGCGATCGCCCACTTCCGGCGGCGGCACGGCTTCGAGGTCATCCACCCGATGGGCTACGACTCCTTCGGCCTGCCGGCGGAGAACAACGCGATCAAAACCGGCGAGCCGCCGCGGGTCGCGACCGAGCGCTCGATCGACTCCTTCCGCCGCCAATTCCGCGAGTGGGGGATCTCGATCGACTGGTCGCGCGAACTCGCCACCCACACCCCCGAGTACTACCGCTGGACCCAGTGGATCTTCCTGCAGCTGTTCGAGCGCGGGCTCGCCTACCGCACCGAGGCGCCGGTGCAGTGGTGCCCGAAGGACGCGACGGTGCTCGCCAACGAGCAGGTCGTCGACGGCCGCTGCGAGCGCTGCGGCACCGAGGTGATCCAGAAAAACCTCGAGCAGTGGTTCTTCCGCATCACCGACTACGCCGACCGCCTGCTCTCCGACTTCGAGCTGCTCGAGTCCTGGCCCGAGCACGTGATCACGATGCAGCGCAACTGGATCGGCCGCTCCGAAGGCGCTGAAGTCGTCTTCCGCTGCGAGGAGGTCGACCTCGACTTCCCGGTCTTCACCACCCGTCCCGACACCCTCTTCGGCGCCACCTTCTTCGTCCTCGCCCCCGAGCACCCCGACCTCGAGCGCCTGGTCGCGGGCACCCGCGCCGAGGAGGAGGTGCGCGAGTACGTCAACCGCGTCGGCCGCGAGTCGGCCTCCGAACGCGGGGACGAGGACCGCGAGAAGACCGGCGTCCCGCTCGGCCGCAGCGTCGTCAACCCCGTCAACGGCGAGTCGATCCCGATGTTCGTCGCCGACTACGTGCTGATGGAGTACGGCACCGGGGCGATCATGGCGGTGCCGGGCCACGACAGCCGCGATTACGAATTCGCCCAGAAGTTCGGCCTGCCGGTGGCGCGTGTGATCGAAGGCGAGGACCCGGAGACCGCGCGCGACGAGCAGGGTCTGCCGTACGCCGGCGACGGCCGGATGACCGGCTCCGGCCGCTTCGACGGCAAGCACAATCGCGAGGCCTACGAGGAGATCGTCGCCTGGCTGGGAGAGGAGGGACGCGGCAAGCCGGCGGTCAACTACCGCCTGCGCGACTGGCTGGTCTCGCGCCAGCGCTACTGGGGCGCGCCGATCCCCGTCGTCTACTGCGACGAGTGCGGGATCGTGCCGGTGCCCGCCGAGCAGCTGCCGGTCGAGCTGCCGGAGATCGAGGACTACGCGCCGCAGGGCAAGAGCCCGCTGGCGGCGGCCGAGGAGTGGGTGGCGACCGAGTGCCCGCGCTGCGGCGCCGCTGCCCGGCGCGAGACCGACACGATGGACACCTTCGTCGACTCCTCCTGGTACTTCCTGCGCTACCTGGACGCCCACAACGACGAGGCCGCCTGGGACCGCCCCGCCGCCGACCACTGGATGCCGGTCGACCAGTACATCGGCGGCGTCGAGCACGCGATCCTGCACCTGATGTATGCGCGCTTCTTCACCAAGGCGCTTTCTGATCTTGGCCAGCTCGGCGTGCAGGAGCCGTTCGCCAACCTCTTCACCCAGGGGATGATCACCCGCGACGGGGCGAAGATGTCGAAGTCGAAAGGAAACACGGTCAGCCCCGGCGATTACGTCGCCCGCTACGGCGCCGACACCGCCCGCACCTATGTCTGCTTCATGGGGCCGCCCGAGCGCGGCGGCGACTGGACCGACGAGGGCGTCGAGGGCGTCAACCGCTTCCTCTCACGGCTCTGGCGGCTCGGCGAGGAGGCCGCGGAGCGGACCGAGGCGGGGGAGCCGGACCCGGCGGCGGGGGGGGAGCCGCGCGAGCTGCTGGCCAAGGCGCACTGGGCGATCGACAAGGCGACGCGGGACTTCAACCGCGGCTTCCAGTTCAACACCGTGATCTCGGCGGTGATGGAGCTGGTCAACGACGCCTACCGACTCAAGGACGGCCTCTACGGGACGGCGGAGGGTGGCGCGGCGGTTCGCTTCGCCACCGCCACCGCGGCTTCGCTGATCTTCCCCTTCGCGCCGCACCTCGGCAGCGAGATCTACGAGCGGCTGACCGGAGAGCGGGTCTGGGAGCGGCCCTGGCCGCAGGCCGACCCGGATTTGCTGGTCAGCGACACGGTGACGCTGGTGGTCCAGGTCAACGGCAAGCTGCGCGACCGGATCGAGGCGCCGGCCGAGGCGCCGAAGGAGGAACTGCTGCGGCTGGCGCGCGAAAGCGAGAAGGTCGCCAAGCATCTAGACGGCCAGAAAATAGTCAAAGAAATTGTAGTTCCGGGCAAGCTGGTCAACCTCGTGGTCCGGTAGCGCCATCCACGGGGACCGGAGGTTCTGCTAGAAAGCCGCCGATGCTGGTCAGGCGCTTGCACGAAACTGCGGTCGAGGAGTGGCACCGCCTGCGCGCCCATGTGCTCATGGACGCGGGGGAACTCGGCTCCCGCAATCTCTCCGTCACCTGGGTGACCGTGCCCGCCGGGACGCAGCAGACGCTGCACTCCTCCGGCGAGGCCGAGCAGGCCTACGTCGTCGTCCGCGGGCGGGGCACGATGTCGGTCGCCGGCGACACGCAGGAGGTCGCCGAGGGAGATCTGATCCTGGTTCCGCCCGCGACCGAGCACTCGGTCGGCAACGACGGCGACGCCGAGTTGGCCTGCGTCTCGATCCAGTCGCCCCCCGTCGCCGCCGCCGAGCTGTACAGCGACCAGCTGGCCGAGGTAGCGGGTTACGACGACGAAGACGATTTCTAGGCTCGCTCTCGTTTGAGAGATTTTTGATTCTGCGCGCCACGCGTGCGCCGAAGCCGGTCAGGCTCGCCGGCGATGCCAGAGCTGAGCCGATCACAGGTGGTCGTCTACGCCGCGGTCGCCGTCGCCCTGCTCCTGGTCGGGGCGCGGGCGATCAGGGGTGAGGGCGGCACGGACTCCTCGTTCGCGGCGCCGACCGTCGGCGGCTCGAAGGGAGGGGGCTTCTCGATCTCCGGCCAGGCCGGGGACCTCGTCGTCGACGTGACCGGGGCGGTGCGGCGGCCGGGCGTCTACCGGATGCCGGCGGGCAGCCGCGTCGACGATGCGGTCACGCGGGCGGGTGGACCGGAGCCGCGGGCGGAGCTGGAAGCGGTGAACCTGGCGGCGCGGCTCGCCGACGGCCAGCAGGTGGTCGTCCCCGAGCGAGGGCCGGGCGGCATGGCGACCGGAACCGCGGCCGGGGGCGAAGAAGGGCCGATCAGCCTCGGCACGGCGACGGTCGGGCAGCTGGAAGAAATCGACGGCATCGGCCCGGTGACGGCCGGCGACATCATCGACTTCCGCGACGAACACGGCGGCCTCTCCTCGGTCGAGCAGCTCGACCAGGTGCCGGGGATCGGCCCGGCGACGATGGAGGCATTGCGGGCCCGGCTGCAGCCGTAGGCGCCGGCCGTGCGCTCGTCCCGCCCCTCGCTGCCGGTCCTGCTCGGGCTGGCACTTCTCGTCGCCCTCGCGCTCGCCCACAGCGGCGAAATTCGGGAACGCGCCGCCGCCGGGCTGGGCCGCGGGATGCCACCGCGGGAGGCCGAGCTCGCCCGCGGCTTCGTGCTCGGCGAGGACGAAGGGATCGACGCGCGCACGGAGGAAGACTTCCGCCGCGCCGGCCTCGGCCACCTGCTCGCCGTCTCCGGCGAGAACGTCACCCTGCTGGCGCTGCTGGCGATGCCGCTGCTGGGAGCGTTCGGCATCCCGCTGCGCGAGCGGTTGCTCTGGGTGCTGGGGCTGATCGTCGTCTACGTCCCCGTCGCCGGCGCCGGCCCTTCGATCCAGCGCGCCGGGGTGATGGGAGGGCTGGGGGTGCTGGCGACGCTCGGCGGGCGCCGCGGCTCGCGGCTGTACGCGCTGGTGCTGGCGGCAGCGGTGACGCTGGCGATCGACCCCGGCGTCGCCGCCGACGTCGGCTGGCAGCTCAGCTTCGCCGCGGTGCTGGGGATCCTGATGCTGGCGACGCCGCTGCGCCGGGCGATCGTCGCCCGTCTCGGGCCCGGGCGCTGGCGTCGGGCGCTGGCCGAGGGGGTGGCCATCACCGTCGCCGCCACCCTGGCGACGGCGCCGCTGATCGCCTATCACTTCGAAACCCTCTCGGCGACGACGCTGGCGGCGAACGTGCTGGCGATGCCGGCGGTGGCGCCGGCGATGTGGCTGGGGATGCTGAGCGCCGGGCTCGCGCAGCTGCCCGGCGTGCCGCTCGAGCCGCTGAACGGCCTGAACGCCCTCCTCCTCGCCTACATCGCCCAGGTCGCCTCCTGGTGCGCGGCGCCGGGCTGGGCCGAGCTGCACGTGCGGCTGAGCGCCGCCGGGCTGGTCGGCGCCTACCTCGGCTTGGCCCTCGCATGCCTCCTCTGCGCCTACCTGGCTCGGCGCGGGCATTTGAGGAGCCTCACGCGGGGGCTGGCGCTCGTCTCGGTCCCACTCGTCCTCTTCGCGCTCCTCCCGGTGCCAGGGAAGGGCGGGGCGCCTTCGCCGCCGTACGGCCTCCGGGTCGACGTCCTCGACGTCGGCCAGGGCGACGCCATCCTCCTGCAGCCGCGCGGGGCGCCGGCGGTGCTGATCGACGGCGGGCCACCGGGAGACGGGCTGCGGGCGAAGCTCGAAGACGCCGGCGTCACCGCTCTCGGCGCCGCCGTGATCACCCACGATCAATCCGACCACGCTGCCGGGATCGAGGAGCTTCTCGGCGACTTCCCGGTGCAGCGGCTGGCCTTCGCCCGCCTGCGTCGGGGCGCGGTCGCCGCGGCCGCTGCGGCGGGTGCACAGCCGCAGCGCGTCGCCGCGGGGCAGGAGCTGCGCTCGGGAAAGCTTCGCCTGCAGGTCCTCTGGCCACCCGCGGAGCTACTCCGCGAAGCGGACGCCGAGTCCGACCCGAACCAGCTCGCTCTGGTGGTCGAGGCGCGCTGGGGCAACTTCTCGATGTTGCTCACCGCCGACGCCGAGGCCGAGGCGGTGCCGCTCGATCCCGGCCCCGTCGACGTGCTGAAGGTCGCCCATCACGGCAGCGACGACGCGGGGTTAGGTGAGCTGCTCGACCGCATCCGGCCGCGGCTGGCGGTGATCTCCGTCGGCGCGGACAATCCCTACGGCCACCCGACGCCCGACACGCTGGCGGTGCTTGCGCGGCACCGTGTGCCGACCCTTCGGACCGACGAGGACGGCGACGTCGTGATCGACGTGACGAGGGGCTCGATGCGCCTGGACGGATGATCGAATCGATAGTCGAGCAACCTCGTGCAATCGCTCCTGCGGCGCCATGGAACGCCGATCAACGAAGTGGTGCGCTTCAGCTTCCACACGCTTTCCTTGGCGCCGCGGCGCCCGAGCCTCGCCGGCAGGAGCCTGGCGGAGAGGATGCGCAGCACCAGCTTCGCCCTCTTCGGCTTCGCCGCGGCGGCGGGGCTGGCGCTCGTCGCGATCTTCGCCCAGCCGGGAGGGTCGCTGCTCTCGCCGGCGCCGCTGCCCAGCGAACCCTCTAGCGCCATCGGCGGCGCCGAGGCGGTGGAAGTCGCCCCTGCTCCGAGCCTCGCCGGCAGCGCTGGGCGCGGCGTCGGTTCCGTGAGCGGCGCCTTGCGCTCCTTTCAGGTCGGATCGGGGGCTGGGGGAGCCGGTGCTGAAGGCGATGGCGCGGGACCCGTGGTGAGAACCGCCGCGGTCGCCTCGCCACCCCAGCCGGTCGCCTCGCCTGCGCCTGCCGAAAGCGGTGGCAAGGGCAATGGCGCCGCGCACCCCGGGGCCGCCCCGGAATCCGCCCCGATCTCGAACCCTGGGTCGGCGCCGCCCGCGGCGCCCGAACCTGCTCCGGTCTCTTCGAGGGCGCCGGAAAGGACCCCGGTCGCGCAGTCCGCCGCCCCGGGCAATTCCAGGTCGAGCGCCGCCGGCGGCCATGCCAGCGCCCGCGGGATCGAACGCTCTGCGAAGCACGGGGCCGCCACGCCACACGCGGCTCCGCCGCCCGTGCCTTCCCTCCCGTCTCCGCCGGCGAGTCCTCCCGTCGAGGAATCGTCCTCGCCCGGCAACGGCAAGGGCCACGCCTACGGCCACGACAAGCAGGCGGACTAGACTCGGCCCATGGCCGAGGAGATGCTCCCGCTCTACCTGATCGCCGGCACCGACGGGGCGAAGATCGACGCGACCCGGGCGCGGCTGCGGGCGCGCGCCGAACGCGAGGGGGGGACCGCCTCGCTCGAGGTGTTCGAGCCCGCCGAGGGGAAGGGAATGCCCGATCACGAGGCGCTGCTGGCGGCGATCCCGGCGATGTCGCTGATGGATTCGCGCCGCTACCTGCTCGCGGACGGGATCGAGCGCTGGCGCGACCGCCAGCTCGACCCGGTGCTGGCTGCCCTGGCAGAGCTGCCGCCCGACCTCACCCTGGTTCTGATCTGCCGCGACAAGCCGGCCGCGAAGCTGGCAAAAGCGGTGCGGAAGGCCGGCGGCGAGGTCTACGAATTCGAAGCTCCGAAAGCACGGGAGATGCCCCGCGTCCTGGTCGGCGAAGCGCAGCGGCTCGGCTTCCGTCTCGATCCGGGGGCGGCGCGGCTCCTGGTCGAGCGGATGGGCGCGAACCCGCTGCGCCTGCGCAACGAGCTCGAGCGGCTGGCGCTGTGGGCTGGCGAGGGGGGCGAGGTCGGGCTGGCGGACCTGGAAGCGATGGTCGCCGACACCTCGGAGGCGGCGGTCTGGTCGCTCTCCGACGCGCTGATCGAGGGGGACGCGGGGGCGGCGCTGCGGATCGGCGAGCGGCTGATCGGCCAGGGGGAGAACGTCACCGGCTTGATCTACGGCCTCGCCTCGCGCCTGCGCGGCGCCTGCGCGGCGGCGGCGCAGCTGGAGGAGGGGATCCCTCCGCAAAAGGTCGAAGCGTCCCTGAAGATGCACCCCTACGCGGCCAAGCAGCTCGTCCGCCGCCTCGGGGGCACCGACCTCGCCAGCCTGCGGACGGCGACCGAGACCCTCGCCGACCTCGAGCTCTGGTGCCGCGGTGGCGCCGACTACGGCGACGAGCTGGCGCTCACCATCGCCTTGAGAAAGGCGGCGGCCGGAGCGGCTTAGCTGGCGGAACCGGCCGCTATGCGGGCGGCTTTGGCCTTCTTGCGCGCGCCGGTATTGCGATGAAGGGCGCCCTTCTGCACGGCCTTGTCGATCTTCGAGACGAGGGCGCGCTGCTCGCCGGCGATCGCCTCGGCGTCGCCGGACTCGACCGCGCTTTCGAGGCGGCGGAAGTGCGTCTTCACGGTGCTGGTGAGCAGCCGGTTCTCCGTCCGCTCGCGCTCGCTCCGCAGTATCCGCTTTTTCTGTGAGGCTATGTTGGCCATGTTCAGGTGCCCAGCAGGCATGTGCCGGCTTCGGGCGGCCGCCGACTATAGCGACTGAGACAAAGCTTGGAGACGCCCAGGGCACCTCACACCTCCGATCCCGACGAGCGGGCGATCAACGCCGACGTCGCCGTCTGGGAGGCGGAGGCCTTCGAACCGGGCGAGGAATTCACCCGCGAGCCGCCGCCCGGGCGGCAGGCCGGGCGGATCGCCCGCTCGACCGCCTTCTTCTCGATCGCCACCGGCGCCTCGCGCCTCGCCGGCCTCGCCCGCGAAGTCGTCGCCGCCGGCTACTTCGGCGTCAAGGGGCCGATGTCGGCCTTCACGATCGCCTTCCAAGTCCCGAACCTGATCCGCGCCCTGTTCGCCGACGCGGCGCTGCAGCCGGCCTTCGTCCCCGTCTTCACCGAACTGCTCGGGGAGAAGCGCTACAAGGAGGCGTTCCGGCTCGCTTCGACGCTGCTGCTGCTGGCGACGATGGTGCTCGGCTCGCTGACCGCGCTCTTCATCCTGCTGGCGCCGGTGATCATGCCGGTGTTCATCCCGAACTTCGAAAGCCAGGCCGTCATCGACCTGACGGTGACGCTCTCCCAGGTCCTCTTCCCGATCCTGATCCTGCTCGGGATCAGCGGCGTCGTCGTCGGCGTACTCAACAGCTACGACCGCTTCGGCGCCTTCGCGATCTCGCCGCTGTTCTGGAACCTGACGATCATCCTCGTCCTGGTCGTCCTCGAGCCGCTCTTCCACGGCCAGGACCGGATCTACGCCTACGCGATCGGGATCGTGATCGGCACCCTGGTGCAGCTGCTGATCCCGACCTGGGACCTGCGCCACACGCCGTTCCGGTTCGGCTTCAGCTTCGACTGGCGACACCCGGGGGTGCGCCGCGTCCTGCTGCTGATGCTGCCGGTGACGATCAGCCTCGGCCTGATCAACTTCAACGCGCTGATCAACAGCTTCTTCGGCGGCCTGATCTCAGAAGAAGCGCCGGCGGCGATCGACAAGGCGTTCCGCCTCTACCAGCTGCCGCAGGGGATCTTCTCGGTCGCCGTCGCAACCGTCCTCTTCCCGGCCCTGGCCCGCTTCGCCAACGCCGGTCAGCTCGACGACCTGCGGCGGACGCTGGCGAACGGCATGCGGCAGATCCTCTTCGTCCTCGTCCCCGCCGCGGCGGCGATCCTCGCCCTCTCCGAACCGATGATCCGGCTCGTCTACCAGCGCGGCGAATTCGGTCCCGCCGAAACGACCCTCGTCGCCACGGCGCTCTTCTGGTTCGCCTTCTCGCTGCCGACCAACGGCCTCTACCTGCTGCAGACGCGGACCTTCTTCAGCATCCAGCGGCCCTGGCGGGCGACGGCGCTGGCGGTGATCGACCTCGTCGTCTCGGCGCTGGCGGCGCTGGCGCTGTACGGGCCGTTCGGCGTCGGCGGCGTCGTCGCCGGAACCGGGATCGGGACGACCGCCGCCGTCGTCGCCCAGGCGGTGATGCTGCGCCGCGAGTTCAACGGGCTGGAGCTGCGGCGGCTGCTCTGGACGGGCACTCGGATCACGATCGCCGCCGCGGCCCTGGCGGGAGTGGGGTGGGTCGTCTGGGACGTCCTCGACCAGGCGCTCGGCCGCGGCCTCGCCGGCCAGATCGTCTCGCTGGGCAGCGGCCTCGCCGCCGGCGGCCTGGTCTACGTCGCGGCGGCCTGGCTCCTGCGGATCGAGGAGCTGGAGCAGATGGCCCGCCTGCTGCGGCGGCGCAGAGCCTGATGCTCGGAGCGGGGCGGTATCTGCTCGGGGTCCTCGAGATCCTGCTCCTCGTCGGCTTCGCCTGGCTGGGCGGGACGGCGCTGCGCAGATGGCTGCTGCCGCGCTTCGAGGGAGCGCCGGCGTACCTCGCTGCCTCCGTTCTGGCGCTGGCGCTGCTGATCTGGCCGGCGGAGGTGCTGGGTTCCTTCGGCGTGTTCGACCCGGTGCCCTATCTGCTTCTCGTCGCGGTGCTGGGGCTGGGTCTATGGAAATTCACGCCGCGCCCGCCGGAGGAGGGAGTCCCGCACCCCACCCAGCAGGTACGGGTGCGGGACTCCCTCCTCCGGCGGGACGGGCGCTGGTGGCTGACTCTGATCGCGCTGGTGATAGCCGCCGTGGCGATCATCCACTTCGTCGGCGGCGTGAAGACGCGGCTTTCCACGGGGATGACCGGGTTCGACAGCACCTGGTACCACGGGCCGTTCGCGGCGGGGTTCTTCCAGAGCGGCGACACGTGGGACCTGCACTTCATCGCCCCGCAGTTCCTGGCCTGGTTCTACCCGGCGAATAGCGAACTGTTCCACGCGGTCGGGATGCTGGCTTTCAGCCGAGACGTCCTCTCGCCGCTGCTCAACCTCGGCTGGCTGGTCGGCTGCCTGGTGGCGTGCTGGTGCATCGGGCGGGCGCGCGGGGTCGCGCCCTGGTCGATGGCTCTCGGCGCGATTGCGCTGAGCGCCCCGGCGCTGGCCGATCAGGCGGGGGAGGCGCGGAACGACATCGTCGGGATCTTCTTCCTGCTGGCGGCTGTGGCGGTCGCCCTGAACGCCTGGGGCGGGGCTGGGGCTCAGGCGGGGAAAGGGCTGGGTAGGGAGGATGGTGCTGCCGGCGTGGGTCCATATCTCGTCGTCGGCCTGGCTGCGGGCCTGACTGCGGGCACGAAGCTCAACTTCCTATTGCCGGCGGCGGTTTTGGTCCTCGGCATGGCCGTCATCGCTCCGCAGGGCGTGCGCTGGCGCGCTTTTGCCGCTTCGGGCCTCGCCGCCCTCGCCGGCGGCGGCTACTGGTACCTGCGCAACCTCGTCCACACCGGCAACCCGCTGCCCTGGATCCACCACCTCGGCCCGATCAACCTTCCGGCACCGCAACAGGCCCTCGGCGGCCGCGAAGCGCATTCCGTCCTCGGCTACCTGACCGACGGCAGCGTCTGGTCCAACTGGTTCCTCCCCGGCCTCCACCAAGGCTTCTGGTTCTTCTGGCCGCTGCTGCTAGCAGCAGCCCTTGCCGGCCTGGTCCTGGCCGCCCTCCAGTTCCGTGGTTCCTTTCGGTCGCTATCCGACCGAAAGGAACCACGGAATGGCGCGGTGCTCGCCATGGCCGGCCTCGTCGGCCTTGCCAGCGCCCTCGCCTGGCTGATCGCGCCGACCTCCGCCTCCGGCCCCGACGGGATGCCACGCGGGTTCGAATCCGGCCTTCGCTACCTCGCTCCCGCCACGATCCTCGGTCTCGCGCTGCTCCCCACGGCCCCTCGCATCAGAGTGTGGTTGAGCTTTGGTGCGGATAGCGCCACAAAGCTCAACCACACCCGCTGGGGTAGCGGCCGGATCGTGGCTGCAGTCGCGGCCGGGTTGATACTTCTCGCGATCGCGGTCGGCTACCCGATTCAGCGTCACTACCTGCAGAGCCGCTACAAGGACCCCACCTTCACCGCCCCGGGCCTCAACGCCGCCTTCGCCTGGTCCCGCGATATCTCAGGCGCCCGCATCGCCACCACCAGCACCCGCCAATACCCCCTCTTCGGCACCGATCTGTCCAACGAAGTCCAGTACCTGGGCCTAGAACGCCCCCACGGCGGCTTCGAAGCCCCGCGCACCTGCCAGCAATACCTCCGGCTCTTGAGGCAGGGGCATTACGACTACGTCGTCGCCACCTGGGACCGACTGGAAAAGGGCAAACCCCCGTATCCCCCTTCGGCTGGGTGGACGGAAGCCGCCGGAGCCCGAGTAATCCTGAAGAAGCCGCCGACGGTCGTTTTTCAGCTGAAGGACAACCTCAGTCCATCGGCGTGCCGCTAAGGGTGGGATTCGGCTAGGCAAAGCCTTTTCACGCGCGGGTGGCGCGGTAGGGGGTACCACCCCCGAGGTGTCCTCGGGGGTGGTGGGTCCCCTACCGCGACAGGACCCGCGTGCGACCACCCCCTGTCTCGCGGCCGAAATCCCCTGTGCCTCATACTCCCTCCGCCTCATGGACCACATCCGCAACTTCAGCATCATCGCCCACATAGACCACGGCAAGTCGACGCTGGCCGACCGCATCCTCGAGCTGACCGGCTCCGTCGACCCGAAGAAAATGCAGGCGCAGCTGCTCGACTCGATGGACCTCGAGCGCGAGCGTGGGATCACGATCAAGGCGCAGGCGGTGCGGGTCGAGTACCGGGCCCGCAACGGCGAGACCTACCACCTGCACCTGATCGACACCCCCGGCCACGTCGACTTCTCCTACGAGGTCTCGCGCAGCCTCGCCGCCTGCGAGGGCGCGCTGCTGGTCGTCGACGCCGCCCAGGGCGTCGAGGCGCAGACCGTCGCCAACACCTACCTGGCGATCGAGAACGGGCTGGAGCTGATCCCGGTGATCAACAAGGTCGACCTGCCCGGCGCCGAGCCCGACCGGGTGGCTCGGGAGATCGCCGACCTGCTCGGCGGCGACCCCGAGGAAGCGCTGCCGATCTCGGCCAAGACGGGGGAGGGCGTGATCGAGGTGCTGGAGGCGATCGTCGCGCGGATCCCGCCGCCGGGCGGTCAGGCCGACGCTCCGCCGCGCGCTCTCATCTTCGACTCCGAGTTCGACCCCTACCGCGGCGTGATCGCCTACGTGCGGATGGTCGACGGCGCCTTCCGCAAGCACGAGCCGATCCGGGCGATGCAGGCCGGGACCAACGCCCAGATCGACGACATCGGCTTCTTCCGCCCGGCGATGACCGCCGTCGAGGGCATGGAGGCCGGCGACGTCGGCTATCTGATCACCGGGATCAAGGACGTGACCAAGCTGCGCGTCGGCGACACCCTCACCTCGCAGGCGAACCCCGCGGCCGAGGCGCTCGAGGGCTACCGCGAGGTGCGGCCGATGGTCTTCTGCGGCCTCTTCCCGATCGACACCGACCGCTACGAAGACCTCCGCGACGCGCTCGAGAAGCTTTCGCTCAACGACGCCGCCCTCTCCTGGGAGCCGGAGACCTCCGAGGCGCTCGGCTTCGGCTTCCGCTGCGGCTTCCTCGGCCTCCTCCACATGGAGATCGTGCGCGAGCGCCTCGAGCGCGAGTACGACCTCGACCTGCTGGCGACCACGCCGAACGTGCGCTACATGGTCAACCTCACCAACGGAGAGACCAGGGAGGTCCACAGCCCGACCGAGCTGCCCGACCCCGCGACGATCGAGTCGATCGAAGAGCCCTACATCCGTGCCACGATCATCTGCCCGAAAGAGCAGGTCGGCGCGGTGATGGAGCTCTGCCAGCAGCGCCGCGGCACCCACGTCGACATGCACTTCCTCAGCCCGCAGCGGGTGCAGATCCGCTACGACCTGCCGCTGGCGGAAATCGTCCTCGACTTCTTCGACCTGCTCAAGTCCTCGACCCGCGGCTACGCCTCGCTCGACTACGAGCCGATCGGCAACCGCGTCTCCGACCTGGTCAAGGTCGACATCCTCCTCGCCGGCGAGAAGGTCGACGCGCTCTCGATCATCGTCTTCCGCGACTTCGCCTACGACCAGGGCAAGCGCCTGGTCGGGCGGCTGCGCAAGACGATCCCGCGCCAGCTCTTCGACGTTCCCGTCCAGGCCGCGGTCGGCTCCAACATCCTCGCCCGCGAGACGGTCAAGGCGCTGCGCAAGGACGTCACCGCGAAGCTCTACGGCGGCGACGTCACCCGTAAGAACAAGTTGCTGAAGAAGCAGAAAGCGGGGAAGAAACGGATGAAGGCGGTTGGGCGCGTGGAAGTGCCGCAGGAGGCGTTCCTCGCGGTGCTGGAGATCGACGAGTAGCTCACGCCCGACTGGCCGCCCGGCCAATAGACTGCCCGGCCATGCCTCTGAAGACTGATGCGGTTGGAAAGGAATGGCCGGCCACCACCTACCAGGTGGGCCGGGAGAAGATCAAGGAGTACGCGAACGCGCTGGGGATCGAAAACCCGGTGCACTTCGACGTCGAGGCGGCCCGCGCCGCCGGCTTCCGCGACGTGGTCGCACCGCCGATGTTCGCGGTCGTCTACAGCAGCCCGGCCGTCGGCCCGGCGATGTTCGATCCCGAGGTGGCGATGAACTTCGCGGCGATGGTCCATGGCAGCCAGCAGTTCGAGTGGGACGAGCCGGCCTGCTCGGGCGACGAGATCACGACGACGGCGAAATGCCTCTCGATCGAGGAGAAAGGCGGCAAAGGCTTCTACGTGTTCGAGACGAACTCGGTCAACCAGGACGGCGCCCAGGTCGTGCGCGGCACCTGGACGCTGATCGTGAGAGGGGTTTGAGAATGGCTGATCTGAACGTGGGAGACCAGGTCCCGGAGCTGCGAGTCACCCCGGACAAGTACCTGCCGCACCGCTACGCCGGCGCCTCGGGCGACTTCAACCCGATCCACATCGACGACGAGTTCGCCAAAGCCGTCGGGCTGCCGCGCAACATCCTCCACGGCCTGTACTCGATGGGCCTGGTGGCGAGGGCCAACGCGGCGCTGGCCGGCGGCGACCCGCGGGCCCTGAAGCGCCTTTCGGTGCAGATGCGCGGGATGGGCGTGCCCGAGCAGGAGATCGTCGTCACCGGCACCGTCAAATCCGTCGACGGGGCCCGGGTCGTGATCGACACCGTCGCCGCCCAGGGCGAGACCCAGATCATCAAGAACGCCGAAGCGGAAGTCCAGCTATAGCGAAGGGAGCGCCGGGTAACCCCTCCCAGAACGCTCGGCGGGAGCCTCGCTTGAGTGTTTTGGGAGGGGTCACCCGGCGCTCTTTCCGAGTTCGGAGCTGGGCTACCCGGCGCTCCTCCTAGACTTCGGAACGTGCTGAGCGAGCGGCAAGAGCTGATTTTGCGGCTGGTGGTCGAGGCCTACCTCGACTCGGCCCGGCCTGTGCCTTCCAAGGAGGTGGCGGAGCGGCCTGAGGTGGAGTGGGGGCCCTCGACGGTGCGCGCCGAGCTGGCTGCGCTGGAGGCGGCGGGATACCTCACCCACCCGCACACCTCTGCCGGCCGCGTCCCGACCGACTCCGGCTACCGCCGCTACGTCGACCTGATGCTCGAATCGGGGACGATGCCGGCCGAGCCGAGCGTCGAGCTGGAGCTCTCGCGCCTGCGTCGCGAGGTCGACGAGGCGATGCGGGAGACGACCGCCGCCCTGGCCCGCGTCACCGACCTGGTCGCGATGGCGACGGCGCCGGAGCCGAGCCTGGCGGCGACGATCCACCGGGTCGAGGTGCTGAGCCTGCAGCCGAACAAGGTGGTGGTGATCGGGATCGCCTCCACCGGCGACGTCATCCGCCGCGTCTTCGAGTTCGACCGCCCGGTCGACCGCGGCCTGGTCGAGTGGGCCTCGAGCTACCTCAACGAGTCGCTCAGCGGGCTCGGCGTCGGCGCGCGGATGATCGCCAGCCGTCTCGTCGGCCGGGAGCTGGGCGAGGTCGAGGCCGAATTCATCGCCACCCTCGGCACCACCTTCACCGACTTCGTCTCCGAGGGCGCCGGCGACCTCTACCTCGAGGGCACCTCGCGGCTCCTCTCCGAGGACCACCTGCCCGACCTGCCCCGCGCCGACGAGCTGATGACCGCGCTGGAGCGGCGCGCCGACGTGCTGCAGATGCTGCGCTCCTCGCTCGACCGGCGCTCGGTCTTCTTCTGGATCGGCGGCGAGAACCCGCAGCCGGGGCTGCGCTCGGTCAGCGTGATCGGCGCCAACTACGGTCTCGGCCACCGCAACCTCGGCGCGGTCGGCGTCGTCGGGCCGCTGCGGATGGACAACGCGACCGCGATCGCCTCCGTCCGCCACGCCGCCCGCGAGCTCTCCCGCTACTTCGAAACCGTCTACGACAGCTAGCCGATGGCGCGCGACTACTACGAGGTGCTCGGGGTCTCCCGGGATGCGAGCGAGAGCGAGATCAAGAAGGCGTTCCGCCGCCTGGCACGGGAGCTGCACCCCGACGTCAACGACCACGATCCGGAGGCGGAGGAGAAGTTCAAGGAGGCGGCCGAGGCCTACGAGGTCCTCTCCGACGCGGAGAAGCGGCGCACCTACGACGCCTACGGCCGCGAGGGCCTGCGCTCCGGCGGCTTCGACCCCGGCGCCGGCTTCGGCTCGATCGACGACATCTTCCAGGCCTTCTTCGGCGGCGGCTTCGGGTTCGGGGGGCGGCAGGCCGCCGCGGCGGGGGGCGACATCGCCGTCGCGGTAGAAGTCGAGCTGGCCGAGGTCGCGACCGGCGCCCGCCGCGAGGTCACCTACGACGCCGTCGCCGCCTGCGAGCACTGCCGCGGCAACGGCGCCGAGCCGGGGACGTCGATCTCCACCTGCGAGCGCTGCGGCGGCGCCGGCGAGCTGCGCCAGGTGACGCGCACCCCCTTCGGCCAGATGGTCCGCAGCGCCGTCTGCGACGTCTGCGGCGGCGCCGGCAAGGTGCCGGAGACGCCCTGCGAGGTCTGCCACGGCAGCGGCCGCACCCGCCAGCGCAGGACCAGCGCGATCGAAGTCCCGGCTGGGATCGAGGACGGCCAGCGGATGCGGATCGCCGGTGCCGGCCACGCCGGCGAAGCGGGGGCGCCGGCGGGCGACCTCTACGTCGAGGTCCGGGTCGCCGAGGACGAGCGCTTCGAGCGCGACGGCAGCGACCTGATCGGCAGCGCCTCGATTCCCGCCACGGAGGCGATGCTGGGCACGACGATCTCGGTGCCGACGCTGGACGGCGAGGAGGAGATCGAGGTGGAGCCGGGCACCCAGCCGGGTCACCAGTACGTGCTGAAGGGGGTCGGGCTCCCACGCCTCGGAAGCGGCCGTCGCGGCAGCCAGCGGGTGATCCTCGAGGTCGTCGTCCCCACCAACCTCAGCGAGGAGCAGCGCGAGCTCGCCGAGCGCCTCGACGAGACGCTGGAGGAGAACAACCTCGCGCCCCGGCACGGCGAGGGCTTCTTCTCCCGGGTGCGACGGGCGTTCGGTTGATCCGGCTCGCGGTCCGCTGCGCGCCCGAGCAGGCGGAGCTGGTCCTGGCCGAGCTGACGGTGCTGGCGCCGAACGGGGTCGAGGAGGAACGCGGGCCGGGCTACGTCGAGTACGCGATCTACGGCGGCGAGGGGGAGCTGCCGGAGCTGGGAGACCTGGACGCCGCCGTGGCCGGCGCCCGGATCGAGGTCAGCTCGACCGAGATCCCCGACGACTGGGCCGACCGCTGGCGCGACTTCCACAAGCCCCTGTTCGTCGCCGGCCGCCTCTGGCTGCGCCCCTCCTGGGAGCCGCCCCGAGACGGCGCGATCGATGTCGTCGTCGACCCCGGCCAGGCCTTCGGCACCGGCGCCCACCCGACCACGCGCCTCTGCCTCGAGTTCCTCTGCGAGCTGGCGGACACCGGCGGGGCGGATGGGGAGCTGGTCGACCTCGGCACCGGCTCGGGCGTGCTGGCGATCGCCGCCGCAAAGCTGGGTTGGAGCCCGGTCCGCGGCTATGACCACGAGCCGGCTGCGTTGGAAGCAACCGAAGCCAATGCGGATGCCAATGACGTCCAGCTCCATCTCGAGCGCATGAACCTGCGCGAACGGCTACCCGACCTGGCTCCCACCGTCGTCGCCAACATGACCGCCCCGATCCTGACGGCGGTGGCAGAGCAGCTCGCAGACGCTCCGCAAGCGCTGATCTGCTCGGGGTTGCTGCTGGGAGAGCAAGACGAAGTCGCCGCTGCGTTTGCACGGGCGGGCCTCGAGGAGGAAGAGCGGCGCCGAGAGGGCGAGTGGGCCGCGCTGCTTCTCCGTCGCGGCTGAGATATAGGGTTCCCCGACATGCTGGCGACGATCACCGGTTTCAGCATCGGCCTGTTCATCCACGTTCTCGCCGTGGTGCTCACCTTCGGCCCGACCTTCGGTTACGGGTTCTTCACCGCCGTCGCGGAGCGCAACTCCCCTCGAAGCGTGCCCGTCGTCCTGCGCGGAATCCAGACCGTAGATCGCTATCTCGTCATTCCGGGCCTGTTCGTCGTGCTCCTGGCGGGTCTCTACATGCTGATCGATGCCGAAATCTCCGCCGGCGAATCGTGGGTGACGGTCGGGTTCATCGCGATCATCGTCTTGTTCGGCATGGCCCATGGCTTCTTCCGACCCCAGACCCGGCGGGCGCTGGAGCTTGCCGAGCGCGATCTCGCCAAAGGGGATGCCCTCAGCGCCGAATACGCAACGGTCTCCAAGAAGCTCGAGACGGGCGGCAAGATCGCCGGCCTGATCGTCGTCATCACGATCTTCTTCATGGTCGTTCAGCCCTGACGTTCACCGCACGTTCACCGACCAAGCTGGATCCGGCCTGTCCGGTGGGGATGTTCGACTCGGGGGTCGGCGGCCTCACCGTGCTGCACGAGTGCCTCGTCTCGCTGCCGCAGGAGGACTTCCTCTACCTCGGCGACACGGCGATGTTCCCCTACGGCGACAAGGACCCGGATCGGTTGCGGGAGCGGATTCGCCGCATCGCCGAGCTGCTGCTCGACCGCGGCGCCAAGCTGCTGGTGATCGCCTGCAACACCGCCACCTCGGTCGGCGAGGAGGTGGCGCGGGAAGTCGCCGCCGCGCGCGGGGTGGAGGTGGTGCCGGTGGTCGAGCCGCAGGCGGAGATCGCCGCCGCGATCACGGCCAATGCCCGGGTCGGCGTCTTGGCGACGCCGAACACGGTCGAGAGCGGCGCCTACCGGCGGGCGCTGGAAGCGATCGGGCGGGGGCTCGACGTGATCGAGGTGGCGGCGCCGGATCTGGCTTCCTTCATCCAGGACGGCGCCCTCTTCGACGAGGACACGATGACGATGGCCCGCGCCTACTGCCGGCCGCTGCAGGAGGCCGAGGTCGACACGTTGATCCTCGGCTGCACGCACTACCCGCTGGTGGCGCCGATGCTGCAGCGCATCCTCGGCCGCGACGTCCGCCTCGTCAGCGGCGGTCACGCGGTGGCGGCGGCGGTGCAGCGCACGCTCGAGGGGGCGAGCTTGGCGCGCAAGCCGCAGGGGGAGGGGGCCTATGACTTCCTCTGCACCGGCGACTCCGAGGCGTTCCAGGCAGTCGGCACTCGCTTCTTGCAGATGCCGCTGGGGGACGTCGAGCGGGTCGAAATCGGCGCCTGATCCACCTTTGCTCGCAAGTTGGCGCTGAGTTGGCAGGTTCTGCGCGCCACGCGTGCGACCAGACCCGGTCACGCTCTCCCTCATGACGGCTTTGGCGCCGATCAATACCGTATATACTCACCCTGTGGCAAAGGTGATGATCTCCATTCCCGACGAGGTGCTGGACCGCCTCGATGCCCACGTCTCACGGACGGGGGAGACGCGCAGTGGCTTTCTGCGACGGGTCGCGGAGCGCGAGATCGAAGCCGACGGCACGAAGCAGCGCCGGCATCTCGAAGAGCTGCTGGACAAGATCGGCCCCCTGAACCTCGGCGGCGACGCCGCCCGGCTGATCCGCGAGGACCGGGAATCGCACTGAGTTGCTGCTGGTGGACGCGAGCATCTGGGTGGCGGTCGTCGATCCGCGGGACCGCTTTCACGAGCCGGCGAAATCGATTGCGCTCGAAGTCGACGCACCGGTGGCGGCGCTCGATCTCACGCTTTACGAGATCGCCAACGCCGTCGGCGCGAAGAAGCGTCTTTTCGACGAGGCTCGCTTCATGACGCAGCTGGTTCTCGACAGATGCCAGGACCGCTTGGTGCGGGTCGATCCGGACCTACTCGATCTGGCCTGCGACTGCGCCGCCAGTTACGACCTCACCGCCTACGATGCCGCCTACGTCGCCGCGGCGAAACGCAACAGGTGGACCCTGGTCAGCGCCGACGTCGCCGACCTCGTCTCCAAGGGGCTGGCCGTCACCCCCGACGCTGCCCTCTACCCTTAAGCCGATGACCGTTCTCGAGCGGGTCCAAGACGACGTCAAGACGGCGATGAAAGCGCGCGACCGCGAGCGGGCGGCGGCGCTGCGGCTGATCGTCGACGTCCTCCAGCAGGACGCGAAGCTGGGCAAAGGCGACGAGGTGGCGGTGCTGCAGCGCGAGCGCAAGAAGCGAGTCGAGGCGGCCGAGGCCTACGAGGGGGCCGGGCGCGCCGACCAGGCCGCCGCCGAGCGCTTCGAGGCGGATCTGATCGAGGGATACCTGCCGGCGCAGCTCTCCGACGAGGAGCTGGCGGCGCTGGTCGAGAGCGCGATCGAGGAGACCGGCGCCAGCGAGCAGCGGCAGATGGGCCAGGTGATGTCGGCGTTGATGCCGAAGGTGGGCGGCCGCGCCGACGGCAAGCGGGTGAGCGCCGCGGTGCGGCAGAAGCTGGGTGCCTAGTGGTCCTCCTCACGACGGGCGCCAGGAAATGACGAGGTCCAGGCGGCGCCAGGCAAGGACGCAGGGAGCCCGAATGGCAGCGCCATTTGGGCGACTGAGGACGCCGCATGGCGGCGATCTGGGACCGTCATTTGCGGCGATCCGTTGTGGGGAGGACCACTAGTCTTGGCGCGCAGGCAGCTGACCCTCGACAACACGGTCGCGGCCGAGCTGGCCGGCTCGGAGGACACTGTGCTGCGGGCGCTGCGCGGGCGCCTCGACGCCGACCTGCACCTGCGCGGCAACGTGCTGACGCTGGAGGGCGATCCCGACGACGTCGCCGCGGCGGCGACGGTGGTCGACGAGATGGTCGAGCTGATCGAGCAGGGGATCGAAGTCGCGCCGGGGACGATCGAAGCGGTGACCGGCGCCCTCGACGCCGAAGAGAGCCCGGCGGAGATCCTCGAGGACGTCGTCTGGCGCCACCGCAACACCAAGGTGGCGCCGAAGACGCTGAACCAGAAACGCTACGTCGACTCGATCCGCCGCCACACGATCACCTTCGGGATCGGCCCCGCCGGCACCGGCAAGACCTTCCTCGCGGTGGCGATGGCCGCAGCGGCGCTTACCGAGCGCAAGGTGCAGCGGATCATCCTCACCAGGCCCGCGGTCGAGGCCGGAGAGCGGCTCGGCTTCCTGCCCGGCGACATCCAGGCCAAGGTCGACCCCTACCTGCGGCCGCTCTTCGACGCCCTCTTCGACATGCTCGACCCCGACCGCGTCAACGGCTACTTCGAACGCAACGTGATCGAGGTGGCGCCGCTGGCATTCATGCGCGGAAGGACGCTTAACGATTCTTTTGTGATCCTCGACGAGGCTCAGAACACCAGCCCGGAGCAGATGAAGATGTTCCTCACCCGGCTCGGGTTCAACTCGCGCATGGTCGTCACCGGCGACGTCACCCAGATCGACCTGCCGACCGACCAGCGCTCGGGCCTGATCGCGGTCAGCGACATCCTCAGCGATGTCCAGGACATCTCCTTCGTCCGCTTCGGCGGCGAGGACGTCGTCCGCCACAAGCTGGTGCAGCGGATCGTCGCCGCCTACGACGCCCACGGCGCCCGCGAGCGGGATGCGCGCGCCGAACACGGCCCGACGCCGCGTTCGTGACGGTAGATCTGAGCGACGTTCCCGCCGACCTGCGCGACGCCGTCGCCGCCGCGCTGGCGGCCGCCGGCGTCGAGGACGGTCACCTCGCGGTCGAGATAGTCGACGCCGGGCGGATCCGCGAGCTGAACCGCGAGCACCGGGGCAAGGACGCGCCGACCGACGTCCTCGCCTTCCCGATCGACGAATCGGGCCCGGTCGCCGGCCCCCGCGAGCTCGGCGACGTGGCGATCTGCCCCGAGCACTGCTCTGACGTCACCGAGGCCGCCGTCCACGGCGTCCTCCACCTCTGCGGCCACGACCACGAGACCGACGAGGGCGAGATGCTGGAGCTGCAGGCACGGGTCCTGGCGGGCTTGCGATGACCCGTGCCGGCTTCGTCGGGCTCGCGGGGCGCCCCAACGTCGGCAAGTCGACGCTGGTCAACGCGCTCGTCGGCTCCCACGTCGCGATCGTCTCCAGCCGCCCGCAGACGACCCGCCGGGCGATCCGCGGCGTCGCCACCGACGCCGAGGCCGGACGCCAGCTCGTGCTCGTCGACCTGCCCGGGGTGCAGCGCCCGCGCGACGTCCTCACCGAGCGGATGCAGGGCCGGGTCGAGCGCGAGCTCGCCGACTCCGACGCCGTCCTCTTCGTCGTCAACGGCGAGGAGGGGGTGGGTCCGGGCGACCGCTTCATCGTCCGTGCCCTGCTCGGCGCCGGCGCCGGGCTGCCGGTGATCTGCGCCGTCAACAAGGCCGACCGGCTCGGCCCGAACGAGCTGGTCCCCGTCCTTGCCGAGGCGGCCGGGCTGGAGGGGGTCGACGAGGTCTTCCCGATCAGCGCCCGCACCGGCGAGGGTCTGCCGCCGCTGATGGAGCGCCTCGGCGAGCTCATCCCCGAGGGGCCCTACCTCTACCCGCCCGATGACCGCAGCGACCAGTCGAACGAGGTGCTGCTCGCCGAGCTGGTCCGCGAGCAGGTGCTGAATCGCACCCGGCAGGAGATCCCGCACTCGGTCGAGGTCAAGGTGCTGGAGGTGGAGCGTCGCGACGACGGCCTCGTCGCCGTGCGGGCCGAGATCTGGGCCGAGACCGAGTCTCAGAAGGGGATCCTGATCGGCAAGGGCGGCGCCAAGATCGGCGAGATCGGCACCGCCGCACGTCGCTCGCTGGAGGACGAGCTGGGCGCCCGCGTCCACCTCGACCTCACGGTCCGCGTGCGCCGGCACTGGCGTCGCGACGAGGACCTGCTCGACCGCCTCGGCATCGAGTAGCCAGGCTGCGTTTACGATTCCTCGGAATGTTTCCGGAAATCGAATTCGACCAGCAGGGCCTGGTCCCGTGCGTCGTCCAGGACTTCGCCTCGGGCGAGGTGCTGATGCTCGCCTACATGAGCTCCAAATCGCTGGAATTGACGCTCGAGCACGGAGACCTCTACTTCCACAGCCGCTCCCGCGACGAGCTCTGGAAGAAAGGCGAAACCTCCGGCGCCTTCCTGCACCTGCGCCAGCTCCGTTACGACTGCGACGGCGACGCGCTGGTGGCGCTGGTCGACCCGGCCGGTCCGGCCTGCCACACGGGCGAGCGCAGCTGCTTCTACCGCGAGGTGCTCGGCTCCGCCTCGCCCCGCAAAGACGCGCCGGCGGCGAAGGGCGAGCCGTTCCCGGTCACCCACGAAGCGCTGCCGGCGCTGGAGCGGACGATCCGCAGCCGCGCTGTGGAAAGGCCGCAGGGCAGCTACACCGTGAAGCTGCTCGACGACCGGCCGCTGATCGGCGAGAAGGTCGAGGAGGAGGCCGAGGAGGTCGTCCGCGCCGCCCGCGAAGAGACCGACGAGCGGGTCGCCGAAGAGGCCGCCGACCTGCTCTACCACCTCAGCGTGCTGCTGGCCTCGCGCGGCGTCTCGCACGCGAGGGTGATGGAAGTGCTGAATGCGCGTAGCGGCTGATTCCGACATCCGGCTGGAACCCAGCCTCGAGGAGGCTCGCGAGCTCGCCCGCGAGGGCAACGTGGTCCCGGTCCGGGCCCGCCTCGTCGACGACTGCGAGACCCCGGTCTCGGCCTTCCTCAAGCTGCGTGCGGGGGAGCCCGAGGGGGCGCCCTGCTTCCTGCTCGAGTCGGCGGAGCAGGGCCAGGTCGGCCGCTACTCGTTCGTCGGATTGCGCCCCCGGGCGCTGCTGCGCTGGAGCGACGGGGTGCTCTCCGAGTGGAACGGGGACGACGATCCCGGCACCGCACCAAGCCGCGCCGAGCCCGCCCCCGATCCCTACGGGGCGGTGGCGGCGCGATTGCGGGAGTACCGGCCGGCGCCGGTCGAGGGGCTGCCGCCGTTCGCCGGCGGCGCCGTCGGCTTCTTCGCCTACGACCTGGTGCGGACCGTCGAGCCGCTGGGCGAGCCCAATCCCGACCCGCTTGGGCTGCCGGACATGGCGCTGATGGTGACCGATGCGATGCTGGTCTTCGACCACCTCCGCCACGAGCTGACGATCCTCGCCTGCGCCTTCGTCGGCGAGGACGGCGACGTCGATTCCGCCTACGAAAGCGCCGCCGCGACGATCGCCGAGATGCGCGAGCGGCTGCGCGGGGCGGTTCCGGTTCCCACGCGCCCGGCGGCGGCCGATGCGCCGCGCTTCGAGTCGAACATGAGCCGCGAGGAGTTCGAAGCCGCCGTCGCGCGGATCGTCTCCTACGTCCACGCCGGCGACGCCTTCCAGGTAGTGCCCTCGCAGCGCTTCTCGGCCCCGGCGCCGGTCGAAGCGTTCTCCGTCTACCGTGGCCTGCGCGCGGTCAACCCCTCTCCCTACATGTACTTCCTCGAGTTCGGCGACTTCCAGCTCGCCGGCGCCTCGCCGGAGCCGCTGGTCAAGGTGACCGGGCGGCAGGTCGAAACGCGGCCGATCGCCGGCACCTACCCGCGCGGGGGCAGCGAGGACGAGGACCGCCGCCTCGCCGAAAAGCTCCGCAACGATCCCAAGGAGCGGGCCGAGCACGTGATGCTGGTCGATCTCGGCCGCAACGACCTCGGCCGCGTCTGCGAGTACGGCAGCGTCAAGGTCGACGAGCTGATGTACGTGGAGACCTACTCGCACGTCCTCCACATCGTGAGCCAGGTGACCGGCAGGCTGAAAGAGGGGGTGA
Source organism: Solirubrobacterales bacterium (assembly GCA_051961435.1). Lineage (GTDB taxonomy): Bacteria > Actinomycetota > Thermoleophilia > Solirubrobacterales > 70-9 > VAYN01. Next base: position 51,446 of record JBQCDH010000051.1, read on the forward strand.
GCGCGATGGACGTGCTGCGCTCGGCGCTGCCCGCCGGCACGCTCTCGGGGGCGCCGAAGGTGAGGGCGATGCAGATCATCGACGAGCTGGAGCCGGTCAAGCGCGGCGGCTACGGCGGCGCCGTCGGCTACCTCTCCTGGGACGGCGACCTCGATACCGCGATCCACATCCGCACCGTCGTCGTCAAGGACGGGGAACTGCACGTGCAGGCCGGCGGCGGCACCGTCGCCGACGCCAAGCCGGCCTACGAGTACAACGAGTCGGTCAACAAGGCGAGGGCGGTCTTTCGCGCCGTCGAGGTGGCCTGCGAACAGCCGGACTGGGGCTAGGCGATGCGCGTGCTGGTGATCGACAACTACGACTCCTTCACCTACAACCTCGTCCAGTACCTGGGCGAGCTGGGGGCGGAGGTGGAGGTGATGCGCAACGACAAGGCCGAGGTCGGCGAGCTGCTGGAGCGGCGGCCCGACCGGCTCGTCGTCTCGCCCGGGCCCTGCACGCCGGCCGAGGCAGGAATCTCCGGCGCGGCGATCAAAGCCTTCGGCGAAGCGGGCACGCCGGTGCTCGGCGTCTGCCTCGGCCACCAGGCGATGGTCGACGTCTTCGGCGGCCGCGTCGTCCAGGGCGAGCCGATCCACGGCAAGGAGGGCGAAGTGGAACACGACGGCAAGACGATCTACGCCGGCCTGCCGAGCCCGCTCCTCGCCGGCCGCTATCACTCGCTGATCGCCGATCCCGACCTGCCCGCCGAGCTGGAGCTGACCGCCAGCCTCGGTGACGTTGTGATGGGCGCTCGGCACCGGGAGCTGCCGGTCGAGGGAGTCCAGTTCCACCCCGAGTCGGTCCTGACGCCCCAGGGAAAACACCTCTTGGCCAACTTCCTCGGGGAGCGAACGTAGTTGTTCCCGCATACCGGGGACAAATGTCCATGAGAAGGTTTGATCGATGCCAAACGATGTAGTCAGCCGGGCGATCGACGCCGTCTGCGCCGGCGACCACCTCACCGCCGACCACGCCTCGGCCGTGCTCACCGAGATCATGGAGGGGCGCGCCGAGCCGGTCCAGACCGGCGCCTTCCTGATCGCGCTGCGGGCGAAGGGGGAGACGGTGCCGGAGCTGGTCGGCCTGGCGCGGACGATGCGGGGGCTGGCGGCGCCGGTCCCGACCGGTCGCGAGGACCTCGTCGACACCTGCGGGACCGGCGGCGGCCCCTCCACCTTCAACGTCTCGACCACCGCGGCGCTGGTCGCCGCCGGCGCCGGCTGCGCGATCGCCAAGCACGGCAACCGCTCCAACACCAGCAAGAGCGGCTCCGCCGACCTATTGGAGGCGCTCGGCGTCAACGTCGAAATCGAGCCCGAGCAGGTCGGGCGCTGCATCGACGAGGTCGGCTTCGGGTTCATGTTCGCGCCGCGCCACCACGCCGCGATGAAGCACGTCATTCCCGCCCGCAAAGCCCTCGGGGTGCGGACGATCTTCAACTTCCTCGGCCCGCTGACGAACCCCGCCGGCGCCGACCGGCAGTTGCTCGGCGTCGCCGACCGCCACTACCAGGAGACGATCGCCGAGGCGCTGCTCAGCCTCGGCAGCGTCCGCGCCCTCGTCGTCTCCGCCGAGGACGGGCTCGACGAGCTCTCGCTGGCGGCGCCGACGCGGGTGATCGAGGTCGCCGACGGCCGCACCGTCGAGTGGTTCGCCGAGCCGGGGCAGTTCGGCCTGGCGCCGGCCAGCCTAGAGAGCGTGGCGGGGGGGACGCCGGGGGAGAACGCCGCGGTCACCCGCGCGGTCCTCGCCGGCGAGCCCGGTCCGCATCGCGACCTCGTGGTCCTCAATGCCGCCGCCGCGATCTACGTCGGCGGGCTTGCCGCGGACCTGGAGGAGGGCGCGGCGAAGGCCGCCGAGTCGATCGACTCGGGCGCGGCCGCGAACGTGCTCGAGCGCCTGATCGCGGCAACGGTCGTCCCTGCCGTTTGAGATGGTCGGAGCGAGGTCTGGGCACACCCGGATGACGAGCGTGACACCTCGCATCCCTGCGTCCTCGGGCTTGCCTTTGGCTCCACCAAAAGCTGCGCCCTGCGTCCTTGGTCTGCTCGGCCACTCTCGCCCCCGGTCGCACCCAGACCTCACCCCGACCATCTAGGCTTCCTAGGTTCAAGTGGGAATGATGGAGCAGCTCATCGCCGGGGCCCGGGAGGGAGTCGAGGCGCGCCGTCGCGACCTACCTCAGGGCGAGCTCGAGTCGCGCCTCTCCGCACGCGGGGAGGATCGCCCGTTCAGCGAGGCGCTGGTGCGTCCCGGCCTCTCGGTGATCGCCGAGTTCAAGCGGCGCTCGCCGAGCGGGGGGCAGATCGCCGGCGAGGGGATCGAGGTGGCGGCGCAGGTCGGCGCCTACGAGCGCGGCGGCGCGGCGGCGCTCTCGGTCCTCACCGACGAGCCTCACTTCGGCGGCTCGCTCGCCGACCTGCGCGCCGCCCGCGCCGCCTGCGACCTGCCGATCATCCGCAAGGACTTCGTCGTCGAGCCCTACCAGCTCTACGAGGCGGCGGTGAACGGCGCCGACGCGGTGCTGCTGATCGTCGCGGCGCTGAGCGACGAGGACCTGCATCGGCTCCACCAGGAGGCGCGCGCGATCGACCTCGATTGCCTGGTCGAGGTCCACGACGCCGAGGAGCTGGACCGGGCGTTGGAGGCGAGCGCCGAGGTGATCGGGATCAACAACCGCAACCTCGACGACGGGAGCGTCGACGTCGCCACCACCTACGAGCTGATGCCGGACGTCCCGGCCGGCAAGACCGTGGTCGCCGAGAGCGGGATCTCCACCCGCGAAGAGCTCGAGGAGCTCGAGCGGGTCGGGGTCGACGCGGTCCTGATCGGCACCACGCTGATGACCGTCGCGGACCCGGAGGCGCTGCTGCGGGACTGGACCGGGAGCGACGAAAGCACCCGCGAACACCTCTACTGAGGCCTGGCGACGCGCCCCGGCGGCGGATTTAGAAAAAATTTGGAGATCATTTAGGGGCTGAACACGGCCCTCCGCGATCTTCTCCACATGTCCACGCTCAAGAAGAACTTCCGCAGCCCCTTTGCTTCTGCTGTCCTCGGCGGGCTGGTGGTGGCCGTGCTCGGCTTGATCGCCATCGCGGCGGGCCTGGTCCAGGGCAACGGCGGCTCGACCACGACGGTCGCGGCGCCGCTGACCGCGCCGGTCGACGCCAAGGCGGAAAAGGGCAACGTCGTCAACCAGATCTACAAGGCAGACGGCAACGGCGTCGCCTTCGTCGAATCGCAGCTCGAACCGCAGGAAAGCGAAACCTTCAACCCCTTCAATCCCTTCGGGGAAGAACAGCAACCGCGATCCGGCGGCACCGCCACCGGCTCGGGCTTCGTGATCGACGGCGAAGGGCACATCCTCACCAACAACCACGTGATCGAAGGCGCCGAAAAGATCACCGTGAAACTCGGCGAATCCGAACGGACCTACACCGCGAAGGTGGTCGGGACCGACCCGGGCACCGACATCGCCCTGCTGCAGGTCGACGCCCCGGCCAAGGAACTGCATCCGCTGACGCTCGGCCATTCCTCCGAAGTGGAAGTCGGCGACCCGGTGGTGGCGATCGGCAATCCGTTCGGGCTCGACCGCACCGTCACCAGCGGCATCGTCTCGGCGCTGCAGCGCCAGATCCAGGCCCCCAACGGGTTCTCGATCGACCACGTGATCCAGACCGACGCGGCGATCAACCCCGGCAACTCGGGTGGGCCGCTGATCAACGCCCAGGGCGAGGTGATCGGGATCAACTCCCAGATCGCCACCGCCGGCGGCGGCGCTGAGGGTAACGTCGGCATCGGCTTCGCGATCCCGATCGACACCGTCCGCAAGGAGATCCACGATCTCGAGACCAAGGGCGAAGTCGAACACGCCTTCCTCGGCATCTCGGGCGGAACGATCACCCCCGAATTGGCGAAAGCCCTGAACCTCCCCGTCGACGAAGGGGTGCTGATCCAGACCGTCGTCAACGGCAGCCCGGCTGACAAGGCCGGCCTGAAGGGCGGTCACACCACGGCGACGATCAACGGCGCCGAAGTCCGCCTCGGCGGCGACATCATCACCGAAGTCAACGGCAAGAAGATCACCACGATGGAAGAACTGGCCGAAAGGATCGGCGAGTCCAAGCCCGGAGACGAAATCGAACTGACCGTCTTCAACGGTGGAGAAGAAGAAACCGTGAACGCCACCCTCGGGCGGCAGCCGAAGAAAGCCCAGTAGCCGGCGGTTCCGAGACGGGCGGGCCCTCGCCAGAGGGTCCGACCCGTCTTCGCGTACGCTCCTAGGCGTGCGCGTGAAGTTCTGTGGCATCACCAATCTCGACGACGCGGCCGAGGCCGTGCGGCTGGGAGCGTGGGCGATCGGCCTGATCCATTTCGACGGCAGCCCGCGGGAGGTCGAGCCGGCGACGGCGGCGGAGATCGCCGCCGCCTTCCGGCGCAAGTGCGAGGTGGTGGGGGTCTTCGTCAATCCGACCCTGGACGAGGTCGGCCGCGCGGTCGAGGACGAGGGGCTGACGATGGTGCAGCTGAACGGCGCCGAGGGCGCCTCGTTCTGCGCCGAGGCGGCGCGGCGGACGGGGGTCAAGGTGGCGAAGGCGATCCACGTCGCCAGCGCCGCCGACGTCCACGCCGCCGAGGCGTTCCGGACCGACTTCCACCTCTTCGACCGCCGCGCCAAGGGCATGTGGGGCGGCACCGGCGAGAGCTTCGACTGGGAGCTGCTGCGCGACCGCCGCTCGGAGGTGCCGGCGATCCTCGCCGGGGGCCTGCGGCCCGACAACGTCGCCGGCGCGGTCGCGGTCGCCCATCCCTACGCGGTAGACGTCGCCAGCGGCGTCGAGCTGGAGCCCGGCCGCAAGGACCACGCGGCGATGGCGGCGTTCTTCGAAGCGGCAAACTCGGTCGGCGCCAAAGCGGCATGAGCGCGATCGAGCAGCGCTTCGGGCCCTACGGGGGCCGCTACGTGCCGGAGACCCTGATCCCGGCGCTCGACGAGCTGACCGCTGCCTGGGAGCAGGCGCGCGAGGACGAGGAGTTCATGGCGCGGCTGCGGCAACTGCGGCGCGACTTCATCGGCCGCCCGACTCCGCTCTACCCGGCAGAGCGCCTCTCCGAGCGGGTCGGCTCGCGGGTCTACCTGAAGCGCGAGGACCTCGCCCACACCGGCTCCCACAAGATCAACAACGCGCTCGGCCAGACGCTCCTGGCGGCGCGGATGGGCAAGCCGCGGGTGATCGCCGAGACCGGCGCCGGCCAGCACGGGGTGGCGACGGCCACCGCCTGCGCCCTGCTCGGGCTCGAATGCGTCGTCTACATGGGGACCGAGGACATCCGCCGCCAGGCGCCCAACGTCGAGCGGATGCGGTTGCTCGGCGCCGAGGTGGCGCCGGTCGAGGCGGGCGCCCGCACGCTGAAGGAGGCGGTCAGCGCCGCGATCCGCGACTGGGTCGCCAACGTCGCCACCACCCATTACGTGATCGGCTCCGCGGTCGGCCCGGCGCCGTACCCGGCGCTGGTGCGGGACCTGCAGCGGGTGATCGGCGAGGAGGCGCGCGAGCAGGCGCTCGCGGCCGAGGGCTCGCTGCCCGCTCGGGTGATCGCCTGCGTCGGCGGCGGCTCCAACTCGATCGGCATCTTCACCCCGTTCGTCGAGCACGACGAGGTGGCGCTGGTCGGCGTCGAGGCGGCGGGGGAGGGGCTCGACAGCGGCCGCCACGGCGCCTCGCTGCAGGCGGGCGCGACCGGCGTCCTGCACGGCTCGCTCTCCTCGGTCATCGCCGACGAGGAGGGGCAGATCCTCGAGGCGCACTCGATCTCGGCCGGCCTCGATTACCCCGGCGTCGGGCCCGAGCACGCGCAACTGCGCGACAGCGGCCGCGCCACCTACGTCGGCGTCACCGACGAGCAGGCGCTGGCGGCCTTCCAGGAGCTCTCGCGCCTCGAGGGGATCATCCCGGCGCTGGAGTCCTCCCACGCGGTCGCCTGGCTATTGGAGCACCCGGGGGAGAGCGGCTTCGACGTCTTGTGCCTCTCCGGCCGCGGCGACAAGGACATGGCCGAGGCGACCGCCCGGCTGAAACCGCCTAGCGAGGTGTTGCCGTGAGCACTGAGGAGGGGGGTCGAATAGCGGCGGCCTTCGCCTCGGCCAAAGCTGAAGGCCGGGCGGCGCTGATGCCTTACATGATGGCCGGCTATCCGGATCGGGAGACGGGGCTGGCGGTGGCTGCTGCTTACGCGGATTCGGGGGCTGATCTGATCGAGCTCGGGGTGCCGTTCTCCGATCCGCTGGCCGACGGTCCCGCTATCCACGCTGCGGCGACGAAGGCTTTGGAGGCGGGAGCGACTCTCGCCACCGCGCTGGAGGTGTGTCGATCCGTGGCGGACCGCATCCCGGTCGTCTTCATGGTCTACGCGAACATGGTCCTCGCCCACGGCGGGGCCGCCGAGTTCGCGCGGATGGCCAGGGCGGCCGGCGCCGCCGGGGCGATCGTCCCGGACCTGCCGCTGGACGAGGCGGGCGAGGTGCGCGAGGCGTTCGCCGCCGAGGGGCTGGCACTGGTGCCGCTGCTGGCGCCGACCACCCCGGCCGGGCGCCGCCGCCGGATCTGCGAGGCCGCGCAAGGATTCGTCTACGTCGTCTCCACCGTCGGCACCACCGGCGAGCGCGACGAGGTCCCGCCCGCCCTCTCCGAGCTGGTCGAGGCGACCAAGGCCGAGGCCCGCACCCCCGTCGCCGTCGGCTTCGGGATCGGCACCCCGGCCCAGGCCGCCGTCGTCGGCGGCATCGCCGACGGGGTGATCATCGGCAGCCGCCTCGTCCGCGCCGCCGGCGAGGGTGGCTCGCCGGAGGGCGCCGCCGACGCCGTCGCCTCCTTCCTCAGCGAAACGCGCGTCGCGCTCACTGGATAGGATGCCGCGCGACATGGGAATGGTCGTAACCCTCTTTCTCGCCCTCGCCGCGACGGTCACCGTCTACGGCTGGCTCGGCCAGGGCGGCGGCGTCTCCGGCCTGATCTTCTTCGGCGTGCTCCTGATCGGCGCGATCGTCAAGATCGCGCAGCCGAAATCCGACGCCGGCTAGCGCCTCGTCGCGATCGCCCGAGTTCGATCTCGCGCCTCTCTAAGCTGGTGCGATGCGGATCGGCGTGCTCACCGGAGGGGGCGATTGCCCTGGGCTGAACGCGGTGATCCGCGCCGTCGTCCGCAAAGGAGTCGGCCGCTACGGGCATGAGTTCCTCGGCTACCGCGACGGCTGGCGGGGGCCGCTGGAGAGCGACAGCAGGCCGCTCGGGGTGCCGGAGGTGCGGGGGATCCTCCCCCGCGGCGGCACCATCCTCGGCTCCTCGAGGACCAATCCGCTCGCCGACGAGGACGGGCCGGAGCGCATCAAGAGGAATCTTGCCGCGGCGGGGGTCGACGGCCTGATCGCGATCGGCGGCGAGGACACGCTGGGAGCCGCCTCGCGCCTGCACGAGGAGCACGGGGTCCCCGTCGTCGGGGTCCCGAAGACGATCGACAACGACCTCAGCGCCACCGACTACACCTTCGGCTTCGACACCGCCGTCAACATCGCGATGGAGGCGATCGACCGCCTCCACACCACCGCCGACAGCCATCACCGGGTGCTGATCGTCGAGGTGATGGGCCGTCACGCGGGCTGGATCGCCTTCCACGCGGGCCTCGCCGGCGGCGCCAACGCGATCCTCATCCCCGAGCGGAAGTTCGACGTCGAAGCGGTCTGCGAGATCGTCGGCAGCCGCTTCGCCAGCCACTTCGCGCCGATCATCGTGGTGGCCGAGGGGGCGGAGCCGGTCGGCGGCATCCCCGAGGCCGAAGACGCGCCCCTCGACGCCTTCGGGCACGTGCGCCTGGGCGGGGTCGGCCACTGGCTCGAGGGCGAGATCGAGCGCCGCACCGGCAAAGAGACGCGGGCGACGGTGCTCGGCCACGTCCAGCGCGGCGGCACCCCGACCGCCTTCGACCGGGTGCTCGCCACCCGCTTCGGGCTGCACGCGATCGACGCCGCCCACGCGGGCCGCTGGGGGACGATGGCCGCCCTGCGGGGCACCGAGATCGAGCTCGTGCAGCTGACCGAGGCCACCGCCGAGCTGAAGACCGTCCGGCCCGCCCTCTACGAAGAGGCGGAGGTCTTCTTTGGCTAGACGGGCGGCGCCGGCGCTGCTGGCCTCGGCGCTCTTGTTGGGTGGATGCGGGGGCGGCGAAGTGTCCGCCGGCGCCACCGTCTCCGTCTACGTCGGCGCGCCTCTCTGCCGGGGGGCACGGGGGCAACTGGCCAGGGAAGCGGGCGCCGTCGAAGACCTCCGCGTCAGGGTCGTCTGCCTCTCGCCGGCGCGGCGCCGCGGTCGCGTCGACCTCGCCGTCGCCGGCGCCAACGCCCGCCGCGCCACCGAGGACTCGACCTCGGTCGCCTACCTGGAAGCCCCCGGCCCCGCCGCCGGGTTCAGCCAAACCATCGTCGAAGCGGCCGACATCGCCTGGCTCGAAACCGGTTCCGGAAGCGCCGCCATGCGCCGCGCCCTCCAAGCCCTGGGCGAAAGGGGCTCCACGTCCCCTCGCGACGCGGTCCGCGAATCGCTCGGCTAGACGAGACTCTGTAGAGCCTCGTCCAGATCCGGGTGCTTGAACTCGTAGCCGAGCTCGAGCGCCCGCTTCGGGATCGCCCGCTGTCCGCCTCGCAGGACTTGGCCGAACTCGCCGCCGAATTTCAGGTCGAGGACGAAACCCGGCACCGGCACGACTGCCGGCCGGCCCAGCGCCCGTCCCAGCGCCTTCGAGAACTCCTTGTTGGTGACCGGCTCGGGGGCGGTGGCGTTGAGCGTGCCGCTGACGCTCTCCTCGTCGAGCGCCCAGAGCAGGATCCCCACCTCGTCCGCGATGTGGATCCAGGGGAGGTACTGCCTGCCGCCGGCGAGCGGTCCGCCGACCCCGAGCTTGAACGGGGTCAGCAGCTGGGGCAGCATCCCGCCCTTCCGCGTCAGCACCTGACCGGTGCGGACGACGACCAGCCGCACGCCGGTGCCGTCGAGCTCGTGCGCGGCCCCCTCCCAGGCCCGCGTCACCTCCGCGTCGAAGCCCTCCCCCGGCCCGTCGTCCTCGGTCACCTCGTCCTCGCCGCGATCGCCGTAGTAGCCGACCGCCGACTGGCTGACCAGGACCCTGGGCTTGTTCTCGAGGGCCTCGATCGCCTGTGCGAGGTTGTGGGTGCCGGTGCGGCGGGTTTCCAGGATCTTCCGCTTCGCCTCCTCGGTCCAGCGCTGGTCGATCGGCTCGCCGACCAGGTTGACCACGCCCTCGACGCCCTCGAAGGCGGCCGGGTCGGGCCGTTCCAGCGTCGGCTCCCACCTGTGCCAGGTGACGCGGGGATTGGCGCGCCGCGCGCGGCCCGGATCACGGCTGAGCCCGACGACGTCGTCGCCGCGGGCGAAGAGGGCGTCACACAGAGCCGAGCCGATCAGGCCGCTGGCGCCGGTGACGAGGACCCGCACGCGGGCTAGCTCTCCACCGCCGCGAAGGTCCCGGTCTCCTCGTTGAGCCGGGCGATGCCGTCGCGCTTGGCCTCCTCGACCACCGCCTCGGCCACCTTAGGGGCCACTTCGCGGTTGAAGACGCTGGGGATGAGGTAGTCCTCGGCGAGGTCGGCCTCGGAGACCGCCATCGCGATCCCCTTGGCGGCGGCGAGCTTCATCTCCTCGGTGATGCTGGGGGCGCCGGCGTCGAGGGCGCCGCGGAAGACGCCGGGGAAGGCGAGCACGTTGTTGATCTGGTTCGGGTAGTCGGAGCGGCCGGTGGCCATGATCCGCACGTAGGGCGCGGCGTCCTCGGGCATCACCTCCGGCGTCGGGTTGGCCATCGCGAAGACGATCGCGTCGTCGTTCATCTTCGCCAGGCTCTCGGCCTGGATGATCCCGGGGCCGGAGAGGCCGATGAAGAGGTCCATGCCCTCGATCGCCTCGTCGGGGCTGCCGGAAACGCGGTCGGGGTTGAAGCTCTCGGCGAACCAGCGCTTGGTCGCGTTCATCTCGCCGGATTGGTAGTCCTCGCGCTCGATCGAGAGGGCGCCTTTGCGGTCGCAGCCGACGATGTGGCTGACCCCAGCTTCCTGCATCATCTTCGTCACCGCTACCCCCGCGGCGCCGAGGCCAACCACCAGCACCCGCAGCTGCTCGATCGGCTTGCCGGTGATCTTCAGCGCGTTGAACAGCGCCGCCATCGTCACGATCGCGGTCCCGTGCTGGTCGTCGTGGAAGACGGGGATGTCGATGCTCTCCTTGAGCCGGTCCTCGATCTCGAAGCAGCGCGGGGCGGAGATGTCCTCGAGGTTGATCCCGCCGAAGGTGGGGGCCATCAGCTCGACCGCGCGGACGATCTCGTCGGCGTCCTGGGTGTCGAGGCAGATCGGGAAGGCGTCGACGCCGGCGAACTCTTTGAAGAGCATGCACTTGCCCTCCATCACCGGCATCGCCGCCTCCGGGCCGATGTTGCCGAGGCCGAGCACGGCGCTGCCGTCGGAGACGACCGCGACCGTGTTCTTCTTGATCGTGTACTCGAAGGCTTTGCCGCGTTCGGCGTGGATGTCCATGCAGACGCGGGCGACGCCCGGGGTGTAGGCCATCGAGAGGTCGTCGCGCGTCTTCAGCGGGTACTTGTTGCGCTGCTCGATCTTGCCCCCGCGGTGCATCTGCATCGTGCGGTCGACGTAGTCGAGGACGCGGGCGCCGCGGGTCGAGCCGATCGCCCGCAGGATCCTCTCCCAGTGGTCGCGGTCGGCGGCGTCGATCGTGAACTCGCGCACCCGCTTGCCCTCGGGCCCGGCGCCCGGCACCAGGTCGACTCCCTGCAGCTGCCCGCCGGCCTCGGCGATTGCCGCGGTCAGTCGCCCGAGCGGCTCCTGCCGCGCGTCGAGCTCGACCCGGATCGTGACGCTGTACTGGGCGCTGACGGCCATGAGCGGCTATCGAATCAGATTCCGGCCGTCGGCTCGGCGCCGCTGTTCCCCATAGGATCTCCCGGGAGGCTCCGCGCAAGCCGCCGTCCTCAGCCCCGAACCGGTCACTCTCGCCTTCAAGCTGGACGACAGCCATGGCTACTCGATCACCGTGGTCGCCTATTCGGAAACCGGGAATGGGAGGGGAATCGTTGCGCTCACGGCCACCCGCAAGCATTCAGGAGCCTTCTATCGAGCCTCGGCGAGAGTCACCGCAACTCCGACGTTCGGCTCGCCGGCCCGGCGGTGCACGCCAGTCTCGTTCATGCACGCTTCAGGCGCAGCGACAGCGCTGACGTGAAAGTCGGCTTCTGAAAGAAAAGCCCGGACGCGCCACCGACGCGCCCGGGCCCAAGGAGGCTTCCGCTTTCGGCTAGTGCCTTGCGAAGGGGTCGATGTAGAGGTCGTCGACCTGCCAGTTGCCGCCGGTTCCGACCGGCGTGATCCGGATCTGGACCGCGCTGGGGATGAGGGTGCCGACGATGGTGGAGAGGGTGAGCACCGTCGACATCTGCTGGGACGGGGCCCATTCGGGACCGCCGTAGACGGTGCTGATCGTCTTGGTGTGAAGCAAGCCGAGAAGCGAGTAGACGGCTTCCACCCGCAATCCCGAGCTGGTGTCGCCGGTGTTGCGCGCGACCAGGCGGAAGGTGGGGGTTTCGATCGACATGCAGACCGGCGAGCTGAGGGCCGAGCTTCCGGCCGGCAGCGAGAGCGAGCGGCTGTCGCTCGGGTCGTTGAGGTAGAAGGACTCGTTTCCTTCGACGGTCTTGGCGCCGCCGGTGAGGGCCCAGCCGAGGCCGCCGGCCTCGAAGCCGCCGTTGGGGCCGAGCACGTAGGAGTTCGAATCGCCCCACGGCTTGAAGACCTGTTCGGCGCCGGTGTAGGAGCAGGCCTGTGCGGTGGCGGCGGAGAAGGCCACAGCGATGAGCGCGGCCGCCATCACGGCTAGGAGCTTCTGGATGGGCTTCATACGGGTAAACCTCCTTATCGCAGGCGAAAAAGCCTGGTCTTGACAACCAAGCTGGCGGCTGAGCCATCTCGCGGATGCGAGACCTCTTGCTTTGCGTCCCTGCCTCGCGACAGGTTTGCCCTTATTCAGCTCACTTCTGGCACTTATGTGGGCTCAGCATCGGTGCCGGGAGGTGGGGACTTAAACCCTCTGGACGACATGTCTACATAGTTTTGTGTAACCGACGTCGGCGAAAATTTGGAAACCCATTTATTTATGGCGGTTTCCTGGCCGATATATGGGCGAGTCTCCCTCTCGGGAGGACTTCTCAAGCCGATGAACACGATCTCGCCTGCCACCGATTCAGAGCAGCTCTTTGCCCGTGGTCGCAACCGTGCGCTGATGCGCGCCCGCGGACGGGAGCGGGTCGTGGAGCAGTTCACGGGCGCCGCCTTCCTGGTCGCGGCCTTGGGAATGGCGGTGTTTCTCGATTCTCCTCGCGGTCTCGACGTCTCCACGCTGGTGGTTCTCGTCCTCGCCTACGTGGCCGCCTGTCGCGCCAAATTCGACATCGCCGATGGCTACACGGTGCCCACCGAGCTGGTCCTGGTGCCGATGCTCTTCCTGCTGCCGACGCCGGTCGTTCCCTTGGTCGTCAGCCTCAGCTGGCTCCTCGGCCGCCTGATCGACTACGCGAGCGGCCGCGCCAGCATTCACCGCGCCTTCCACGTCTTCGGCGACTGCTGGCACGCGGTCGGGCCGGCGCTCGTGCTCGTCGTCGTCGGTGCGCAGACGTTCTCTTGGAATTCCTGGCCGGTCTATCTCGGGGCTCTGGCGGCTCAGTTCGCCTTCGACTTCGTCGCCGCTGCGGGGCGCGCCCGGCTGATCGACGGAACGCCGCCCTCTGTGGTGGCGCGGATGATCGCTCCCGTCTACGGGCTCGACGCGGCTTTGGCGCCGATCGGGCTCCTCGCCGCCGTGGCAGCGCTGGAGGTCGGGCCGGCGGTCTGCCTGCTGGTGGTTCCGCTGGCGGGCGTGCTCGCGATCCTCTCGCGCGAGCGGCAGGCGCGGGTCGACCAGGCTTTGGCGCTGAGCGAGGCCTACCAGGGCACGGCGCTGCTGCTCGGCGACGTGGTCGAGGCCGACGACGCCTACACGGGCAGCCACAGCCGCGGCGTGGTCGAACTCTCGCTGGCGGTAAGCGACCGCATGGGCCTCGACTTCGAGCAGCGGCGCAACGTCGAGTTCGCCGCCCTCCTCCACGACGTCGGCAAGATCTCGGTGCCGAACGAGATCATCAACAAGGAAGGGCCGCTCGACGAGGCCGAGTGGGAGGTCATGCGCCAGCACACGATCGAGGGCGAGCGGATGCTGAAGCGGATCGGCGGGGTGCTGGCCGAGGTTGGCCGCATCGTCCGCGCCTCGCACGAGGACTTCGACGGCAGCGGCTACCCCGACGGCCTGGTGGGCGAGGAAATCCCGATCGAGGCGCGGATCGTCACCTGCTGCGACGCCTTCAGCGCGATGACGACCACCCGCTCCTACCGCAAGGCGATGAGCACCGAGGTGGCGCTCGAAGAGCTGCATCGCTGCGCCGGCACGCAGTTCGATCCCGAAGTCGTCAAGGCTCTGGTCGAGCTGGTGGAGACGGGCGCGGTTTAGGGGAGAAAGCTTCGCCTGTCACTTTTGTCTCTCTATTGGGAGACAAAAGTGACAGGCATGCCCTGGCCGAGAGGGGGTGGCTCGCCGAAGCTCAGTAGCGGGCGAAGGGGTCGACGTAGACGTTGTCGACCAGCCAGTCGCCGCCGACCGCGGTGACGCGGATCCTCACCGAGCTGTCGCCTCCGTCGAGCAGGCCGAAGTTCTGCGCGAGCGGCTGGGTCGGGCCCCAGTCTTCGCCCTTGTCGCCGGCGACGACGCGGTTGCGGGTGGCTTCGAGTGCTTCGGAGACGATCTCGACCCGCAGCTTCGCGCCCGCTACGCCGCTGTCGCGCGCCATCGAGCGCAGGAACGGCGTTTCGTTCGAGACGCAGACGGGGGGGCTGAGGGCGGAGCTGCCCGCCGGCAAGGAGAGCGCTTCCGAGGCGACCGTAGCGCCGCCTTCGAGCGTCCATCCGGCGCTGCCCGAGGCGAAATCGCCATTGGGCACGAGCACGTATGCGCGGTGATCGCCCCACTGCGAGAAAGCTTCTTCCCCTGCAGGGTACGAGCAGGCCTGTGCCGATGCTGCGAAGAGAAACGTGGCGAGAAAGGCGCTCGCCGCGAGCCTGAAGGTGTTGCGTACGGACATTCCCATTCCTCCCCCCTGGTGACAGAGAACGCCCATTGGACAAAAGGCGTCGCCCTGTCCGCCTACATATATGGCACCCTGATCGGGAAACGGATTGCACTTCTTAAGTAAGTTGGATCGGTTGTCTACTTACTTTTGATGTCTTAGCGAGATCATGCGTGCCGTCGCCACCCCGGCCTCGAAGTCCGAGCAGCTTTATGCGCGGGGGCGCACCCGCGCCCAGATCCGGGCCGAAGGGCGCGAGCGGAGGGTCGAGTACGGGGCCGCGCTCGGCTTCATCGCCGTCGCGCTCGGGATGGCGCTGTTCCTCGATTCTCCGCGGGGGATCGACGACACGACGCTGGGGATCCTCGTCCTCGCCTACATGGCCGCCTGCCGCGCCCGCTTCGACATCGCCGACGGCTTCACCGTCCCCACCGAGCTGGTGCTGGTGCCGATGCTCTTCCTGCTGCCGACGCCGCTCGTACCGCTGGTCGTCAGCGTCAGCTGGGCGCTCGGGCGACTGACCGACCACTTCGCCGGCGTGATCAGCATCCGCCGCGCCTTCCACGTCTTCGCCGACTGCTGGCACGCGGTCGGCCCGGCGCTCGTCATCGTCGTCGCCGGCGCCCAGACCTTCTCCTGGCACCACTGGCCGGTCTACCTCCTCGCCCTGCTCGCCCAGTTCGCCTTCGACTTCGCCGCCGCCGCGGTGCGGGCCTGGCTGATCGACGACACGCCGCCGCTGCTCGTGGGGAGGATGATCGCCCCGGTCTACGCGCTCGACGCCGCATTGGCCCCGATCGGGCTCGTCGTCGCGATCGCGGCGCTGGAGATCGGCCCGGGGATGTCGCTGACGGTGATCCCGCTGGCCGCGGTCTTGGCCGTCCTCTCGCGCGAGCGACAGCAGCGGGTCGACCAGGCGCTGGCGCTGAGCGAGGCCTACCAGGGCACGGCGATGCTGCTCGGCGACATGGTCGAGCTCGACGACGCCTATAC
The DNA here is from genome assembly GCA_051961435.1 of Solirubrobacterales bacterium. Classification (GTDB taxonomy): domain Bacteria; phylum Actinomycetota; class Thermoleophilia; order Solirubrobacterales; family 70-9; genus VAYN01. The sequence goes on from JBQCDH010000051.1 coordinate 66,716, forward strand.
CGGCAGCCACAGCCGCGCCGTGGTGGAGCTCTCCCTCGCCGTCAGCGACGAGCTGGGCCTCAGCCGCGGGCAGCGGCGAAACGTCGAGCTCGCCGCCCTCCTCCACGACATCGGCAAGATCGCGGTGCCGAAGGAGATCATCAACAAGGCGGGTTCGCTAGACGAGGAGGAGTGGGCGGTCGTCCGCCGCCACACGATCGAGGGCGAGCGGATGTTGAAGCGGGTGGGCGGCGTCCTCGCCGAGGTCGGCCGCATCGTCCGCTCCTCGCACGAGCACTTCGACGGCTCCGGCTACCCCGACGGGCTCGCCGCCGAGGAGATCCCGATCGAGGCGCGGATCGTCGCCTGCTGCGACGCCTTCAGCGCGATGACGACCACCCGCGCCTACCGCGAGGCGATGAGCGCCGAGGTGGCGGTGGCCGAGCTGCGCCGCTGCGCCGGCACGCAGTTCGACCCGGAGGCGGTTGCCGTCCTCACCAGGCTGATCGAGTCCGGCCGCTTCTGAGCGGGCGCCGCCTGCCGCTCCGCGTGGGCGCCTCGTAGAGTGGTCGCCCGATGACCGCCGATGCGCCGCAGCTCTTCCTGATCGACGGCAACAGCCTCGCCTACCGCGCCTTCTTCGCCCTGCCCGAGTCGATCGGCACCAGCGACGGGCGGCCCACCAACGCGATCTACGGCCTCGCCTCGATGCTGGTGAAGATCATCGACGACCATCATCCGCAGGGGGTGGTGGTCGCCTGGGACGCCGGCTGGAGCGGCCGCGAGCAGACCTACGACCTCTACAAGGCCCAGCGCAAACCGCGCCCCGACCTGCTGCGCGAGCAGTGGCCGCACCTGATGCCGCTGGTCGAGGCCTTCGGCTACACCAACGTCAGGGTCGAGGGTTACGAGGCCGACGACGTGATCGCCTCGCTCACCAGACAAGCGCGCGAACGGGGGATCGAGGTGATGGTCGTGACCGGCGACCGCGACGCCTACCAGCTGGTCGGCGAGGGGGTGCGGGTGATGAGCACCTCGCGCGGCATCACCGAGACCAAGATCTACGACCGCGAGGCGGTGGAAGAGCGCTACGGGGTGCCGCCGGAGCTGATCTGCGACCTGATGGGGCTGCGCGGCGACACCTCCGACAACATCCCCGGCGTCCCCGGGATCGGCGAGAAAACGGCGACTCAGCTGCTGCAGCAGTTCGGCTCGCTGGAAGCGGTGCTGGAGAACGTCGACCAGATCTCCGGCGCCAAACGCAAGCAGAACCTGACCGAGCACGCCGAGGACGCCCGGCTCTCGAAGCAATTGGCGACGCTGCAATACGACATCGAGACGGGAGTCGATCTGGAGGAGGCGATGTCGAGCGAGCCCGACCGCGGCGCGCTGCGCGATTTCATGCGCGAGTTCGAGCTGCGGGCGGTGATGGAGCGGCTGGAAGAAGCGCTGCCCGAAGGGGCGGCGGTCCCCGGGCGACGGGTCGAGACCGAGCTCGACGTGTCCGCGGTCGCGGGCAAGCCGGAGGACCTGGGGGAGGGACCGCTGGCGCTGGCGATCGACGGCGATCGCTGGGCCGCCGCCGAAGCCGATCGCATCCTCGCGGGAACCTCCTCGCACGACGAGCTGGCTGCGGCGCTCGACGGCAAGCGCTTCGCCGCCCACGACGCCAAGTCGCTCGGCGGTGGGCGCCACGGCCTGCTGGCTGCCGCGGCGCGCGAGGGGATCGAGCCCAGCCTCGACCACGACACGATGGTCGCCGCCTACCTGCTGGAGCCGCAGCGGCGCACCTACGACCTGGTCGAGCTCGCCGCCGACGCCGGCCTCGGCCTCGCCGAGGGCGCCGCGGCAAAAGCCGGGGGCGAGGGCGGGCAGCTGGCGCTGGGGGAGGAGCTGGAGCCCGGGCTGGAGCCGGCCGAGGAAGCACGGCTGGTGGCGGCGCTGGCCGCGGTGCAGGCGCCGCGGATCGAGGAGCTGGGGCTGGAGAGGCTGCTGCGCGAGGTCGAGCTGCCGCTGGTGAGCGTGCTGGCGGCGATGGAGCGGGAGGGGCTGAAGCTCGACGCCGAGCGGCTGGCCGAGGTCGGCGCCGGCTTCGGCGAGCGGATCGAGACCCTGGAGAAGGAGATCTTCGAGCTGGCCGGGGAGGAGTTCACGATCGGCTCGCCGCAACAGGTCGGCCGCATCCTCTTCGAGCAGCTCGGCCTGACGAAGAAACGCCGCGGCAAAACCGGGTTCTCGACCGATGCCCGCGTCCTCGCCCAGATCCGCGACGAGCACCCGATCGTCGAGAAGATCGAGTCCTGGCGCGAGCTGACCAAGCTGAAGAACACCTACCTCGACTCGCTGCCGGAGCTGATCGACCCCGAGACCGGCCGCGTCCACACCACCTTCAACCAGGCCGCGACCACCACCGGCCGCCTCTCCAGCACCAACCCGAACCTGCAGAACATCCCGATCCGCACCGATCTCGGCCGCCCGGTGCGGGCCTGCTTCGTCGCCGAGGAGGGGGCACGGCTGCTCTCCGCCGACTACAGCCAGGTCGAGCTCCGCGTCCTCGCCCACGTCGCCGACGAGGAGGTGCTGAAAGAGGTCTTCCGAGAGGGCGAAGACGTCCACGCCGCCACCGCCGCCGAGGTCTTCGAGATCGAGCGCGACGAGGTCGACGTCGGCCAGCGCTCGAAGGCGAAGATGGTCAACTTCGGGATCGTCTACGGCCTCACCGGCTTCGGCCTCGCCGACCGGCTCAACATCCCCCGCAAGGAGGGAGAGGAATTCGTCGCCCGCTACCTGGAGCGCTTCCCCGCCGTGCGCGCCTTCCGCGAGCAGGTGATCGAGCAGGCCCAGGAGGACGGCTTCGTGACGACGCTGATGGGCCGCCGCCGGCCGATCCCGGAGCTGCGCTCGGGCAACCCGAACACGCGGCGCCTCGGCGAGCGGCTGGCGGTCAACACCGTGATCCAGGGCACCGCCGCCGACGTGATAAAGGTGGCGATGGTGCGCTGCCACCGGGCGCTGCGGGAGACGGGGGGGAGGACCCGCCTCGTCCTGCAGATCCACGACGAGCTCCTCTTCGAGGGCCCGCCGGAGGAGATGGAAGCGGCGGCCGAGCTGGTGGAGCGCGAGATGTGCGCCGCCTACCCGCTCGATCCGCCGCTCGAGGTCGACGTCGGCGTCGGCCGTGACTGGCTCGACGCCAAGTAGTCGACTGCGCCTGGCAGGTTCCTCCTAGGCGTCTTTTCCGGAGAGGTCGACCTTCTCGAAGGTCGCTTTGCCGTTCTCGACCTTCAGCTCGGCCTCCTGGACCACGGCGCCGGGGGTGAGGGCGGCGGTGCCGCAGTTGCCCTGGTTCTCGTTTTCGGCGTCGCCCATGCCGGGACCGGAGTTCTGGCTGCCCGGGCCGGAGTTGTCGTCACCGGGCTCTTCCTCGCCCTGGCCGCCACTGTCGCCGCCGACCTCTTCGCCGTCGTTGCCGCCGCCGGCCTCTTCTTCGCCGCCGTTGTCGTCGCCCGACTCGGCTTCACCCGAGTTGTCCATGCTGCTGGCGGAAGCGGTGGCGCCGGAGTTGCCCTCGCACTCGATCTCGGTTTCTTCGTTGACGAAGCCGGAGATGGTTTCGCCGCCGAAGAGGTCGATCGTCAATTTGCCGGTTTCTTCGTCGAAGGAGGCGATCGTGCCGGCGTTCTCTTCGCCGTCAGGGACGCCGTCGCCGTTGGTGTCGGCGTTGTGCGGGTTGTCGCCGGCGAGGAACTCCTGGCGGTTGTTCAGGTGGTCGTGATCCTGGTCGCGGCGCGCCTGGTTGACCTTCGTCGAGAGGTGGTGCTTCTTCTCCCAGCGATCCGGGATGTGGTCGTGGTTGCGGTCTCTGGCGGCGGCCAGGCTGGGCATGGCCAGGAACGCGACCAGCGCCCCGAGCGCCAGCGCGAACCAGGTCATGCGGCGGGCTCGCTGTCCTTTCGTACGGGTCATGCCTGTTTTCCCTCCTGGGTTGGTGGTGGGCAAGTGGTTGCCGCTGTAACCCGGGCGGCAGCCGAAGATCACGGAGAGATCGAACTTCCGTCCAGGCTGCCGGAGCCGCTGCTGAGCTCGCCTCCGGAGCCGCCCGAGCTGCCGCCGTCGGAGCCCGAGGTGCCGCCGCCGTCGCTGCTCGTTTCGGGTGCGGTGGTCGGAACGGGTTCGGTGATCTCGCCGCCACCGCTGCCGTCGCTGCTACCGCTGTTGCCCGAGCCGGAGTCGATGCCGCCGTCGCTGCCGGAGCCCGAGCCGCCGCCGTCGCCGGAGCTGGGCGAGCCGCCGTTGTCGCCGGAGCCATCGCCGGATCCGGACCCGCCGGACCCCGAGCCGCTGCCGCCGCCCGAGCCGCTGCCGCCGCCGTGATGGTCGTCACCGCCCGATCCGGAGCTGGGGCCTGGCCCGCCCGAGCCGCTGGAGACGGAGTGGCCGGAGCTACCGCCCGAGTGGCCGGAACCGCCGCCCGAGCTGGAGCCGCCGCCGAGAGAGCCGCCCGCGGCATCGTTGCTTCCATGGTTGCCGCGGTCGTCTGCGCCGCTGCCGCTGCCGCCGTGACCCCGGTCATCTGGCGTCCCCGACGAGCCCTTGCCGCTCGACGTCCCGGCCGGTTCGCCCGCTCCGGCATCGTGGGCGCGCTTCAGCGGCGCCGCCTCGGCGGCTTCCGGGCCGGGCCGGTCGCTGTGGTGCTCGACGGCGACGCCGGCGCCCACCGCGCCGGCGATCAGGACCGTGGCCATCCCAGCTTTGAGCGCGCCCCCGCCGAGGCCGCCGAGTGCGGCGCCGCTCGCCGAAGACGCGCTGGCGCCGGCGGCAATCGCCCCGCCGGCGCGGCCTGCCTCCCCGCCGTGCTCGGCGAGTGCCCGCACCAGGGGCACCGGGATCAGCAGCCCGAGTCCGTCGCGCAGCGCCGCCCGGGCGCGGTAGACGACCTGCCGGGCGGCGCCGCCGGTGACGCCCAGCGCGGCGGCGATCTCCTCGTGGCTCAGCCCTTCCAGCTCGCGCATCACGATCGCCGCCCGCTGCGGCTCGGGCAGTGCCCGCAAGCGCTGCATCAGGTCGGCCAGCTCCTCGCGCGCCAGCACTTCGGCGGCGGCGCTGCGGCCGCCGGGCAGACCTTCTGCCGGTAGCTCCTCGGCGAGCGGGGCGCGGTCGCGGAGGTCGTTCAAGGCGGTGTTGCGGACGATCCGGTAGAGCCAGGGACGCAGCTCGATCTCCGCCTCCGAGCCGCGCAGGGAGAGCAGCGCCTTCGAGAAGGCGTCCTGGGTGACGTCCTCGGAGCGGCCGCCGACGATCGCGGCGGCGAAGCGGTCCAGCTGCCGCCGGTAGCGCCGCACGATCTCCTCGAAGGCGGCGTCGTAGCCGTTGCGCACCAGGTCGACGAGCCGCCGGTCCGACTGCGCCCGCAGCGCCGGCCCCATGAAGATCCGGGCGGCGAGGTGCTCTGCTGGCGGCGGCGTCATAACTGGTCGTCCTGCATCGGCCGGTCTGGCCTACTGCGTTACTGATATGAGGACGGTGAAGTTCAATCCCGCCTCGACCTCTCAGACACATGTCCGGCCCGAAGATCACGCGAACGGAGGAAAAATCCCGTGGATAGGGGCGTCGCCGTTCTCCTCACCGCCGCCGCGGGCGGCCTGATCGCCGCCCAGGCGCCGATCAACGCCGGCCTCGGCCGCGCCACCGGCAGCATCACGGCGGCGCTGGTCTCCTTTTCGGTGGGGACCCTGGCGCTCGCCGCGGTCGTCGTCCTCAGCGGCAAGGCCGGCGGCCTGGGATCCACCTTCGACGTCAGCTGGTACTACCTGCTCGGCGGCTTCCTCGGTGCCCTCTACGTGGTCAACGCGCTGATCGCGGTCAGCGTGATCGGCGCCGGGGGGGTGGCCGCGGCGACCGTCTTCGGGCAGCTGACGGCCTCCGTGGTGATCGACCGGTTAGGCCTGTTCGGCCTCGACCAGGTCCCGCTCTCGCCCGAGCGCGTCCTCGGCGTGGTCCTGCTGCTGGCCGGGACGGTCCTGGTCGTCCGCTGAGCCGGCGCCGGCGAAGGCGGGAGGCGCGATCGCCAGGTAGTGGTTGAAGGACCACTCGACGAAGCGCTTCGAGCCCATCAGCCGGATCATCGGCCCCAGCAGGCGCGGCGGCACCCGCGGCACCAGCTTCTGCGCCCGCAGCATCCACTTGAACTTCCATTCGTGCGAGTCGTGGAAGGCGGCGTAACTTGCTTCCGCCTGAGTGCGGCTCTGGCGCCCCTCGACGACGGCGCGCAGCTCGCGGCCGAGGCAGATCCCGAAATAGAGCGCGGTCCTGATCCCCTCCGCGGTCAGCGGCAGGCAGTGCCCGGCGGAATCGCCGGCGAAGAAGACGCCGCCCTCGGTCGCGCGGCGCAGCTCGTGGGGGATCCAGTTGCCCTGGTAGCGGACGCGGTTGCGGCCGAGGTCCCCGGCCAGCAGCTCGGTCGTCTCGCGGACGTGGAAGCGGGGGTCGAAGGAGCCGACGCCGACCCGGACCTCGTCGCGGGCGGGAAACGACCAGCCATAGCCGGCGGGGACGTAGCGGCGGTCGATCCAGACCTCGAGGTCCTCCGCCGCGCCCTCCGGATGCACCTCGAGCCCGCGCGAGAGCGGGGCGTCGGGCGGCTGGTAGCCGTCGCCCGAGGCCAGCACCCGGCGCCAACCGAGCGCGTCGACGACCAGGGGCGCCGAGACGACTCCGCGGTCGGTCTCGACCGCGATTTGGCCGTCGCCGTTGGCGGGGGTGGCGCGGCAGTTCACCTTGGCGGTCTCGAAGGTGGCGTCGCAGTCGCGCCAGAGCAGCTGGCAGAGCTCGCGGTAGTCGAAGGTGGAGAAGGTCCAGGGAAGCCGGTAGCGGGCGCTGCCGTGGGGGGTGTGGAGGACGAGCGTGTCGAAGCGCTGGCGCTCGGCCTCCATCAGCCCGAGCTGGCGCATCCACCCGGTCGGGATGCCGCAGGCCGAGGTCTGGCGCTCGCCGATCTCGTAGCGGTCGATCAGCAGCACGTCGGCTCCGGAGCCGGCCAGCTCGCGGGCGATCGCCAGCCCGGCGAAGCTGGCGCCGCAGACGAGGACGTCGTGCTCGCCGTCCAGGGAGGTGCGTTCGTTGCCGCGTTTGGTGGCTCGGACCGGCATCGCGGCGGATTCTGCCATCATTGCCGCCCGTGTCCGCGACCGAGACCATGACGCCTGCGCCCAGCGCCACCCCTGTCGAGGGCTCGAACGGGCTTCTGCTGCAAATCGACGGCAAGATCGTCCCCAATTACGCGGCGACGATGGTCTCCTTCGAGGAGGGCGACGTCGTCAAGGGCAAAGTCGTCCGGATCGACAAAGACGAGGTCCTCGTCGACATCGGGTACAAGGCCGAGGGGGTCATCCCCTCGGGGGAGCTCTCGATCCGCAAGTCGGTCGACCCGCACGAAGAGGTCGAGCTGGGCGAGGAGATCGACGCCCTGGTCCTCACCAAGGAGGACGCCGAGGGCCGCCTGATCCTCTCCAAGAAGCGCGCCCGCTTCGAGAAAGCCTGGCGCCGGATCGAGGTCGCCGCCGACTCGGGCGAACCGGTCGAGGGCAGCGTGATCGAGGTCGTCAAGGGCGGCCTCATCCTCGACCTCGGGGTGCGCGGCTTCCTGCCCGCTTCGCTGGTCGACATCCGCCGCGTCCACAACCTCGACGAGTTCATGGGCCAGACGCTCGAGTGCAAGGTGATCGAGCTCAACCGCAGCCGCAACAACGTCGTCCTCTCGCGCCGGGCGGTGCTGGAGGAGGAGCGCAAGGAGGTGCGCGAGCAGATCCTCGGCCGCCTCGAGCCGGGCCAGGTCGTGGAAGGCAAGATCTCCAACATCGTCGACTTCGGCGCCTTCGTCGACCTCGACGGGATCGACGGCCTGATCCACATCTCCGAGCTTTCCTGGAGCCACGTAAACCACCCCTCGGAAGTCGTCTCGATCGGCGACGACGTGCGGATCAAAGTCCTCGACATCGACCGCGACCGGCAGCGGATCTCGCTGGGGCTGAAGCAGACCCAGGAGGACCCGTGGCAGCGGGTGATCAACACCCACCGCGGCGGCGACGTGCTGGAGGGGACCGTGACCAAGGTCGTCGCCTTCGGCGCCTTCGTCGAAATCCTGCCCGGCGTCGAGGGCCTGGTCCACATCTCCGAGCTCGCCGACCACCACGTCGAGAACCCGAGCGAAGTCGTCGAGCCGGGGTCGAAGCTGAACGTGAAGATCCTCGAGATCGACGAAGAGCGTCGGCGGTTGTCGCTCAGCATCAAGCGGGTCGAGGGGCAGAACATGGCGATGGCAGGGCTTGGCGAGCAGATTGCTGAAGCTGAAGGACAGGGCGCTGAGTCTGACGCCGAGGGACAGACCGCCGAGCCGGCGGGTCCTGTCGCCGATAGTCCCTCCTCGCCCGGTGGCGAGGACGGCCTATCGGCGCCACCCGCCGGAGATGCCGCTGAGGATCAGGGTTCGGATGCCCCGGCTGCCGAGGAGGCCCCGGTCGCGGAGGCTGCCGAGAACGGTGGTTCCGAAGAGGATCCCGGGGAGGCCCATGAGGGGGAATCGGTGCAGGAACGGCCCGATTCGCCCGACGATCTCGACGAGGCCGCCGGCGACGACGCTCAAACGGGCGAGTCCGACCAGGGGTGAGCGGCGCCCGTGGCGCCGCTGACGATCGGCCTCACCGGCGGCATCGCGGCCGGTAAGTCGGAGGCGCTGTCGGCTTTCGAGCGCCTGGGCGCGGCGACGCTCTCCAGCGACGCGGTCGTCCACGAGCTGCTCGAAAGCGAGCCGTTGCAGGGCCGCCTGGTCGAGCGCTGGGGGCCGGAAGTGATTTCTGCCGAAGGCGTCGACCGGGCGAAGATCGGTGAGATCGTCTTTGCCGACCCGGAGCAGTTGACCTGGCTCGAGACGCAGATCCACCCGCTGGTCAAGCAGCGAACGGCCGAGTGGTTGCGGTCGCTGCCGGAGGGAACGGAGGTCGCCGTGGTCGAGGTGCCGCTGCTGTTCGAGGCCGGCAGCGACGGCGTCTTCGACACCACGGTCGCGGTCGTCACCGCCGACGAGGTGCGCCGGGAGCGCGCCGCGGCGCGCGGCCATGCCCTGGTCGACGAGCGGGAGGCGCGGCAGCTGACCCAACTGGAGAAGGCCGAGCGGGCCGAGCACGTCGTCGACAACGACGGCTCGGTGGAGGATCTGGAGCGGGCGCTGTCCGCCCTGCTCGCAAAGCTGCGGCGATGAGGCGAAAGGTGCGAGCTCGCCGCCGCCGCGCGGTCTGGGGCGGGATCGCGGTCCTTGCCGGGCTCGGTCTCGCCTACCTCGTCGCCAACGGCACCTTCGACCACGCGATCAAGGAGCTGACGCTGCCGCTGCAGCACGAGGACGTGATCCGCCAGCAGGCGGCCGAAAAGGAAGTCGACGCGGCGCTGATCGCCGCCGTGATCTACTCCGAGTCGAAGTTCAGCGACCAGGAATCGAGCGCGGGGGCACGGGGGCTGATGCAGATCACGCCGGAAGCGGCGAAGTTCATCGAGAAGCAGAGCGGGGGCACCACCTTCAAGCTCGAAGACCTCTCCGACCCCGAAATCAACATCCGCTACGGAACCTTCCTCCTGCACGAACTGCTCGAACGCTACGACGGCGACGTGGCGGCGGCGCTGGCCGCTTACAACGCCGGCCCCGGCAACGCCGACAAGTGGGGGGGAGCGAACCTGAAGGTCGCGGACATCCCCTTCCCGGAAACGCGCGCCTACGTCGAAGAGGTGCTGCAAAAGCGCGACGAATACCGCGAAAAGTACGCCAAGGAGCTCGGCTATCAGCGCTAGACCACGCGTAGCGGCTCTGGCGCTGGCGGTGGGCGTCGTCCTCGCCCTGCCCGAGATCTACCGGGAACTGGGCACGACCGTCTCCGGCGTCACCTGGGTGCTCGTCTCCTTCAACCTGGTGATGGCGCTCGCCGCCGTGCCGGCGGCGCTGCTGGCGCGACGGGTCGGGCCGGGGCGGGCGGCCGCGATCGGCCTCGCGGTCTTCGCCGGGGCGGGGCTTGCCTGCGGGCTGTCGGATCAGCTGTCGACCTTGATCGCAGCCCGCTGCGTGCAGGCGCTGGGCGGGGCGGCGGCGGTGACCGCGGCGCTGGAGCTGCTGCCGGCGACGGTCGGCTCGGAGCGCCGCGCGGCGACGGTCTGGGCCGCCGCCGGGGCGACCGGGGCGGCGCTCGGTCCCGCGGTCGGCGGCCTGCTCACCGAGCTGGTCTCCTGGCAGTCGATCTTCCTCCTCCAGGTGCCGCTGGCGCTCGCCGCTGCGGTGCCGATCCTCGCCGTCGCTAGGCACGAGGCGGCGACCGGGATCATCGAGCCGGAGCTGCGGCGGACGGGGCGCCCGCACCTCTGGGCGAACCTGGCCCTGGCGATGGTCTCGGCGGCGATCGCCGCAGCGCTCTTCTTACTCGTCCTGCTGCTGATCGAAGGCTGGCGGCTGAGCCCGATCGAGGCCGCGCTCGTCGTCACGGTGATGCCGCTGGCGGCGCTCCTGGGCGGCAAGCTCGCCGAGTCGGTCACCGATGCGCGCCCGCGCGCCGCCGCCGGGGCGATCCTCGTCTCCGGGGGGCTGGCAGGGCTCGCCTTCCTGCCTAAGGCGACGGTGGCGCTGACGATTCCGCCGCAGATCCTGGTCGGGATCGGGCTCTCGCTCGTCCTCTCGGCGCTGACCGAGACCGCGCTCGGGGGGCGCGCGCCGCAGGCGATCCACGGCGGTTGGACGATCTCCGCCCGCCACGCCGGCGTCGTCATCGGCCTGCTGGTGCTGACCCCGATCTTCACCCACGACATCGCCGAACAGCGCCACGACGCGATCGACGCCGGCACCGCGGTGATCCTCGACTCGCCGGTCAACCCGCTGCTGAAGCTCGAACTCGCCCAGCGGGTCAGCGACCGGCTCGAAGAAGAGCGGGGGAAGGTGCCGACGATCGGCCCCGCCTTCGAACCGCTGCCGTCCGACCCGGCCGAGGCCGCCGAAGTCGTGCAGCTGCGGGAAGAACTGCAGGATCAGCTCAACCGCGGCGCCACCCACGCCTTCAGCACCTCGTTCATCCTGGCGGCGCTGCTCGGCCTGATCGCGCTGTTCCCGATCGCCCTGGCGCGGAGGGTGGAGCTGTGAGGGGGCGGGTGCTGGTGATCGGCGCGGTCGTCGCCTCGCTGGCGCTGGTCGGCGCCTACCTCGCCGCCGGCGGCTCCTCCTATGAACCGGAGCACGTGCAGAACCCCTGCAAGCCGCGCCCCTGGAGCAACCCGCAGAGCCTGGGCGAAATCGCCAACCAGTTCTCGATCTCGGCGCTCGACGGGGCGGCCTGCAAGCTGGGGGTGACGCGCGAGACCCTGGCACGGGCGCTGGCCTCCCCCGAAGCCCGCAGGCGCTTCCGCGAACGCTTCCACATCACCGACGCGAAGCTGGCGGAAGCGGTCCGCGCCGGCCTCCTCCGCGCCGTCGACGACGCCGAAGAAGCGGGCGCGCTCGCCCCCTTCCTCGCCGCCCCCCTGCGCGCCACCCTGCAGCACATTCCGCTGAAGGAAGCGATCGAACTGGTTCACGACGCCAGTTCCCTGCTGGGCAACGCCCAGAGCTTCCTGGGGCCGGCGGGCAACATTCTCGAAGAACTGCTGCCTTGAGGGACGAACCCCACCCGGCTCCTCCACCACAGAGGTCCGGCAGACGCTAAGCAGTTCCGTGGTTCCTTATGCACCTATGTCGTGCAAAGGGAACCACGCAACGGTGTCAAGAGGGTCCGGTCATCCCCTGAGGGAATGTCCGCGAAGCGCGCGACATGCAATCTGGTTCCTGCTCCCCATAGGAGGGCGGCGTGGCCGGGAGCCAGGCCCGATAGGGCCGCGACGAATTCGCCCAGGGGACGACCGGGCCCCTGTACCGCACGCTCGGTCCTGCGTCAGCTGGGTTTATCGATCTTGTAGTCCCGCGCGTCGGTGTCCCAGGTGATGCCGGTGCAGAGGGCTTCGGGGGTGGTGCCGAGGGAGGTGGCCAGCTTGACCATCGTCCCCAGGCGGGGTTCGCGGCCGCCGCGCTCTAGCAGGGAGACCTCGGTGCGGTGCAGTTCGCAGCGGTCGGCTAGCTCTTCTTGGGAGATGCCGGCGGCCTGACGCGCGAGGCGCAGGTTGACGGCAAAGCGATCACGTTTGTCCATTGTGTGAAGTTTCTGTCGTAGAAGACAGAAGCTCTACAGACAAAACGCATAAATTAGTGACGAATTTGTCCGCTATTGGCGAGTTGCCCGCCAAACCCACAGCATCGCCAGCGGCTGCAGCGGCAGCCGCGCCCAGAGCGCCCAGCGGGGGAACTTGCGCATGTCGAGACCGCGGATCTGCTCGGGATTGACGGCCATCTGGATGTTGGCCGGGAAGACGGCGACGAGCAGGGCTATCAGCCACCAGCGACCGAACCGGCGGGTGGCCGGAGGGAGGATCAGGGCGGCGCCGGCGAGCTCGGCGTAGCCGCTGATCGCCACCACCTCCCTCTTCCGGGCCTCGATCGCCGGCGGCACGATCGCTTCGAAGAAGCGCGGCTTGGTGAAGTGGAGCGTGCCGGCGGTGGCGAAGAAGGCCGCCAGCGCGGCGCGGGAGAGCCTCATCGGCACCAGTCTCCCATTTCGTGGTTCCTTTCGGTCGCTCACCGTCCGGAAGGAACCACGGAACGCGGGGACCGCCCGCTATTTTCGTATCCGTGCCCGATTTCAAGCTGAACCCCGCCTACTCTCCGACGGCGGACCAACCGAAGGCGATCGCGGGGCTAGCCGAGGGGCTGCGCGGGGGCGAGCGCTTCCAGACCCTGCTCGGCGCAACCGGCACCGGCAAGACGTTCACGATGGCGGCGACGATCGCCGAGGTGCAGCGGCCCTCGCTGGTGATCGCTCACAACAAGACGCTCGCCGCGCAGCTCTGCAACGAGTTCCGCGAGTTCTTCCCCGACAACGCAGTGGAGTACTTCGTCTCCTACTACGACTACTACCAGCCGGAGGCCTACGTCCCGGCCCAGGACCTCTACATCGAGAAGGACTCCTCGATCAACGACGAGATCGACCGCCTGCGCCACGCCGCCACCGCGGCGCTGTTCGCCCGCCGCGATGTGATCATCGTCGCCTCGGTCTCCTGCATCTACGGGATCGGCTCGCCGCAGGTCTACAACGAAAAAATGCAGCTGTTCAAGGTCGGGGAGGAGATCGACCGCGACGACGTCCTCCGCAAGCTGGTGAAGATGCAATACCAGCGCAACGATCAGGTGCTCGGCCGCGGCGCCTTCCGGGTCCGCGGCGAGGTGCTGGAGATCATGCCCTCCTACGCGGAGTCGGCTTACCGGATCGCGCTCTTCGGCGACGAGATCGAGGGGATCCAGCACTTCGACCCGCTCACCGGCGAGGTCCTCGACGTGATCGACCACGTCTCGGTCTGGCCGGCCTCGCACTACGTGACGAAAGACGAGACGGTCGACCGCGCCGTCGACGAAATCCGCGCCGAACTGGAAGCGCGGACCGCCGAACTCGAAACGGAAGGCAAACAGCTGGAGGCCCACCGGCTGCGCCAGCGGACGATGTACGACCTCGAGATGATCAAGGAGCTCGGCTTCACCTCCGGGATCGAGAACTACTCGCGGATCCTCGACGGCCGCCCCGCCGGCAGCCCCCCGCACACCCTGATCGACTATTTCCCTGACGACTTCGTCGTCTTCGTCGACGAGTCCCACCAGACGATCCCGCAGATCGGCGGCATGTACGAGGGGGACCGCTCGCGCAAGCAGACGCTGGTCGACTACGGCTTCCGGCTGCCCTCGGCGATCGACAACCGGCCGCTCAAGTTCGAGGAGTTCCTCGAACGGGTCAAGCAGCTGGTGATGGTCTCGGCGACCCCGGGCCCGTTCGAGAAGGCCGAATCGAGCCGCACGGTCGAGCAGATCGTCCGCCCGACCGGGATCGTCGACCCCGAGATCGGGCTGCGCGAGACGAAGAACCAGATCGACGACCTGATGAACGAGGTCAAGCGGGTGGCCGAGAGCGGTGACCGCACGCTGGTGACGACGCTGACCAAGAAGATGGCCGAGGACCTGACCGCCTACCTGCTCGAGTACGGGGTCAAGGTTCGCTACCTGCACTCGGAGGTCGACACCCTGGAGCGGATCCAGATCGTCCGCGACCTGCGCCTCGGCGAGTACGACGTGCTCGTCGGCGTCAACCTGTTGCGCGAGGGGCTCGACCTGCCCGAGGTCTCGCTGGTGGCGATCCTCGACGCCGACAAGGAGGGCTTCCTGCGCGGTGAGACCAGCCTCGTGCAGACGATCGGCCGTGCCGCGCGCAACGTCAACGGCCGGGTGCTGATGTACGCCGACAAGGAGACCGAGGCGATGCGGGCGGCGATGCGCGAGACCGATCGCCGCCGGGAGATCCAGCTCGCTTACAACAAGGAGCACGGGATCACCCCGGAGACGGTGCGCAAAGGCATCTCCGAGATGGCCGAGTTCCTGGCGATGGAGGACCGGGCGCCGCGCAAACGGCGCCGCCGCCGCGGCGGCGACTTCTCCAGCCCGGAGGAGCTGGAGAAGACGATCGTCGCCCTCGAGGAGGAGATGCTGGCTGCCGCCGACGAGCTCCGCTTCGAGGAGGCGGGGCGGATCCGCGACGAGCTGCGCGAGCTGCGCCGCGACCTCGACGGGATGACCGCTGGCGCCTAGACGCGGGGATTGTCACTCCCTACACATGGGTACTCATTCGTTTGACCAGTCACTCGTCCTAAGCTCAAAAGGTGTCGGTTCCAGTCAAAGAAGAAACCTTCGATGAGGAGGTCCTGCAGCGCTCCAAGGCCGTTCCGGTCGTCGTCGATTTCTGGGCGGACTGGTGCGGTCCCTGCAAGGCGCTGAGCCCGGCCCTCGAGGCCGCCGAGGCGGCGCGGGAAGGGAAGGTCGTCCTCGCCAAGGTCGACGTCGACGCGAATCCCCGGCTGGCGGCGCTGTTCGGGGTGCAGGGGATCCCGGCGGTGAAGGCGTTCCGCGACGGCGAGGTCGTCGACGAGTTCACCGGGGCGCTGCCGCCGGCCAGGGTCGAGGCGTTCTTCGATTCCCTGGTGCCCTCGCGGGCCGACGAGCTCCTCGCCGCCGGCGACGAGCTCTCGCTGCGCGAGGCTGCCGAGCTGGAGCCGGGACGCGACGATCTCGCGGTGGCGCTGGCGAGGGCGCGGCTCGAGCGGGGGGCCGAAGACGAGGCGCTGGAGGCGGTCGAGGGCCACGACGGCGATTTCGCCGCCGCCGGGATCGTCGCCAGGGTCCGGCTCTCCCGCGCCGGGATCGGCGGCGAGGCCTTCGCCGCCCTCGACCGCGGCGAGCGCGACGCCGCCCTCGACGCGCTCCTCGCCGAGCTGGGGGAGCTGTCGCGCGACGGCGAGGCGCCCGCCGGCGATGGGTCGTCCGAGGATCTGACCCCCGAGCAGGCGAGGGACCTCCTCCGCCGCGCGGTCGTCGGCATCCTCGCTGACCTCGACCCCGGCGACCCCGCCGCCCGCGCCTACCGCCGCAAGCTCGCCCTGGCCCTGGGGTGACGATCCCTGCATTTGCTCCGCATAGCGGTGCAAATGACGGGATCCCCTCCGGGGAACATCTGTTCGTATGCGTAGAATCGAAGTGAGTGGCTGCCTCTGACCGCATCGTCATCTCCGGCGCCCGGGAGCACAACCTCAAGGACATCGACGTCGAGCTGCCTCGGGACGCGCTGATCGTGATCACCGGCCTTTCCGGGTCCGGCAAGTCGAGCCTTGCCTTCGACACGATCTACGCCGAGGGGCAGCGGCGCTACGTCGAGTCGCTGTCGGCCTACGCGCGCCAGTTCCTCGGCCTGATGGAGAAGCCCGACGTCGATTCGATCGAGGGGCTATCGCCGGCGATCTCGATCGACCAGAAGACGACCTCGCGCAACCCGCGTTCGACCGTGGGGACCGTAACCGAGATCTACGACTACCTGCGCCTGCTCTGGGCGCGGATCGGGGTCCCGCACTGCCCCGAGTGCGGCGAGGAGATCACCGGCCAGACCCAGGAGCAGATCGTCGATCGGTTGATGACGCTGGAGGACGGGACCAAATTCATGGTGATGGCGCCGGTGGTCCGCGGGCGCAAAGGCGAGTACGGCAAATTGCTCGACCAGATGCGGCTCGAGGGCTACTCGCGGGCCAAGGTCAACGGCGAGCTGCGCCGCCTCGACGAGGACATCTCCCTCGACAAGAAGTACAAACACGACGTCTCGATCGTCGTCGACCGCCTGGTGATGAAACCGGAGCTGCGCCGCCGCCTCTCCGAGTCGGTCGAAGCCGCCGCCGGCCTCGCCGCGGGCCTGATCGAAGTGGAGATCGTCGGCGAAAACCCCGCCGACGGCGGCAAGGGGGAGGCGCTGCTCTTCTCCGAGCAGTTCGCCTGCCTCAACTGCGGCACCTCGATCCCCGAGCTGGAGCCGCGGATCTTCTCCTTCAACTCGCCCCACGGCGCCTGCGACCGCTGCCACGGGCTCGGCTTCCAGCGTGTGATCGACCCCGAGCTGGTCGTCCCCGATCCGACCCTCTCGCTCGCCGAGGGGGCGCTGCAGCCCTGGAACCGCGGCGTCACCGCCTACTGGCGGCGGCTGATCGCCGCCGTCGCCGCGGCCTACGACGTCGACGTCGACAAGCCCTGGTCGCAGCTGACCAAGGCGGAGAAGGAGGTCTTCCTCTACGGCACCGGCGACGAGCGCCACCACGTCTCCTACACCAACCGCTTCGGCCGCCGCCGCTCCTACCGGGTGCGGTTCGAGGGGATCGTCAACCACCTGCAGCGCCGATACGAAGAGACCGACTCGGAGTCCAACCGCGAGCGGATCGAGGGCTACATGGCCGAGCAGCCCTGTCCGGCCTGCCACGGCGCCCGGCTGCGACCGGAGAGCCTCGCGGTCAAGGTCGGCGGTCTCAGCATCGCCGAGTACGGCGACCTCTCCGCCCACGCCGCCTCGGAGTGGATCCGCGCCCTCGAGATGACGGAGACCGAGCGGGCGATCGCGCGGCTGATCGTGCGCGAGATCACCGAGCGCCTCTCCTTCCTCGAGAACGTCGGCATCGGTTACCTCTCGCTCTCGCGCTCGGCCCGCACGCTCTCCGGCGGCGAGGCGCAGCGGATCCGGCTCGCGACCCAGATCGGCTCGCACCTGGTCGGGGTTATGTACGTGCTCGACGAGCCCTCGATCGGCCTCCACCAGCGCGACAACGAGAAGCTGATCGCGACGCTGGACCGTCTGCGCGACCTCGGCAACACCGTGATCGTGGTCGAGCACGACGAGGGGACGATGCTGGCCGCCGACCACCTGGTGGACCTCGGCCCCGGCGCCGGCGAGCACGGCGGCCACGTGATCGCCGCCGGGACGCCCCAGCAGGTCTCGAAGGACCCCGCCTCGCTGACCGGCCAGTACCTCTCCGGCAAGCGCGCGATCGAGGTGCCGGCGGAGCGGCGCAAGCCGGCCGGCGCCCTGCTCGTCCGCGGCGCCCGCGAACACAACCTCAAGGACGTCGACGTGACGATCCCGCTCGGCGTCTTCTGCTGCGTCACCGGCGTCTCGGGCTCGGGCAAGTCGACCCTGGTCAACGAGACCCTGCACCACGCGGTCGCCAACCGGCTGCACCAGGCGAAGCTGCGCCCCGGCGCTCACGACGGCGTCGACGGCCTCAGCCAGATCGACAAGATCATCAACATCGACCAGTCGCCGATCGGCCGCACCCCGCGCTCGAACCCGGCCACCTACACCGGCGTCTTCGACCACATCCGCGCGCTCTTCACCCAAACCCAAGAGGCGCGGGCGCGCGGCTACAAGCCGGGCCGCTTCAGCTTCAACGTCAAGGGCGGGCGCTGCGAGGTCTGCAAGGGCGACGGCCAGATCAAGATCGAGATGCACTTCCTGCCCGACGTCTACGTCCCCTGCGAGCAGTGCCACGGCAAGCGCTACAACCGCGAGACGCTCGAGGTCCGCTTCAAGGGGAAGAGCATCGCCGACGTGCTGGAGATGTCGGTCGAGGAGGCGGTCGAGTTCTTCGAGAACGTGCCGAAGATCGCCCGTCGCCTGCGCACCCTGCACGACGTCGGCCTCGACTACATCCGCCTCGGCCAGCCGGCGACGACGCTCTCCGGTGGCGAGGCGCAGCGGGTCAAGCTCGCCACCGAGCTCTCCAAGGTCGCCACCGGCGACACGTTGTACATCCTCGACGAGCCCACCACCGGCCTCCACTTCGCCGACGTCCAGCGGCTGCTCGACGTCCTCGGCCGTCTCGTCGACGCCGGCAACACGGTGGTGGTGATCGAGCACAACCTCGACGTGATCAAGACCGCCGACTGGCTGGTCGACCTCGGCCCTGAGGGCGGCGAAGCGGGGGGAGAGGTGGTCGCCACCGGCACCCCCGAGGAGGTCGCGGCCGTCGCCGGTTCATACACCGGCCGCTTCCTCGCCGAGCTGGTCGAGCCGGCCAAGCGCAAGCGCTCTTCCCGGCGCGAGCCGGTAGCCGCTTGAAGTAGCGCCTACTCGCCGGTCACGGCCGGGGTGCCGGGGCGGCCCGCTGGGGTCACGCCGGTACTCCCACCGGGCCAATTTCGGGCCGAGGCACTGTATTCCCTGCATATTGCGGGTGTCATGGGCCGAATGAAAAACTCGACAGTGGGTATTGGACGAAATGGCAAATCCGGATCGGAGGAGGGTTCATGTCCCATTCAGCGTTGTTGCGACGACTGACGATCGCTGCCGGTGCGCTGCTCGCGATCGGTCTGCTGGTGGCCGGCTGCGGCGGTGGCGGCGGCGGAAGCGGCACGAAGATCGCCCTCCTGCTGCCGGAAAACGAAACCCCGCGCTACGAATCCGACGACCGGCCGGATTTCGAAAAAGCGGTCGAAGAACAGTGCGAAGAATGCGAAGTCCTCTACAACAACGCCGGCGGTGACGCCTCCAAACAGCAGAGCCAGGCCGAAGCGGCCCTGACCCAGGGGGCCGAAGTGCTGGTCGTCGATCCGATGGACTCGAAATCGGCCGCGGCGATCGCCGAAAAGGCGAAAGCCCAGAACGTCCCGGTCGTCAGCTACGACCGCCTGATCGAAAACGGCGAAATCGACGCCTACGTCTCCTTCGACAACGAAAGAGTCGGCGAACTGCAGGGCGAAACGCTGTCGAAAAAACTGAAAGAAGACGGCAACCCGAGCGGGCCGATCATCATGATCAACGGCGATCCGGCCGACCCGAACGCGGCGCTGTTCAAGAAGGGCGCGCACAACGCCTTCGAAAAAGAAGGCGTCGAAATCGCCAAGGAATACGACACCCCGGGCTGGTCCGCCGAAAACGCCCAGCGCGAGGCGCAGCAGGCGATCACCGCTCTGGGCAACAGCGGCTTCGCCGGCATCTACGCCGCCAACGACGACACCGGCGGCGGCGCGATCGCGGCGATGAAGGGCGCCGGCATCAACCCGGCCGAAAAGCCGGTCACCGGTCAGGACGCGACCGTCGCCGGCCTGCAGAGGATCCTCGCCGGTCAGCAGTACATGACGGTCTACAAGGAAATCGAACCGGAGGCCATGGCGACCGCCGAAATCGCGATCGCCCTCGCCGAAGGCGAAGGGGTGCCGCAGGACAAAGTCACCGAAGAAGTGGAAAACGGCAAAGTCAAAGTTCCGGCGCTGCTGCTGAAACCGATCGCCGTGACGAAAGAAAACGTCAAGAGCACGGTGGTGGCCGACGGGTTCGTCACCGCGAAGGAACTCTGCACCAGCGCCTTCCAGACGGCCTGCAAAGAAGCCGGGATCACCGGGTGATCTGAGTGGCCTCCGGCGCTCCGCTGCTGGAGCTGGAGAAAATCAGCAAGCGATTCGGCCCGGTCCAAGCTCTGGACCGGGTCGACTTCGCCGTCCACGCCGGCGAGGTGGTCGGCCTCGTCGGCGACAACGGCGCCGGCAAGTCGACGATGGTGAAGACGATCGCCGGCATCCACTCGGCCGACGAAGGCAAGATCCGCTGGGAAGGAAGCGAAGTCAGCATCAGCCGTCCCCAGGACGCGACCGAACTGGGGATCGCGACCGTCTACCAGGACCTCGCCCTCTGCGACAACCTCGACGTCGTCGCCAACCTCTTCCTCGGCCGCGAGGAGGTGGCTCCGGGGCCGGGGCAGTTCACCCGTCAACTCGACGAGGCGAAGATGGAGCACGAGACCGCCGAGCTGCTCTCCAACCTGGCGGTGACGATCCCCAGCCTGCGCAGCGAGGTGGGGACCCTCTCCGGCGGCCAGCGCCAGCAGGTGGCGGTGGCGCGCTCGCTGCTGGGAGAGCCGAAAGTGGTGCTGCTGGACGAGCCGACCGCCGCCCTCGGCGTCGCCCAGACGGCGCAGGTCCTGAACCTGATCCGGCGCCTGCGCGAGCGCGACCTCGGCGTCGTCGTGATCAGCCACAACCTCGCCGACGTCTTCGAGGTGGCCGACCGGATCTTCGTCCTGCGGCTCGGCCGCGCCGGCGGCGAGTTCGACGCCCAGCAGACGACCGAGGAGCACGTCGTCTCCGCGATCACCGGCGCCAACGCGGAGAAGAACGACGAGGAGAAGAAAGATGAGTGAGTCGCGCCGCGAGGCGATCCGCCGGATCGTCCAGGGCGATCTCGCCTCGCTGCGGGTGGTGATCGGCCTGGCGGTGATCTGGGCGATCTTCCAGTTCGAGAACGAACGCTTCCTCTCGGCCGAGAACCTGACCAACCTGATGCTGCAGATCACGGCCGTCGGCCTGATCTCGGTCGGGATCGTCTACGTGCTGCTGCTGGGGGAGATCGACCTCTCGGTCGGCGCCGTCAGCGGCCTGGCGGCGGCGGTGATGGCGGTGCTCAACGTCAAGCACGGCTGGAGCCCCTACCTGGCGATCGCCGCCGCGCTGGCGGTCGGCCTCGCGATCGGCTTCCTGCAGGGCTTCCTCTTCAGCCGCTTCGGCGTCCCGTCCTTCGTCGTCACCCTTGCGGGCCTGTTGGCCTGGCAGGGAGCGCTGCTACAGGTGCTGGGGTCGACCGGGTCGATCAACCTCACCGACCCGAAGATCACCGGCCTCGCCAACACCTTTTACTCCGACGCCGTCGGCTGGATCTTCGCCGCGATCGCGATCGCCGCCTATGGCGCCGTGCTCGCGATCGGCTACCGGCGCCGGCTCTCCGCGGACCTCGACACCCAGAGCCCGACCTCGCTGATCGTCCGCTTCGTCCTCGTCGCCGTGGTCGTGATCGTCGCGGTGGCGATCCTCAACTCCGACCGCGGGGTGCCGCTGGCGCTGCTGATCCTGATCGCCTTCGTGGTCGGGATGGAGTACGTGGTGAAGATGACCACCTTCGGCCGCCACGTCTTCGCGGTCGGCGGCAACGCCGAGGCGGCGCGGCGCGCCGGCATCAGCGTCAACGGCATCCGCGTCGCGGTCTTCTCGATCGCCGGCACGATGGCCGCGATCGGCGGCGTCATGGCCGCTTCGCGCCTGCTCGCCGTCAACCAGAACTCCGGCGGCAACGAACTGCTGCTGCTGGCGATCGCCGGCCCGGTGATCGCCGGCACCAGCCTCTTCGGCGGCCGCGGCTCGGTCTGGACGGCCCTGCTCGGCGCCCTCGTGATCGGCTCGATCTCCAACGGGATGGACCTGCTCGCCCTCTCCTCGGCGGTCAAGTTCATGGTCACCGGCGGCGTCCTGCTGCTGGCGGTCCTGGTCGACGCGATCGCCCGCAACCAGCGCCAGGCCTCGGGAAGGGTCTAGCGGGCGATCAGCAACGAGGCGCCGATGGCGCCGCCGAGGTCGCCGAGCGAGGCGACGCGGACCGCCGGCGGCCGCTCGTCGACGAAGAGGTGCTTGCCCATCTCCTCGGTCAGCGGGTCCATCAGCCGCTCGCCGAAGCGGATGCCGAGGCCGCCGCCGAGGATCACCGCCTCGACGTCGAGCAGGTTGACCGCGGAGGCGATGCCGGTGCCGAGCGCCTCGATCGCCCGCTCGATCAGGTGCTCGGCGAGCTTGTCGCCGTGGTCGAGGGCGCGCTCCCAGATGCCGCTGGTCAGCCGCGGTTTCTCGTGCTTTTCCATCAGCTTGAAGAGGTCGGTCTTCTGGCCCTCTTCGTGCTGGCGCCGGGCCTCGGCTTCCATCGCCGAGCGTCCGGCATAGGCCTCGAGGCAGCCGCGGCGCCCGCACGGGCACTTGGCGCCGCCGCGCTTGACCACCATGTGGCCGATCTCGCCGGCGGCGCCGCGACCGAGCCACGGCTTGCCGTCGAGGACGAGGCCGCCGCCGACGCCGGTCCCCCAGAAGACGCCGATCAGGCTCGGAAACTCGCGCCCGGCGCCGAGGTGGAACTCGGCTTCGGTCGCGACCTGGACGTCGTTGCCGACCTTGACCTCGGTTCCCAGCGCCTCCTTCAGGGTTTCGGCGAGCGGGAAGCTGCCCTCCCAGCCGGGGAGGTTGCGCGCCGCGGAGACGATCCCGGTCTTCTCGTCGGCGTCGCCGGGGGAGCCGACGCCGACGCCGGCGAGGTCCGCGGTCTCGACCCCGGCTTCCTCGGCGGCCGCGCGCAGCCCCTCGGCCATCGCGCTCGCCACGTCGCGCGGCCCACCGCTGGTCGGGGTCGGCTGCCGCGCCTCGCCGACGACCTTGCCGCCCGGATCGACGATCGCGGTCTGGATCTTGGTGCCGCCGAGGTCGATACCGCCGCGCAGGTCCGCCACGCCTGCGAGTCTACGGCCGTGAACGGTTGGAGGCTGTGGTGGGCGAAGCGGCGCTGGTACGAGCGCAACCACCGGCTGCTGCGGCGCTGGCGGATCGACCGGCACGCGGCCCGCGGCGGCTTCTACGTCCGCCACCCGGTCGAGGGCGAGGTGCTGGAGGCGCTCGAGGAGGGCCGGCTGTTGATCGGCGAGGGGACGCTGCTGGAGCCGGGCTGCTGGTTGACGCTGGCGCCGGGCGCGCGGATCGAGATCGGCGCCGGCTGCTTCCTCAACCGCAACGTGATGATCGCCGCCCAGCAGAGCGTCGTGATCGGCGACCACACGATGCTCGCCAACGGCTGCTTCGTCGGCGACGCCGAGCACCGCTACGACGACCCGACCCGGCCGATCACCTGGCAGGGCTTCACCTCGAAGGGACCGGTGAGGATCGGCGCCAACTGCTGGTTCGGCGTCAACTGCGCCGTCACCAGCGGCGTCTGCGTCGGCGACCGCTGCGTGATCGGCGCCAACTCGGTCGTCAACCGCGACGTCGAGGGGGGCACGATCGCCGCCGGGGCGCCCGCGAAGCCGATCCGGAAGATCGAGTTCAGCGCCCCGTAGGCGCGCTCTTTTCGAACTTTTCTGTTTCTTTTCTCACAGAAGCGCCACGAGGCGTGCCTATAATTCTGCTTCGCACGGCCGTGACCCCCAGGGCATGGACCTCATGAACTCGAATCTTCTCGTCGATACTCCTCGTCCCCCCGTGGCCGCCCCCGCTCTGCGCACCAAGGCCGAGCTTCGCTCTGTCCTGGCCGATGCCCGCCGCGCCGGTCAGACGATCGGCCTGGTGCCGACCATGGGATACCTGCACGAGGGCCACCTCTCGCTGATCCGCGCCGCCCGTGCCGAGTGCGACCTGGTGGTGATGAGCCTCTTCGTCAACCCGACCCAGTTCGGCCCCGGCGAGGACCTCGACCGCTACCCGCGCGACGAGGAGCGCGACCTTCGCCTCGCCGCCGAGGCCGGTGCCGATGTGGTCTTCGCGCCCGCGGTCGAGGAGGTCTACCCGGACGGCCCGGAGAGCTTCGCCACCCACGTCGAGGTCGCCGGTCCCCTCACCGCAGTCCTCGACGGCGATCCCGCCCGCCGCGGCCCCGAGCACTTTCGCGGCGTCACCACCGTCGTCGCCAAGCTCTTCAACGTCGTCGGCCCCGACGCCGCCTACTTCGGCCAGAAGGACGCCCAGCAGGCGGCGGTGATCCGCCGCATGGTCCGCGACCTCGACTTCCCGGTGCGGATCGAGGTGCTGCCGACCGTCCGCGAGCCCGACGGGCTGGCGATGAGCTCTCGCAACGCCTACCTGGAGCCGGCCGACCGCGAGCGGGCGACGGCGCTCTCGCGCGCCCTCGCCGCCGCCGAGCGCGGCGCCCGCGCCGGCTCGCTCGGGATGGGGCTGGAGGCCGCCCGGCGCGAGCTCGAGGCGGCCGGGATCGAGCCCGAGTACCTCGAGGCCCGCGACGCGGAGACGCTCGCGCGCGTCCACGCGCTCGAAGGCCGCCCCGTGCTCGTCGCCGTCGCCGCCCGCGTCGGCGCCGCGCGCTTGATCGACAACGTCTTGATCCAACCGAACACCTCGAACGCCTAAAGCCCGCGAAAGGGGAGACAGTGCAAAGACAGATGCTGAAGTCGAAGATCCACCGGGCTACGGTGACCGACTGCGACGTCGACTACATCGGCAGCATCACGATCGACACCGAGCTGATGGCCGGGGCCGATCTGATCACCAACGAGCAAGTCCACGTCTGGGACGTCGACAACGGCTCCCGTTTCGTCACCTACGTGATCGACGGCGATCCCGGGTCGGGGACGATGCAGGTCAACGGCGCCGCCGCCCACCTGGTCGAGCCCGGCCACAAGATCATCGTCGCCTCCTTCGGCGCCTACGACGAGGAGGACCTCGAGCGCTACTCGCCCGTCGTCGTCCACGTCGACGACGACAACCGCGCGATCGCCGTCGACAGCCACCCGGAGGTGCTGCTCTCATGAGCTCCGGCGCCCGCTCCCACACCGCCCCGCAGAGCGGCGACCGCAAGCCGGTCAGCCTGCCGCGCCTGATGGAGATGAAGGCGAACGGCGAACCGATCGTGATGGTGACCGCCTACGACTACCCCTCGGCGACCGTGGCCGAGGCGGCCGCCGTCGACGTCGTCCTCGTCGGCGACTCCGCCGCCAACGTCGTCCTCGGCTACCCCGACACGAAGTTGGTCTCGATGGAGGAGATGGTGATCCTCGGCAAAGCCGTGCGCCGCGGCCTGAAGACGCCGCTGATGGTCGGCGACATGCCGATGGGCAGCTACGAGGCGAGCAACGAGGAAGCGGTCCGCAGCGCCCAGCGCCTGGTCAAGGAGACCGGTTGCCAGGCGGTGAAGCTGGAGGCCGGCGGCGTGATCGCCGAGCGCGCCCGGGCGATCGTCCAGTCCGGCATCCCGGTGATGGGCCACGTCGGCCTCACCCCGCAGACCGCGACCGCCCTCGGCGGCTACAGAGCCCAGGGCAAGACCGCGAAGAGCGCGATCAAGCTGCTCGAGGAAACTCTCGCCCTGCAGTCGGTCGGCTGCTTCGCGATCGTGATCGAGGCGGTCCCGGCGGCGATCAGCGAGGCGATCGCCGAGCGGCTGGAGGTGCCGACGATCGGCATCGGCGCCGGCCCGGCGACCTCGGGCCAGGTTCTCGTCTTCCACGACCTGCTCGGCATCACCACCGGCCACATGGCGAAATTCGTCAAGCGCTACGCCGACGTCCACGAGACGATGGTGGAGGCTGTGAAGCGCTACGGAGCAGAGGTGCGCAGCCGCCACTTCCCCGAGCCCGACCACGTGTACAGCGTCGAGCCGGCCGAGCTGGACGAGTTCCGCCGGTACCTCAGCGAGGAGAGCCTGGCGAGCGCCAAGGGCTGGGAGTGGGAGCCGCTGCCCTGATCAGGGCAACGACGACGAATTCCGGGGGACCGGCGCAGTCGTCCGCTTCGGATGAGGAGAACCCGCGGCAGAGTTCGGCGCTGAAGCCGGTCCCCGTCAAGGGCACGATGCCGGCCCCTGGCAGACGAACGCTGAGGTCGCCGCTCCAGCGCGCCGGGGTTTCCGGTGTGGCCGAGTAGGAGGCGCTGCCAGCGAACGGCTTCGCCGGTTCGGTCACGGCGGTTTCCGGTTGCTTGCCCCGCCTGCTGACGCGTAGAACTTTCGCCGGGGTGGTTTCGAAGGCGGTCCTGTCGATCGTGACCCGCCCCATGGATTCGGAGACGTCGGCCGAGAGCAAGGTCATGGTGGAACGGGGTCTGCTTGGGCCGCCCCTGAACCGCAGCGCTTCGAAGGAGACCGTGCGGGTTTCTGCTTTCAGTTCGGCCAAGAGCAGATCGATCTCTCTCGCCGGGTGCGCTTTTCCTTCGATGCTCCGCGAAAGGCTGGCGGTGCGACGGTGCGTGTTCTTGCAAGTTCGCTTGGAGCGGATGAAGGTGGCACGGCCACGGTGGGCGACCACTCCGGCGACCTGCGGCTCTCCGGTGAAGTCGACGTTGCCGCGGAAGTTGCCACCGTAAATGCCGAAGCGGTCGCCGCAGCGCTTCTTGCCGAAGGAACCCGGCACCACCAGTTCCGAGGCTCAAGAGGGCCGTGCAGAAGATGAGGATCCGGAGCTTCACCCTGACCTCCACAGCACATGCCGGGCCGAGCGGGCTCGTCGGTATTCGCGTCCGCGCAGTACGAGAAGCGCGAAAGCGACGCAGACCAGGCACACCAGGCGCCCCCTTGCCCTCATCGGCCCAGGCTATTCGAAGTAAGGCTTGGCGGTGCCGTGGATGTAGCGCCTGCCGACACGCGCGTTTTTTGGCGCACCGCAATGCGCAGATTTTCTTGATCATCAGCCTCGTTGCCTGATAGGAGTGGGAGCCTCGTCGTGAGCCGCTCGCTCGCGGCCAAGACCAAGGAGAAGAACATGAGGAATCTGAAGTTGCTCCTTCTCGCGGGGGCCGTCGCCGTTGCGCTGACGGCGCTCGCCGGCGTGGCCAGCGCCTCTGCGACCGTGCTGACATGCGGCTCGGGGGCGCGATGTGCGGAAGGCACGACGCTCAAAGCCGCTTCGGAGAGCAAAGCTGTCCTCGACACGTCGGTCGGCAACGTCGAATGCGAATCGACCGTCGAAGTCACGCCCGAAAATACGATAGGCGAAACCGTCCACGGGCCGATCTCGAGCCTGGGCTTCACCGGCTGCGGCAGCGACACGGTGACCGTGCTCGCAAATGGCAGCCTCTCGATCGCCGCCATCAGCGGCACCAGCAATGGGTCGCTTACGTCTACCGGGACCCGCGTCACAGTGGTTCACCTCGGTGTCCACTGCATCTACGAAACCAGCAGCACCAAAATCGGCACGGTGACAGGCTCTACGTCCACCGGCAGCAACGCGACATTTGACGTCTCGGCCTCGGTCCCGCGTGTCGGCGGCACCGGCGGTGCCTTCTGCGGCTCGTCCGCCTCGTGGACAGGGAGTTACCAAGTCACCAGCCCGAACCCACTTGACGTCGACAGCTTCACGGAACTCGAATGCTTCAAAACTCCGCCTGGCTTTGGCATATACACAACCGAAAAAGACTGCACAGCGGGATACCCGAGGGAGCCTCTCGTGGGCGAATGGAAAGAAAGGCTCAAATGACCCGTCGCCGGGTCCCCGCGAATCGCCTCGGGGGCGGCAACGGGTGTACGTTGTTGACGACCCCCGGCGGGCGAAGAAAACGCGCTGAGGCGCTGCAGCCGCTCTCGCGTGGTCACCTGGGGCGCTGCTGGTGGCGAAGGCGCTGCGGGAAGCCCAGGACGTGGCCGCGGCCCGGGTCGCCTTCCTCGACTTCTGGCGCGACCACGGCGCCCATCATTTCCGGGTCGAGGAGGAGGTGCTGCTGCCGCGGTGGGCGCTACATGCGGAGGTCGACCGGCCCGGCGTCGACCGCCTGCTCCAGGAGCACCCTCCTCCACGACCCGTCCGCTTCGAAGAGCGCCGGCTCTTTCCGGCGATCGAAGATTCCCTAAACAGGGAGCAACTGGCGAAGCTGATCCCTCTCGTCGAAGAGGCGGAGTTGCGCTGACCTTCAAAATGGCAGCGATGCCGATCTACGAGTTCGAGTGCGAGGAGTGCGGCGCGCGCTTCGAGGAGCTGATCGCGGCTGGGGCGGCGGCGGCCTGTCCGCGGTGCGGATCCGAGTGGGCGCAGCGCCTTTACTCGCAGGTCTCGCCGCCGGGGCGCCAGCCGCGCGGCGCGGCGGTGCGCTCGGACGAATCGCGGCGGCGGGAGCGGGAGGCGGCGCGGCAGGACCGGCTGGCGGAGTCGCGCAAGCGGCGGGCGGCGGGGGAGGGGCCGTGAGCGCGAGCGCCGAGGAACGGCGGGAGCGGCTGGTCGAGCTGTTCAAGGAAGTCCAGAAGTGCACCCGCTGCCCCCTGCACGAGACCCGCACCAAGGCGGTCTTCGGCGCCGGCAACGCCGATGCCGACCTGATGTTCGTCGGCGAGGCGCCGGGGGCCGAAGAGGACCGCCAGGGCCTGCCCTTCGTCGGCCGCGCCGGACAGCTGCTGAACCAGATGCTGGAAGGGATCGGCCTCGCCCGCGACGACGTCTTCATCGCCAACGTGCTGAAGAGCCGCCCGCCGGGCAACCGCGACCCGCTGCCGCTGGAGATCCAGGCCTGCGAGCCCTACCTCTTCGAGCAGGTGCGGCTGATCGAGCCGCGGGTCGTCTGCACGCTCGGCAACTTCGCGACGAAGCTGCTCAGCGGCAGCCCGACCGGGATCACCAAGGTCCGCGGCACGCCGCAGGTCCACGAGCTCGGCGGTCGCACCGTCTACCTGCTGCCGCTCTTCCATCCCGCCGCCGCGCTGCGCACCCCCGCGGTGAAGCAGACGCTGCAAGCCGACTTCGCGACCATCCCCGCCCTGCTCGAACGCCCGCTGCCGAGCCCCGTCCCCAGCGCCGAGGAACTGGCCGAGGCCGAGGAGCAGGGCGGCTCGACCCCGCCGCCGCCCAGCGATCAGCTCGGCTTCTTCGGCTGATCGCCTAAAAACCAAGCCGATGGAAATGGTCGAGACCGACAGCGCTGCCGAGACCGAAGCCCTCGGCGCCCGCATCGCCGAGCGGCTGCGGCCTGGGGACGTGGTTCTCCTCGCGGGCGATCTCGGCTCCGGCAAGACGACCCTCGTCCGCGGCGCCGCGCGCGCCCTCGGCGTCACCGGCCCGGTCACCTCGCCCACCTTCACGATCGGCCAGCGCTACGAGGGCGGCCGCCTGCCGGTCTCCCATCTCGACCTCTATCGCCTGCAGACGCTCGAGGGCGAGGACCCGGCGCTGCTCGACGACTACCTGGGGCCGGACGGGGTCGCCTTCGTCGAGTGGCCCGCGGCCGGGTCCGGCCGGCTCGGCCGCCCGGCGCTGGAGGTGCGGCTCTCGCACCTGGCCGAGGAGCGGCGGCGGATAGAAGTCGGCTGGTAGGGGTAGGCGCAAGCGCAGCGAAACACGTTGGGGCGTGTTCAGGCAAGAGTGCGCCCAGTAGCATCGGCGCTCGAAATTTCGATCAGGAAAGGCAAGGACGGATGAAGGGACTGAAAGCGCTTGCAGCGGTGTTCTTGGTGAGCGGGCTGCTGGCGAGCGCGGTGCCCGCGACCGCCGGGACGGTGGCCTACAAGCACTACGTCGCCTGCGGAGTCTCCCGCAAGGCGAAGCCCGCCCACAGCTGCCCGAAGAAGGCCAAGAAGGGCGCTTTCTTCAAGAGCCTCAACGGCACCGTCGTCTACACCGTCTGCGTCAAGTTCCCGAGCGGGAAAAACCTCTGCGCCCAGGCTCAGGAAGCCGAACAGGGGACCCTCTACGTGAACAAGATCACCTCGACGATCCCCGGCAAGCACGTCGTCAGCTGGTTCGT
The DNA here is from genome assembly GCA_051961435.1 of Solirubrobacterales bacterium. Taxonomy (GTDB): domain Bacteria; phylum Actinomycetota; class Thermoleophilia; order Solirubrobacterales; family 70-9; genus VAYN01. Next base: position 96,405 of record JBQCDH010000051.1, read on the forward strand.
CAAGGGCAAGAAAGTCGGGTCCTGGGCCTTCAAGGTCACGGGGTAGCGCAACCTGATCGTCGTCGGCTTCGACACCGCGACGGTTGACACCGTCGCCTGCGCCTGGCGCGACGGAGAGGTCCTGCACGAGTCGCAGCTGGGGCTCTCCGCGCAGGGAAGGCCCCTGCACGCGACCCGGCTGCTGGAGGAGGTCGAGCGCGCCGCCGCGGCCGCCGGCGGCTGGGAGGAGGTCGACCTGATCGCGGTCGGGCTCGGCCCCGGCACCTTCACCGGGTTGCGGGTGGGGATCGCGACCGCGCGCGGCCTCGGCGTCGGCCTCGGCCTGCCGGCGCGGGGCGTCTGCACGCTCGACGCGCTGGCCCGCGGCATCCAGGAGGCTGCCGCCGTCCCGTCCGGCGACCCGGTGCCCAAAAGGAGTGGCTCGGCGCTGGCGGTGCTCGACGGCTGGCGCGGCGAGGTCTTCGCCGCCCTCTACGACGAGGAGGGGAAGCGGATCTGGGATCCGGCGGTCTACAAGCCCGAGGAGCTGGCCGAGCGGATCCCGGCGCTCGCGGAACCCCCCTCGGTGGCCGGCTCGGGGGCGGTACGATTTCGCCAGGAGCTGGCCCGAGGCGGCGTCCGGATAGCGGACGATTCCGATCCCGTCCACCGGGTCGCCGCGCGGCACGTCTGTGCCCTGGCGGCGACGATGGCGGACGAAGAGGACCGCGACGGGCTCGCCCCGATCTACCTCAGACCCCCGGACGCGGAGCGGTGGCGTGAGCGAGACGCTTTCCAGAGAGCCGAGTGACGTAACCCAGGAGGTCGGCGTCCGCAGGCTCGCCTACAGCGACCTGCCGGCGGTGATCTCGATCGAGCGGCGCTCCTTCCCGACCCCCTGGTCGCTGGCGATGTTCGTGCTGGAGCTCTCCAAGCCGTCGGGGATCTGCCTCGCCGCCAGCGCCGGCGACGAGCTGCTCGGCTACGTGATCTGCTCCCGCTACGACCAGGTCTGGCACCTGATGAACATCGCCGTCGCCCCCGAGCGCCGCGGCAGCGGGGTCGCCGGGCGGCTGATGCGCCGCCTGATCGAGGAGGCGGAGGGGAAGCTGCCCTTCACGCTCGAGGTCCGCGTCTCCAACCGCCGCGCCATCGCCATGTACGAACGGTTCGGCTTCCGCTCCGCCGGCGTGCGTCCCCGCTACTACCACGACAACGGCGAGGACGCGCTGATCATGTGGCTGGACTGAGGTGGCTCGACTGACGGGCGACTCCATGCTGTTGGCGATCGAGACCAGCTGCGACGACACCTGCGCCGCCGTCCTCGACGGCCTGCAGATCCGCAGCAACGTGATCTCCTCGCAGGCCGCCGCCCACGCCGGCTTCGGCGGGGTTGTGCCCGAGGTGGCCGCGCGCCACCACCTGGAGCTGGTCGAACCGGTGGTCGAGGCGGCGCTGGGGGAGGCGGGGGTGGCGCTGGACGAGATCGACGCCGTCGCCGCCACCGCCGGTCCCGGGCTGATCGGGGCCCTGCTGGTCGGGATCAGCAGCGCCAAGGCGATCGCCGCGGCGCGGCGGCTGCCGCTGATCCCGGTCGACCACCTGCAGGGGCACGTGGCCGCCAACTTCCTCGAGCCCGAGCCGCTGGAGCCGCCGTTCCTCTGCCTGGTCGCCAGTGGCGGCCACACGCTGCTGGCCGGGGTGCGCGACCACCAGGGCTACGAGCTGCTCGGGCAGACGCTCGACGACGCCGCCGGCGAGGCCTTCGACAAGTCGGCGCGGCTGCTGGGGCTGGGGTACCCGGGCGGGCCGGCGGTCCAGCGCGAGGCCGAGGGGGGCGATCCGGAGGCGTTCGAGATGCCGGTGGCGATGTCCCGCAATCCCGGCCTCGACTTCAGCTTCAGCGGCCTGAAGACGGCGGTCCTCTATCGCTGCAAAGAACTCGGTCCCGATGGCGTCGCCGAGCGCCGTGCCGACCTCGCCGCCTCCTTCCAGGCGGCGGTCGTCGAGCAGCTGACGACGAAGCTGAAGCGGGCGCTGAAGCAGGGCGGTTGGGAGGCGGTCGCGCTCGGCGGCGGCGTCGCCGCCAACGGGCCGCTGCGCGAGGCGGTCGCCGCGCTCTGCGAGGAGCGCGGGGTGCGGCTGAAGCTGGTCCCGATCAGCCTCTGCACCGACAACGCGGCGATGATCGGCGCCGCCGCCCGCTTCGCCTCCCCGCTCGAGTACCCCGACTACCTCGGCTACGACGCCTTCGCCAGCGGCGAAGCCAGAGCCGTCGCCCACTGAGCGGACGCATGGCCGACGTCGTCGTCTACTCCCGCCCGGGCTGCCATCTCTGCGAGCAGGCGCTCGAGCAGATCGTCGCCCTGCACGGCGAGGGGTACCGCTTCGACCTGCACGAGATCGACATCGAGAGCAGCGATCTGCTGCTGCGGCGCTACCTCGAGCGGATCCCGGTGGTCGAGGTGGACGGGATCGAGGTCTCGGACCTGATCCTCGACCGCGCCGCGGTGAAGGCGAGGCTCGATACTGTGGGGGCATGGTCGAGTTGATCGAGGAACTGGACACCGCGGGGGCGTTTCCGGTCGAAGGCGAGCGCCTCTCGCTGGGAGTCGCCGCGCGACTCTCGCGCTACCTGCAGGTGCTGACCCAGGCGCGCAAGATGGGACGGGAGACGATCTCCTCGCAGGAGCTCTCCGAGTACACCCACATCAACCCGACCCAGATCCGCCGCGACCTCTCCGGCTTCGGCAAGTTCGGCAAGCGCGGGGTCGGCTACAACGTCGACTCGCTGGTCTCGGAGATCCGCAAGATCCTCCGCACCTCGGGCCAGCACAACATCGCCCTCTTCGGCGCCGGCAACCTCGGCCAGGCGATCGCCACCTCCTCGATCTTCGCCGACCACGGCTTCCAGGTCGTGGCGGTCTTCGACAGCGACCCGAGCGTCGTCGGCAGGCAGATCGGCGAGCTGGCGGTGCGCGACATCGGCGACCTGCCGGAAGTAGTCGCCGAGGAGGAGATCGTCGTCGGCGTCCTCGCGGTGCCCGCCGACGCCGCCCAGGACGTCGCCGACCGGCTCGTCAAGGCCGGGGTCAAGATCATCTTCAACTACTCCGAGCAGCTCCTGCAGGTGCCGCCGGAGGTGACGGTCCACACCTCCAGCCCCGCCGTCGACCTGCTCTACGCGCTCTACTTCTACCTCGCCTGAGCGGCCCTGCCCGGTCCCTTGTCCCTCGATCTCGACCTCGCCCGCGAGATTTTCGAGTCCTCCGACGACTTCACGATCGGGCTCGAGGAGGAGTTCGCGATCCTCGACCCGCGGACGCTGGAGCTGGAGCACCGCTTCGAGGACGTCTACGCCGCCTGCCAGCGCGACGAGGTGCTGGCGGAGTCGGCGGCGGGGGAGCTGATCGCCGCCGAGATCGAGATCCGCTCGGGGCGCTCTCGAACCTTCGGCGAAGCCGTTTCGCGGCAGACCGAGCGGCGGGCGCGGCTGTTCGAGCTGGTCGCGGGGATGGGGCTGACGCTGGGGGCGACGGGGACGCATCCCTGGGCCGATTACCTCGAGCAGCGGATCATCGACACCCCGCACTACAACCGGCTCCGCCGGGAACTGGGCTGGGTGGCGCAGCGCAACAACACCTGGAGCCTCCACCTGCACATGGGGATCAGGGGCGCCGACCGGGCGATCGCGGTCTGCGACTGGCTGCGGGAGCTGCTGCCGCCGCTGCTCGCGATCTCCGCCAACTCGCCCTTCCTCGACCGCCGCGACACCGGCTTGCACAGCGTTCGCAGCGAGATCTTCACCCGCACCTTCCCGCGCTGCGGCGTGCCTTCGCCGTTCGGCGACTGGAACAGCTACGCCGAGTTCGTCGGGACGCTGGAGCGGCTGGGATCGGTGGTCGAGTCGACGCAGCTGTGGTGGAGCGTGCGGCCGCACCACAGCTTCGGCACCGTCGAGGTGCGGATCTGCGACGCGCAGACGCGCGGTGAGGAGTCGTTCGCGCTGGCGGGTCTGATCGCCGCCTGCATCGCCCAGACCGCGCTCGACTACGACGAGCACGGCTATGAAGGACGGGGCGCGCCGCTCGCCGACCGCGAGATCGAGGAGAACCTCTGGCGGGCGATCCGCCACGGCGCCGGCGGGCGGATGATCGATTTCCGGCGCGGTGTGGAGGTGGAGACGCGGGCGCTGCTGGAGCAGGTCCTGGCCTGGACCGAGCCGGCGCGGGCGCGGCTCGGGCTCGACGTGCGCCTGCCGGAGCGCAACGGCGCCCAGCGGGCGCGCGAGGCGCTGGATGCCGGCCTCTCCATCGAGGACGTCTACCGCGACGCGGTGGCGGAGACGCGACGTACCTATTCCGGTGCCGAGCCGGCTTGGCAGCGAGCGTAACCGAGTGCCGAAAAGCGGGTAATCGAGCTTCCAGAGCGGGAAGAGAGCCTGTCTCTCGGCGCTGTCGCCGCCTTCGTCTATAGACTCCCGCGCCGCCAAAACCACCGAAGGAATGAGAACTTGACCGACTTTCTGACCGAATACGGCGTGGTCGTCGCGCTCGTCTGCGCAGGCGCCGCCGTTGTCTACGGACTCCTTGTCACCCAGCGCCTGCTCTCGAAATCGCCGGGCAACGAGCGGATGCGCGAAATCTCCGGCGCCGTGCAGGAAGGCGCGCAGGCCTATCTCAGCCGCCAGTACACGATCATCGCCACGGTCGCGATCCCGATCGCGGTCCTGCTGCTGATCCTGCAGGACTACAAGACCGCGATCGGCTTCATCATCGGCGCCACCCTCTCGGGCGCGACCGGCTTCATCGGGATGAACGTCTCGGTCCGGGCCAACGCCCGCGTCGCCGAGGCCGCCCGCGGCGGCGTGCCGCCGGCGCTCGACGTCGCCTTCAAAGGCGGCTCGGTCACCGGCCTGCTGGTGGTCGGCCTGGCGCTGCTCGGCGTCGCCGGTTACTACGGCATCCTCGTCATCACCGGCTCGACCGACAAGGAGGCCGTCGACGCGCTGATCGGCCTCGGCTTCGGCGGTTCGCTGATCTCGGTCTTCGCCCGTCTCGGCGGCGGCATCTTCACCAAGGCCGCCGACGTCGGCGCCGACCTGGTCGGCAAGGTCGAGGCGGGGATTCCCGAGGACGATCCCCGCAACCCGGCGGTGATCGCCGACAACGTCGGCGACAACGTCGGCGACTGCGCCGGCATGGCCGCCGACCTGTTCGAGACCTACGCGGTCACCTCGGTCGCGGTGATGCTGCTGGGCGTCCTCACCTTCACCTCCGAATACGCCCGCGAGGTCGCGATCTACCCGCTGGTCCTCGGTGGCGTGGCGATCATCGCCTCGATCATCGGCGCGCTCTGCGTGCGGACCAAGACCGACAAGGTCGAGGGCGCTCTCTACGTCGGGCTGCTGATCTCCGGGATCATCTCGGTGGCGGCCTTCTACCCGATCACCGACTGGCTGATGAGCGATCCGCTGCGGCTCGGCTTCGCCGACACCGCCGCCAAGGCCGTCAGCGTCACCGACCTCTGGCTCTGCGCAGTGATCGGCATTGCCGTCACCGCGCTCCTGTTCGGGATTACCGAATTTTATACGTCGACCCGGTTCCGGCCGGTGAAGACGATCGCCCAGGCTTCCGAGACCGGGCACGCGACGAACATCATCCAGGGCCTCGCCCAGGGCTTCCAGTCGACCGCCGCGCCGGCGCTGGTGATCGCCCTGGCGATCCTCGGCGCCAACCAGCTCGCCGGCATCTACGGCATCGGCATCGCCGTCGTCGCCCAGCTCTCGCTCTGCGGCCTGATCGTCGCCCTCGACGCCTTCGGGCCGATCACCGACAACGCCGGCGGCATCGCCGAGATGGCCGATCTGCCGGAGGACGTCCGCAACGTCACCGACCCGCTCGACGCGGTCGGCAACACGACCAAGGCGGTCACCAAGGGATACGCGATCGGCTCGGCGGCGCTGGCGGCGCTGGTGCTGTTCGCCGCCTTCCGCAGCGAATTGGCTGACGAAGCGCCCAACGGATTCGACCTCAACAGCCTCTTCCACCTGACCAGCCCGGACGTGCTGATCGGGCTGATCATCGGCGGGATGATGGTCTACCTCTTCGCGGCCTTCGCGATCGAGGCGGTCGGCCGCGCCGGTGGCCAGGTAGTCGAGGAGGTGCGCAAACAGTTCCGCGAGCACCCCGGGATCATGGAGGGCACCGAGAAACCCGAGTACGGCAAAACGGTCGCGATCGTCACCGCGGCCGCGCAGAAGGAGATGATCCTGCCGGCCCTGATCCCGATCATCGTGCCGGTGATCGTCGGCCTGCTCAGCGTCGACGCGCTCGGCGGCCTGCTGATCGGCGTCATCGTCGTCGGCCTCTTCGCCGCGGTCTCGATGACCGCTGGCGGCGGCGCCTGGGACAACGCGAAGAAGCTGATCGAGGACGGCGCCCACGGCGGCAAAGGCTCCGAGGCCCACGCCGCCTCGGTGACCGGCGACACCGTCGGCGATCCCTACAAGGACACCGCCGGCCCGGCGATCAACCCGATGATCAAGGTGGCGAACATCGTCGCCATCCTCATCATCCCGATCGTTCACTTCTAGGCGCGGAAAGCGTCTGATGCGTGAGAGCGGGAGGGCGTTTGCCCTTCCGCTCTTTTTTTTCTAGCTCCCCGTGAGCCGGGTGACCGAGTAGCCGGCGACGCGGAGGATGCGGTCTCGGGCGCGGTCCTCCGGCCCTGCTGCGCTTGCCCGGCTCTGCGGGACCATGCGCGCCGGCCGGGCGGGTCCTGTCACCGATTTGGACCCACCACCCCTCTCGGGGTGGTCCCCCAAATCGGCGCCACCCACCCGGAGAGATGCGCTCGCAGGACGACAACCGTTCCTGGCGCATGGTCCCGAGCGATCCCAGTCCCGAGCGGCTCTCTGCGGGACGGTCACCTCGATCCGCGTCCGCGAGCTGGGCCCGATCATCCACAGTGCCGCTGGACGTGCCGGGGGCCCAGCCAGCCCTGCGAGATAGCGGTCGTCGTCGCGAGACCGCAAAAACCGTTCCCCAGGGATGGTTTTCGCGGTCTCGGCGGGCACGCGCGGAGCGTGACCGGAAACCTCGCGCGTGCGGTGCGCGGTTCGTGGCGGATGTGGATCAACCTCCGCGCGGGAGCCGGGCCGCATCGACCTCACCTGCCAATCGGGAGGTTGAGGCGGCCCGGCTGGGAGTTCAATCGGAGTAGGTTCCCGCCCGTGATTTCGGACTGGATCAACGTCGCCGATGCGGTGCGAGAGGGCGAAGCGAGGCTCGAGCAGGGGCCGCGGGACTACTTCGCCGGCGGGGCCGGGGATGAGGTCACGTTGCGGGAGAACGTCGAGGCGTGGGGGCACTGGCGGCTGCGGCCGCGCGTCTTGAACGACGTGGGGGAGGTCCGCGCCGAGGCCGAGCTGCTGGGAGAGCCCGTTGCCGCGCCGATCCTCGTCGCCCCGGTCGCCTATCAGCGGATGGCGCATCCCGAAGCCGAGGCGGGGATGGCGGCGGGCGCCGCCGAGGCGGGGACCGTGATGTGCCTCTCGACGCTCTCGACGACGCGTCCGGCCGAGGTGGCCGCCGCCGCACCGGACGGCCGCCACTGGTTCCAGCTCTACGCCTTCGAGGACGAGGGGGTGACGCGGGCCTTGATGGAGGAGGCAATAGAGGCCGGTTTCGAGGCGGTCCTCGTCACCGCCGACGCGCCTCCCGGCGGCAACCGCGAGCGCGACCGGCGCAACCGCTTCACGCTGCCGAAGGAGCTGGGCACGCCGATCCTCAGCGCCGCCGTCGGCGGCGACGAAGCGCTGACGATCGAGGAGACCTTCGCGCTGATGAACCACGCCCTCACCTGGGCCGACGTCGCCGACCTCGCCTCGGAATGCAGCGTTCCGGTCTTCGTCAAGGGCGTCCTCACCGCCGAGGACGCCGAGCTGGCGCTCGAGCACGGCGCCGCCGGCGTCGTCGTCTCCAACCACGGCGGCCGCCAGCTCGACCGCTCGCTGGCCGCCGCCGAGGCGCTGCCGGAGATCGCCGAGGCGATCGAGGGCCGCGCCACGGTGCTGGTCGACGGCGGCGTCCGCCGCGGCGTCGACGTCGCCACGGCGCTCGCCCTCGGCGCCGACGCGGTGCTGGTCGGCCGCCCCGCGCTCTGGGGGCTGGCGGCGGCGGGCCGCGAGGGGGTCGCCCGCGTCCTCGGACTCCTGCGCGAGGAGCTGGAGCTGGCGCTCGGGCTCTGCGGCTGCACCTCGCCCGCGCAGCTCTCGCGAGCCCACGTGCGGCGAGCGCCCCACACGTCCGTATATTCGGTCTGAGTGACCGTTTCAGGCACGATCTAGATGGCGCAGAGAATCCCACGAGACGAGTCGCTCAGCCGCGTCCACGGCGTCGGCGCGCTGTTCTCCGCCGCCTACGGCAACGTCGGCTCCTCGATCTACTACGCCCTCGGCGTCACCGCCTCCTTCGCGCTCGGGCTGACCCCGGTCGCCTTCGTCATCTCCGGGCTGATCTTCGCCGCCACCGCGGCCACCTACGCCGAGGCGACGGTGATGTTCCCCGAGGCCGGCGGCTCCTCCAGCTTCGCCCGCCACGCCTTCAACGAGCTGGTCAGCTTCGTCGCCGCCTGGGGGCAGATGCTCAACTACACGATCACGGTCGCGATCTCGGCCTTCTTCGTGCCCCACTACCTCGCCGTCTTCTGGCCCTGGCTCGGCGGCAGCCCCGGCGACATCGTCGGCGGGGCGGCGCTGATCGTCGCCCTCGCCGCGATCAACATCCGCGGCACCGAGGAGTCGGCGAAACTGAACCTGATCCTCGCCGTGGCCGACCTCGCCACCCAGGTCGTCCTGGTCGGGATCGGCGTCGTCCTCGTCCTCAGCCCGCAGGTCCTGGTCGACAACGTCCACCTCGGCGTGGCGCCGACCTGGAGCGACTTCGCCCTCGGGATCGCGGTCGGGATGATCGCCTACACCGGGATCGAGACGATCTCCAACATGGCCGAGGAGGCGCGCGACGCCGCCCGCACCATCCCCCGCAGCGTCGGCCTCGTCGTCGCGGCCGTGCTCGGCCTCTACCTGCTGATCCCGATCGTCGCCCTCTCGGCGATGCCGGTCGTCCACCACGGCGGCGAATACACGACCGCGCTCGGCTCGAAGTACGCCGACGACCCGATCCTCGGCATCGTGCAGAACCTCGGGCTCTCCCACGTCCCGACCGAAGTCCTCCGCTACTACGTCGGCGTCCTCGCCGCGGTGATCCTGCTGATCGCCACCAACGCCGGCCTGATCGGCGTCTCCCGCCTCACCTACTCGATGGGCCAGCATCGCCAGTTGCCGGAGGGCCTGCGCCAGGTCCACCCGAAGTACCGCACCCCCTACATCGCGATCCTGATCTTCGCCGCGATCGCGATCGTCACCCTGCTGCCGGGCCAGACCGAATTCCTCGCGACGATGTACTCGTTCGGGGCGATGCTCTCGTTCACGATCGCCCACGTCGCGGTGATCCAGCTGCGGCGCAAACAGCCGGACGTCGAGCGGACCTGGAAGCCGCTCGGAAACGTCCGCGCCTTCGGCTTCGAGGTGCCGATGACCGCGGTGCTCGGCGGCCTCGGCACCTTCGCCGCCTGGATCGTCGTCATGGCCCTCAACCCGCGCACGCTGTTCGTCGGCACCGGCTGGATGGTCCTCGGGATCGCCGTCTACGTGCTCTACCGCCGCCACCAGCGGCTGCCGCTGACCGAGACCGTGAAGGTGGTGCTGCCGGAGCCGCTCGGGGTCGAGGAGGTCGAGTACCGAAGCGTGCTCGTCGCCTTCGAGGACGACGAAGAATTCTCGCCGGAGATGGTCGCGACCGCGGTCAAGCTGGCCTCCAAGCGTCGCCGCGGCATCCACGTCCACTCGATGATGACGGTGCCGACCAACCTGCCGCTGAACGCCGAGATGCCCGACCAGGAAGCCGAAGCGCAGCGCCGGATCGAGGAGGCGAAGCTGATCGGCGGCCAGCGGGTGACCGGCCACGTGGCGCGGGTGCGGCCGGGGCAGGCGGGCTACTCGGTCGCCGAGGAGGCGGCGGAGATCAAGGCCGCGGCGATCGTCATCGGCCTGCGCTACCGCAACGGCGTGCCGCTCTACGACAAGACCCTGCAGACGATCCTCGGTGAGCGCCCCTGCCGGGTGATCGTCGTCTCCGACCCGACCGAAAAGCCGCCGGCGATTCCCGGCGCGGCGCTGGCGGAGGCGACGCCTTGAGCGGGGAGCGCTTCTACCGCGGCGCCGTCCGCGGCTTCTCTCTCGTCTTCGTCGTGCTCGGGCTGGCGGTGCTGATCGCCACCCTGGCGGGCGGCGGCGGTCCTGCCTCGGTCGGCTTCCTGATGGGCCTCGCCTTCGTCGCCATCGGCGTCGGACGGCTCTGGCTGGGGACGAAGGTGGGCAAGTGAGCGTGCCGGAGCGCGCGACGGGCGGCAACGGGGCGCGCCCGCCACGCCAGGGGCAGGGGCCGGAGGAGCCGGCCCGGCCCGAGCAGCCGCGGGCCGAGCCGATCCTCGAGCGCGGCCTCGGCGTCCCCTCGCTCTTCGCCGCCGCCTACTCGGCGGTCGGCTTCTCGATCTACTTCGCCCTCGGCGTCGTCGCCGACCGCGGCCTCGGGCTGACGCCCCTGATCTTCCTCGCCGCCGGCCTCCTCTTCGGGCTGACCACCCTCACCTACGTCGAGGGCGGGGCGATGTTTCGCGAGCGCGGCGGCTCCTCGACCTTCGCCCGCCACGCCTTCAACGAGCTGATCGCCTTCGTCGCCGGCTGGGCGATCCTGATCGATTACCTGATCGTGATCGCCCTGGCGGCGATCTCGGTGCCTCATTACATGGAGCCGCTGACCGGCGACTTTCGCGATCCCGGCTGGGAGATCGGGATCGCGGCCGCTGTGATCGTCTCCGTCTCCGTCCTCAACATCCTCAACGTCACCGGGCGCGAGCGCCAGGGCCCGCTCACCCTGCTCGCCCTCGCCGACCTCGGCCTGCAGCTGGCGGTGATCGTGGTCGGCGTCCTCGCCGTCTGGCATCCCGACCGCCTGACCGAACACATCCACCTCTTCTCCGCGCCGAGCGGCCGCGACATCGTCTACGCGGCGGTGGTGGCGATGCTGGCCTACGCCGGGATCGAGGCCGCCTCCGACCTCGCCCCCGACATCGACGTCGACCGCCGCGACCTCAAGCGCGTCGCCAGCCTCGGCGCGATTGGGGTGCCGCTCGTCTACGCCGGGATGGCGGCGGTCGCGCTGATGGCGGTGCCGGTGATCGGCGGGCCCCACGGCCCGCACACCGCGCTCGGAGGCGAATTCGTCGAGGAGCCCGTCCTCGGGGTCGTCTCCGCCTACCACCCGGCCTGGCTCGCCACCACGATGCGCTGGCTGGTGATGGTGGTGGCGACGCCGGTGCTGATCTGGGCCGCCAGCACCTCGATGCTCGGCGTCTCCCGCCACATCTACACGCTGGCGATCAACCGCCAGATCCCCAGCTGGCTCGGCAAGCTGCACCCGCGCACCGCCACCCCCTACGTGGCGATCGCGCTCAGCTGCCTGATCGCGATCGGCCTGGTCGTCCCCACCAACGTCAAGCTGCTCGCCTCGATCTACGCCTTCGGGGCGACCCTGGCGATCACCGTCGCCCACCTCTCGATCATCCGCCTCCGCGTGACCGAGCCGGAAAAGCGGCGGCCGTTCCGGATCCCGGTCGGGGTGCCCTGGGGGATCGCCGAGCTGCCGCTGCCGGCGATCGTCGCCGCCGTCCTCAGCGGGCTCGCCTTCCTCAGCGTCCTCGCCTTCCACACGACCGCACGCTGGGTCGGGATCGGCTGGATGGCCTTCGGGCTCGTCTTCTACGTCGTCTACCGCAAGGTCTTCGAGGGGACGACGCTGACCAAGCGCGTCTCGGTGACCGAGCGGGCGCTGACCAAGCAGGTGCCCGAGGTCGAATTCAGCAACATCCTCGTCCCCGTCTTCGGCACCAAGCTCGACGACGACATCGTCGCCACCGCGGGGCGCCTGGCCGCCGCCGAGCAGGCCGACTCCAAGGACGGCGGCCAGTCGCGGCTCGACGTCGTCTACGTGATCGAGGTGCCGCTGACCCTGCCGCTCGACGCGAAGCTGCCGAAGGAGCGCGAGGAGCAGGCGCAGCGGGCGCTGGAGCGGGCGCGCGAGGTGGGGGAGGAGTACGAGGACGTCGTCGTCACCACCGACGTGATCCGCGCCCGCAAGCTGGGCGCCGGCATCCTCGAGGCGGCGCGCCGCGGTCACGTCGAAGCGATCGTGATCGGCGGCGAGCCGCCGACCAAGATCCGCGGCGGCGGCGTGCTCGGCGGCATCGGCGCCGCGAAGCCGGCGGAGATCGGCGCCGCGACCGAGTACGTGCTGAAGAAAGCCCCCTGCAGGGTTCTGCTGACGGCCCCGCCGGAACCCTGATGCACGTCTAGTATCCGGTCCCATGTTCGTCTTGATCGTCGGCTGCGGCCGGGTCGGCTCCTCGGTGGCCCGGGCGATGCTCCGCGAGGGGCACGCCGTCTCCTGCCTCGACGAGGACCCCGAGTCGCACGCGCGGCTGGAGGTCGGCCTCGAGAAGAGCTGGGAGGACCTCGGCGGCCAGTTCACCGTCGGCGCCGGGCTCGAGGCCGAGGCGCTCGAGGCGGCGGGGATCCAGCAGGCCGACGTCTTCATCGCCTCCACCGACGGCGACAACACCAACATCGTCATCTCCCAGATCGCCCAGCGCCGCTACGAGGTGCCGACCGTGATCGCACGCGTGCTCGACCCGCTGCGAGCCGAGTGGTACCAGCGCCAGGGCCTAAATACCGTCTGCCCGACCCGGGTCGCGATCGACATGCTCGAGGAAGCGGTGCGCGAGGCCGGCGGGCGCGGCGGGGCGCCCGACGAAGCGGCCGCGACGGCATAGGGGAGCGAGAACAGCATGTACATCATCGTCGTCGGAGCGGGCAAGGTGGGCTGGAACCTCGCTCGCGAGCTGCTCGACAAGGGCCACGAGGTGACGCTGATCGAGAGCGACCGGCGCCGCTACCTGACCGTCGAGCAGGAGCTCGAGCACAACGTCTCCTACGGCGACGCCTCCGAGCTCTGGGTGCTGGAGCGGGCCGGGATCCAGCGCGCCGACATGGTGATCGCGGTCACCGGCGACGACGAGGACAACATGCTGATCTGCCAGGTGGCGAAAGAGAAGTACCTAGTCGACCAGATCATCGCCCGGGTCAACAACCCGCGCAACCGGCAGCACTTCGATCTGCTCGGGATCCGGCCGTGGGTCTCGGCGACCGACCTGATCTTGCGTTTGCTCGAGCACGAGGTGCCCGAGTACGGGCTGGTCCACCTGCTCGACCTCCAGCAGGAGCAGCTGGAGATCATCGAGATGCTGCTGGGCAAGAGCTCCAGCGTCACCGGCCGTCGGGTCGGCGACCTGCAGATGCCGGAAGGGAGCCTGCTGATCTCGGTCCTGCGCGAGGGCAAGGGCTTCGTCCCAACCGCCGACACCGTGCTGCAGGAAGGAGACGAGATCCTCGCCGTCCTCGACCCCGGCAAGGAGGACGACCTGAAAGCGCTCTTCGGGCCGGAAGCCGGCAACGGCAACGGCAACGGGGCCGATGGCTGACCGCGAGGTCGATTTCCTCCTCGTCGGCGGCGGCATGGCCTCCGCCCACTGCGCGGCCGAGCTGCGCCGGCGCGGGGCCGAGGGGTCGATCCTGCTGGTCGGGCGCGAGCCCGAGCCGCCCTACGAACGGCCGCCGATCTCGAAGGAGTACCTGCGCGGCGACGCCGGCCGCGAGGACGCCCACGTCAATCCCCTCTCCTGGTACGAGGAGCATCAGATCGAGGTCTTGACCGCCCGCAACGTGCTCTCGCTGGACGCCGAGGCGCGGACCGCCAAGATCCAGGGCGGGGAGGAGGTGGCCTTCGGTCAGGCGCTGCTCGGGACCGGGGCGATGGTCAACATCCTCCGCGTCGAGGGCGCCGAGAACGAGGGCATCCACTACCTGCGCGCCTTCGGCAACTCCGACGCGATCCGCGCGGACGCCGAGGCGGCCGAGCACGTGGTCCTGATCGGCGGCAGCTACATCGGCTGCGAGGTGGCCGCCTCGCTGGCCGCGAAGGGGACGAAGTGCACGATCCTCGCGATGGAGGACGTGGCGCTCTCGCGCACCTTCGGCACCGACGCGGGGCGCTGGTTCCAGGAGCGGCTCGAAGAGCACGGCGTGACCTTCCACGGCGGCGAGACCCTGAGCGCCTTCGAGGGCGACGGCCAGGTGAAGGCGGTGATTACCGAGAGCGGCCTCGCCGTCGAGTGCGACGCGGTGGTCGTCGGCGCCGGGGTGAGGCCCGACGCGATGCTCGCCCAGCGCGCCGGGATCGAGGTCGGCGACGGGGGCGTCGTCTGCGATTCGAAGCTGCGGACGTCGGTCGAGGGGATCTACGCGGCGGGCGACTGCTGCTCGTACGAGAGCGTCGTCCACGGCCGCCGCATCCACGTCGAGCACTGGGACGTGGCGATGCAGCAGGGCCAGCACGCCGCCGGCAACATGCTCGGCGCCGATGCCGACTACGAAGTCGTCCCCTACTTCTTCAGCGACCTCGCCGATTGGGCGAGCCTCGAGTACGTCGGCCCGGCCTACGAGTGGGACCGGGAGGTCTGGCGGGGGGATCGCGAGAGCGGCGAGTTCTCGGTCTGGTACCTGCAGGGGGGCCGCGTAGCCGGCTGCCTCAGCGTCGGCCGCTCGGAGGAACTGGCCCGAGCGCGGCAGATGATCGCCGAGGGGACCGAATTCTCCGAGGATTCTCCGTAGGGGCTGCCCCCAATCCCTCCCAGGTATCCTGCGGAGACGCCGTTGCGGCCTGGTGTAATGGCAGCACGCCTCGCTCTGGACGAGGTAGTCGGGGTTCGAGTCCCTGGGCCGCAGTAGAGCTACGCCACCCGATCCCCTGCAAAGCCGTCGAATCGCTTTGCTAGCTTCGCCCCCGTGAAATTTCCGGCCACCAAGACGATCCTCGTGCTGCTCG
Source organism: Solirubrobacterales bacterium (assembly GCA_051961435.1). GTDB lineage: Bacteria > Actinomycetota > Thermoleophilia > Solirubrobacterales > 70-9 > VAYN01. Next base: position 111,446 of record JBQCDH010000051.1, read on the forward strand.
CCGTGCTGGCGGCGCTCGTGGTCGCGGGCTGCGGCGGTGGGGGCGGCGAAACCGAATCGACCGCGACGACGACGACCGAAGAACCGCAGTCGCTGACGAAAGCCGAATTGATCCAACAGGGCGACGCGATCTGCGGCGAGGTCAACGCGGCGGTCGGCGCCCTCGGCTCGGAAGCCTCCGAAGCGGCGGTGCCGGCGCAGATCGAAAAGACCTCCAACCTCTACATCGGCATGGTCGAACGCCTGAAGGAACTGGGGGCGCCGGAAGGCGACAGCGGCGAATACGCCAAGTTTTGGGAATCGGCCGAAGAACTGGCCAAGATCGAGGGCGAAGTGAAGCTGGCGGCCGAACGCGAAGACACCGCCGCGCTCGGCGCAGCGGCCAGCAAGGCGGCGCCGGCGCTCGAAGAATTCGAGTCGCAGGCGGCGATCTACGGCTTCGAAGAGTGCAGCAAAGAACCGAGTGCGCCGACGCCCAGTTCGGGCAGCGAAGCCGGTAGCGGCAGCGGCGAAGAAGTCGAAGGCGGCTTCGAAGAAGAAGGCGGGGTCGAAGCCGAACCCGAACTCGAAGAAGCCGCGCCCGAAGAAGAAATCGTCCCCGAAGAAGAAGTAGCGCCGGAAACCGGCGGTGCCGGCGGCGGCGCCGAAGCAGCGCCCGAAGCGGGCGGCGGTGGAGGCGGCGGCGGAACCGAATCCGGCGGCGTCGGCCCCGGCTGATCAGCACAGGACCGACCCCACTCGGTACAGGGGACCGGCACTCCTCCTCCGGAATCGACCGCACCTCGCTTCGCTCGGAGCGAACATGCTGCGCGGCCTTCGGCCGCGCAAGACACCAGATTGCATGTCGCCGAACATTCCTCCGGAGGAGTGCCGGTCCCCT
>JBQCDH010000052.1:0-10694 GCA_051961435.1 Solirubrobacterales bacterium
GTCGTCCCCTGGGCGAATGTCCGCGACGAATTCGCTCAGGGAACGACCGGACCCCTTTACCGCAGCGCTTGGTCCCTCAGCCTTACGCCACCGCGTGCTCGGCGGTGATGGCTTCGGCAGCCCGGGCGCGGAGCCTTGCAAAGCTGACTTGGGCGGCCCAGGCGGCGGTCAGGCCGGAGACGCCCGCCAGTAGGAGGGCGACGCGGGGGTCGTAGGACTGGGCGAGCCAGCCGGCGAGGGGACCGCCGATCGGGGTCGAGCCGAGGAAGACGACCGAGTAGAGGGCCATCACCCGGCCGCGCATCTCGGGGGAGACCGCCAGCTGCAGGGTCGAGTTGATCGTCGCCGCGAAGGTGACCGCGGCGGCGCCGAGCAGCATCAGCGCCGGCACCTCGAAGGCGAGGCTCGGCATCGCCGCCGAGAGCAGCGCCGCGACGCCGAAGGCGAGGGCGCCGCCGGCGATCAGGCGCGGGCCGGTGCGGCCGTGGTGGCCGTTGACGAGGGCGCCGGCGATCGAGCCGACCGCCATCGCCGCGACCAGGGCCGCGTAGGTCGTCGCGCCGGCGTCGAAGCTGAACCTGGCGAGCAGCGGCAGCACCACCTGGAAGTTGAAGCCGAGCGTCCCGACCAGCGCCATCAGCGCCAGCGGCACCAGCAGCTCCGGCGTGCGCAGCACGTAGCGCAGGCCGGCGCGGATCGCCCCCGGCTCGGGCTTGGCGGGCGGCGCCGCGTGCAGCCGCTCGGGGTCCATCCGCCACAGCGCCAGGATCATCGCCGCGAAGGTGAGCGCGTTCAGCGCGAAGCAGGGGACGACGCCGACGGTCGCGATCAGGATCCCGGCCAGCGCCGGGCCGACGATCCGCGCCGCCTGGACGATGACGCTGTTGAGGCTGACCGCGTTGACCACCCGGTCGGGCCCCACCATCTCGATCACGAAGCTCTGCCGGGTCGGGTTGTCGATCGCGTTGATCGCGCCCATCGCGAAGACCGCGAGGAAGACCATCCAGGGCCGGGCGACGCCGGTCGCGGTGACGGCGAAGAGGCCGACGGCGGGGATCGCCATCAGCGCCTGCGTCGTCATCAGCAGCCGCCGCTTCGGGAACCGGTCGGCGAGCAGCCCGCCCCAGGCGCCGATCAGCAGCATCGGCAGGAACTGCAGCGCGGTCGTGAGGCCGACGGCGACGCCGCTGCCGGTGAGGCTGAGCACGACCCAGAGCGCCGCCACCGTCTGCATCCAGGTCCCCGAGAGGGAGATCAGCTGGCCGGCGAAGTAGCGGCGGTAGTTGGGGACCTCCAGCGAGTTGAACGAGTGGCGGATCGCAGCCGTCAAAGCCGCTCGCCCGCCCGCATCCGCTCGAGGATCTCGGCCGCCCGCTCCAGCGTCTCGACTTCCTCGGCGCTGAGGTCGCGCATGCGCCGCGCCAGGTAGGCGTTCTTGCGGCTGCGCAGGCGCCGCAGCCGCTCGCGGCCGGCGCCGTTGACCTCGACCAGGGCGCTGCGGCCGTCGGCGGGGTCGGGGGTGCGGTCGATCAGGCCCTCCCGTTCGAGGCAGCCGAGGGTGCGGGTGATCGTCGGCCGCTTCACCCGCTCGATGTCGGCGATCTCACTCGGAGTCATCGGCCCGTGGCGCTCGATCGTCGCCAGCGCGGCGACCGAGGTCGGGGTGAGACCGCTGGTCTCCGCCGCCGCCTCCTGACGCAGCCGGCGGGCGGTGCGGACGATCGCCGTACGCAGGTGCGCCGCGCGCTCGGTGAGTGGGATGTCGGCTTGCGTGACCACTTGATTAGCCCTGATAATTAGTTTAGCAAACTAACTTCGGGCGCTCACCTCCCCATCGGCGCCTGAGGTAGCTTGAGCCCGGTGAGCGAGGTCGCGATCAGCGTGCAGGGGCTGCGCAAGGCCTACGGCGAGCACGAGGCGGTCGCCGGCATCGACTTCGAGGTCGCGGCCGGCGAGGTGTTCGGCTTCCTCGGCCCAAACGGCGCCGGCAAGACGACGACGATCGAGATCCTCGAGGGCTACCGCGAGCGCAGCGGCGGCGAGGTCTCGGTCCTCGGCGCCGACCCGAGCCAGCCGACCCGGGCCTGGCGCGAGCGGGTCGGCCTCGTCCTCCAGGAGTGCGAGCTGGATCCGCTCTGGACGGTGCGGGAGGCGGTCTCCCTCTTCGCCCGCTTTTACCGCTCGCCGCGCCCAGTCGAGGAGACGATCGAGCTGGTCGGCCTCGCCGACAAACGCGACGCCCGCATCGGCACCCTCTCCGGCGGGCAGAAACGGCGCGCCGACGTCGCCCTCGGGATCGTCGGCGACCCCGACCTGATCTTCCTCGACGAGCCGACCACCGGCTTCGACCCGAGCGCCCGCCGCGACGCCTGGAACATGATCGAGGGCCTGAAGGCGCTCGGCAAGACCGTCTTCCTCACCACCCACTACATGGACGAGGCCCAGCACCTCGCCGACCGGGTGGCGATCCTGCGCGAGGGCCGGATCGTCGCCCAGGGCCGCATCGAGGAGATCGCCGAGACGATCGGCCGCAGCACCGTGATCGGCTTCGCGCTGGACGGCGGGCTCGCGGTCGAGGATGTCCGCGCCACCGTCGCCGGCACCGTCTCCGCCGCCGGGGACCAGGTCGAGATCCAGAGCGAGCGTCCCCAGCGGGACCTCTACCGGCTGCTCGCCCTCGCCGAGGAGCGCGGGGTCGAGCTGCGCGAGCTCGAGGTCCGCCGCCCGAACCTGGAGGACGTCTTCCTCGAGCTGACCCGGGGGCCGGAGCGATGAGCAACCGGGCGATCGTCCTCGCACAGGCGCGGATGGCGGTCCTCGTCGCCCTGCGCACCCCGCGGACGGTGATCTTCACGATGGCCTTCCCGGTCATCCTCCTCGTCCTCTTCAACTCGATCTTCAACGCGGGGGGAAACGACACCGCGACCCTGCCGGGCGACCTGAAGCTCAGCGCCGAGGCCTACTTCACCGCCGGGATCATCGCCTACGCCGCCGCCCTCTCGACCTTCACCACGCTCGCCGTCTCGCTGACGACGCAGCGGGAGAACGGGCAGCTGAAGCGCTACCGCGGCACCCCGATGCCGCCCTGGACCTTCATCGCCGCGCAGATAATCCGCGCCGAGGCGCAGGCGCTGGCGATGGGCGCGGTGCTGCTGGCGATCGGCGCCGTCGCCTACGGCATCCCGGTCCCCGCCTCGACCTTCCCCGCCTTCGTCCTCTACCTGCTGCTTGGCACCGCCACCCTCTGCTCGCTGGGCATCGCCCTCAGCGCCTTCACCCCCACCCCCGACGCGGCCTCGACGATCGCCCCCTTCTCGGTCGTCATCCTCTCCTTCGTCTCCGGCGTCTGGATCCCGGTCGAACAGCTGCCCTCCTGGCTGGAATCGGTCGGCAAGGCCTTCCCCCTCTCCCACCTCGCCCTCGGCCTGCAAACCAGCCTGGCGCCAGGCGCCAGCGGCAGCGGCCTCGACCTCGGCAACGTCGCCGCGCTGGCGATCTGGGCGCTGGTCGGGGTCCGCGTCGCCAGCCGCCGCTTCCGCTGGGAGCCCCAAGCGGCATCGGATTGAGCGCCGACCCGAGGGTCACGGAGTGGCCTGCGACAGCCGGGCCCACCACTGCACGCGGGTCTGCGGCTGCGCCCGCAGCACGTTCGTCCCGCAGTGGATCTCGCCCACGCGGACGTGGTAGAACCAGGAGTCGACCCACACCGGCTTCAGTCCCTGGGCGTCGAGCAGGGCGTGCGTATAGGCCTGGAAGAGGTCCACGGTTTTCTCCGGAATGGTGAGCTTGCGCCAGCCGCTGCGCAGTTCGCCCGAGGAATCGAAGGCGGAGCGATTGGCGCGGCGGATTTTTTCTTCGACTTCTTCCCGACTCGCCCCGACGAAGCCGTCGGCGAACTCGGCAGCGATTTCGGCAAGCGTGTGAAACCTCACAGAGGCGGCCCCCTGGAGCGCCGGGTTCAGCCAGATCTGGGTCACGTCGAGGCCCTGTTTTTGGAAGTACCGAGCCGAGACGCTCCCGGCGATGCTGCCGAATCCTTCGTTGCGGAGCACTTCGGCGATCACTTGCGCGGCGTCTTCGGGGCTCATGCGCGGGCCGAACGGGTTCGGGATCAGCACCGTCCCGTTGACGTGCTGGAGGTTGACTAGGTCGGGCACGAAGGCGGCGGTCGCGCGGTCCACGAGTTTTTCGGCCCGGTCGAAGAGGACCGGCACGCGGCGGACCGGGAATTCGGGCAGCTCCCGGCGCAGGACCTGGTCCAGCGCTTTCAGCTTTTCTTTGGCGATTTCCTCGTTCGTTTCCCCCTCGAAGAAGCTGAGCTCCCAGGCGGAAAGCGCCGCCGGGTAGTAGTTCGTGTCTTCTTCCCCTTCGGGAAAGTAGGGCGCGAGCGATTCGCCGAGCAGGCCGCCATACCAGTCGACCATCCGCAGGTAGATCTGCGGCGGCAGCAGGACCTCCGACAGTTCCGGGTCGTACGTCGAGCTCGACCCGCCGCCGCCCGCCCCGTACCCGCCGCCGGCTCCCTGACCGCCGCCGCCGGGCGAGGCGTGCGGGTGGGGGTGGTAGTGGAGCCAGAGCTTGCCCCGGAACAGCCGGGTGACCGGGTGCGTGCCTTTGCCCATGCGGTGCCGCTGGAGCGTCAGCGGCCGCCAGGGGTCGAAGGAGTCTGGGTCGTACTGGGAGATGCCCGAGCGGTAGAGGGCGCTCGCCCCTTCCATCAGGGCAAAGGCCACCTCGGGCGAGGCCCGCATCACCACCTGCCCGGAGCCGCCTTCCTTGTTCGGGAGGAAGGAGATCAGCTCGTCGACATGGCCGACGCCGAGCCAGGCGGTGTCGATCTTGAACAGCGGCTGGACCGGTTCCCCCGCTTCGAGGAATCCCCGCAGCGCCGGGTCCATCAGCCGTTCTTCCCCCTCCCCGATCACGACCTTGCCGAAGGGATTGGCGGCCGTCGGCGGCGAGGCCTCGATGTTCCCCCCGTAGACGAGCGAGTCGTGCATGCGGTCGACCGCTTCCGCGAGTTCGAGCAGGCCGATGGCGTTGAGGCGGTACACGGTCCCTTCGATTTCCAGTTCGAACACTTCGCTGCCGGGCTGGCCGCTCAGCCCCAGCACCCGTTCCACCGCCTGCGCCAGCTGCCGGGCGCGATTGCGCATGGCTTCGATCCCGCTGCGCTGGTTCGTCGTCGCTTTTTCGAGCAGCCGTTCGGCCAGGGATTCGAGCCGACCCAGGGCGACCGGGATCTGGCTCCGGATCGGCGGCACCGTCATCACCGGCGGCAGGCCCCCGCACTCGGGCGGGGTCGGCGTGATTTTCAGATCCACCGCCGCCGCGCAGAGCCGGCGGATCGAGTCGAGCAGGAATTCGTGCGCGCGGGTGGTCATGTGGATCGCCCGGAACACGAAGTAGGTCTGGGGAAAGGTGAGCCGCGCCGTCCCGCCTTCGTGGACCAGGGGCACCGTCCGCTGCCAGAAATCCTCGATCAGCCCGAGATCGGTAGAGGGGAAGTGGGTCCGCACCAGTTCGGCGAGGTTGCGCGGGCTGGCGCCGAGTTGGGCGTTGGTCCGCAGCCGCGGCAGGTGGAGGACGGCCCGCATCGACCGCCCCGGGGCGACGATGTGGCCGACCTGGAACTGGTCCTGGAGCCAGCCGTCGCCCATGTTGTCGGCGGGCCCGACTTCGCGGATCGGCACCGCGGTGCGGGTCGAGGCCAGCCCTTCGCGCACGTCGCTCAGCGCGGGGGCGTTGTCGCCGAGCACGGCGAGGTAGATGACTTCCGCCGGCGCCAGGTCGCCGCAGACGATGAAGCCCGCAAGCCGCAGGAGCGCGCTGTCGAGCGTCGTGTCGGTGCCGGCGGCGTCGCGGCCGACGACGCTGAGCGTCAGCGCGGCGCCCCCGCTGCCGAGCGGCGAGCCGGGAGCGCGCGAGGCCTCGAGGGCGAACCGGTGCCGCCCGGCTGCGGTCGGCAGCGCGAACTCGACCCGGCCGGGCGCCGTCCGCTGCGGCGCAACGATGCGGGAGCGCCCGTCGACGAGGTCGACCGCGCTCGCGTTTTCCCCTTCGACCAGCAGCGTCAGGCCGGTGAATTTCGCGGCCGCGGGAGCCGAGACCACGACCTGCAGGGCGACCGGATCGTCGTCGCTGCCCTGCTTCGTGGGCAGGGAGAAGTCGAGCTGCAGGGGGCTCAGGACCCGCGCCGTGGCGGGCAGGCGGCGGCCGTCGCGGTCGATGTTGGGGCCGACGATCGCGCCCGGGGCGGTGGCCCGGGCGGCGTACTCCGCCGCGGTCCCCGTGAGCCGGCCGTCGCGGTCGAAGTCGGCCCGGAGCTCGACTTCCGGCACCGCGCTACTCGGCGTCGAGGTTCATCGGCTGCCCCGTCAGGCTGTCGACTATCGCTGGGATTTCCTGGAGGTCCTGGACGACGACGAGCTCGGTCGGAACCGTCACCGTCCACGGTTTGGATTCGGGCGGGTAGGGCGTTCCTTCTTCGGGTTTTTCGAGGTTCGCCGCGATCTCTTCGACGATCGGCACGTACAGTTCGTCCCCGATCAGCGGCACGTCGTTCCCTTCCCAGGGGATCCCGGTCTGGCAGAAGTAGGCGACCGCCCGCTCGAATCCCGGCCGGACCGGCAGCTGCACGCGAGAGGCGCCGGCGCTGAGGAAGGCGGCGAAGTCCGGGTCGGGATCGGTCAGGTGCAGGGCTTCGCTCCAGCGCGCGTGCCGGCCCCAGAAGTAGGGGTAGTGGACCCAGGTCATGTTGTTCCACTCGAAGGCGTTCTCCAGGAAGCGGATGTAGGCGCCGTTGCGGCAGGCCGCGGCGATGTCCATCGCCGGCTCGGCGGATTCGTAGTAGCTGTCGACGTCGAGATAGGAGCTCCGCGCCAGGGTCATAATCGCCAGCTTCTGCAGCTCGTGCTCTTCGATGCGCCGGTTCTCGAGCGGGTTGCGCCCGAGGATCTGCACCCCGGTCTGGGCCTGGCGCTGGGCGATCGCCTCGTCGTAGGCCGCTTTCCTGTTCAGGTAGGACTCGAGGATCGCGTCATACGTTTCCTGCTGCCATTTCGCGAACCCTTCGGTGGTCAGCTGGCAGTAGATGTCGGCGGTGACCACGAAGGCCTCCGTCTTGAAGGCGTGGATGCCGACGGAGAGTTCCGAGCGCCGCGGGGTCCCGAAGGAGGAGACCCCCCCTTCGGCGTCCACCCCGCCGAGAGCCAGCTTCAGGTGCGCCGTTTGGTCCGTGTACACGTACCAGTACCAGGTGGACGCCGCCATCGCCTCGTAGTCGGCGGGGATCGTGACTTTCGTCCCCCGCTCGTAGTTGCTTTCTTCCTTCCCCTCCTGTTTGTCGGAGAAGGCGACGTGCATGAACGTGGGAGGCGGCGATTTCGCCGAGGTCACCTGCTGTTCGGCCAGGTAGTCCTGGTAGTTGGCGCGGGTGAGGTTCTCGGGCTTGAGCGGCTGCCCGTTGTACAGGGGCGGTTCGGGTTTTTCCAGTTCGAGTTCCTGCTGGGGGTTCGTCGCCATCGCGTAGAGGAAGTACGCGGCCGGCTCCGGCAGCACGAACTCGTACATCATGCGCTGCCCGTAGTTGAACACCTGAGCGTCGTAGAGCTTGTTCAGCCAGCGGTACATCCCCCGCACGTTCGCGGTCGGGTGGTCGGTGTTTTCGAGCCGGTGGACGTTGATTTCCTCGATCTGCTCCAGCACCCGCCGCATCTGTTCCTCCCGCACCCGTTCGCGGACTTTTTCGGCGGTCTTTTCGGAGATTTCGCGCGAGAACGTGGTGGCTTTGCGCTGCGATTCGGAGGTCGAGGTTGAGAAGCTCGTGTTGAGGCTGGCGCTGAAGCTGACGACGGGTCCGTAGGAGCCGCTGACCTGGAGCCCCGCCTGGAGGCCGAACTGGCTCTGAACCGTCTTCGTCGCCTCGTTCTGCATCTCGTTGCGCTCGGTGCTCTGCAGGTCGCGCTCTTTTTCGGTTTCCTGTTCGGTCTCGGTCGTCGTGACTTCTTCGCGCAGGTCGAGGCGGCGGTGTTCGCGCTCCCTGAACTCCCCGCGCAGGACGTTCTCCACGTGGGCGAGGTCGCCGAGCTCGTAGGCCCGGAGCTTCTGCCGCACGATCAGCAGGTCGCCGATCCCCGCCTTGAACTGGCACGGCTGTTCGGTGGGGAGGCTGCCCCATTCGAGAATCGGGCCGCCGAGGCCGTAGGTCTTCGCGAACGCGTCCGCGTCCAGCAGCGCTCCGCCGAAGGCGATCATCCGCCGCGAGGAGACGGCCGTCGGCAGTTCGGTCGAAAGCTCGGCGATCTGCGCCTCGAGCAGGTTGACCATGGCGAACGGGTCGGTGGTGCGGGGATCGACCTGGAGCTCCTCGAGCGCCGAGCTCGTCGCCGCCGAGAGCGCGCTCGCCGCGGAGCGGGCCAGGGAAACGCGCGCCTTGGCGCTGACGGTGCCCGTCGCGCCGCTCGGCGCCGCGGCCGCCGGCTCGGCTTCCGTCGTTCCCTCCCCCGCGACGTCCACCTTCAAGGCGATCCGCTCGAGCTTCGCTTCGATCGCCGCCATCCGCTCGCCGCCCGCGGGGAGCTGGACGTCCCTGGTGACCTTGGCCGGCTCCGCGTGGAGGGCGTCGGGGCGGGCCAGCACCGAGGTCAGCTCGGCGTGCGCCCGCGACAGCTTCTCGAGCCGGTCTTCGAGTTCCTTGCCGCGTTCGCCCTGGGAGGGCTGCGGCTTCGTTTCCGGCTTCGTGCGCTGCAGCGGAGCGGTTGCGAGTTCCGGGATGACGACCAGCAGCCGGCCGATCAGCTCCCCCAGCGATTCTTCCCCTTCGAACAGCGCCGGGACGCTCGCCGCCGCAACCGCCAGGTAGAGAAGCTTGATCGCGTGGACGAGGTCGTCGCGCCCCCGCGCGCGGTTGCCGTCGGCAATCGCGTGGGCGAACAGCGACTCCGCGAGCTTGTCGGCGGCTTCGCCGAACTCCTTGCTCGCCACCACCTTGGCGGGTTTGCGGTCGTAGCGGTCCTGGAAGAAGCTCCCCGGATCGAGTTCGCCGAGCTTGCGGCCGGAATTTTCCTCCGCCCAGTCCGCGAGGGGAAAGAGATCGAAGGGAAGCTCGGAGAGGTCTCGCACGTAGCCTTCGCCGGCGATGAACTCCTCCCCGAGCGCCGTCAGCCGGCGCCGGCTGCGCTCCTCCACCGGCATTTCGAGGACCTTCCGCGCGAGCGGAGGATCTTCGCCTCGGACCGAGTAGGGCACCCTCTGAGGCGGTTTCCGGGCCGGCCCCATTTTCGTGGTCGGCTGACGCAGGGCGATGAAACGGAAGACGTACTCTTCTGCCACGGGGCTCTCCCTTTGGGGCGCTGGACTGGTCGCTACGGACCGAGTACTTGCCTAAGTACTCAGTGTATCTTGGCCGAAAACGCACGGGTATTCCAAAAGATGGCCGAATCTCCCACCGGCCCGCCCGTCGGAAGGCTCAGGACTCGCCGGCCCGAGCGAACGTCTCCAGCATCTCCAGCATCTTTTCCTCGTAGGCGATGCCGGCGTGGAGGGTTCGCTCGGAGCCCTCGAAGCCCTCCGCCTGCCGCACCGCCTCGAGGTAGCCGCGCAGCTCCTCCAGTTTCGCCCGGTGGAAGGCGAGCCGGGGCCGCAGCAGCGGTGCCGGATCGGCGCCGGCGAAGACCTTCAGCATCAACTCGTCGCGCAGCTGCGGCGCCGCCGCGGCCGGCTCGTTCGCCCAGGCCGCCAGCGCCTCGCGCCCCTTCGCGGTGAGCGAGTAGACGCGGCGGCGGCGTCCCCCCTCCTCCTGCCGCGCCGAGAGGTAGCCGGCTGCGGCGAGGCGGGCCGGCTCCTCGTAGGCGGTCGTGTGGGGAACGGGCCAGAAGTTCTGGATCGAGCTCTCCAGGGCCTGCTTGATGTCGTAGGAGGTCGACGGCCCGAACTCCTTCAGCAGGGCGAGGAGCGCGTAGGAGGTGGCGGTGAGCCGGATCGACTTGCTTTTCATGATTCGAAGCGTATAGTACGGGCCGAATTATAGAAATTAGGTAGCGGGAGGTTGAACATGGCCAGCAAGAGTTCCGAGGGATACGACGCAGTCATCGTCGGCGCCAGCCTCGCAGGCTGCACGGCGGCGACCCTGCTGGGACGGGAGGGTGCGCGCGTCGCGCTCGTCGAGAAGCAGCCCGACCCGAAGGCCTTCAAGCGGATGTGCTCCCACTTCATCCAGGCCTCGGCGGTGCCGACGCTGGAGCGGCTCGGCTGGATGGAGCCGATCTACGAGGCCGGCGGGATCCGCACCAGGGTCCAGGCCTGGACGCGCTGGGGCTGGATCAAACCGCCGCCTCCCGGCAACGCCTGCGTCAACCTGCGGCGCGAGATCCTCGACCCGCTGCTGAAAGAGAGAGTGGCCGCAGAGCCCGGGGTCGAGCTGATGCTCGGCCGCGCCGCCACCGCGGTCCTGCGCGAGGGCGACGCGGTCCGCGGGGTCGTCGTCCGCACCGCCTCGGGGGAGGAGCGCGAGCTGCGGGCGCCGCTCACGGTCGGCGCCGACGGCCGCGACTCGAAGCTCGCCGAGCCCCAGCCGAGCTCGGTCATGTAGATGTCGGTGCGGCGGTCGTGGTGCGCGCCCATGATGCGCCGCAGATTGCGGATCTGGCCGCGCATCGCCCGCGCATCGGCGACCAGCCTCGCGGCCCGGGCCG
>JBQCDH010000053.1:0-20493 GCA_051961435.1 Solirubrobacterales bacterium
GCAGAGCACGCCACGCTCCCTGCGTCCTTGATCTGCTTGGTCAGATCAACTCAGACGACGTAGGGTGAATTCGTGGAGACGCTCATCTATGAGGCGAGCGACCGAGTTGCTCGGATCACCCTGAACCGGCCGGAGCGGGGGAACGGGATCACGCCGCGGATGCCGGTCGAGCTGGCCGAGTGCGTCGAGCGGGCCAACCTCGACCCGGCGGTCCACGCGATCGCCCTCGCCGGCAACGGCAGCGGCTTCTGCGGCGGCTACGACCTCGTCGCCTCCGCCGAGGGGGACATGCGCGAGCTCGGCGAGCGCTCCGAAGCGCCGGCCGGCTCGCCGCTCGACCCGGCGACGATCGCCGCCAACCACGCTCCGAACAGCAACTGGGACCCGGTCACCGACTACCAGTTCATGTCGCGCAACGTGCGCGGCTTCATGAGCCTCTTCCACTCCGACAAGCCGGTCCTCTGCAAGGTCCACGGCTACTGCGTCGCCGGCGGCACCGACATGGCGCTCTGCTCGGACCTGCTGGTGATCGCCGAGGACGCCAAGATCGGCTACCCGCCGGCGCGGGTCTGGGGCTCGCCGACGACGGCGATGTGGGCGAGCCGCCTCGGGCCGATGCGGGCCAAGCGCCTGCTGCTGACCGGCGACTCGCTGACCGGCGCCGAGGCCGCGGAGTGGGGGCTGGCGACCGAGGCCGCGCCCCCCGCGCAGCTTGACGAGCGCTTCGAGCGCCTGCTGGAGCGGGTGGCGCGGATGCCGGTCAACCAGCTGGTGATGATGAAGCTGCTCGTCAACCAGTCGGTCCACGCGCAGGGCCTCGCCCAGGCGCAGGCGCTCGGCACCTTCTTCGACGGCGTCGCCCGCCACACCGAGGAGGGGCACGCCTTCGTCCGCCGCGCCGCCGAAGCGGGCTTCCGCGAGGCGGTGCGCGAGCGCGACGAGCCCTACGGCGACCACGGCCTCGAGGGCTTCGGCCTCGATGCCGAATAGGCTGCCGCGGCGATGAGCGACGCCCCGCACCCCAGCTCGGCGATCACCCCCGAGACCGTCCGCAACTTCCTCCCCGGCAGCTTCCCCGGCGACCTCGGGATCGAGCCGCTGGAGGTCGAGGACTCCCACGCCCGCGGCCGGATCGTCGCCGACCGCCGCCACCTGCACCCCGGCGGCTTCGTGCACGGCGGCGTCTGGACGGCGCTCGGCGACACGGTCGCCGCCTGGTCGACCTTCCGCTGCATCCCGCCGGGCCACAACTTCACGACGATCGAGCTGAAGCTCAACGTCTTCGCCGCCGGCATTCTCGGCGACGAGATCGAGGCCCGCGCCGAGCCCCTGCACGTCGGCAAGAGCACCGTGGTGATCGAGGTGAGGATCGAGCGCCGCCGCGAGGGCTCCGAGCCGAAGCTGGCCGCCAACCTGATCGTCTCCCAGTTCGTGCTGCCGCCCCGCGAGGGCTAAGCCGCCACCGGGCTGAGGCGCGCCGCCTCGACGAAATGCCTGAACAACGCCGCCTCGTAGGGGCGGTGGACGAGCGTCTCCGCGTGCCACTGGACGCCGATCAGGAAGCGATGGGAGGGGTCCTCGATCGCCTCGATCGTCCCGTCGGGGGCGCGGGCGGTGATCTTCAGCCCGTCGCCCAGCCGCTCGATCGCCTGGTGGTGGAACGAGTTGACGTCGAGCACGTCGGGCACCTCGACCTCGTCGTCTTCCAACGCCGTCGCCAGCCTGCTGCCCGGCTCGATGTCGATCGCGTGGCTGGTCTGGTCCCCGGGGGCGGACTGCCGGTGGGCGAACTCCGGAGAAGTCTCCGGCAGGTGCTGGATCAGGGAGCCGCCGCGGGCGACGTTGAGCGCCTGGGTGCCGCGGCAGATCGCCAGGATCGGGATTCCCCGCTCGTCGGCGCGCCGTGCCATCCCCAGCTCGAAGCGGTCGAGCTCCGGCTCGGTCGGTCCCAGCTCGGGGTGGGGGCGGGCGCCGTAGGTGTCGGGATCGAGGTCGGGGCCGCCGGAGAGGCAGATGCCGTCGAGGCGGTCGAGCAGCGATCCGATCGCCTCCTCCGGCAGCGGCGGGATCACCATCGGCAGCGCCCCGGCCGCCTCCAGCGCCCGCAGGTAGGTGAGGCCGAGGACCATCTCGCGAACTTTCGGCTCGCTCTCGGGCGTCTGCTGGATCCTCTCCGCCTCCCGCACCTCCGAGGTCGTGACTCCGATCAGCGGTCGGCCGTTTTGGGAACGGCGCTTCATCAACGGCCATTCTCCAGGACCCAGGTGTCCTTGCAACCGCCGCCCTGCGAGCTGTTGACGACCATCTCGCCGGCGCCCTGCGCGAACCGCGTCAGCCCGCCGGTCATCGCCACCTGCCAGCCCGGCCCGCTGACGACGAACGGGCGCAGGTCGATCCGCCGCGGCCGCAGCCTGTCGCCGCGAATCGTCGGGTGGGAGGACAGCTCGACCGGCTCCTGGGCGATGAAGTGCTGCGGCCGCCGCCGCACCACCGCGACCGCCCGCTTGCGCTCCGGCTCGCTCGCCCGCGGCATGATCGTCACCCCATGGCCGCCCTCGCCGCCGCGCGGCTTGACCACGAGCTCGTCGAGCCGCGCCATCGCCTGCTCGCGGTCGCCCTCCTCGCTGAGGTCATAGCTCGGCACCGAGCGCAGCAGCGCCTCCTCGCCGAGGTAGAAGTCGATCATCCGCTCGACGTAAGCGTGGGCGAGCTTGTCGTCGGCGAGGCCGCAGCCGAAGGCGTTGGCGCAGCGCAGCCGCCCCGATCGCAGTGCCGGCAGCAACAGCTCGCCGAGGTCGGTGGGGCGGCCGTCGGGCTCGGTCAGCCGGTCGGCTTCCGAGCGGCGATAGACGACGTCGATCTGCCGGCGCCCGCCGGAGACGCGGGCGAAGAGCCGCCCCCGGCTCGCCTCCAGCTGGCCGGGCCCGACGACCGGCATCCCCAGCGCCCGGCCGATCCGCTCGTGCTCGTACCAGGCGCTGTTCTCGGGCCCCTCGGAGAGGACGACCGCGACCGGCTCGTCCGGCCCGGGCGGCGCGGCGGCGCGGATCGCCTCGCCGAGCTTCTCCAGGTATCCGCCCAGCGGCCGCGGCCGCATCGGAGCGCCGATCTCCGCCGCGACGATCTCGCGCACCGCCAGCGCATAGGTAGCGCCGGAGGGCATCCGCAGGTTGTCCTCGAGGACGCAGAGCTCGCCGTCGCGGTTGCGCACCAGGTCGAGACCGGCCACGGTCGCCGGGGGCACCTCGGGATCGATCAGCCCCCGCATCGCCTCCGCGTAGCCGCTCGCGGTCTCCAGCAGCCGTCGCGGCACGACCCCCGCGTCGAAGATCCGCTGCGACCCGTAGGCGTCGACCACGAAGGCGTTGAGCGCACGCGCCCGCTGCAGCAACCCCGCCTCCAGCGACTCCCATTCCTCCGCCGTGAGCAGCCGCGGCACCGGGTCCACCGCGATCTCCACCCCCTCGCCGAAGGTGAGCCCGTCCGCGGCGACCCCTGCTCCGATCCGCTCGGAAAGCTCCGCCAGGTCCTCCGGCAGCGCCGCCAGCAGCTCCGCGTAATGCGCCCGCGGCTCGCCGTCGGGGCCGAACGCCTCGTCGAAGCAGTCGGGTTCCTGTCGGTACTCGGCGCGGTTCAAGCTCGAACGGCTTCTACCCGCTCCTCAGGGACTTCCAGCCGTTCGATCGGCGGCAGTCGCCACAGCACGCTGGCGATCGCCAGGCCGATGGCCGCCGAGAAGAGGGCGAGGAACCATTCCGGCGCGCTCAGCAGGGCCATGTCGAAGAAGTCGCGCAGCGGCGCGATCGCGAGGATACCGGCGAAGACCGCGCCCAGCGCCGCCACCATCGCCAGCATGTTGCTCTGGATCGCGATGTGCTCGCGGCCGGGTCCGCGCTCGAGCAGGAGGATGAAGCAGAGCCCGAGCACGATCAGCGTCGTCGTCGCCGCGGTCTGGCCGTCCTGGAGGGTGCCGCCGGCGACGGTGTCGACGAGGAAGAAGGAGAGGACCGAGCCCAGCGCCGTCGCCACCCCCGCCGGCACCGCGAACGCCGCCAGCGCCCGCAGCAGCCGCCCGCGATAGAGCGGCCCGTCCGAGGGCGCCAGCGCCAGCACGAAGGAGGGGATGCCGATCGTCAGCAGCCCGGCCACGGTGAGGTGGCGGGGGAGGAAGGGGAAGGCGAAGCCGGGGACGGCGACGAGCAGGATCAGCGTCGCCGCGTAGACGGTCTTGGTCAGGTAGAGGCGCCCGAGGCGGTGGATGTTGCGGGCGATCCGCCGCCCCTCGCCGACCGCCTCGGGCAGCCGCGAGAACTGGTCTTGGAGCAGGACGACGTCGGCGACGCCTTTGGTCACCTGTGCGCCCGAGCCCATCGCCACCGCCATCCGCGCCCGCTTCAGCGCCGGCACGTCGTTGACGCCGTCGCCGATCATCGCCACGTAGCGGCCGGCGGCGACCAGCGCCCCGACCAGCGCTTTCTTCTGCTCGGGCTTGATCCGGCAGAAGATCGTGTTCTCGAGTGCCGCCTTCTCCAAACCGGCCTTGTCTTCGGGCAGGTCGGGGCCCTCGATCACACCGGCCTCGCGCGGCACCCCGACCGCGTAGGCGACCGCGGTGACGGTCGCGGCGGCGTCGCCGGAGATCAGCTTCAGGTCGACTTCCTGGTCGCGCATGTAGGCGATCGTCTCCGCCGCGTCGGGTCTCAGCGTCTCCTCCAGCACGACCAGCGCCAGCGGCGTCAGCCTCGGCGCGGCGCCCGCCGCGGGGTCGCTCGGCAGCGCCTCGCTGGTCTGGCCGAAGGCGACGACGCGGCGGCCGGCGCTGGTCTCCTCCCGCAGCTTCTCGGCCAGCCGCGGCGGCAGCGTCAGCGCGCCCGCCTCAGCGAGCACGTCGGGCGCGCCCATCACGTAGGTGGCGCCGCCGGCGCCGCCGTCGAGCGAGACCCCGCTCCACTTCCACTCCGAGGAGAACGGCACCTCGCCGCGCACCCGCGCCGCCTTGCCGGGGAACTTCCGGGCGATCGTCTCCAGCGTCTTGTTGCGGTCGCCGGCGCTGGCGGCGAAGCGGCCGAGCGCCGCCGCTCCCGCCTTCGGGTCGATCCCGTCGGCGTACTCGACCCCGGTCAGCCGCAGCTCGCCGGCGGTCAGCGTCCCGGTCTTGTCGACGCAGATCGTGTCGACGGCGGCGAGGCTCTCGCTGGCGCTCATCTGCTGGACCAGCGTGTCGCGCCGCGCCAGCCGCACCGCCGCCACCGCGAAGGTGACGCTCATCAGCAGCACCAGCCCCTCGGGGATCAGCGTCACCAGGCCCGCGGTCGCCGTCTGCGCGGCGCTTTCGAGGCCGACGCTGCGCACCTTGAGGCTGACGATCAGCAGCGCCGCCAGCGGCAGCATCACGTAGGTGGAGGCGATGATCACCCGGTTGACCTCCTCCTGCAGCGGAGAGGGAGGATGGCGGAAGGTTTTCGCCTCGCCGGCGAGGCGGCCGGCGTAGCTCTGCTCGCGCACCGCGTCGACCACGTAGTGGCCCGAGCCCGAGACGCAGAAGGAGCCGGAGAGGACGCGGTCGCCGGTCCCCTTCCTGATCCCGTCCGACTCGCCCGTCAGCAGCGACTCGTCCATCGTCATCCCGCGCGAGGCGATCACCTCGCCGTCGGCGACGAGCTGGTCGCCCGGGCCGACCGCGACCACGTCGCCGGGCACCACCTCGGTCGAGATCAGCTCGGCCACCTGCCCGTCGCGGACGACCCGCGCGTGCGGCGCCACCAGCACCGCCAGCTCGTCCAGCGTCGCCTTCGCCTTCAGCTCCTGGCGGATGCCGATGTAGGAGTTGACGACGGCGATCAGGCCGAAGATCGAGTCGGCGTAGAGCCCGAGCCCGAGGTCGAGGACGAAGAAGGCCCCGATGATCGCGTTGAAGAGGGTGAAGACGTTGCCGGCGACGATGCTCGAGACCGAGCGCGACGAGGTCTCCGGCGGCGGCCCCAGCTTGCGCAGCCGCGCCGCGGCCTCCTTGCTGGAGAGCCCTTGCTCGGGTGAAGGTCGGCCGTTGCCCATCGGGCTCCCTATTCAATAGGGTGCGGGGGCGATGGGCCTGAAGCTCGGACTCAACCTCGGTTACTGGGGGATCGGACCGGCCGGCGAGGAGGCCGCGGAGCTGGTCCTCGCCGCCGAGAGGATGGGCTACGAGTCGGTCTGGGCCGCCGAGTCCTACGGCTCCGACGTGGTCAGCGTGCTCGCCTGGCTGGCGGCGCGGACCGAGAAGATCAACCTCGGCGCCGCGATCATGCAGGTGCCGGCGCGGCCGCCCGCGGCCGCGGCGATGGCCGGGGCGACGATCGACAAGCTCTCCGGCGGCCGCTTCCTCTTCGGCTTCGGCCCCTCCGGCCCGCAGGTCTCCGAGGGTTGGTACGGGGTGCCGTACGCGAAGCCGTGGGGGCGCACCCGCGAGTACGTCGAAGTCGTGCGCGCGATCGTCGCCCGCGAGGGGCCGGTCGACCACCAGGGCGAGCACTACACGCTGCCGCTGCCCGGCGGCGAGGGCAAGCCGCTGAAGCTGAACTTCCACCCGCTGCGCAGCGAGATCCCCGTCTTCGTCGGCGCGATCGGGCGCAAATCGGTGGAGATGGCGGCGGAGATCTGCGACGGCTGGATCCCGATCTTCTTCAGCGTCGACGCCTTCGAAGAGACCTGGGGCGAGCACCTGGAGGCCGGCTTCGCCAAGGGTGGGCGCCAGCGCTCGGACCTCGAGGTGAGCCCGTCGCTGCAGGTGGCGATCGACGGCGACCTCGAGGCGGCGAAGAACGTCGTCAAGGCCGGGCTGGTCCTCTATTTCGGCGGCATGGGCAGCCGCAAGACCAACTTCTACGTCGACCTCGCCCACCGCTTCGGCTTCGGCGAGGTCGCCGACGAGGTCCAGCGCCGCTTCCAGGACGGCGACCGGGGCGGCGCCTTCGAGGCGATGCCCGACGAGATCGTCGAGGCGACCTCGCTGGTCGGGACCGAGGCCGAAGTGGCGGAGCGCGTCGAGCGCTTCCGCGGCGCCGGCATCGACCGCCTGATCTGCTCGCCGGTCCACGTCGAGCGCTCCGAGCAGCTGCACACGCTGGAGCGGCTGGCGGCCCTGGCGGGCGTTTCCTGAACCGCTTGCATCTCGCTGCCCGGCGGATAGGCTGGCGACGATGAGCTGGAGCGGACTGAGGGAGCGCTTCACCTACGCCAACGTCGTGGCGACCGTCGCCCTGATCTTGGCGGTGACCGGCGGCGCCACCGCGATCGCCCTCTCGCTGCCGAAGAACTCGGTGAAGTCGAAGCAGATCGCCAAAGAAGCGGTGAAGACCTCCAAAATCGCCAAGGGGGCGGTCACCGGCGACAAAGTCAAGGCGGCGACGCTCGGCAAAGTGCCGTCGGCGGCCCACGCCGACTCGGCCGACATCGCCGGCTCGGCCGGCAGCGCCGCCAACGCGGCGCATGCCGCTGTCGCCGACGCGCTGGCGAGCCAGGGCGGCGCGCCGATCTCGCCGGCCAACGTCGTCCAGGCGCAGAACGTGGCCGGGCCGTTCACCAACACGCTGGAACTCGAAGTCAAAGGCTTCGGTCGCTTCTGGCTGCACTGCGGCAACGAAAACGTGATCTCCTTCAACGAGTCGAATACCCCGGGGTCGAAAGCGATCGAGTCCGGAGTCCTCGTCGCCAACGAAGAACCGCTCGGCACGCCCGAAGTCTTCCCGATCGACACCTTCATGACGGAAGCGGGCAGCCGCGAATACGGGACCCAGGGTCGCCGCCTCTACGTGCACTTCACCGCGGCGATCCTCGGATCGACCAAAACGCTTGAAATCGACGGCGGCGGCTTCGAAAACGGAGGCAACCCCGGCTGCGTCGGCCAGCTCCACGCCTCGATCAGCGGCTAAGAACCTGGTTCAGCGGCCCGGACTGCGCTCGGCGCCCCAAATCGCATAGCCTTCCGCGCCGCACATCATGAAGATCGGAGTGCCGAAAGAGACCGCCGATGGGGAGCGCCGGGTCGCGCTCGTCCCTGACGTGGTCAAATCGCTGAAGAAGAACGAGCACGTCGAGGTGGTCGTCGAGTCGGGCGCCGGCGAAGCGGCCGGCCACACCGACGCCGCCTACCAGGAGGCCGGGGCCGAGGTCGGCTCCGCCGAGGCCGCCTGGGGCGCCGACGTCGTCCTTCACGTCGCTCTCCCCAGCGGCGAGGACATCTCGAAGCTGAGCGGCAACCAGCTCTTCATCTCGCACCTCAACCCCTGGGTCGCGGCGGAGACCAACAAGGCGCTGGCCGGCGCCGGCGTCACCGCCTTCGCGATGGAGGCGATCCCGCGCACCACCCGCGCCCAGGCGATGGACGCGCTCTCTTCGCAGGCCGCCGCCGCCGGCTACGCGGCGACCCTGATCGCCGCCCGCGAGTCGGGCCGCTTCTTCGGGATGATGACCACCGCCGCGGGCACGGTCCCGCCGGCCAAGGTGCTCGTCCTCGGTGCCGGCGTCGCCGGGCTGCAGGCGATCGCCACCGCCAAGCGCCTCGGCGCGATCGTCACCGGCTTCGACATCCGCCGCGCCGCCTGGGAGCAGGTCGCCTCGCTCGGCGGCCGGCCGCTGGAACTCGACTTCATCCCCGACGCCGAGGGGGAGGGCGGGTACGCCCGGCCGCTGACCGACGAGGAGAACGCGCAGGTGCGCGACGCCCTCGCCGAGAACGCCGCCAAACAGGACATCATCGTCACCACCGCCGCGATCCCCGGCCGCCCGGCGCCGCTGCTGATCACCGCCGAGGGCGTCCGCAACATGGCTCCCGGCTCGGTGATCGTCGACCTCGCCGCCGAGACCGGCGGCAACTGCGAGCTGACCCAGCCGGGGCAGACCGTGGTCGAGAACGGGGTCAAAGTGATCGGGCCGCGCAACCTCGCCTCCGAGATGCCGGCGCCGGCCTCACAGCTCTACGCCAAGAACCTCGAGAACCTGCTGGGCCTGCTCGTCGGCGAGGAGGGCGAGGTCACGGTCGACTTCGAGGACGACATCATCGCCGCCGCCTGCATCACCCAGGGCGGCGAGATCAAGAACGAGAGGGCCGCAAAGTGAACTTGTTCGCCGAGATAACGATCTTCGTGCTCGCGATCTTCGTCGGCTTCGAGGTGATCTCGAAGGTGCCGACCACCCTGCACACGCCGCTGATGTCGCAGACCAACGCGATCCACGGCATCGTCATGCTCGGCGGCCTGATCGTCGTCGGCGAGGCCAACGACGGCCTCGAGTACTTGATCGGGACGATCGCGATCGCCTTCGGCGCGATCAACATCGTCGGCGGCTTCATGGTCACCGACCGGATGCTCGGCATGTTCTCGAAAAAGCCGAAACCGAAGGCCGAGGGCGAGAAGAAATGAGCCTGGCCGTCCTCACGCCCGGCGGTGACGCGGCCACCGCCCTCTACATCGTCGCCTTCTCCCTCTTCATCATCGGGATCAAGCAGGGGACGCACCCGACCACCGCCAAACGCGGCAACCTGATCGCCGCCGGCGGCATGGCGGTCGCCGTCGTCACCACCCTGCTGCTCGACGGGATCGGCAACTGGGGCCTGATCGTGATCGGCCTCGGCGTCGGTTCGGCGATCGGCGCGGTCGCCTCCGTCCGCGTGCAGATGACCGAGATGCCGCAGATGGTCGCCCTCTACAACGGCGTCGGCGGCGGCGCGGTCGCCCTGATCGCCTGGTCGGAGATCCGCCACGGCACCTCCGGGATGCCGCTGGAAGTGCTGATCCCGACCCTGTTCGCGGCGATCGTCGGCTCGGTCTCCTTCTGGGGCTCGAACATCGCCTTCGCCAAGCTCCAGGATTTGATCCCGACCCGGCCGCTGGCGGTGCCGGGGCAGCAGGTGGTCAACGCGGTCCTGCTGATCGCCGCGGTGGCCGCCGCGGTGTCGATCGCGATCGACCACAACAGCCCCTCCGAAGGCCTCTTCATCGGCATCCTGATCGTCGCGGCGATCCTCGGCAACCTCGTCGTCCTGCCGATCGGCGGCGCCGACATGCCGGTGGTGATCTCGCTGCTGAACGCCTTCACCGGTCTCTCCGCCGCGGCCGCCGGCTTCGCCCTCCACAACGTCGCCCTGATCGTCGGGGGCACCCTGGTCGGCTCCTCGGGAACGATCCTCACCCTGGAGATGGCGACGGCGATGAACCGCTCGGTCGCCAACATCCTCTTCGCCGGCTTCGGCGGCGCTCCCGCGGCCGGCGCGGGTGGCGACGGCGAGGAACGACCTCACACCTCGATCGGGGCCCAGGACGCGGCGATCAAGCTCGCCTATGCGGACTCGGTCGTCTTCGTCCCCGGCTACGGCCTCGCCGTCGCCCAGGCCCAGCACGCGATCAAGGAGGTCGCCGACGAGCTCGAGAAGCGGGGCGTCACCGTCAACTACGCGATCCACCCCGTCGCCGGCCGCATGCCGGGGCACATGAACGTCCTCCTCGCCGAGGCCGACGTGCCCTACGAGCAGCTGAAGGAGATGGAGGAGGTCAACCCGGAACTGCCGCGCACCGACGTCGCCGTCGTCGTCGGCGCCAACGACGTCACCAACCCGGCGGCGAAAAACGATCCCAACTCGCCGATCGCCGGGATGCCGATCATCGAGGTCTCCGAGGCGAACGAGGTGATCGTGATCAAGCGCTCCCTCAGCCCCGGCTTCGCCGGCATCGACAACGACCTCTTCTACGAACCGAACACCTCGATGCTCTTCGCCGACGCGAAAGCGGCGGCCAGCGAAATCGCCGCCGAGATCGGCAACTTGTAGGGGACTGGCCCGGAATGATGGGGAAATGGGCGAGACGAAATGGCACGGCGTCAGTCGTGGTTCCTCATGGACGCATACCGTCCGAAAGGAACCACGCGATGGGCTCGGTAAGGGGTTTGTCAGAGGTCTGACAACTTCTTGAGGCGGGCGCCTCTTTTTGCTCAAATCCCTCGCCGCATGGGGGTCCGTCCGAGTCGTGTCTCGCTGCTGCTCTTGCTTGCCGTGCTCGCCTTCCCGGCGAGCGCTTTGGGCAGCAACGAAGTCACCCGGGGCGTGGTCGGCTACGGGACCGTCCACGTGTCCGCCGCCACCGCGCCGGCCGACTGCACCTCGCCGGCCTCCACTCCCGGCGGGACGGAAGCCAACGTCAACGCCGGCAGCGAGTCCGACTGCGCGGCCTTCGACGCCGGCTCCTACGACACCTGCACCACTTCCGCCGAAGGGTCCAGCGCTTGCCACCTGACGCTGCAGGCGCAGGCCGCCGACGCGGCGGGCTGGCGGTTCGACCACTGGTCCGGCGACTGCTCCGGCACCTCGACGACGTGCAACCTGGAGGACGAACTCCGGGTGTGCGAAACCGAACCCAAGCCGCATTGCGAAACCATCGTGACCGGGCCGTTCACGGCGGTCGCGCACTTCGTCGACACGCGGGCGCCGACGACGAGCTTCAGCCAGGCGCCGGCCAACAACTCGGTCGTCTTCAGCGACACGCAGAGCCAGCAGTTCACCTTCTCCACCGACGAGGAAGCCGAGGCCCCCGGCTTCGGGTGCAAGCGGGACGCCGGCTCCTTTGCCGGCTGCTCCAGCGGCATCGTCTGGAGCTCGATCGCCGACGGCATACACGACTTCTGCGTCAGAGCGACCGACCCCTCGGGGCTGACGGGCACTACCTGCAGGCACTGGGAGCAGGAGACGAACCCCACGGCCTCGATCGCCAACCACCCGGCGACGACGACCGGCACCCCGGACGCGAGCTTCACCTGGACCTCCAACAAGGAGTCCCATCCGGCGGACGGCAGCACCCTCTCCTACCGGTGCTGGCTCGACGCCGCCGCCCCCGCGGCCTGCTCCGGCGTGAGCAAGAGCTACAGCCTGCTCGCCAACGGCCAGCACACCTTCCACGTCGAAGTGGTCTTTCAGCCTGCCCTGGGCGGCGGCGCCCACACCGGCACCGCCTCCTACACCTGGACCCAGGCCGACGTCACCGGCCCGACCGTCAGCCTCGAAGCCAGCCCCGACGGAACGGTCAACCTCGCCCCCGACCGCCAGGCGCAGGTCTCCTGGGCCGGCAGCGAGCCGAGCGAGCAGCAGACCTTCCTCTGCAAGCTCGACGACGATCCCGCCGGCTTCCAGCCCTGCAGCTCCCCGGTGACGCTGCAGGGGCTGGGGGACGGCGTCCACGACTTCCGCATCGAGGGCAGGGACTTCCTCGGCAACCTCGGCCCGGTCGAGGACGTCCACTGGGACCAGGAGGTGCCGCCGGCGGCGAGCTTCACCGGCGGCCCCGTGGACGGCAGCATCCAGTCGAGCCGCCAGACCGCCTTCTCCTTCACCTCGAACAACGCCCGCGCGGGCTTCGAATGCGAGCTCGACGACGGCGGCTTCGCACCCTGCACCAGCCCCCACGCGGTCGAAGTCGCCGGTGACGGCAGCCACACGTTCGCGGTGCGGGGGGTGGTGGTCTCGCCACTCGACGGTGCCACCTACCGCGGCGAACCCGTCTCTCGTGCCTGGTCGGTCGCCGACTCGGGCAAGGGCGCGGGCGGCTCGTCGTGCGGGGCGGGTGCGTGCGGCCTCGCCACCGCCGCCAAGGCCGTGCCCGTGAGGGCCGGAAAGGCCCGGGTGAAGCTGACCTGCGCCGCCCTCGATGCCTGCAAGGGCACGCTCGAGCTGCTGGCCAGGCCGGCGAAGGCGAGCCGCTCCCGCCTGCTTGTCGCGTCGTCCCGGCCGGTCCTGCTCGGCAAGGCCTCCTTCTCGCTGGCGGCCGGTAAGAAGGCGACGGTCGCCGTGCCACTCAAGGCCAGGGGCGAGGCGCTGCTTCGCTCCGCGCCCGCCGGGCGGCTGAAGGCGAGCCTGGCCGGCACCGGCGTCAGGGCGCGGGCGGTCCTGCTGAGGGAGAAGGGCTAGGAAGCAGGCTCTCCAGGGGAGTCTCGGGGTCTTCGAGCTTCGCCGCGTCCACCTCGACCCGCTCGCCGACGAGCCGCTGGATCGTCTCGTTGACGTCCCAGACGTTGACGTTCATCCCGGCGAGGACGCGGTCCTCCTCGAGCCAGAAGGCGATGAGCTCCCGGCTCGCGGGGTCGCCGCGGAAGACGACGCGGTCCCAGCTTGTCGCGTGGCCCGCGTACTCCATCCCCACGTCGTACTGATCGGAGAAGAAGTAGGGGACGCGCTCGTAGGGCTGTTCGCGGCCGAGCATGTTGCGGGCGGCGGCGGGACCCTGCTCCAGCGCGTTCGCCCAGTGCTCGACCCGCAGCGGGCCGAGGACGGGATGCCGGTGGCGGGCGACGTCGCCGGCGGCGAAGACGCCGGGCAGGCTCGTCTGCAGGTTGCCGTCGACGACGATCCCGTTTTCGACCTCGAGCCCTGCGCTGCGCGCCAGGTCGATCCTCGGCTCGACGCCGATGCCGACGATCGCGAAGTCGCAGTCGACCGAGCGCCCGTCGGAGGTGCGGACGCGCTCGACCGCGGAGCCGCCCTCGAAGGCCTCGACGCCCGTGCCCAGCATCAGCTCGACCCCGTGGTCGGCGTGGAGGTCCCGGTAGATCGAGCCCACCTCCGGCCCGAGCACCCTTCCCAGCGGCAACGCCCCCGGCTCGACGACGACGACCTCGAGGCCCTCCTGGCGGGCCGAGGCGGCGACCTCCGAGCCGATCCACCCGGCTCCGACCACGACGACCCTGCCGCCGCCCTCGAGCCGGGCATGGATCGCGTCCGAGCTCTCGATGCTGCGCAGGTAATGGACGCCGTCGAGATCCGCGCCTGGGATGCGCAGGCTGCGCGGCTCGGCGCCGGTGGCGAGGAGAAGGCGATTGAAGCGCAGCCGCTCCCCGCTCTCCAGCTCGACCTCGCGCCCGGAGGGGTCGAGGCCGACCGCGCCGTCGCCCAGGCGCAGCTCGATCTCGTGCTCGCGGTAGAAGGGCTCGGCGTGGACGAAGAGCTTCTCGCGCTCGGTCTCGCCGCGCAGGTAGTCCTTGGAGAGGGGCGGGCGTTCGTAGGGTCGGTGGGGCTCGGCGCCGACGAGGACGACGCGGCCCTCGAAGCCCTCCTCGCGAAGGGCCTCCGCGGCCTTGGCGCCGGCGAGGCCGGCGCCGACGATGACGAAGGTCTGCTCGCGGTCGCTCATGACTCGCTCCTCTTGGTCAGGGCCAGGAACTCCTGGCGGGTGCGCGGGTCGTCGCGGACCTGGCCGTGGAGGGCCGAGGTCACGGTCGTGGCGCCGAACTTCTGGACGCCGCGAAGCGACATGCAGAGGTGCTCGGCTTCGAGCACGACGCCGACGCCTTTCGGCGCCAGCTGCTCCTGGATCCAGTCCGCGATCTGGGTCGTCAGCCGCTCCTGGACCTGCAGGTCGCGGGCGAACAGCTCGACGACGCGGGCCAGCTTGGAGAGGCCGACGATCCTCTCGTCCGGCAGGTAGCCGACGTGGGCGACGCCGTGGAAGGGCAGCATGTGGTGCATGCAGAGCGAGTGGAACGGGATCGCTTTGACCAGGACCAGCTCGTCGTAGCCCTCCTCGTTGGCGAAGGTGGTGGGGCGAAACGGCTGCGGCGTCAGCAGCTCGACGTAGGCGTCGACCATCCGCCTCGGCGTCTCCCGCAGGCCGTCCGCGTCGAGGTCGGCGCCGAGGGCGGCGAGGAGATCGGCGGCGGCGCTCACCGCGGCGACGCGATCGACGTGCCGGGTGGCCGCGGGGGCAGGGCCGGCTCCATTTCCATTGCTTTGCGAAACCTCTTTGAGAGTCATACCGAGGTTCGCGTCGCGCGGGCGCGAGTTCTTACCCGCGGTGCCAGCGGGCGGGTGCGGGAGTTTCCACGGCTTCGCTCGAGAATCGGCGCGAATGACACACACGCGTAGGCCGGGGCCGCCTAGCGTCGGGCCATGGGCTCGGAGCGGGGGCAGGGGACGGTCGAGTGGGTCGGGATGCTGCTGGTCGTCGCGGTGGCGATGCTGGGGCTGGTGGCGGCCGGGGCGCGGGTGCCGGGGGCGCCGCTGGCGCGAGCCGTCGCCGACCGGATCCTCTGCGCGGCGGCGCTGGCGGACGGGTGCGGCGACGAGCCGATGCTGATCGGCGCCTACGGGACCGAGGTCGGCGAGCTGGCGCGGCGGCACATGCCGACGATCCTCTTCGAGCGGGGGTCGCGGGCGGTGCCGGTCGACTTCCGCCGCTGCCGCAGCACCGAGTGCGGCGACGCGACCGCGGACGGCCTCGTCCACAGGACCGACGAGCGCCTGCCGGTCACCGTCTTCGTCCACGTGGTGGACTGCCGGGCGGGCCGGGCCGAAGCCGCGGGTGCCGACTGCTCCGGCGAGCGCGCCGGCAACCTCTACGTCCAGTACTGGACCTACTACGCCGACTCGGCGACCCTCCGCGACCTGCCGGTAGTGGGGAGTAAGGGCTATCACCACGACGACTGGGAGGGAGTGCAGCTCCGCTTCGGTCCCGACGGAGAGGTGGACGAGCGAGCCTCCTCCCACGACGGCTACGACTACGGCCGCGGTCCCGGCAACTGGGGCTCGGACGCCGGCATCGGTCCACTGAACGCCGCCGCCGAGGCCGTCGGCGCCCATCCCGAGAACGGCTGGGGACCCGAGACGCACCTCCTCCTCGTCTCCGGCGGCAGCCACGCCGGCGACGCCGTCGGCCTCGTCGACTCGGACCGCTACGTCCCCGGCCGCCGCGTCCACCTCGTCCCGCTGGAGCCGATCGCCGCCACCAGCACCGCCCGCTTCGCGATCTCCCCGCCCTGGCTGAAGAAGGTCTGGCTCGACCCGGAGGCGGAGGGAACGGGCTGATGAGGCGTTGGCGGGACTACGAAACTGCGGCTGGTCGTCGCCCTGTCAAGCAACTCATCGAGAGGCTCAGCGAAGAGGACGCGGCAGCCGTGGTCGACGCCATGCGTGAAGTAAAGGAAAACGGGCTGAGAGCGGCGCGTCACCGTTAGATGAAGAGCTCTCAGTCCTCTCTTGCCCGCCTGGAGGGTTCGGGCTTCGGATGCTCGCCTCTCGACGATCGATCGACTCGTCGAAGCTTTGGGTTTTCGAGTCCTGTGGCACCTCCTTCCCCTCAAGGGCTCGGAGGACGAGCCGGCGGTCGTCGTACGCAGCGGTAATTGGGAGTTCACACTCGGGTACGCAGACGCCGTTAAGGTGGGTCATCGCCACCGATGTGTCCTCAGCGTCGAAGGCAGCGATCGCGGAAGCGCTTTCCGAGGCCCGCGAGCGCACTCTGGCGCTGGTCGAGCCGCTCGACGACGAGCAGCTGAACCGGGTCTATTCGCCGATCCTCAGCCCCCTCGCCTGGGACCTCGGCCACATCGCCAACTTCGAGGAGCTGTGGCTGGTGCAGACGGTCGGCGGGCGGGAGCCGCTGCACGGCGAGCTCGGCCGCTTCTACGACGCGATCGAGAACCCGCGCAAGATCCGCGGCGAGCTGCCGATTTTGCGTGACGAGGATCTGCGCTCCTACATGGCGGACGTCCGCGAGCGCACTCTCGACGTACTGGAGGGTGTGGAGATCGGACCGGACGCCTCGGACCCGCTGCTGCGGGACGGTTTCGTCTACGAGATGCTGCTCGCTCACGAGCTGCAGCACGACGAGACGATGCTGCAGCTGCTCGACGGCTACGAGCCGGTGAGGCCGGAGTTCGAGCCGATTGCGGACCCCGTGCCCGACGAGCCTGAGACGGTCCGGGTCGAGGCGGGGGAGCACATGATCGGCGCCTCCGCCCGCGGTTTCGCCTACGACAACGAGCGCCCGCGCCATGCCGTCGCCCTCGACGCCTTCGAGATCGACCGAACCCCGGTGAGCAACGGCGCGTACGTCCAGTTCATGGAGGACACCGAGGCCGAAGCGCCGATGCACTGGGAGCGCGATGGAGACGGGTGGGTCGACACCGCGCGCGGGCGCCGGGCTCCGATCGACCCCAGTCAACCGGTGACCCACGTCTCCTGGGACCAGGCCGACGCCTTCGCCCGCTGGGCCGGCAAGCGCCTGCCGAGCGAGTTCGAGTGGGAGGCCGCCCGCGACCGGCTCGACGGCCTCGGCCACGGCTGGGAATGGACCTCATCCGACTTCCTCGCCTATCCGGGCTTCGAGGCCTTCCCCTACCGCGAGTACTCCGAGGTCTTCTTCGGCGACACCTACAAGGTGCTGCGCGGCGGCTCCTGGGCCACCCACCCGCGCGTCGCCCGCCCCACCTTCCGCAACTGGGACCTGCCGCAGCGGAGCCAGATCTTCGCCGGCCTGCGCTGCGCGAGGGACGCATGATCGCGATCGACGTCCACCTCGACCAGGGCGCGGCGGCGAAGATGGCGCGCGACGTCCGCGAGGGCCTCTGCGCCTACCCGAAGGAGGTCGCGCCCAAATACTTCTACGACGAGCGCGGCTCGGAGCTGTTCGAGCGGATCACCGAGCTGCCCGAGTACTACCCGACCCGGGCGGAGCGGGAGATCCTCGCAAACCGCTCCGGCGAGATCCACGCGGCCGCCGGCTGCCCCGAGACCCTGATCGAGCTCGGGTCGGGCTCGGCGGCGAAGACCCGGCATCTGCTGAGCGCGATGCGCGACTGCGACAGCCTCGGCACCTACGTCCCCGTCGACATCTCCGAGGAGATCACCCAGCGGACCGCGGCCGAACTCGTCGAGGAGTACCCAGGCCTCGACGTGCACGGGCTCGTCTGCGACTTCGAGCAGCACCTGGAGCGGGTCCCGCACGGCTCCGGCACGCGGATGATCGCCTTCCTCGGCGGCACGATCGGCAACCTCTACCCGCGTGAGCGCCACGCCTTCCTGGAGCGGATCCGGGCGCTGCTCGGTCCTGGCGACCACCTCCTGCTCGGCACCGACCTGATCAAGGACCGCGCCCGCCTCGAGGCCGCCTACAACGACTCCGCCGGGGTCACCGCCGAGTTCAACAAGAACGTCCTCGCCGTCCTCAACGACCAGCTCGGCGCCGACTTCGACCTCGACGCCTTCGAGCACGTCGCCCGCTACGACGAGGAGGCGGAGCGGATGGACATCCGCCTGCGCTCGCTCGCCGACCAGGAGGTGCGGCTCGAGGGCCTCGATCTCGAGATCGCCTTCGCCGCGGAGGAGGAGATGCGGACCGAGATCTCGACCAAGTTCACCCGCGAGCGGATCGAGGCGGCCTACGCCGGCGCCGGGCTCGAGCTGCGGGGCTGGTTCACCGACGCGGCCGGCGACTACGCGCTCAGCCTCGCCGCTCCGGCCGCCTGAGCAGCCGCTGGCACCTGCTGCGTGATGCAGTGGACGTTGCCGCCGCCGAGCAGGATCTCCCGCGCCGGCACCCCGACGACCTCGCGCCCGGGGAAGCAGCGGCGGAGGATCTCCCCGGCCTCCTCGTCGTGGCGCGGGTCGAGCAGCGGGTAGACGATCCGCGAGTTGCCGAGGTAGAAGTTGACGTAGGAGGCGGCCAGGCGGTCGCCGGCGCGGCGCGGGATCGTCCCCTCCGCCGCGTCCACCCCCGCCGCCTCCTCGGCCGAGATCCGCAGCGGGCCGGGGGAGGGGAGGGTGACCACCTCGAGGGGGCGGCCATGGGCGTCGGTCGCCGCCTCCAGCCGTTCGCGCGCGTCCCGGGAGATCCCGTGCTGGGGGTCGTCCCCGTCGTCGGTCCAGCTCAGCAGCACCGTCGCCGGGCGGGCGAAGCAGGCGAGGTTGTCGACGTGGCCGTCGGTCTCGTCTTCGAAGGCGCCGGCGCCGAGCCAGATCACCTTCTCCGCCCCCAGGTGCTCCAGCAGGCCCCGCTCGATCTGCTCCCTCGACAGCTCGGGGTTGCGGTTGGGGTTGAGCAGGCACTCTTCGGTCGTCAGGACCGTGCCCTCGCCGTCGACGTGGATCGCCCCGCCCTCGAGCACGATCGGCGCCCGGTAGCGGTCGGCCCCCTCCACCTCCAGCACCTTGGCGGCGACGCGGTCGTCGCGGTCCCAGGGGAAGTAGAGGCCGCCCTCGATCCCGCCCCAGGCGTTGAAGTGCCAGTCGACTCCGCGGAGGCCGCCTTTGCCGTCGACCAGGAAGGTCGGCCCCGTGTCGCGCATCCAGGCGTCGTCGGTGGAGACCTCGACCACCCGCACCCGTGGCGGCAGCATCGCGCGGCAGTTCTCGAACTGGGCGTCGGAGACCGCCATCGTCACCGGCTCGGAGGCGGCGATCGCCTCCGCCACCGCCGCGAAGGCCTCCTGCGCCGGCTTCGCGCCGAGGCGCCAGTTGTCGGGGCGCTCGGGCCAGGCCATCCAGCAGCCGCTGTGCGGCTCGAACTCGCCGGGCATTCGGAAGCCGTCTGCCAGGGGAGTCGATTTGAGGGTCGCGCTCACGTCCGTCTATCTTGAACCCCGTGGAGGAGATCCGCCTGATCCGCGCCGAGGAGCCGCCGCCCTCGCCCGCCCGGACCCGCGCGCCGTCCCGGCCGCCGTTCCGCGTCGGCGCCGTGCAGCACGCCTGGCACCCCGACCCGGGGGAGCACGAGGAAGCCCTGGCGGCGGGAATCCGGATCGCGGCAGGTGAGGGGGCAGAGCTGGTCTGCCTGCAGGAGCTGACGCTGAGCCCCTACTTCGCGGTCGACCCGGCGGGGCCGGGCTCCGGGGGCGCCGAGCCCGAGGACCTGCCCGGCGGGCGCACCTTCGCCTTCGCCGCGCGGATGGCGGCCGAGACCGGCGCCCACGTCCACGCCTCGCTCTACGAGCGCGCCGACGGCGAGGACGGGCTCGGCTTCAACACGGCGATCGTCGTCTCGCCGCAGGGCGAGCTGGTCGCCCGCACCCGCAAGCTCCACATCCCGATCACCGCCGGCTACCACGAGGACCGCTACTTCCGCCCGGGCCCTGGCGACTCGGACGCGTTCCCGCTGGTAGGCCTCGGCGAAGCCAGGCTCGGCCTGCCCACCTGCTGGGACCAGTGGTTCCCCGAGGTCGCCCGCGCCTACAGCCTCGAGGGCGTCGACGTCCTCGTCTACCCGACCGCGATCGGCTCCGAGCCCGACCACCCCGAGTTCGACACCCAGCCGCTCTGGGAGCGGGTGATCGTCGGCAACGGGATTGCCAACGGCGTCTTCATGGTCGCCGTCAACCGGATCGGCTTCGAGCCGCCCCTCACCTTCTACGGCTCCTCCTTCGTCTCCGACCCCTACGGCCGCATCCTCGTCCAGGCCCCGCGCGACGAGCCGGCCGTCCTCGTCGCCGACCTCGACCTCGACCAGCGCCGCGACTGGCTGGAGCTCTTCCCCTTCCTCACCACCCGCCGCCCCGACACCTACGCCAGGCTGGCCGAAGAAGCGACCGAGGCGATGAACGACCCGCGGGACTGAGCGATGCGGCACAGGGGACCGGCCCTCCTCCTCCGGAATCGACCTCCCCTCCCTGCGGTCGGGGAGAACCTGGAGCGCGGGCTACGCCCGCGCAAGACACCAGATTGCATCTCGCCGAACATTCCTCCGCAGGAGTGCCGGTCCCCTCCAC
>JBQCDH010000054.1:0-60687 GCA_051961435.1 Solirubrobacterales bacterium
CGAAGCGCTTCATCGTCGTCGACGAGCTCTACGACGACTTCCTCGAGAAGTTCAAGGAGCGGCTGAGCGGGGCGAAGCCGGGCGATCCGACCGCCGAGGACACCGCGGTCGGGCCGCTCTCCTCGCAGACGGCGGCGGACCGGCTCGAGGACCAGGTGAAGCGGGCGATCGCGAACGGCGCCGAGGTCGTCGTCGGCGGCAAGCGCGAGGGGAACTACTTCGAGCCGACGATCCTCACCGGTATCAAGCCCGGCGACGAGGCCTCTCAGGAAGAGTTCTTCGGCCCGGTCGCCCAGGTCTACAAAGTCGGCTCCGAGGAGGAGGCGGTAGAGCTCGCCAACCAGACCCCGTTCGGCCTCGGCTCCTACGTCATGACCACCGACAAGGAGCAGGCCGAACGCGTCGCCGACAAGATCGAAGCCGGGATGGTCTACGTGAACCTGGTCGGGGCCGACAGCCCCGAGCTGCCGTTCGGCGGCTTCAAGCGCTCCGGCTTCGGCCGCGAGCTCGGCCGCTACGGCGCCGACGAGTTCGTCAACAAGAAGTTGATCCGCAGCGCCTGAGTACGATCCAACCGTCGTGAATCGCCGCGCCAGGGGGATCGCCGTCGCAGTCGTGCTCGCGTTCGCCGCCCTGGTGGCGAGCGCCGCCGCGGCGACCAGCGAAACCCCGGAAGAAGAACACCGCTGCCACGGGCGGCTGGCGAAGATCGTCGGCACCGACGGCAACGACGTGATCCGCGGCACCCCGGGCCGGGACGTGATCTGGGGCGGCCCCGGCAACGACGTGATCTACGGCGAACTCGGCAACGACCTGATCTGCGGCGGCGCCGGCGACGACATCATCCACGGCGGCCGCGGCAACGACGAACTCTACGGCGGCGACGGCAGCGACCAGGTCAACGGCGACCTCGGCGACGACAAGGTCCTCGGCGGGCCGGGGAACAACGACGAGGTCGCCGGCGACCTCGGGATCGACGTCGTCAACGGCGGCCCGGGCAACGAAGACCTCGTCCACGGCGACTACGGCTATGACCGCATGTCCGGCGGCGCCGGCAGCGGGGACATCGCCTCCTTCGCGACCGCCCGGGCCGGCGGCAAGGGCAGCGGCGTCTGGGTCTCGCTCAAGGCCCACCGGGCCTACGGTGACGGGCACGACCGGCTCTTCGGCTTCGAGAGCATCGAAGGGTCGGCCTTCCGCGACACCCTGATCGGCAACTCCCAGGCGAACGTGATCAACGGCGGCCCGGGCGACGACCACCTCGTCGGCGGCGGCGGCGCCGACACCCTCGACGGCGGCCAGGGCAGCGACTCCTGCAAGGGGGCGAAAGGTCGGACCGCCTCCTGCGGCAAGGAACCGCCGCCGAAGGCCTCCGCCTACGTCCAGCTCGATCCCACCCCGGGCGGCGGCGCCGGCCTGCAGATCGTCGGCGGCGCCGGCCGCGACCAGTTCGTCGTCGCCTTCGACGAAGCGACCGACACCTTCGGGGTCAGCGCCAAGAAGGGCCTCGCGATCAGCCCGGGCTGCTCCCACGCGGTCGGCAATCCCGACGCGGTGTCGTGCGAAGCGAACGGCCCGGCCCGCTGGCTGATGGCCGACCTCGGCCCCGGCGACGACAGCCTCCGGGTCGAAGGCTCGCTGCGGGCGGTGGGGAGCGTCCGCTTTGCCGGCGGTCTCGGCAACGACACGATCCACGGCGGTCCCGAGGACGACCTGATCGAGTCCGGCCCCGGCTCCGACCACCTGTATGGAGGCGACGGCGCCGACGGCCTGGTCGGCGGCCTGCCGGGCCCGACCTACCTCTACGGCGAAGGCAGCGGCGATCTGCTGGCGGCCGGCGGCGGCTGCGCCGGCGGGGCGCTGGTCGGCGGCCCCGGCCGCGACGACGCCTCCTTCGCCGAGACCCAGGCCCATCCCGGCCTGCTGATCATCTCCTTCCCTCAGCACAAAGCGTGGATCACGACCGTGAAGAACTGCCACCCGGTCCACCTCTCGCCGACCGACGAGGACATGGAGGGCTCCTTCGACAACGACGTCCTGATCGGCAACGGCAAGGCCAACGCGATGCTCGGCCAGCCCGGCCGGGATCGCTTCTACGGCAACGGGGGCGAAGACGTGATCGACGCCCGTGACGGCGTCCGCGACTTCTCGATCCAGTGCGGCAAGGGGCACCCGGCCGAAACGGTCACGGTCAAGGGCCACGGGGGCAAGCTCGAAACGCGCGAAACCGAAGCCACCGGCAAGCCCGAAGGCCGCGCCCTCACCGACTCCTTCGACCCCGAACCGTTCAACTGCGCCGCCGTCAAGCACGGCACCCACGTGCCCGGCCTCAACAAGGGCTGAGCGGGGCGAGCCCGTCTCAGGAGCGTTTTTTCGCTTTACGCCGTCCCTCGACCCGGCGGATCGTCCAGAAGTCGCGCGAGAGGGACTGCTGGAGGAGGTAGGGGTAGGGAATCGTGAAGTAGCCGCCCATCCCCCATCTGGGACCCCAGGAGTTGCGGACGATGAACCGCTGTTCATCCTCGTCATAGCCGACCGCGAGCACGGCGTGGCCGCCTTCGAATCCCTCGCCCGCTCGCGGCATCGGCACTTTGCCGGTTTTCGCCACCTGCGGGCTGCGGAAGCTTTCGTAGACGGAGAAGCCGAAGATGAAGGGGAAGCCCTCGGCCAGGCATCCCTTCAGCTGCCCGAGCGACTGGTTTACCCGCATGTACTGGAGCGCCTGGTATTTCTTCGCTTCGGCGTAGCAGGCTCTGCTCGGTTTGTCGCGGAGGCGGTCGACGTCGAACGGCCAAGAGCTTTCCTTGCAGGCGCCGCGTTTGGCGACGCTCTTTACCCCGTCGCGGATCGCCGCGCCGTTGTCCGACTCGACGGACCCCTCCATCGCCCGCTCGTTGTAGTAGATGAAGAGGCGCGAGGGCGTGAAGATTTCTTTCAGCCGCTCCTTCTTCTGGTCGAACTCGAGGGCGGCGGCGATCGCGTTGGCGGTGCAGCTGTTCGTTTCCCCCTGGTCGTAGACCCCGGGGCACTGTTTGCGCAGGTCGACTTCGTTCGGCAGTTTGGCGAGGGGTTTGAGCGGGGCGCCGTAGAGGAGGTCGCGCCCGTCCGGCAGGTCGGGAACCCATCCCAGTCCTTTTCCCGCTCCTTTGCTCTCCGCCATGGGACGTCCACACCTTCGTCGTAGTCGCTGACCAAGGCGATCCTCTTGCACTACAGAAACCCTGTCAAGCCTAACTCGGTACGTGTCGAGTCTCACAAGGCGAGAATCCCGCTCTGACGGGTTGATCTAGGCTTCGTCCCATGGCACGGAAGACCGCGAGCGGAGACGAGGCAGCGGCCATCGCCGCCGCGGTCGCGCGGTTCGAGGCCGAGCTCGCGCCCACCGCCCCCGCCGAGGAGGAGCCGGCGCCCGCCTGGCAGCGGGCCGCCCTGCTCGAGGGGATCAGCGCCAAGGAGACCATCGAGGACCTACGAGGAGGATCCGCATGGCTGTCGTGAAGATCATCGAGCTGGTCGGCAGCTCCAAGACGTCGACCGACGACGCCGCCAGACAGGCGCTGCAGCAGGCGCAGGGGTCGGTGCGCAACATCCGCGCCGTCGACATCGTCTCCACCGGCATCCGCGGCGAGAACCTGGACGAGTACCGTGCCCACGTCCGCGTCGCATTCTTGATCGAGGGAACGGAGGTCGACTGATGGCAGAGGGGCAGGGGAACGAGGTCCGCGAGGTCTCCCGCGAGGAGGCCCGCAAGTTGGTCGACGAGGGAGCGCAGCTCCTCGACGTCCGCGCCGACCACGAGTGGGAGGCGGGGAGGATCGCCGGCGCCGCCCACGTGCCGCTGCCGCAGCTGCCGGAGCGGCTCGGCGAGATCGACAAGGACCGGCCGGTGGTCGTCTACTGCCGCGGCGGCAACCGCTCCAGCATGGCCACCGCCGCCCTTGCCGAGGCCGGCTACGAGGCGGTCAAGCTGAGCGAGGGGATCGTCGGCTGGGAGAAGGAGGACCTGCCGATGGAGCCGGAGGGCGGCTACGTGGCCGAGTCGGGCGAAGCGGCCGCGGTCTTGCAGGCGCGGAAAAAGGCCTGAGAGCGCCGTCCCGGGCGCTCCTTCGACCGCTCAAGACTTTAAATACCCAAATCCCTGTCAGGTTTTGCTATTTTCTGCGTCTGGCCGTTCGGCCGACGTTCGGAAGACCCACGACCCGCAGGAGGACAGGAAGCATGGATTCAGTCTCTGCTCCGAGCAAGAGCAAGGCCGAAGCAGTCCTCGACGGGCTCGACGTCGACTTCGCCAAACCCCAGAGCGGCAAGGCCTCCGGCTCGCTGGAGAACCCGGAGACCTACGAGAACGTCCCCGGGCACGTGATCCCGGTCCTCGAGCGCGAGTTCGACGACTTCACCTCCGAAGCCGGCAGCTTCCTCAGCGGCGAGCAGGGGGAGGACACCTTCATCCCCTTCCGCCTCAAACAGGGGGTCTACGGCCAGCGCCAGGCGGACGTGCAGATGATCCGCGTCAAGCTTCCCTTCGGCGGCGTCTCGCCGGACCAGCTCGATGCCTTCGCCGACGTGGTCGAGCGCTGGGTGCCGCTGCGCAAGGGCCACATCACCACCCGCCAGAACATCCAGCTGCACCACGTTCCCCTCGCCGACGCGGCGAAGCTGATCGAGGAGCTCGGCAAGTCCGGCCTTTCGTCTCGCGAGGGCTGCGGCAACACCGTCCGCAACGTCACCGCCGACCCCTTCGCCGGCATCGCCCAGGACGAGGTCTTCGACCCGACCCCGTACGCCGGCGCCTACGTCCGCTACTTCGTCCGCCATCCGACCACCCAGGCGATGCCGCGCAAGTGGAAGACCGCCTTCTCCTCCTCCGCGGAAGACCGCGCGATCGTCCCGATCCACGACATCGGCTTCCTGCCCGTCGTCAACGACGGCGTTCGCGGCTTCGAGGTCTGGGTCGGCGGCGGCACCGCGATCATGCCCCGCTTCGCCCACAAGATCTTCGACTTCGTCGGCGCCGACGACGGCGAGTACCTCAAGGTCACCGAGGCGATCGTCCGCATCTTCGACCGCCAGGATTGGCTGCGCAAGAACCGTGCCCGCGCCCGGATCAAGGTCCTGCTCGACAAAATCGGCCCCGAGGCCTTCCGCGAGCTCGTCGACGAGGAGCTCGAAGGCGAGTGGGTCGAGGAGCGCGACTTCGTCGCCGACCTCGAGCGCCTGCGCTTCGACCACGACGAGGAAGCGAACGCGCCGGAGCCGCCGGTCGCCCCGGCTTCGCCCAACGGCGACCGCTCCGAGTTCGACCTCTTCGTCGAGCGCAACGTGACGCCGCAGCGCCAGGAGGGCTTCAACGCGGTGACCGTGAAGATCACCCGCGGCGACCTCACCCCCGAGCAGTTCCGCGGCCTCGCGGAGATCATGCGCGAGTACTGCGGCGGCTACGCCCGCAGCACCGTCGAGCAGAACATGATCCTGCGCTGGGTCCGCGACGAGGCGCTGTACGACGTCTGGACCCGCCTCGGCGCGCTCGGCCTCGCCGATTCCGGCGCCAACGAAGTCAACGACGTGATCAGCTGCCCCGGCACCGACAGCTGCAAACTCGGCATCACCTCCTCGATGGGCCTCAACCGCGCGATCCAGGAGCGGATCGAAGCGATGGACGTCACCGATCCGCTCACCCGCGGCGTCCACATCAAGATGAGCGGCTGCCCCAACGGCTGCGGCCAGCACCACATCGGCACGATCGGCTTCTACGGCGCCTCGCTCAAGGTGGGCGGCCACCAGATGCCGGCCTACATCCCGCACATCGGCGGCGCCGCCGCCGAGGGCTCGGTCGCCTTCGGCAAACGGTTGAAATCGCGCCTGCCGGCCAAACGGGTGCCGGAGGCGGTGGAGCGCTGGCTGCGGATGTACGAGTCCGACCGTCAGGAGGGCGAGGAGTTCAACGCCTTCGCCGAGCGCGTCGGCACCGAGCCGTTCGAAGCCGAGGTCAAGGACCTGACCCTGCCGGCCGAGTTCAGCCTGGAGACGATGCAGCAGTTCATCGACTGGAACCGATCGAGCCCCTACGAGGTCATCCGGGGCGAGGGCGAGTGCGCCATCTGACGATGCGATGAAGCCGCCTCCCGTCACCCTCTCCGGCACCGTGCCTACACCGGCCGACCTCGACCACGAGGCGATCGCCGCCGAGCTCGAGCGCAGCACGGCGGAGGAGGCGCTGGAGTGGATGTTCGAGAACTTCGGCGAGCGGCACTACATCGCCTGCTCGTTCCAGAAAACGAGCTCGGTGACGGCGCACCTGGCGAGCGCGATCAATTCCGAGGCGCGCTTCTTCTACCTCGACACCGACGTGCTCTTCGAGGAGACCTACGAGACGCGCGACCGCCTCGAAGAGGCGCTCGGCGTCAGCTTCGACCGCTTCCACAACCTCACCCTGGAGGAGCAGGCCGCCGAGCACGGCGACGAGCTCTGGAAGCGCGATCCCGACGCCTGCTGCGGAATCCGCAAGGTCGAGCCGATGCGCCAGGCCCTCTCTTCCGTAGACTGCTGGGTCGCCGGCGTCCGCCGGGCAGACTCCAGCAGCCGCGCCAAGACGCCGAAGTTCGGCTGGGACAAGCGCTTCAACCTCTGGAAGCTGAACCCCCTTGCGGACTGGACCGAGCGCGACGTCTGGAACTACATCCGTGAGCACCACCTCCCGTACAACCCCCTTCACGACCAGGGCTACCCCTCGATCGGCTGCACCCACTGCACCAAGCCGGTCGAACCGGGTGGAGATCTGCGCGCGGGCCGCTGGAACGGCCTCGCAAAGACCGAGTGCGGGATCAACTAGCGGTTCCAGGCGAGCCGCCCCAACCCTTAATCCCCTTTCCCCAACCCACCAGGTGATATGAGCGAGACGATGGCTGAGCTGTCCCTGACCCTTTCCGAGCGCCACACGGCGGACTTCGAGATGATCGGTAACGGCGGTTTTGCGCCGCTGACCGGCTTCCAGGGGTCGGCCGACTGGGAGCGCGTCTGCAGCGAGATGCGGACCGCCGACGGCGACTACTGGCCGATCCCGATCACCCTCGCGACGGACCTCGACTGCGCCGTCGGCGACGTCGTCGAGCTCTCCAGCGACGAAGGCAAGAAGCTGGGGCGCATCACCGTCGAGGAGGTCTTCGAGCGCGACGTCAAGCGCGAG
Source organism: Solirubrobacterales bacterium (assembly GCA_051961435.1). GTDB lineage: Bacteria > Actinomycetota > Thermoleophilia > Solirubrobacterales > 70-9 > VAYN01. The sequence goes on from JBQCDH010000054.1 coordinate 7,184, forward strand.
GCCGAGCAGGTCTACGGCACCACCGACGTCGCCCATCCCGGCGTCGCCGCTATCTACGAGGAGGGCAGCCGCTGCATCGCCGGCCCGATCGAGGTCGACGCCCTGCCCGACCACGAGGAGGCCTTCATGCGCCGCTACCTGACGGCGCCGGAGACCAAGCAGGCCTTCGCCGACCGCGGCTGGAAGCGCATCGTCGCCTTCCAGACCCGCAACCCGATCCACCGCGCTCACGAGTACCTGACCAAGGCGGCGCTGGAGACCTGCGACGGGCTCTTCATCCAGCCCCTGATCGGCAAGACCAAGGCAGGCGACATCCCCGCCGACGTGCGGATGCGCTGCTACGAGGTGCTGATGGAGAACTACTACCCGCAGGACCGGGTGATGCTCGGCGTCAAGCCGGCGAAGATGCACTACGCGGGGCCGCGCGAGGCCGTCCTGCACGCGATCGTCCGCCGCAACTACGGCGCCACCCACTTCATCGTCGGCCGCGACCACGCCGGCGTCGGCGACTACTACGGCACCTACGACGCCCAGAAGATCTTCGACGACATCGACATCGACGAGCTGGGCATCGAACCGCTGTTCTTCGAGCACAGCTTCTGGTGCAACGAGTGCGAGGGAATGGCCTCGGGCAAGACCTGCCCGCACGACAGCTCCGCGCACGTGTTCCTTTCCGGCACCAAAGTCCGCGAGATGCTCGGCAACGGCGAACGGCCGCCGCAGGAGTTCTCGCGCAACGAGGTCGCCGACATCCTGATCGACGCTTACAAGGAGGACTGACAAAGCATGGCTGGTGAGAAGGGCTTCACCCTCTGGTTCACCGGGCTCTCCGGGGCCGGCAAGACGACGATTTCCCGACTGCTGGAGGGTCACCTTCGCGAGCGCGGCTGCAAGCTCGAGATCCTCGACGGCGACGTCGTGCGGGAAAACCTCTCCAAGGGCCTCGGCTTCTCGAAAGAGGACCGCGACACCAACATCCGCCGCATCGCCTTCGTCGCCGACCTGCTCAGCCGCAACGGCGTGCCGGTGATCACCGCGGCGATCTCCCCCTACGCGACGATCCGCCAGGAGGCCCGCGACCTGATGGGCGACCGTTTCATCGAGGTCTACGTCAAGGCCTCGGTCGACACCTGCGCCGAGCGCGACGTCAAGGGCCTCTACGAGAAAGCCTTCAAGGGCGAGATCAAGGAATTCACCGGCGTCTCGGATCCCTACGAGGTCCCCGAGAACCCGGACTTCGTCGCCGACACCGAAAACGAGACCCCGGAGGAGTCGGCCGAGAAGCTGCTCGCCTACCTCGAGCAGCGCGACCTGATCCCGGCCCCCGAGCCGGCTGCGGCCTAGTCAGTTCGCATACGCGATAGGGGGGCCGCTTTTTGCGGCCCCTTTTTTATTTCGTCAGGCGCTTGAGGAGCTTCTGGTCCTCTTCAAGAAGCTGCTTCAAGCGCTTCTGGAAGCCTGCATCGGCGCGCCGTTCTGCGATGTGTTTCCCGATCGCCTCGCGCACCACTTCGGATACGGGCATTCCGTCGGCTCGGGCGACGGCAGCAAGTTCGGCGGCCATGGGTTCAGGAAGTCGGAGGCTCGTAGCTTTGGGCGCCATCGGTCGGCGAGCGATGTTAACGCATATATCCCCTAACATGCGGAAAACGTGTAGTCGAGGTATCAGAAACTTTTACGCTTGCGGCATATAACCTGTAACATCTCGGCAAGATGCTCAGCCGAGTGGCATTGATAGGCGACATGCTTCTCGTCGCGGAGGCGCAGCTGACTATTCCCGCACAAGAGTTGCTGCACATAACCAACCTGGACTCCAATCGCGCGTTGGCCGCACTATTCGCCGCCTTCGATGAGGCCGACCCCCCTCCCAGTCTGGTCGAAATAGCCGCCATGTGCGCAGCCTGGATCGTCCGCCACAGGCCATTCCCGAGTGACAACCAGAAAATCGCCTACAGGTTCATGTGCGCGATGCTCGACGATGCCGAGGAGCCCTGGGAGGTGTCGCAGGAGGACGCGTTCGTGATCCCGGCGGTATTCAAAGCCCTGGAAGCGGGGACGATCAGTGAGGCCGAGTTTGTCGACTGGGCTTGCTTGCGGGTAGCGGTTGAACCGCTGCCCGGCGCTACGGCCTAGGCGGCACCTGCGGCTCACCTAGGCCGTAGGTGTCGTAGGCGCCGAACTCGGCGAAGGTCTTGTGGGTGGGGCCGTGGTAGTCGGAGGAGGCGGTGGGGACGAGGTCTAGCTCTGTGCAGAGCTCGAGCAGGTGCTCGGTCTGCTCCCTGCTGTGGGTCGGGTAGTAGGTCTCGACCCCGTCGCCTTGCAGCGAGCGGATCAGGTCGTCCACCTCATGCGGCTCGGAGATGTCCCAGTAGGGGTGGGCGATGACGGCGATGCCGCCGGCTTCGCGGATCAGCTCGATCGCCTGCTCGGCGGTCGGCCAGCGGCGCGGCACGAAGGCCTTGGCGCCGGGCACCAGGTACTCCTCGAAGAAGGGGCCGAGGTCGCCGGTCGCGCCGGCGGCGCGGGCGATGTGGGGGCGGCCGATCGAGAGCGCGTCGCCGGCCTCGCGCACCGCGTCCTCGAGGTGGATGTCGAAGCCATGAGCGCGCAGCTTCTCGACGATCTCCCCGGCCCGGGTCACGCGCTCGTGCTGGGCGCGCTCGCAGGCCGCCGCGATCTTGCCCACGTCGATCCAGTAGCCGCAGACGTGCAGGTCTTCCGCGTACTCATGCACGCAAGACATCTCGATCGCCGGCACCAGCTCGATCCCATGCTCCTGCGCAGCCCGCTGCGCCTCTCCAACCCCCGCAATCGCGTCGTGATCGGTGAGCGCCAGCGTCGTAACCCCGGCCTTGGCAGCTTCAGCAACCACCTCCGCCGGCGCCAGCTGCCCGTCGGAGACCGTCGAATGCGATTGCAGCTCGATCAGCATCAGCGGCGCACCCTAGCTGCGGTCCGGCTCGGGGGTCGTGAGACCCTCTCCAGACACTCGACCACGAGCCATAGCGAGTGGTGTCTGGAGAGGGTCTCACGACCCCCGCCTTGCCCCTGAAAGTGTTCGGAGCAGTTAGTTAGGCGGTAGCCGAACAAATTCCTGGCTCGTCGAATAGAAGCCTCGAACGGGCGGCATGCACCTCTGCCGCTGTCCTAAATAGACTGCGCCGCCGTGTTCAAGAAGGTCCTCATTGCCAACCGCGGCGAGATCGCGATTCGCGTTGCCCGCACCCTCAGGGAGATGGGCATCGCCTCGGTCGCCGTCTACTCGGAGATCGACCGCGACGCCCCCCACGTGCGCGAGGCCGACGAGGCCTTCCTGATCGGCCCCGCGGTGCCGGCGGAGAGCTACCTCAACATCCCGAAGATCATCGAGACCGCGAAGGAGGCCGGCGCCGAAGGGATCCATCCCGGCTATGGCTTCCTCGCCGAGAACGCGGACATGGCGCGCGCCTGCGACGAGGCCGGCATCACCTGGATCGGCCCGCCGCCGGAGGCGATCGAAGCGATGGGCTCGAAGACCCGGGCGCGGGAGATCATGGAGCAGGCCGGGGTGCCGATCGTCCCCGGCTCGACCGAGGTCGCCAAGGACCTCGACGACGCCCGCCGGCAGGCCGAGGAAGCCGGCTACCCGGTCGCCTGCAAGGCCGCGGGCGGCGGCGGCGGCAAGGGCTTCCGCGTGGCGATGACGCCCGACGACCTGCAGGAGGCCTACGAGGGCTCCTCGCGCGAAGGCGAGAAGTTCTTCTCCGACCCGCGCGTCTACGTCGAGCGCTACCTCGAGGACCCGCGCCACGTCGAGGTCCAGGTGCTGGCCGACTCGCACGGCAACGTGATCCACCTCGGCGAGCGCGACTGCTCGCTGCAGCGCCGCCACCAGAAGGTGGTCGAGGAGGCGCCGGGCCCGCACGTCGACGAGGAGATGCGCGAGCGGATCGGCAAGATCGCCACCGACGCGGCGGCGGCGGTCGGCTACCGCGGCGCCGGCACGATCGAGGGGATGCAGGTCGGCGAGGAGTACTTCTTCCTCGAGATGAACACCCGGGTGCAGGTCGAGCACTGCGTTACCGAGATGGTCACCGGCATCGACATCGTCCGCGAGCAGATCCTGGTCGCCGCCGGCGAGCCCCTCTCGATCTCCCAGGAGGACGTCGAGCTGAACGGGTGGTCGATCGAGTGCCGGATCAACGCCGAGGCGGCGCACAAGAACTTCGCCCCCGCCCCGGGGCCGATCGGCGACTCCTACCGCGAGCCGTCCGGGCCGGGCGTCCGCGTCGACTCCGGGGTCGAGGGCGGCTCCGAGGTGACGCCGATGTACGACCCGATGGTGGCCAAGCTGATCGTCTGGGACGTCGACCGCGAGAAGGCGACCCGGCGCATGCTGCGGGCGCTCGGCGAATACGACTCGGGCGGCCTCACCACCCTGATCCCCTTCCACAAGGCGATCCTCGCCACCGAGCAGTGGGCGCGCGGGGAGACCTGCCGCGACCTGATGGAGGACAGGGAGTGGCTGAAGACGACCGCGCCGGCCGACCAGACCCCGCCCGAGCCCTCCGAGGGGGGTGGCGAGGTGGTCAGCCGCGACTACAAGGTCGAGGTGTCCGGCAAGCTCTTCGACGTCAAGGTGATCGGCGAGGCTCCCGCGGGCGGCGTCGCCGCCCCGGCCGCCGGTGGCAAGAAACAGCCGCCGAAGCGCGAGCGCAAAGGCGGCGGCGGCCCCAGCGCCTCCAGCGAGGCCCTCCCCTCGCCGCTCCAGGGCACCGTCCTCAAAGTAGCCGTCGAGCAGGGCGCCGAGGTCAGCGAGGGCGACCTGATCTGCGTGATCGAGGCGATGAAGATGGAGAACGAGATCACCGCCCACCGCAGCGGCAAAGTCGAGGAGCTGAACGTCACCGAAGGCGCCGCCGTCTCCAGCGGCGACACCCTAGCCGTAATCAAGTAGCCCCTCCTCTAGCTACTAAATCAGCTAGCTAACGGTCGCCTCTCACCACTAACCGTGCCGTTTGTGATGCTGCTTTTCTTCGCGTTCCTTCTGTTTCCGCCGTTCTTCTTCGCGCCGTTCCTTGCTGACCTTCTGCTGTTCCTTGCGGGTCAGCGGGAAGGGCGGCGCCGGTTCGCGGCAGGTGCGCCCGACGCAATCCTCCAACCGGATCAGCTGGGCGTGGAGAAAAGCGCGGATCGGGAAGTAGTTGGGGACGCGGACGATGTTGTTGAGCTCGTAGGGGTCCTTGTTGAGGTCGTAGAGCTCTTTCTCGCCGTCGGGCCACTCGATGTACTTGTAGGGGCCGAGGCGGATTCCCTCGTAGTCCTTCGGCGGGGCGACGATCGAGGCCTTGGCTTTCTTGCTGCGGCGCAACTGGCGCCGGTCGCGCCGGTCGAGCCAGGCGGGGCGCTTGTTGACGCTCGGCCCCCCGCCCGTCTTGCCGGCCGCGACGCTGGCGGGAGCGGCCGCCGGCCCACCGCCGTTCTCTTCGACGTCGTTGGTCTCGACGAAGGACTCGAAGAGGATCGGGTGGCGGGTGCGCAGGCTCGGGTCGCGCAGGAACGGCACCAGCGACTCGCCGTCGATGCTCTTGTCCGCTTTCACGCCCGCCAGTTCGAGGATCGTCGGGGCGATGTCGATGTTGGCGGCCAGCTGGCCGCTGATGGTGTGGGGCTTGATCCCCGGCCCGCGGATCAGGAACGGCAGGTGGGTCGAGGGCTCGTAGGCGAGGAACTTGCCGCCGGTGAGCCGGTGCTCGCCGAAGAAGAACCCGTTGTCGGAGGTGAAGAGGATGTAGGTGTTGCGCAGCCGGTGCAGCGCCCCGAGCTCGTCGACGATCATTTTCACCCCTTCGTCGACCGAGCGCAGCGACTCCAGCGCCTTCTGGTAGTAGACGCGGTAGGTGTGGATGTCGGTCGGCGAGAGGTACGGCGCTTCGCGGATGAAGCGCGGCTTGTCGTTGACGTTGCCCTCGTTGAACCCTTCCGAGCGGCCGTGGGGGAAGGGCGCGCCGGCAAAGGTGTTGTAGTGGCGCGGCGCCGGCTCGGGCCCGGCGGGCTTGCGGAAGTCGCCGTGCGGGGCGGTGTAGTCGACCTGCATGTAGAAGGGCTGTTCGGGCGGCGTGCCCGCCAGCTCTTCGGTGGCTATCCGGTTGAAGACGTCGGTCTCGTACAGGCACGGTTTGCCTTCGAAGGTCGTGGTCGGGCAGCCGAAGTAGTCGCGTTCGCCGTATTCGCGCGTTTCCCAGCTGCCGGAGTCGCCGAAGGGCCCGTCGATGTGACCGTTGTCGTTGAGCGTGTAGCCGTAGAAGTAGTGGTCGGTGTCGGCGTTCAGGACCGTGTGCCAGGCGCTCCAGCCGGGCGGCACGTCGGTGCCGCTGTCGAACGGTTCGTCGCCGTAGCCGTTGAGGAACTTGCCGATGTGGATCGTGCGGTAGCCCGCGCCCTGCAGCCAGGTGGCGATGTTGTGGCTGTAGGCCTGGCGGGCTTTGAAGCCGGTGTAGCCGCCGTTCGGCGGCACGTTGCCGCGGTCGTTGTGGTTGTGGGCGTAGCGTCCGGTCAGCAGGCTCACGCGCGAGGGACAGCAGAGCGGATAGGAGACGTAGTAGCGGCTGAAGGTCTCGCCGTGGTTGGCGAGCAGCGAGAGCGTGTACGGCATCGATTTGACTTCGATCCCGCCGACGTTGATCGCCGCGTAGAGCTCGTCGAGCGTCTCGTCGTCGGTCTGGATCACGACGAAGTTCGGTTTCTGGCTCGCGGATTCGTGAACCCGCTTCCTCAGCGTCTGCGGCGAGAGCGGCGAGCCCGGCTTCACGGCGGCGCCGGCGCGGTGCAGGCTGGCGAAAGCGAGGCTCACCAGCAGCGCCAGCAGGCTCGCCGCCAGGAACAGCCGCGCGGCCGTCAGGGCGCGCGAGGGACTGGGCTGTCGAGCGAAGGGGTGCATCATGAGTTGGGGCGGCTGTACCCCCGAAACCGGCGCCTCACGCCGAGTTGCGGCGCGAAAGCTAGAAGACGATCAGGACGCGCCTAGTTTTTTGACCGCTTCGCGGAAGTTTTTCACCGTGGCGCTTGGGGCTTTGCGCCCCTCCAGTTTCTCGCCGTGGCGGTTGACCCAGATCACCGGCACGTTCATTTTCAACACCGGCGCGATGTCGGTCGCGTAGTTGGAGCCGATGTGGATCCAGCCTTTTTTGCCGCCGATCCGCCGCGCGCACTCTTTGAAGTGGACGGGGTCGGGCTTGTAGCTGCGGACCTGCTGGGCGGTGACGACGAGGTCGAGTTCGGTCCGCAGGTGGCGCCGCGAGATCCCCAGCAGTTTGTCGTCGATGTTGGAGATGATCCCGATTTCGTACTTCTTCGCCAGCCGGTCCATCGCCGCGTTGGCCTCGCGGAACGGCAGCCAGTAGGCGACGCTGTTGGGCAGGAACTGCGCCCGCGAGGGCTCCACTTCCCAGCCGATCTCGCCGGCGACTTTGACGATCGTGCGGCGCAGCACCTCGGCGTAGAGCTCATACGATCCGGCCATGATTTCGGCCTGGACCTCCATGAAGCGCTCGAGGAACGGTCCCTCGTCGAAGCTGAAGCCGTCTTTGGCCGCCTCTTTCTTGCAGGCCTCGACGATGCCTTTCTCCCAGTCGATGAGGGTGCCGTAGCAGTCGGTGGTCACCCAATTGATGGTTTTGAGACTGGGGAGGGCCATCTGAGAGCGCGGCATTATGTCATTCGGATAGTCTGCCGCGTCGCGCTCCCCGGCGCCGAACCTCAACATGGACCTCCTCGAGTACCAGGGCAAGCAGCTGTTCGCCAAGCACGGCATCCCCGTGCCCAGCGGCGTGGTCGCGGACACCGTCGAGGAGGCCGTCGCCGCCGCCGAGCGGATCGGCTATCCCTGCGCGATCAAGGCCCAGGTGCTGATCGGCGGCCGCGGCAAGGCGGGCGGGATCAAGATCGCCCAGGACGCCGACGAGGCGCGCAAGCACGCCGGCGCGATCCTCGGCATGGACATCGTCGGCCCGCACGGCGAGGGGCCGTTCCGGGTCGACCAGGTCTGGATCGAGGGCGGCTCCGACATCGCCGAGGAGTACTACGCCTCGGTCATCCTCGACCGCGGCGAGAAGAAGCTGCTGGCGATGGTCTCGGCGAAAGGCGGGATGGACATCGAGGCGGTCGCCGCCGAAGACCCCCACGCGCTGGTCAAACGCCACATCGACCCGACCCGCGAGTTCACGGCCGCCGACGCGCGGACGATCGTCGCCGACGCCGGCCTCGCCTCCGACGCGCTCGACGAGGCGGCCGAGGCGCTGGTGAAGCTGGCCGAGGTGGCGCGCGAGGAGGACGCGACCCTGATCGAGGTCAACCCGCTGATCGTCACCGCCGGCCGCAACGTCGTCGCGCTGGACTCGAAGGTGACGATCGACGGCAACTCGCTCTTCCGCCACCAGGACCTGGCCGAGATCGCCGACACCGTCGACGACCCGCAGGAGCAGATGGCGAAGGAAAAGGGCCTCACGTACGTCAAGCTCGACGGCAACGTCGGCATCCTCGCCAACGGCGCCGGCCTCTGCATGTCGACGCTCGACGTCGTCGCCCAGGCGGGCGGCGTGCCGGCCAACTTCCTCGACGCCGGCGGCGGCTCCAAAGCCGAGGCGATCGTCAACGCGCTGGAAGTGATCAAGAGCGACGAGAAGGTGACGGCGATCCTCTTCAACATCTTCGGCGGCATCACCCGCTGCGACGAGATCGCCAACGGGATCGTCACCGCCTCCGGCCAGATCGACCTCGGCGTGCCGCTGGTGGTGCGCCTCGACGGCACCAACTCGGAGGAGGGGCTGCGGATCCTCGCCGAGGCGGACCTGCCCGACCTGCACCAGGAGAAGACGATGCTCGACGCGGCGCGCCGCGTCGTCGAGCTCGCCGGGAGCGCCTCGTGAGCATCATCGTCGACGAGGGCACGAAGCTCGCCGTCTCTGGCCTGACCGGCCGCGAGGGCTCCTTCCACGGCCTGCGCAACAAGGCCTACGGGACCGACCTCGTCGCCGGCGTCACGCCCGGCAAGGGCGGTCAGGACGTCGAGGGCGTGCCGGTCTTCGACACGATCAGGGAGGCGGTCACCGAGGCCGGCGCCAACACCTCGATGATCTTCGTCCCGGCGCGATTCGCCGCGGCGGCGATCGACGAGGCGATCGACTCCGGCGTCGAGACGGTGATCGCGATCACCGAGGGAATTCCCGTCCTCGACATGCTGAACACCTACTGGAAGGCGAAGGAGGCGGGCGTGCGGCTGATCGGGCCGAACTGCCCCGGCGTCCTCTCTCCCGGCAAGGCCAACGTCGGGATCATCCCGGCCCAGTTCTTCGACCCGGGCCCGATCGGGGTCGTCTCCAAGAGCGGGACGCTGACCTACCAGATTGGCAACGAGCTGAAGCAGGCCGGCACCGGCAACTCCTCGATCGTCGGCATCGGCGGCGACCCGATCGTCGGCTCAGACTTCATCGACATCCTCAAGATGTACGAGGCCGACCCCGAGACCGAGCTGATCGTGATGGTCGGCGAGATCGGCGGCGACGCCGAGGAGCGGGCGGCCGAGTTCATCGCCGCCGAGGTCTCCAAGCCGGTGGTCGCCTACATCGCCGGCTTCACCGCGCCGCCCGGCAAGCAGATGGGCCACGCCGGGGCGATCATCTCCGGCTCCTCCGGCACCGCCCAGGCGAAGAAAGACGCGCTCGAAGCGAAGGGCGTGCGGGTCGGCGAAAGCCCGACCGAGACGGCCGCGATCGCCGTCGAGACGCTGCGCTCGCTGTAGCCGACCGCCAGGGTTCCGTCAGATCGCCAAGAGCTGGCGGATCTCCTCGGCGAGCTGGGCCGCTTCGTCGTCCAGTCGCCGGTGGGTGACGCGGATCGTGCGGTAGCCGGCGATCAGCAGCTTCGGGTCGCGGGCGCGGTCGCTGGATCCAGATCCCTTCCCGCCGCCGAATGCCTTGACGCCCCGCATGCGGCAGTCACGTGGACCGGCCCTCGTCGCGGCCGCTGAAATCCCCACAGCACCGCCGCCCACCAGCGGCTGCGGCGCGTGAGCCGGCTATGTCCGATTGCGTAGACGTTTCGATGGACTGCTTGGAGCCGGCCCTCCCAAAGCCGCATCTCTACCCAACGCTCTCCAAATCCCATCTCCAGCAGGCTGTGCACGCGAGATTCGCCCCATGTGGCGGCCGAAATCGTCGGGGCGGCGGGGATTGACGGCGCTCGTTGGGAAGAGTTCGCGGGATGCGCCGCGTTGCTAGGGTCGGGAGTCCGATGGCGGGCGACACGATCTCATTCGCGCGGGGCGCTCCGAGCGCCGACATCCTTCCCCACGAGCAGGTGCGGGAGGCGGCGGCGCGGGCGCTTGCCAGCGACTGGGAAACGGCGCTCTCCTACGGCGTCGGGATCGGCCACCCGGGACTCTGCCAGTGGGTGGCGGAGCGGCACGGCGACCTCGATCCGGCGCAGGTGATGATCACCAACGGCTCGCTCGAGGCGGGCGCGATGCTCTTTCAGCACCTGCTCGGGCCGGGCGACCGGGTCGCGGTCGAGCAGCCCTCCTACGATCGCACCTTGCTCCTGCTGCAGCAGCTCGGCGTCGAGCTGGTGCCGCTGCCGCTGGAGGCCGACGGGCTCGACGTCGGGGCGCTGGAAGCGGCGCTGGACGAAGGCCCGCTGAAGTTCGCCCACGTCATCCCCAACGCCCACAACCCGGCCGGTTGCACGCTCTCGGTCGAGAAGCGCCGGCGCCTGGTCGAGCTGGCGGCCGAGCGCGACTTCTGGATCTTCGAGGACGACCCTTACCGCGAGCTGCCCTTCGCCGGTTCCCCGCTGGAGACGATGCTCTCGCTCGACCGGGCGGGCAAAGTCGTCCACGCCTCCTCCTTCTCGAAGACGGTCAGCCCGGGCGTCCGCGTGGGCTACCTCGCCGGGCCGCAGGACGAGATCGGGAAGCTCGCCAAAAAAGCCAACGAGACCTACATCTCGCCGAACATGCTGGCCGAGGCGATCGTGCTCGAGCTCTGCCGCAGCGGCGAGCTCGACCGCAACATCGACTTCGTCAAGGGCGAGCTGAAGGCACGCTGCGACGCGCTCGTGTCGGCCCTCGAAGAGAAGGTTCCCGAGGCGGAGTTCGTCGTCCCCGGCGGCGGCTACTTCCTCTGGCTCGACCTCGCCGAGGGCACCGACAGCGCCGCCCTCCTCGCCGAGGCGAAGAGCCACGGCGTCAGCTTCGTCGCCGGCCCCGACTTCATGCTCGAGGGTGGCGAGCGCAGCCTCCGCCTCTCCTTCGCGCCTGTCCCCGCTGACCGCGCCGCCGAGGGCGTCTCGCGGATCGCCACGGCGCTCGAGCAGCTCCGCGCCGGTTCTCCCGCCTGAGAGCTTAAAACCAGGTACGACTTTCAAACCGGTTACCGCCGGACGGCTACGATCTCTCCGCACTTCGAGGGAGAGAAAGGTTTGAGCATGGGCGAGTTGCGGATCAAGTTGGTGTGGGTCGCTGCTGCGGTTGTCGCATTCATGGGATTGGTCGCCGCGCCGGCGCTTGCGGCGTCGCAACGGCCCGTCTGCCCCGGTCCCGTCGCCAACGGCGGCGCCGAGTGCAGTGCCCGCGTCGTCACCGACGCCAAGGGGACCCCGAGGGTCACCCCCGCGCCCGCGGGCTACGGCCCGGCCCAGTTCCACGGCGCCTACGGCCTCCCGGCCAGCGCGCCCGCCGGGCAGACGATCGCGATCGTCGACGCCTACGACGACCCGAGCGTCGCCAGCGACCTCAACGCCTACAGCAGCCAGTTCGGCCTGCCCCTCTGCAACAGCGCCAACCCCTGCTTCAAGAAGGTCAACCAGAGCGGCAGCGCCAGCGGGCCGTTCCCCAAAGCCAACAGCGGCTGGGCGCTGGAGATCTCGCTCGACGTCGAGGTTGCCCACGGCATCTGCCCCAACTGCAAGATCGTCCTGGTCGAGGCGAGCTCGAGCAGCCTCAGCAACCTCGCGGCCGGCGTCAAGACCGCCGGGAAACTGGGCGCGACCGAGATCTCCAACAGCTACGGCGGCTCCGAGTTCTCCAGCGAGCTGGGCGAAGCCTATGCCGCTCCCTACAACCAGCCCGGCGTCGCCGTCACCGTCTCCTCCGGCGACAACGGCTACGGGTCGTTCGGATTCCCGGCCGCCCTCTCCTCGGTGATCACGGTCGGCGGCACGACGCTGACGCTCGGCGAAGGCAACGCCTACGGCGGCGAGAGCGTCTGGAGCGGCGCCGGCAGCGGCTGCAGCCTCTACGTCACGGCACCCTCCTGGCAGAGCTTCCTCACCGCCTGCGGCGGCAAGCGAGGCACCGCCGACGTCGCCGCCGACGCCGACCCCAACACCGGGGCCGCCGTCTACGACTCGGTCAAGTACCAGGGCCGTTCCGGCTGGTTCCAGGTCGGCGGCACCAGCCTCTCCTCGCCATTGATCGCCGGCGTCTACGCGCTGGCGGGAGGCCTGCCGCCCGGCACCACGGGCGCCGCCGGGCTCTACGGCCATCTCGGCGACGGCAGCGTCCTGCACGACGTCACCAGCGGCTCCAACGGCAACTGCGGGACGCTGATGTGCCAGGGCGCCGCCGGGTACGACGGGCCGACGGGCGTGGGAACGCCAATCGGCATCGGCGCGTTCTAGGCGTCGCTAGTCGTGGGGCGCGGGGGTTGCCGCGCCTCGCAGAGCGCCCGCCGAGGCGATGACGACGAGGGCGATCGCCACCACCTCGTGCGCGGTCAGGTCCTGCGAGAGGGCGAGGAAGCCGATCGCCGCCGCGACCGCCGGCTCCAGGCTCATCAGCACCCCGAAGACCGCCTGCGGCAGGCGCCGCAGCGCCTCCATCTCGAAGGCGTAGGGGATCGCGGTGCTGAGGACGCCGACGGCGGCGCCGGTGAGCAGGTGCGAGGGGTTGAAGATCTCGGCCCCGCCCTGGGCGAGCCCGAGCGGCGCCACCAGCACGGCCGAGATCACCGCCGCCAGCGTCGCCCCGCGGATGCCCGGTTCCAGCGCCCCGACCCGCGCGCTCTGGAGGATGTAGGCCCCCCAGAAGGCGCCGGCGGTGAGCGCCAGCACCACCCCCAGCGCATCGATGTCCTGCCCGCCGGTGCCGCCGGAGAGGAGCATGATCCCCGCCGCTGCCAGCAGCGCCCAGATCAGGTCCCGCCGGCGCCGCGAGCCGACGAGGGCGACGCCGAGCGGCCCGACGAACTCGAGGGTGACCGTGATCCCCAGCGGCAGCCGCTCCAACGCCGCGTAGAAGAAGAGGTTGACCGCCGCCACCGAGACCCCCAGCAGCCAGACGTCCCGGTGCGGCCACTCCCACAGCCTCGACCACTGGCCCCGCATCAGCGCCAACAGCGCCAGGGCGCCGAAGGCGGCGCGCAGCAAGACCGCCCCGGCGGGGCCGATCGAGTCGAACAGGTCGGTCGCCAAAGCGGACCCGCTCTGGACCGAGACGATCGACGTCAGCACCAGCAGGGTCGCGCCCCTGGTCCTCGCCTGAGTCGATGCCGTCGTCTCCATCCAGGGATTTTGATCCACGGCCGGCTTCCCGCCCGTAGGGGTGGTCGAACGGCGCGATGATGGAGGACCGATGGCGGTGAGGAGAGAGAAGGCGGAGCGGCTGGCCGACGAGGAGCTGATGCCGCTCGTCGGCCGCAGGGACCCGGAGGCGTTCGAGGTCCTCTACGACCGCCACGGCGGCGCCGCCTACTCGCTCGCCTACCGGATCGTCGGCGATCGCGCCGCCGCCGAGGAAGTGACGCAGGAGGCGTTCATCTCGGTCTGGCGCAGCGGCGCCCGCTTCGACGCGGCCCGCGGCAGCGTCCGCTCCTGGCTGCTCAGCGTCGTCCGCAACCGCGCGATCGACTTCCTCCGCAGCAGGGCCGGCAAGGCGCCGAAGCTCGACTTCGACGACGAGGCGGCCCTCGAGCAGCGCCCGGCACCGGAGAGGACCGAGGAGGAGGCGTTGCGCCGCGAGACCGCCGGCGAGCTGCGGGGGGCGCTCGGCAAGCTGCCGGGGGAGCAGTCGAAGGTGATCGAGCTCGCCTACTTCGGCGGCTTCAGCCACTCGGAGATCGCCGAGATCCTCGGCCTGCCGATGGGGACCGTGAAGGGCAGGATGCGGCTGGGGCTGGAGAAGATCCGCGGCGAGCTGGCGGAGGGGCTGGCATGAGCGCGAACGACCACCGCCGCTGGAGCGAGGACCTCGCCGCCTACGCGCTGGGCGCGATGGAGCCGGGCGAGGCGGCGGCGCTGGAGCGCCACCTCGATGGCTGCGGGCGCTGCCGCGAGGAGCTGCGCTGGCTGATCCCGGCGGTGCAATCGCTGGCGGAGGCGGTCGAGCGGCAGGAGCCGCCGCCGCGGCTGCGCGAGAGCTTGATGGCCGAGGTGCGGGCGGACACGTCTCGGGCGCCAGTCACTTCAAGAAGGAGGATCTTGCGTCCGGCAATGGGGTTTGCCGTCGCGGCTCTCTTGATCGCGGCGGCCGTGGGTTACGAGGTGGGTGGCGACGGCTCAGATGGGGGCAGCACCACGATCTTCTCCCGCCAGGCTGGCGGCATCGCGGTGAAGATGGTCCGCGAAGGCGACGGCGGCACGCTGAAGCTCGCCCACGTGCGCCAGACCGCGCCCGGCAAGGTGCTGGAGGCGTGGGTGCGGCGCGATGGCGAGGTCGAACCGGTGCCGGCTCTGTTCGTCCCCGACCGCCAGGGCCGCGCCTCGACCACGATTACCGACATGAGCGGCGTCGACACGGTGATGGTCACCGAAGAGCCGCAGGGCGGCAGTAGGCAACCGACCTCGGAACCGATCGTGACGATGAGCGTCCCGCAATAGGAGAGTTGACCCGGCTATGGGCGGGCTAATTCACCAATGGCTCAGCGGCCGTAGCGATCCGAGCTGAGCACGAGCTGCTCCGGAATCGCCGCCCGCGGCGGCGGCGACGGATCGGCGCGGACCGAGACCGTCTCGGCGACGCTGCGGCTGACCACGTGCTCGCCGTCCCCGGAGGAGATCGTCACGCTCCCGGCCTCCGAGCTGGCGAGCTTGCCCTCCAGGCCCGGGTGCAGGCCCGCGTCCTTGAGGTAGTGCAGCAGCTCCTCGGCCTCGTTCTCGAAGCGCAGGACGGTGACGGCGGCGCCGACCTCGACATCGGCCAAGAGCGCCCCCTGCTCGCGCACTCCCTCGACGATGGGGTGGCCGTGCGGGCAGGTGGTCGCGTCGCCGATCGCCGCCCGCATCCGCTCCTCCAGCACCGGGCTCATCGCGTGCTCGATCCGCTCTGCCTCCTCGTGGACCTCGTCCCAGGGGATGCCGAGGACGTCGGTGAGGAAGCGCTCGATCATCCGGTGGCGGCGGACGATGTAGCTGGCGTGCTCGCGGCCGGACTCGGTGAAGCTGAGCGATTTGTCCGGCTTGCGCTCGACGTAGCCGTCCTCGACCAGGCGGCCGATCATCTCGTGCACGGTCGGCGGCGAGAGCTGCATCGCGCGGGCGATGTTGGCCCCGGTCATCGGCAGCCCGGCCTCCTCGAGCCAGAACATGATCTCGAGGTACTCCTGCTCGGCGACCGTCGCCTGCTCCATGCGGTCGATACTAGTGAAGCCTCAGCGGCGTTCCATCAGGCTGGAGACGACCGCCTCGTAGAAGCCGTCGCCCATGCTGCCCTCGGTGACGGTGACGTTGTCCCAGGCGGGCAGCGCCGCGCGCAGGCCGGCGTCGTGCTCGTGGCCGTTGGCGACGACGAAGAAGCGGCCGACCGCGCTCGCCACCTCGAGGTCCTCGACCGAGTCGCCGACGGCGATGCAGTCGGCGGGGTCGTAGCCGCGGGCGCGCGCGTGGCCGGCCACCGCCGCCGCCTTGCTGACCAGCTTCGGGACCAGGTGGTAGGCGTGGGTGCGTCCCTCGATCGCCGGCATCGGCGTCCCGATCGCGCCGTTGTCGAGCAGGCGCAGGTCGTCGCTGCCCCACTCGCGCAGCAGCGCGTTGGCCTCCTCGACGTCGACCTTGCCGCGAAAGAGGTGGGAGAGGACGCGGCCATGGTGCCAGGGAGAGTGGTATTCGAGCCGCCCCTCGAAGCGCTCGAAGAGCCGCTTCGGGATCTCCCGCGCCTCGATCTGCTCGTAGATCGTCCCCTCCTCGTTCGGCGCCATCTCGCCGGTCATCAGCGTCGTCTCGCCGTCGATCGCAAACGCGCAGCCGGCCTCGTAGATGTAGGAGGTCTGGCCCATCAGCCGCGCCGCCTCGTGCACCTGCGGCTCGCGGCGGCCGGACATGATCACGACCTCGGCCCCGGCCCGGTGGCAGGCCTCCAGCGCCCGCGCCTGCGCCAGGCTGAAGCCGCCCTCCGCGTCACGGAACAGGGAGCTGCCCCGCCCGAGCAGGGTCCCGTCGAGATCGGTGTAGACGCAGGCCAGCGGCATCGGCGCGGTCGCTACCGTAGCGGGCGATGATGGAGTGGAGGCTGGCCGACCGGACCCTCGACCTCTCGCGTCCGATCGGCGCCGGGATCGTCAACGTCACCGTCGACTCGATGTTCGAGGGGGCGCGCAGCGGCACGCCCGAGCAGGCGGTGCGCGACGGCCTGGCGCTGGCCGAGGCCGGTTTCGAGATGCTCGACCTCGGCGCCGTGGCGGCGAAAGCCGGCCCGCCGGTGCCGGCCGAGGACGAGGCCGCGGCGCTGGTCCCGGCCGTCGAAGGCCTCGTCACCGAGTTGCGTGGTTCCTTAGGCACCCATAGCGTGCATAAGGAACCACGGAATGACGAGATCTCCGGTTTTGGAGACCGGTGCCTCAACGGCCCGGTGCCGGTCTCGGCGGACACGTTCTCTCCCGAGGTGGCGCGGCGGGCGCTGGCGGCGGGGGCGGAGGTCGTCAACGACATCTCCGGCGGCTGCGAGGAGATGTTCGAGCTGGTGGCCGAGACCGGCTGCGGCTACGTGCTGATGCACATCGAGGGGCCGCCGCGGGTCGACCGGCCCTGGCGCGAGTACGACGACGTGGTCGGCCACCTGCGCGCCTGGTTCGAGGGGAGAGTCGAGCTGGCCCGGGACCTTGGGGTGGCGGAGGAGCAGATCGCCATCGACCCCGGACTCGACTTCGACCTCAGCCCCGCGCAGGACCTGGAGATCATGCGCCGCCTGGGCGAGCTGCGCGCGCTCGGCCTGCCGCTCTACGTCTCGCTCTCGCGCAAGGACTTCATCGGCGCCGTGCTGGCCGGCTCCTGGGAGGAGCGACTGCCGGCACGGGAGCGCGAGTGGGGGACGGTGGCGGCGGCGACGCTGGCCGTCCGCGAGGGAGCCGACGTCCTCCGCATCCACGACCGCAGCTCGCTGCAGGCGATGCACGTAGCGGCGGCGATCTGCCGCCCGGCCCGGAGCCCGGTCTAGTGGCGCGCGGCGGGAGTCTCCTTGCGTCCGAGTGGGCCGTGGCGATCGATCCAGCCCGCCGCGACGGGCGGATCGTCGCCGAGTCGGCCGAAGAGGAGCGCCGCTCGCGGCCGGCACCGCTGCCAACCGAGCTCCATCCGGGGTTCGCCGACGCCCTCGCCCGGGTCGGGATCGACTCCCTCTACACCCACCAGCTCGCGGCCTTCGAGGCCGCAGAGCGGGAGAACGTGGTGATCACCAGCGGCACCGCCTCCGGCAAGAGCCTCGCCTTCAACCTGCCGGTGCTGAACGCGATCGCGGCGCAGCCGAAGGCGCGGGCGCTCTACCTCTACCCGACCAAGGCGCTCGCCCAGGACCAGGCGCGCAAGCTGGCCGAGCTGCGGCCGCCGGGCCTGCGCGAGGCGATCTACGACGGCGACACGCCGCGCGAGGAGCGCCCGGCGATCCGCCGCCGCAGCAACCTGATCCTCACCAACCCGGACATGCTCCACGTCGCCGTCCTCCCCAACCACAAGGCCTGGGGCGACTTCCTCGCCAACCTCGAGTGGGTGGTGGTCGACGAGGCCCACACCTACCGCGGGGTCTTCGGCTCCCACGTCGCCAACGTGCTGCGGCGGCTGCGGCGGCTGGCCCGCGCCTACGGCCGCGAGCCGCGCTTCCTGCTCGCCTCGGCGACGATCGCCAACCCGGTAGAGCTGGCCGAGCGGCTGGTCGGGACGGAGTTCGAGCTGGTCGACGACGACGGGGCGCCGCGGGCGGGGCGCGAGATCGCGATGTGGAACCCGCCGCTGCTCGACAAGGCGACCGGGGTGCGGCGCTCGGCGCTCTCGGAGGCGGCCGACCTGCTCGCCGAGCTGGTCACCCAGGGCGTGCGCACCATCTGCTTCCTCAAAAGCCGGCGCGGGATCGAGCTGATCCAGCGCTTTGCCCGCGAGAACCTGGAGCGGCGGGGCAAGCCGGAGCTGGCGCGGCGAATCGCCCCCTACCGCGGCGGCTATACGCCCCAGCAGCGGCGCGAGATCGAGGCGCGCCTGGCGGCGGGCGAATTGCTGGCGGTCGTCGCCACCGACGCGCTGGAGCTGGGGATCGACGTCGGCGAGCTCGACGCGGCGATCTGCGTCACCTTCCCGGGGACCGTCGCCAGCCTGCGGCAGATGTGGGGGCGGGCCGGGCGGCGCCGGCGCGGGCTCGCCGTCTACGTCGCCGGCCAGGACGCGCTCGACCAGTTCTTCTGCCGCCACCCGGAGGAGTTCCTCGGGCGGCCGGTCGAGGCGGCGATCCTCGACCACGGCAACGAGCAGATCGCCTCCCGCCACCTGATCGCCGCCGCCTACGAGCTGCCGCTGAGCACCGACGACGACGAGGTCTTCGGCGACGGCTGGCGCGAGCGGGCCGAACGGCTGGTCGCGGCGGGGGAGTTGCGCGGCGTCGGGGGCAAGCTGCTGCCGCGGCGCGCCGAGTTCGTCGCCAACCGGATCGCCCTGCGCTCGGCCTCGGCCGACTCGGTGGCGGTGATCGAGCGCGAGGCGGGGGAGATGCTGGGGCTGGTCGAGGCCGAGCGCGCCTTCACCACCGTCCATCCCGGCGCCGTCTACCTCCACCTCGGGCGCTCCTACGAGGTCGACCGGCTCGACGTCGAGGAGCGGCGGGCGATCGTCTCCGCCTTCGACGGCGACTGGTACACGCGGCCGAAGAAGGAGACCGAGATCTACATCGAGCGCCTGCACGAGCAGCGGGAGGTGGCGGGGGTGCAGCTCAACTTCGGCGAGGTCTCGGTGACCGAGCAGGTGATCGCCTTCCAGCGGGTCTCGGTCTCCGACCAGGAGCCGATCGACATCGTCGCGCTGGAGCTGCCCGAGCAGAGCTTCGTCACCCAGGCGCTCTGGTACGTGCTGCCGGACCGGCTCAGCGGCTCGCTGCCGCCCGACGCGCTGCTGGGCTCGCTGCACGCGACCGAGCACAGCCAGATCGCGGTGCTGCCGCTGATCGCGATGTGCGACCGCTGGGACATCGGCGGCCTCTCCACCAACGTCCACTTCCAGACCGGCCGCTCGACCATCTTCGTCTACGACGGCCACCCCGGCGGGGTCGGGATCACCCGGCGCGGCTACGAGGAGTTCGAGCGCCTGCTGGGCGACGCCGAGCGATTGATCGCCGAGTGCCCCTGCGAGTCCGGCTGCCCCTCCTGCGTGCAGAGCCCGAAGTGCGGCAACCTCAACGAACCGCTGCACAAGGCCGGGGCGCTGGAGCTGATGGGGCTGATGCGGGGTCAGCTGTGAGGCAACGGCAGGTGGCGGTGATCGCCGCCGGCGGCGCCGAGGAGGGCAGCGAGGCCTGGAGGCTGGCCGAAGAAGTGGGGCGGGGGCTGGCGGAAGCGGGCGTCGCCCTGGTCTGCGGCGGCGGGGGCGGGGTGATGGAGGCTGCCTCGCGGGCCGCCGCCGAGGCGGGCGGCACCGTGATCGGCATCGTCCCCGGCGAGTCGCCCGCCGACGCCAACCCCTACTGCAGCCACGTCGTCGCCACCGGCATCGGCCACGCCCGCAACCTCGGCGTTGTCTCCTCGGGCGAGGCGGTGATCGCGATCGGGGGTGAGTGGGGAACGCTCTCGGAGATCGGCTTCGCCCGCGTCATCGGCCACGAGGTGGTGGCGTTGCGCAGCTGGGAGCTGAACGGCCGCGAGCGCATGGCCGGCGGCCCTGGCGTGGTCCCGGCCGAGACCGCCCCCGAGGCGGTCGCCGCGGCGCTGCGGGCGCTCTAGCATCCAGCGGATGTACGAGGACTCGATCCGCGCCGAGTTCACCCACCAGACCGAGAGCTTCGCCCGCAACCGCATCGCCACCGCCGCCGAGACGCTGGACGTGGTCGTCGACCTGGTGCCCGCGGACCGGGAGGCGAGCTGGCTCGAGCTCGCCTGCGGGCCGGCGGCGATCTCGCGGGCGCTGGCGGCGAAGGTGGGACGGGTGCAAGGCGTCGACCTGACCCCGGCGATGGTCGAGAAGGCCCGCGAGGAAGCCGTGGCGGAAGGCATCGACAACGCGGAGTTCTCGGTCGGCGATGCGACCGCGCTCGCGTTCGAGGACGCTTCCTTCGACGGCGCCGTCACCCGTTTCAGCTTCCACCACATCCCGGCGCCGCAGCGGGTGCTGGAGGAGATGGGGCGCGTGGTGCGCCCCGGCGGCCGGGTGATCGTCAGCGACCTGCTCACCGACGAAGACGCCGCCGCGCAAGCCTGGCACCAGCAGATCGAACGGCTGCGCGATCCATCCCACTGGGCGACGCCGACGCCCGCGCGTCTGCGGGCGATGGGCGCGGCCGCCGGCCTGGAGCTCGAGAGCGAGCGGACGATCCCGGTCGAGCTCGACTACGAGGACTGGCTGCGCCGCGGCTCGGCAGGGGAGGCCGCGGGAGACCTGATCGACCGGCTGCTCGAAGAAGCGCCGGCGGAGGCGGAGAGCTTCCGCGTCAGCGGTGAGCCCGGGGAGCGCCGCCTGCTGTTCCGCAGCATGCTGCTGTGCTGGCGCCGTCCCTGAGTCCCTCATTCGTTCGTCTTCGGTGGCCAGAGCTCGAGCAGCGCCAGGATCGCGAGGGCGTGGGACCAGGCCAGCGGCGTGGTCGAGCGGGGGATGCCGGTGCGGGCGCCGACGCGCTCGGGCAGGGCGCCGGCGGGCGTGGCGGCGCGGCGCAGGTCGCCGAGGAGGCGCAGGGCGACGCGGCGGTCGGTGCGAGCGCGCGCCGGGTCTCGTTCCCGGCGAGCCAGCGCGGCAAGCGACCAGGCGGTCCAGGCGGTCGGGGCGGTCCATGGATCTTCGCCCGGCCAGGCTTCTCCCGGCGTGATCCCGAAGCGCCCGCCTCGGCGCACGAGCTGCAGCATCGTCCTCCGCGCGGGCGTATAGAGCTGCCGAATTCGGAACGGCTCCACCGCCCAGGCCGCAGCGGAGTCCAGCCCGGAAGCCGGGTCTTCCGGCCGACGGAACAATCGAACCTGCGATTTGGCCCCATATAGGTGCCGGATCGCAGGCTCGCCGGCGGCGAGGGCATTGCCGAGGTAGCTCCCGGATTCGCCCTCCTGGTAGTCGGGGAGGTCTGGGAGCGATCCGGGGGAGGGCTCGGCGGACGACTGCGGGGAGGGTCCGGCGAGACCTCCCCCGGATCGCCCGACGACGCGCGCTGCTGCCGCGACCCAGCCCCACGCGTCGCCCTGCGGGCCGCGGTCGGGCACGGGTTCGCCGTTGCCGTAGAAGCGGGCAGCGGCACCGAGTTCGAGCCGGAGCAGGAAGCGGACGACCCGATGTGCCTCGGGACGGTAGCCCGCGGCATCGAGGGCGAGCGCAGCGGCTGCCGCGTCCCGCGGCCAGACGTAGGCCCAGCCGTCGCGGGCGCCGGCGACGACTGCTCCCGTCCGGCGGTCGGTCAGCGCTCGCAGGACGAGCAGGGAGCGCCGGTACAGCTGCCCGGCCCAGGGCGGGGCAGCGTGGCCGAGCGGCCGGGACCTTCGCAGCCAGCGCCGGTCGCTCTGCTCTGCGGCTCGAACGGTCAGGCGAGCCGCCCTGTCGTCGCAGCGCAGCCGCCGCGCAGCCGCCGGTTCGCTGGAGCGCAGCGCGACGCGGACGCCTTTCGGGGCTTCGGTCAGGCAGGCGAGGGAGTGGCCGGCGGCGTAGATGATCCGCACCTGCCTCGTTCCGAACCGCGCGGTGGTGACGACCACGTTGGTGCCGGGGCGGTAGCGCTGCGTTACAGCGCCAGCGGTCCACAGCGGTCGCGCCGGGCGAGCGCCAACCGAGACCCAGGGCACGATCCCCGTGTCACTGGGCACCGTCCCCGTCGCCTGACGGTCGGAGGGGTTATCGATCAGCGCCCGTCCCCCCGGCCGTACCCGCAGGTCGACCACGTCGCCGTAGGCGTCGATCGCCGCCGTCAACCTCCCGTCCCCGACGGCCGCCGTCCCCAGGAACGGCGGCGGCAGCCCCGGCAGCGCCGGCGGCGTCCGCGGATCGGCCCCCGACCCGCCCGAGACGAGCAGCCCCCCCGCCGCCACCACGGCGACCAGCGCCAGCGCTGCCCGAGCCCAGCCCATCCCCCAATGCAATCAGCCCCGCCACCTCCGCTCCCGCTAGCCTTCGCCCTGCGCAAGCGGTTCCCGCGCCGAGGCGAGGTAGCTCAGTTGGTAGAGCACACGACTGAAAATCGTGGTGTCGCCGGTTCGAATCCGGCCCTCGCCACTGCGGAAGGCAAGGAGGGAAGCGGGATCGCGCCGCTTCCCTCCTTTGCGTTCATCGCGCCTGACCAGGGCGAAGTGATGTCGTGGCCCAATCGTTGCCCGTTGGGAGGAGATCGAGGCGAGGCAGCCCGCCTTTCAGTCATCGAAGCCTTCGGCGTCTTCGACTTCGCGGTCGATCTCCGCCACCTCCTCAGGAGAGAACCGCCAAAGGTTGAGCCCCCAGCGCGTGGTGGGCGGGACGCCGAAATTCATCGCCGCTTCCGAATTCCCCCAAGCCTCAACATGAACCACCGATCCATCATCGAGCCGGAGGAGAAGCAAGTAGATATCGCCTTCCTGCTGTTCCAGATCGGAGCTTTCGATGCGCCGTCCCTCAAGTGTCTTGACCACGTCGCGACTCTCATGGATGTCCGCCATTCCGATTCCGCCCTCCGTCGCAGCGAGTCTAGTCACCGGTCATCCAGGGGGGCCTTCATGCCGTCGCGGCTAGGCCTGACACCACGCCCGCAAGCTGCTTCCTGCCCTTGAGGACCAGGCAGTCGAAGTTCTTCCCGTGCTCCGGACCATGGCTGCTGCAACTGCGCATAAACGTCCATCGTCATGGTGAGGCGGAATGGCCGACCTGGTCCATCACCCACTTCACGTCGAAGTTATTGGCCGCCAGGGTGATGGAGATGTAGGTGCGGGGGCGCCTATGCGCGCAATGTGGAGATCAGTCGCTTGCGAGTTCGTCTAAGGGCTACTGACGGTGATCCTCAGGGCGTCCATTTGCGTCTAGGCATGAGTTCTACGCACTGTCGTCGCGAACTTAAGCTCGCTTCGGTTGGTCGGCGCGTCGCGGGTGGGCTCTTCCGGAAGTAATCCCCCGGCCCGGGGCCGGGGGACCCTGTTTGGCCAGTTGGGACTTGTCCTGCCTAGGCCAAGGCCGGCCGACGAGCCCCGGTCCCTGGCGGCGCCTAGTTTCCCTTGTGAGTCATGGCAGCCGGGACAAGGCTGGAGACATCGCTCAGCTTCATGGCTGATCCCCCTTTCATTGATCGCTTCTTGCGCGACCAATACAAAGACCGTCATCAAAAAAGCAACCGAGTAAGAGAAGCTGCGCTCGCAATTTTCCGCAACGTCCGTTGCTTAATGGGATAAGGTCCGACACTTCATCAGCTTGAGCAAACGGAGGTTAGGAATGGCCGATATCAGGGCGAAGCTGAAACCAGAGGGGGAGACGACGCTATCCTGCTAAGACAGGTAGGGGGTGTTGAAAGTTCAGTTCCCCGAAGTTCGGTATGGGCTGGAGGCATGCGGGGTCGGTTTTGCTTACGGCGGTTCAAAATCCTCAACAAAGCAGGGCGTGTCCTGAGCGACAGCGGAACCCTTCCCTGCCAGGGCCAGTAGGACTAGGATCGCAGACGGCTTTCTCTTGAGCCGCCAATAGCCTCTCTCCCGATGCCGATCACTTGCCACCGTCCAGACGACCAGCCTGAACCTTCTGCGATCCCTCTAGGCCCGAATGCTAAAACGGCGTTCGGCCCTAGAACTTGAGGAGCCCAACCATGACCAAAGGTCACAGCCAATCCTTTCGTAGCGTCTTTGTTGCCTACGTCATAGGCTTGGCCGGACTTGTTGCGCTCGGAGCGGTCCCATCGAACGTCGAAAGCCACTACAGCGTGCTGGGCACCGTGCTCATGCTTGCTCTCGTTATTGGCTTTGGGCTTGGGTCCAAAATCTGCCGCGTCGCGCTGGCCGTCCTGGGTGGCGCAGTGTCGCTAGGCACCCTTCTAGGGTCAGAGCCTTCGCCGGATGCTCTTGTGGTGCTTTGGTGCCTACTCTGTCTCGGCGTGACGGGTCTTCTCTTTACGACGCCAGCACGCAACCACAATAGGTGGGTCTGGCGGAGATCCATAAGCTGAGCAGCCGCCATCTAGGAATGCCGCGCAAGCGCGCACTTGGCCTACTCGGCGCGGCGACTCTCGGCTTCACGGTCGTGCTCTATCTGCTCGACCCTCATGTGCAGGGGCATGGCGGGGCGAGCATCAGCGAGTTCGAGTTCGCAGGCAGCAGCTCGCGTGCTGCGCAGATCATGGCCGAATGGGGTTCGGAAGGCAGGCACCTCGCCCACCTTGACCTCCTCCTCGACTACGGCTACATGCTCTCTTACGGACTGTTCTTCGCCCTCGCCGGCTTCGCCGTCCGCGAAGTGGCGCAAGCCCGAGGATGGCGGCGCATGGCGACGGCAGGGACCATCGTTCCCTATTTCGCGCTCGCGGCGGCCTGCTTCGACGCCGCTGAAAACGTCGTCCTGCTGTTGACGCTCGGTGGCCACGGCGGAAGCTTCACTGCGGTGTTCGCGGCCGTCTGCTCCAGCATCAAGTGGGGGCTAATCGGCATCGCGATCCTCTATGCCCTCTGCGGGCTCGCCTTGATGCTTCGAAACCGAATCGTCGAAGGGCGCCCACCCACCGGCTAACCCCTAGCGATGGGCGATTCAAAGACGGTCGACCTTTGGGCAACGAGGACAAGGCTCATTGCCCAAAGGCAGCCGAAACCAGCCGAAACCAAGGGGGATCGAGCGCCGCATGCAATCAGCTAGTGTCCCCGCCAGGTAGCCCCGAATCCGCATGGCAAGCGTGCTTGACGCTTCTCGGAGAAAGCGTCTCGGAAGCTGGCCCACCCGACTGAAAATCAGGGTGTCGGCGATGCGGACCCCGCCCTCGATGACGCAGGTGCCTGAAACCTTATTGCGTTCGGCTTCGCATCTTCGCCAACTCCGCACCATAGAAGTCCTCCGGCGGCGAGAAGAAATCAAAGCTGCTGTAGAGCGGCTCAACTATGGCTTTGACCAGCTCTGGCAGGGTATCGCCAACCCTTGCTGCTTCCACCGCGATTAGCGTATTCACGCTGTCTTGGTGGCAGATCCGGCCAGGGTGGATATCGCGCGACCAGTCCAAGGAAACAAGTTCTCTTCCCTCTAGGCCGTCCCAAATAACTCGGAAGTCGATCATTTCGCTGCCCATCCGCTCCGCAAGTCTCTGCGCATGCAAGAGGCACTCACCCATTCGCCAAACAGGAAGAGTTACGTCGAGCACTCCCCGACGATCCGGTGCATCTGGCCCGCCGTCCTCTTGGTAGCCGCGCACCAGAAACATTCGGCCGTCCGGGTCGGCGCGCCAGAGGTCTGAGTGGGCACCGTCCCTGAAGACCTCATCAGGTTTTGGCTCGGCAAGCCAGCACTCGATCATTCCGTCGAGGGGATAAGGACGAATTCCGTCTCGGGTTGGCACCCACCATGGTGGCCAGCCGGTCTCATGCCCCGCAACCGCTTCGAGTATCTCTAAAAATTCGGCTGGTGATGGTTGCTCGGTGGGCGCAACCAACCGATAAGCAGTGGACCAGGTCCCGTCGTGAAAGCGGTCGGGGGTCTCAGTCGCGAGATCCTGGAGGATCAATTCGTCAAGTCGCGCACGCCCCGACGTGTCCCAGGCGGCAAGATCTTCCTCGGCGCTCGTGCGCTCCGCCGCTCCTAGCGTCGCAAAGATCTCTGCCGTGCCACTGGCGCCCAAGCCCAAGACGATCGACCGGAAGCTCTCGACAAGCTCTTCGCGCTGGGCGCGGATGCACCGCTGCAAGAGGTCGTCCCACTCTCGCCCGGAGGAGATTGGGGCGCTTTGTGGCCCTGGTCGCCGAATGTAGTAGCGATCCGCCCGCAGCTGCGTCTGTCGTCCACCGACCCCGGACTCTTCGGGCCCGCCGCGCTTAGAGCGAATTGGCACCCGATGGCCGCCTGGGACCACGACGACAACGTGCTCAGGGCCACCCGAAGTCCGGACCCGGTGCACATCGCAGTGAAAGTGCGGCTCGGCATAGTGCTCGCAGATTCCGTTGAGGTTGTCCTGTGAGTAAAGCGCCAGATCGAAGGGACAGGGGCCTTCCGGGTGCCAACCATCATCGTCATCAACGAAGCCGAAGACGATGAAGCCGCCACCGTGATTGGCCAAGGCAATCAACTCGCGCGCGAGTTCAGCCCGCAAAGCATTAAGGCTCAGGTCGAGCCAGGCCTTGATCTCGGTTCCGAGATCCTCACGTGGCTGTTGGACCAGCTCACTTAGCTGGCGTTGTAGGTCTCCTGCCTTCCGCTCGGCCACGACAGCATTTTCACAAGCTCCAGTGGTCGCGTTGCCGTAGCCGCCTCCTCTCCGCGTGAATCTGGTCCGAAAATTGGTCCCCGACTCCACCGAACTCAGGAGAATTCTTTTGGCCTGAATGGCTCTAGCGAGCCAGAGCTCGTGTCGGACGGGGCCGAGCGGAATTTCTAATACGACTGCCCGCCAGCTCCGGCGATGAGGATCGGTCCGAACATTTCATACAAAGGCAAGCCTTTTGCAGTCGTTGTCTCAGACAGTCTCAGGCGAGGCGGGAGAACTTGGTCCCCCGACTCCACCGAACCCAGGCCGACTCCTCGGACCCGCTCGGTTCTGTCAAGTTCGATCCGCGCTGCTGTGCGGAATTTCTAATCCGGCGATGCGTTCGAGCCAGTCACCCAGGGACTGCGCTTCGCATCATGGGCCTCACGACTGAGATCGTGCACCCGTAGTTCAGGTCCAGGAGGTCAGCACTTTTTATGCCTAACCCAATTCGGGGTCGCCGGAGGCAAAAGGCAGCACGCCAGTCCGCCAATGTGACAGAGGCCCTAGCGCCGCGGGCTACGCGAATTTTGGTGCCGTCCGCGTTGCTTTTGGACGCATCGCACCTTTCCATGGACCGACTTCTTGTGGAATCCCTTGCGACATTTGTGCGGAGCTGAAGGTTTCGACCGATGGTGGGACGGCTGGGGCGGGCTTGGCACGACAGGACTCATGGGCAGGCTCGAACCCCCCCTCCATGATTCTTCCTTCGTAAGTACGTCGGCATCGATGCCGGTGGTCGTCGTGCCTGCCGTCAAAGAGAGCGTCCGGGCCTTCGCGATGTTGGCCTGGTGGTCCCAGTACTGGACCTGGAGCCCTTGGCTGACGGGCGTGAACTGGATCAGGTAATTCCCCGTCGCCAGTCCCTGAACCAGGTAGTGGCCTTCGGCGTCGGGCTGACCGCACCTCCAGGGCATCCCGCTGGGCAACAGCGCACATACATTTGCCTTCTTGAGCGGCGCGCCGCCACTGGCGTATCGGACCGTCCCTTCGACTCTTGCGCCCGACGCGAGTTCGGCATCGATGCCCGTGACGACCTCGCTGAGCTGCACCGAGAGCGGGGCTCCTTCCCACCAATTTTCCTGTTCTTCGTGTCCCCAGGTTTGGCTGAGCAAATTGCCGACTCCGAGGAATTCGATGGTATATTCGCCAGGGCGCACATCGCGAATCGTGTAGGTGCCGTCGGCAGCGGAGTAGACGCAGTTACCGAGCTGGTTTCCCGCGACGACCCAAGCGCAGACCCTGATGCCTTCAACCGGAGTGCCGGAATCTGCTTCGCTGACGACTCCTTCGATCCGGCCGAATGGGTGCATTTCCACATCGATCCCGGTGACTGGTTCGGAGCCAACGGGAATCGCCTCGTTGAAGTACCCGAGTTCTTCGTTGTAGACCTGATACTTGTAGCCGAGCGGTTCCCCGTAGAGGATGACCCTGTAGCCGTGGACCAAGAGTTCCGTGATCATGTATTCGCCGTTCGCGTCCGTCGTCGCGCAGTGGGAGACGTTCCCGTCTTCTGGAAAGGCGAATGCACAAACCTGAAGGCCTTCGATCGGTTCTTTCGTGACGGCGTCGGTGACAGTCCCGGAGATCGTTCCAGCAGAGGCCATCGCCGGCACGACCGCCCCCAGGAGGAGCAGCGCCAGGGTGATCAACAGAGTCGAAACCTCTTGCTGCTTGCCGCCGTAGCCTCTCCGAGAAGTCAACGGCACAATTATATGCGTCGGGGGGCGACTGGCGGTCGGCAGGCCAGGAGCGGGATCTGGCTCACTAATGCGAAGCGCTCTCCGGTTGTGCCCGGTTGTTTCCGGTGGTTTCGCTGGCGCGTGACTGGCGCATGGTCCGGTGAACCTTCGAAGGATCGGATGAGACGCAGGCCCGTCCTCGGTGCGGCGATTGGGCTACGGCCAAGGTGGTCATCGCCCAATGGCCCCCGAAACGACCGGAATCCGCAGGCAACCAAGCTGATCAGCGCCAGCTAGAATCGCTCCTGAGGTAGCCCCGAATCCGCATGGCAAGCGGGCCTAGACGCTACTCGGCGATCATGCCCCGTAAGACAGGCCTCACGACTGAAAATCGTGGTGTCGCCGGTTCGAATCCGGCCCTCGCCACTGTCTTTCCGGTTAGCTAGGCCGCGCCCTTGCGCGATTTGCTCGGCTCCTGAGACCATCGGGTGGGCCTTCCATGGAAGCCGAGACCCGCTACGCAGATTCCGACGGCGTCAAGATCGCCTACCAGGTGCATGGCGAGGGACCGCTGGACCTCGTCTTCGTCCCGGGCTTCGTCTCCCACCTCGAGCTGCTCTGGGAGGAGCCTTCCGTGGCCCGGTTCTTCCGCCGCCTCTCCTCGTTCGCGCGCCTGATCATGTTCGACAAGCGCGAGCAGGGCCTCTCCGACAGGGCCGGCCGGCCGCCGACCCTGGAGGACTCGATGGACGACCTGCAAGCGGTGCTGGCGGCCACCGGCGCCGAGCGACCGGCGCTCTTCGGCATCTCCGAGGGAGGGCCGATGTCGATTCTCTTCGCCGCCACCCACCCCGAGCGCGTCTCCTCGCTCGTCCTCTACGGAACCTACGCGCGGGTGGCGAAGGCTCCCGATTTTCCCCAGGGAGTGACGGAGGACGCCTTCGACGACTGGCGCGACCGGGTCCACCGGGAGTGGGGCGGCCCGGCCGGGATAGAGCTCTGGGCGCCGGGCGCGGAAGGCGACGCGGCCTTCGAACGCTGGTGGTCCCGCCTCCTGCGCCATGGCACCAGCCCCTCGGGGGCCACGGGCCTGTTGGACCTCTACCGGGAGATCGACGTGCGCCCGGCGCTGCCGGCGATCGACGTGCCCGTCCTCGTCGTCCACCGCGCGGGGGACAGGCTCGTCCCCGTCTTCCACGGGCGGTACCTGGCGGAAAAGATCCCTTCGGCCCGCTACGTCGAGCTGGAGGGCGACGACCACCTCTGGGTCTTCGGCGACCAGGACGCGATCCTCGACGAGGTCGAGGAGTTCCTCGTCGGCAGCCGCGGCGCCGCCGAAGCCGAGCGGGCGCTGGCGACCGTGCTCTTCACCGACATCGTCGGCTCGACCGAGCGGGCGGCGCAGCTGGGCGACCGGCGCTGGCGCCAGCTGCTCGAGCGCCACGACGCCGTCGTCCGCCGGCAGCTCGCCCTCCACCGCGGGCGCGAGGTGAAGACGATGGGCGACGGCTTCCTCGCCACCTTCGACGGGCCCGCCCGGGCGATCCGCTGCGCCGCGGCCCTGCGGGAAGAGGTGGCTAGCCTCGGCGTCGAGGTGCGGGCGGGCATCCACACGGGAGAGGTGGAGCTGATCGGCGACGACGTCGGCGGGATGGCGGTCAACATCGGCGCCCGGATCGGCGATCTGGCCGGCGCCGGCGAGGTCCTCGTCTCCAGCACCGTGCGCGAGCTGGTTGTCGGCTCCGGGCTGGAGTTCGCCGATCGCGGCGTCAAGCGGCTGAAGGGCGCGCCGGGCGAGTGGCGCCTCTTCGCAGCAAGCTAGGGCTGCGCAGCACTCTCTCTCGGCTCAGCCCGTCCGCCCTCGTCTCTACCTTGGTGCGGGCGATGAGCGAGCAGACGCAGATCGACAGTCTCGTCTCCACCCCGCCTCCGGCAGAGCCGATTCTCGAAGCGGAGCCCGCCGCCCGAGTTCCCCTCCGCGACCTCGAGGACGGGCAGCGCGTGGGCGGCGTCTACGCGGTCCGCGAGCGGGAGCTGCGGCGCAAGCGTAACGGCGACCCTTGGCTGCGGCTCTCGGTCGGCGACGCCACCGGCACCGCCGAGGCCGTCTGCTGGGAGGAGGCGGAGGCGCTCTACGCGCTCTGCTGCGCCGGCTCGCCGGTCTTCGTCAGCGGCGTCTTCGAGGTGAGCGAGCGCTGGGGGGCGAAGATCAAGATCGGCTCCCTGCGCGAGGCCGAGCCCCACGAGTACGCGGCAGAGGACCTGACGGCCGAGTCGGAGGTCTCGCTGGGGCAGCTCGAGGGCGAGCTGCGCGAACTGCTGGCGACGGTGCAGAACCCGGACCTGCGGCGGCTGCTCGACGTCTTCTTCGCCGAGGATGCCGAGACCTGGGGGCGTTTCCGCGATGCGCCCGCCGCCAAGACCTACCACCAGGCATACCGGCACGGGCTGCTCGAGCACACGCTCTCGGTCGCCCAGGCGGTCTCCGCCGCGGCCAACTTCTTCCCCGGCATCGACCGCGAGGTCGCCGTCACCGGGGCGCTGCTGCACGACATCGGCAAGTGCGTCGCCTACAACGACGACCCGCTGGCGATCGACCTCACCGACGCCGGCCGCCTGCAGGGCGAGATCCCGCTCGGCTACTACACGGTGCGCCGGGCGATCGAGGACCTGCCGGGCTTCGATCCCGGGCTGGCGCAGTGCGTCCTCCACATCATCCTCAGCCACCACGGCTCGCTCGAGCACGGCTCCCCCGTCGTCCCCGCCACCCGCGAGGCCGTTCTCGTCCACATGATCGACAACCTCGGCGGCCGTCTCGGCAGCTTCGACCGCCTCGAGCGCCAGCTCCCCGCCGGCGAGACGTGGTCGGGCTTCGACCGCGCTCTCTCCGGCAGCGCCTTCTTCGCTCAGCGCGCAGCCTGACGAGCCAGAAGGCCGCTCGGCCTAGTACTTCGCCGTGCAGTGCTGGATCTTGCCCACGTCCTGGTGCGCCCGCTGGATGCAGTGGACCAGCTTGTTCGCGTGGCCATGCTGCTGGGAGTGGCGGAATGACCGCTTGATTTCGCGCTGGACCCGGTGGTTGACGTCGTTGATCGTCTTGTCGATGTTGCCCAGATTGACCTGGTCGAGGCCCTTCTGGACGTTGACGTTGACTTCGTGGCTGATCTCCTTGGTGGTGTCCAGAGTCGGCCTGACGATGAGGAGATAGACCGCTACAAGGATTCCGACCGTCACCAAAAGCCGGATAATGCCCGCGGTTAGGTTGCCGAAGAGGCTTCGGAGGATGTCCATGCGCTACGCGCAGACTATCCTGCCGACCAGTGGCGAAGGACACCGAGAAGCTGATTCGCCAGCTCTCGCTGATCTCGTTCCTGATGGCTCAGGGGAGGCCGGTTTCGGCGCTCGAGATCAAGCGCGAGGTGGAGGGCTATAGCGACATGAACGACGACGCGTTCGCGCGTCGTTTCTACGCCGACCGCGCGGAGCTGGAAAGCCTCGGCATCCAGCTCGGGGTCGAGAAGCCGGGCGAGGGCTTCTTCGAGGCCGAGCTCTACTCGCTGCCGCCGGAGAACTTCTACCTCGACCCGATCCGCTTCTCCGACGACGAGCTGGCGGCGCTGAGCACGGCGCTGATGCTGCTCACCGACGGCGGCTTCGCCTACGCCGAGCCGCTGCGCCTGGCGCTGCAGCAGGTCGCCTGGGGGCACCCGAACCCGCTTGCCGAGGGCGAGCGCGCGCCGGTCGAGATGGCGATGACCGCCTCCGCCGGCGGCCGCGACCTCTCCCAGCGCCTCTCCAAGATCGAGACGGCGATCAGCCGCCGCAAGACGATCGAGTTCACCTACTACACGATGGAGCGGGGCGAGACCGAAAAGCGCAAGGTCGACCCTTACCACCTGGTCTTCCGCGGCGGGCAGTTCTACCTGATCGGCCACTCGCACGAGCGCGACGCGGTGCGGGTCTTCCGCCTCTCGCGGATCCAGGGCAAGGTCGGCTACGCCTCCAAGGCCGAGCACGACTTCTCGCCGCCCGAGGACTTCGACCGCCGCGACTACGGCAGCCGCGCCGATTGGCAGCTGGGCGAGACGAAGGGGACGGCGAAGATCTTCGTGCGCGAGCGGATCGCCTGGCTGATCGAGCGCGACTACGGCTCCTACGGCGAGCTGCGCAACGCGAAGAAGTCCGATGGCGCGCCCGGCAAGGGCCGCGTCTTCGAGACCGCCTACGCCTCCGAGCGCGAGCTGATCGCCTGGGTCCTGCGCTGGCGCCAGAACGCGCAGGTGCTGGCGCCCGACGACCTCCGCGAGGAGGCCGAGAAGCGGCGCGACCTGCTGCTCGAGCGCCACGTCAACGGCTTCAAGCCGGCCAAGGTCGTCGACCGCCCGCTCGGGGAGCAGCCGAAGCGCAGCCGCTCCAACGGGCGCGGCGAGGCGGCGATCCGGCCCGAGCGCTTCGCCCGCCTCGTCACCCTCGCCGGCCTGCTGATCGAAGCGGCGAAACGCGGCGAGCGGCTCGAGGTCGCCGACCTCTGCGAGCGGCTGGAGCTGACGAGGGAGGAGCTGCGCGAAGACGTCGACCTGCTCAACGTCGTCAACTTCGGTGGCGGCACCTATGTCCTCTACGCGGAAATCCTCGGCGACGAGATCGAGGTCGACTCCCAGCCCTACGGCGACAACTTCGCCCGCCCGGCGCGGCTGCTGCCGCTGGAGGCGAAGGCGCTGGTGGCGGCGATCGACCTCTTCGGCGACCACCTGCCGCAGTCGGACCTGCAGAGCGCGCGGCGCAAAATCGTCAAGGCGCTGGGGCACGACCCCTCCGAGGAGGGACTGGAGATCGCCACCTCCGGCGGCGGCGATGCCGAGGTCGCCCGCATCGTCAACGAGGCGATCGCCCAGAGCCGGGTCCTCGAGCTCAGCTACTACAAGGAGAACGAGGACCAGTTCACCGAGCGCCGGGTCGAGCCATACAGGCTCGAGAACGGCAAAGAGGGCTGGTACGTCGAGTGCTACGACCTGACCAAAGCGGGCGTCCGCCACTTCAAGCTCGACCGCGTCAAGGAGGCGCGCCTCTCGGAGGAGACCTTCGAGCCGCGGCCCGAAGTCGAGGAGTTCGCCGGGGTCGAGGGCTGGATGACTCACGGCGAGGTCCCGACCGCCGAGGTGGCACGGGTCTGGGTTTCGCCGGAGCGGGCGCGCTGGCTGCGCGAGGAGCGGACCGTGGTCGAGGAGCTGGCTGACGGCGCCGTCGTCGTCGAGCTGCCCTACGCGGGCAAGCCCTGGCTGGTGCGGGAGATCCTCCGCGGCGCCGGCGACCTGGTGGTGCTGGAACCGCCTGACGCGCGCGAGGCGATCGCCCGCGAGGTGGAGAGCGTCTCCAACTGAACGAGGCGCCCGGTCACCCCGAGGTCCTGAAGATCGTCGCTCCGAACCCGGGGCCGATGACGCTGGAAGGGACCAACACCTACCTCTACGGCGCCGATCCTTGTGTGGTGATCGACCCGGGCTCGGAAGATCCTGGCCACCTGGAGGCGATCCGCGCCGCCGCCGCCGCGCGGGGCGGGATCGGGCTGGTGCTATTGACCCACTCCCACGGCGACCACACCGCCGGCGCCAAGGAGCTCGATGCCGAGGTCGTCCTACCGAGCGATGGCGAAATCCACGCCGGCCTGCGCGTCCTCGGCACTCCCGGCCACGCCGAGGACCACGTCAGCTTCGTCACCGAAGACGGCGTCTGCTTCAGCGGCGACCTCGTCCTCGGCCTCGGCTCGACCATCGTCCCGCCGGGCGGCAACTCCCTAGCCGCCTTCATGGACTCGCTGGCGCTGCTGCAGGAAGAGGCGCTGGACCTGATCGCCCCCGGCCACGGACCCTGGGTCACCGACCCCGCCGCCAAGCTCGCCGAATACGTCGAGCACCGCCAGATGCGCGAGCGCCGCCTCCTCGCCGCCTTAGAGGAGGGCGAGCGCTCCCGCGCCACCCTCCTCGCCACCGTCTGGGACGACATCCCGATGGAGCTGCTGCCGATGGCGGCGATGGCGATGGAGGCCCACCTCGAAAAGCTCGAGGCGGAGGGCCGGCTGCCGGGGGAACTGGAGCCCTGATCCGGCTCTGCCTAAGGCCCCTCCACATACAGCGGTTCGGGCGCTTTGACTGTGAATTCGACTGCCCAGGGCGCGGATTCGCCGCAGAAAGCGCCGCTGTTGCCGCCGGTGCGTGGCACAGTCGGGGTCCCGGAAGTCGAGGCCATTTCCCCGCCTTTGAGCGTGAAGGAGACCGTCCCCGAGTAGATGCAGTGGACCCCGAGGTGGATGACTGTGAATTTGAAGCCTTCCAGCTTCAGCGTCCCGTTGCCTTCTTTGGGCGCTTCGATCTTGAAGCTGCCTTTTTCGAGGACGGTGACGGTGTCGCCGCCGCAGCCGCCGAAGCTCAGCGAGCCGACCGATCCCGAGACGGCGCTCCCTTCCCCGCCCGGGTTGCTCACTTCGCCTTTGATCGCCGCTTCGGTGCATTTGACATTCCCGAAGGGGGCTTCGAGCACCGATTCGGTACCCGACTTCAGGCTCATTTCGACCGTCGTCCCTTTGGCGTAGGTGCCGCCGGAGCAGGGGTTGGAGGCGGTTTTGCAGAGGACGGTCGCCGAGGCCGAGGAGCCGCTTAGGGCCGCTGCCAGCAGCGTGACCGCCAGGACAACTCCGAAAACACCTGCTCGCCGCACCACCTTCTCCTCTCCCATGGACTGGTGGAAGAGATCTATCAGCTGAAGGGAATATAGTCAAAAACAATTGAGTATCTATATAGTCACGCGGTGTCTTGCTGGGCGTTAAAGGGGAAGTACGAAGCAAATCCTGGCCAGCTGGCCAGACGTGATACACACTCCCGTATGGCCAGGCGCAGGCGAGGGATCGAGAAGGCGGGGTTGATTGGCGGCGCCGCTTCGGTCGGGATCGCGTCCGCCGCCGCGGCCGTCCTCTGGCACCGGCTCGCCCGCCGGCCGCTGCCGCAGGTGAGCGGGACGATCGAGGTCCCCGAGCTGCATGGGGAGGTGCGAGTGAGGCGCGACCGCTGGGGCGTCCCTCATATCGAGGCCGCCGAGCGGGAGGACCTCTACTTCGCTCAGGGCTACTGCCATGGTCAGGACCGGCTCTGGCAGATGGACTTCTACCGCCGGGTCGTCGCCGGCCGCGTCGCCGAGATGGCGGGGGAGGAGGGCCTGCCGGTCGACCGGCTGATGCGGACGCTGGGGATCCGGCGGATCGCCGAGCGCGCGGCGGCCGAGCTCGACCCCGAGCTGCGCGCCCGGCTGGATCGCTTCTGCGCCGGGGTCAACGCCGCCGCCCGCGACGCGCGGGCGCTCCCCTTCGAGCTGCAGATCCTGCGCCAGGGCTTCGAGCCGTGGCGGCCGGTCGATGTCCTCAGCCTCGGCAAGCTGCTCGCCTTCGGCCTCTCGACCAACTGGGAGCGGGAGCTGTTGCGCTCCGACATGCTGCGCGAGCTGGGGCCGGAGCTGACCGCCCGCCTCGACCCGGTCTATCCCGCCGGCAACCCGGTCGTCGACCAGAGCGCCTTCAGCGGCGAAGGGATGCCGCTGGTCGAGCAGATCGACGCGGTCCGCCGCTCGATCGGGCTCGCCGCCGAGGCCTCGGGCTCGAACAACTGGGCCGTCAGCGGCACCCGCTCGGCGACCGGCTCGCCGCTGATCGCCGGCGATCCGCACCTGCCCCCGAGCATGCCGGGAATCTGGTACGAGGTCGAGCTGCGCCACGGCGGGCGCTTCGTCCGCGGCGCCTCGATGCCGGGGATGCCGGGCGTCTACATGGGCCAGAACAACGACGTCTGCTGGACCTTCACCAACGTCATGGCCGACACCCAGGACCTCTTCGTCGAGCGGATCGAGGGCGACCGCTATCTGTTCGAGGACGAGTGGCGGCCGCTGCAGACGGTGCGCGAGGAGATCGCCGTCAAGGGCCGCGAGCCGGTCGAGCTGGAGGTGCGCGGCACCCATCACGGCCCGATCGTCAACGCGGCGCTCGGCGCCGACGAGGGCGAGCCGCTGGCGCTCGCCTGGCAGACGCTCTCCGAAGCGACCGCCTTCGCCGGCATGTTCGAGCTGCTCGAGATCGCCTCCGGCCCGGAGCTGGTGGCGAAGCTGGAGGGCCACACCTCCCCCGCCTCGAACCTGATCTGGGCCGACCGCCACGGCTCGATCGGCTACAAGTTGATCGGCCGCCTGCCGTTGCGCCGAGGCGGCTCGCCCGACCTTCCCAAGCCCGGCTGGACCGGCGAGTTCGAGTGGGATGGGACGGTCCCCTACGAGGAGCTGCCGGAGGTGGTCGACCCCGAGAGCGGCTTCCTCGTCACCGCCAACAACCGCATCGTCGGCGACTCCTACCCGCACCACATCACCAGCGAATGGCTCGACGGCTTCCGGGCGCGGCGGATCGGGGAACTGATCGAGGCGACCGAGGAGCACGACCTCGAGAGCTTCGAGGCGATCCAGACCGACGACCTCTCGCTGCCGGGGCTGGAGGCGGCGCGGCGGCTCTCGCGCCTGCACCCGCGCGGCCAGCGCGAGCGCAGCGCGATCGAGCGGCTGCGCAGCTGGGACGGCCGCCTCGACCGCGAGACCGTCGCCGGCACCGTCTACCAGGCCTTCCTGCTGCGGCTGGCGCGCGAGGTCGCCCGCGCCGCGATCGGCGACCGCGATCTCTGCGAGCGCTGGCTGGATCGCAACGACAACGGCTTCACCGCCCACAGCACCTCACCCTGGCGCTGGCACTCGCACCTGATGAGCCTCTGGGAGGAAGCCGACGAGGAGCTGATCGGCCGCCCCTGGGACGAGCTGGTGCTGGAGGCGCTCGCCGGGGCGCTCGACGACCTCACCGACCGCTTCGGCCCCGACCCCGCGGGCTGGCGCTGGGGCAGCGTCCACGAGATGAAGTTCCCGCACCCGCTTGGCGACGCCAACCCGCTCTTCGACCGCCTGCTCAACCGCCGCCTGCGCGCCGGCGGCGCGCAGGAGACCGTCAGCCAGATCGCCTACGACCCCAACGACCCCTACAACGCCGTCTGGGCGCCGAGCTGGCGGATGGTCGCCGACCCGACCGACCCGGACCGCTCCCGCTGGCAGACCTTCACCGGCCAGTCCGGCCATCCCGCCAGCCCCCACTACGACGACCTCCAGGCCGCCTGGCTGGAGGGCCGGACGCAGCCGATGTGCGGCGAGGGGCCGTGGGTGGAGCTGGAGCTTGCTCCTTCGCGCTAGGCCGCGTGGGCGCGGACCAGCTCGACGATCTCGGGAGGCGC
Source organism: Solirubrobacterales bacterium (assembly GCA_051961435.1). Lineage (GTDB taxonomy): Bacteria > Actinomycetota > Thermoleophilia > Solirubrobacterales > 70-9 > VAYN01. Next base: position 44,962 of record JBQCDH010000054.1, read on the forward strand.
CTTCTCGGGCGAGCCCGCGTCGAAGGGCGGGTCCGGGTCGTACTCGATCCCGAGCTGCACCGCTTGGGCGAGCTCCTCTCCCGCCTCGCGGGCGACAAGGTGCAGGGCCATGTCGATCCCGGCGGTGACGCCCGCGGCGGTGACGATCTTGCCGTCCTCGACGAAGCGGCCGCCGACCGGCTCGGCTCCGAAGTCACGCAGGGCGTCGAGCAGGAGCCAGTTGGTGGTCGCGCGCTTCCCGTCCAGCAGGCCCGCGGCGCCGAGGAGCAGCGAGCCGGTGCAGACCGAGGTCGTCCACTTCGTCTCGCGGTCGACCTCGCGCAGCCAGTCCAGCAGCTCGGCGTCCCCCAGCAGCCGCCGGTTGCCGGCGCCGCCCGGGACGAGGACGACGTCCGGGGCGTCCACCTCGGCCAGGGAGCGGTCGGCGAGGAGACCGAGCGAGCCGTCCTCGCTGCGGATCTCGCCCTTCTCCTTGGCGACGGTGCGGACTTCCCAGCCCGGCACGTTCCTCATCACTTCGTAGGGGCCGACCGCGTCGAGCGGGGCAAGGCCGTCATAGAGCAGCAGCGCGATTTCCATATCGGGATCGTGCCCGCCGCCGGCTGACAACGCCAGTGGCAGAAATGACAATGTTCGCTAGATTTCTGCCATGAGCGCCAGGCACCGTGTGGTCGCCCTCTGCCTCCCTGGGCTGGTGGCCTTCGATCTCACCGCTCCCGCCCAGGCCTTCATGCTGGCGGCGCGGCCGAGCGGCGCGCCGCTGTACGAGTTCTCGACCTGCTCGCTCGACGGCGCCCCGGTCGCCACCACCTCGGGCTTCGGCGTCACCCCGCCGGCGGGGATCGAGGCCGTGGCGCGCGCCGACACCGTCGTCGTCCCGGGCTACGCCGACCTCCTCTCGCCGCCGCCCGCGGAGGCCCTCGCCGCTCTGCGCGCCGCCTCCTCCCGGGGCGCCCGCTTGATGTCGGTCTGCACCGGCGCCTTCGCCCTCGCCCACGCCGGCGTCCTCGACGGCCGCCGGGTCACCACCCACTGGGGCTGGGCGGGGGAGCTGGCGAAGCGGTTCCCGGCGGTGCGGGTCGAGCCGAACCTGCTCTTCGTCGACGAGGGGGACGTGCTCACCTCGGGCGGGCTCAGCGCGGGGATAGACCTCAGCCTGCACGTGATCCGCCGCGACTTCGGCGCCGCCGCCGGCGAGCGCGTGGCCCGCCACATGGTCGCGCCGCCGCACCGCGAGGGCGGCCAGGCCCAGTTCTTCAAGCCGCAGAGCGACGCCCGCGGCGACTCGCTCGAGACGACCCGCCGCTGGATCGCCGAGCGTCTGGCCGAGCCGCTCGACGTCGCCTCGATGTCGAGCCACGCCGGCGTCAGCCCCCGCACCTTCGCCCGCCGCTTCCGCGAGGAGACCGGGACGACGCCGCTGCAGTGGCTGCTCTCCCAGCGGGTGCTTGAGGCGCGGCGGCTGCTCGAGGAGACCGACCTCCCGGTCGAGACGATCGCCTGGCAGACCGGGTTCGGGACCGCGGCCTCGCTGCGGGACCACTTCCGGCGCGCCACCGCGACCACGCCGACCGCCTACCGGCGCTCCTTCCAGCCGGCTGGCGGCTAGCTATTTCTGCAGCTGTTCGAGGATCTTTTCGACCCCGGCGCCGGAACTGCCCTGGCCGCCTCCGGAAGAAGAGCCGCCACCGCCGTTCTGGGGTGGCGAGATCACTTCTTCGATCGCCTTGGCGACCGAATTCTTGCCGTGCTTTCCCTTCTTGCCGGAGCCGCCGTTGCCGGTCAGGGACTGGATGATCTGCTTCGCCACCGGGCTGTCGGCCGGGATCGGCTTGCCGGAGTTGGCCAGTTCGCGGATCTTCTTTTCGGTCTGCTTTTGATTGACCTTGGCCGGTTTGCGCTGCCTCTGCCTCTGCCGCTCTTTCTTCGCCGCTTCGTGGGTTGGCGCCGAGGAGGACTTCGTCGTCGATCCGGCCTGGCCGACCGGCGCGGTCGCTTCCCCTCCCGCCGTGGTGGATTCGTCTGACCCCCCGCCGCAGCCGGCGACGGCGACGAGGATCGCGAGGGCTGCCAGGAGGGCGATGGGCTTTGCGTTCAGGTGGCGCACTGAGATGAAAACGGCTCCGGGCCGCTGGGACCCGGAGCCATTACAGCAGGTGCTTCGCGAGCTAGCTGCCGGCGAAGAAGCTGATCCCGGTGAGGATCGCGGCTTCTTCTTCTTCGGTGATGACCTCGCCGGAGATGTCGATGCCGCTGATCGAGACGTTCGACCCGGCGATGATGAAGGTCTTCCCGTTCGCTTCCAGGATCACGATCTCACCGCTCGGAGGCCGGAACCCGGGAGGCAGCTGGAAGACCTCGCCGGCGAACGAGCCTTTCCCGACTTTGACGACGCCTTCGAGGTGGACGACGTTGTCGTGGTCCTTGAGGAAGCTGGCACCCGGCAGGGTGAGGCCGCTTTCGCTGCCGAAATTGGTGGTGCCGCTCTGGAACGCCGGCTCACCCGGCGCGCCGACGACGTGCACGACGTTGGGCGGCACCGTCCCGGCGATGTCGGCCGAGGAGGCGTGGGTCGCGTTCGGAACCGTGCCGAGTTTTTTCAGGTTCAGTTTTTTGCCGGTGATGGTGGCGTTCTTGATTTTGGCGTTGGTGACGGCGCTGCCCTTCAGCTGCGCGGTGCCGACGCTCTTCTTCGGCAGCTTGAAAGCCGCGTAGCCGGTTCCCACCATCGCCAGCACGAGCGCGACGACGGCGACGACCATGGCCGGCGACGGCCGTCCGATCCTCTTGGTTTTCACGATCCCTCCTTCGGGTACCAGGGTTAATTGGTTTTCAACCTATCCCTTTAGAGGGCTTGTGTGAACCAGAAGGGAGCTTCTGATTTCCTGAAGCCCCATCGTGAGCCGCCGCGACCAGATCAAGCTCAGCCAGGCCGAGCTGCGCGAGCTGCTCGAAGAGGAGCGGGTGGCGGTGGTCTCCAGCCTCGGGCCGCGGGGCTGGCCGCACTCTATGCCGCTCTGGTTCGTCCCGCGCGAGGGCGTGATCTGGATTTGGACCTACGCGAAGTCGCAGAAGGTCCGCAACCTCGAACGCGACCCGCGGGCGACGGTGCTGGTCGAGGCCGGCCGCGGCTACGGTGAGCTGCGCGGGGCGATGATCGAGTCCGAGGCGGTGATCCACCGCGACTTCGAGACGGTGCTCGGGTTTGCGGAAGAGTTGACCGTGCGCTACGCCGGTGGCATCTCCTCCGTCGAGGGGGACGCCAGGGCGGCGCTGGAAGCGCAGGCGCCGAAACGGGTGGCGATCAGCTTCCCGGCGCTCCGAACCGCAACCTGGGACCACCGCAAGCTCGGCGGCACCTACTGAGCCGAGCCGACCGCTAACTTTCTGCGACTTGATGAAACGCCGCCTCCTCGTCGTACCGGTCCTCGTCTGCCTGCTGGTCGCCGCGCTCCTCGCCGGCAGCCAGTCCGGCAGCGCCAAGCCGTTGCCGCGCCCACCCGCGGGCTTCTTCGGCATCGTCCCGCAGACGGTGGTGACGCCCACGGACGCCCGCTACATGAAGGCGGGGGGGATCGAAAGCATCCGCCTCTCGCTGCAGTGGGCCGCCGTGCAGCCGACGCCGAACAGCCCCTACGACTGGAGCGGCTTCGACCAGCAGGTGGAACTCGCCACCCGCGCCGGGCTGCGGGTCCTGCCCTCGGTCGGCTCGCCGCCGCGCTGGGCCACCCGCAAGGAAACGACGATGCCGGTCGCCACCGCCAAGCAGCGCAACGCCTGGGCGGCCTTCCTGCGCGCCGCCGTGAAGCGGTACGGGCCGGGCGGCGAATTCTGGAATCAGACCGGCGGAGTCGGCCCCGACTACGAACCGGTCTTCACCAACCCGACGCCGATCCGCAACTGGCAGATCTGGAACGAGCCGAACTTCTTCTACTTCGCCTACCCGGTCTCCACCTCGGCCTACGCAAAGCTGGTGACGATCTCCAGCAAGGCGATCAAATCGGTCGACCCGAGCGCGAAAGTGATCCTCGGCGGCCTCTTCGCGCGGCCGAAGGCGCGCGGCGTGCGGGGGATGCCGGCGACGACCTACCTGAGCCAGCTCTACAGGAAGCCGGGCTTCCGCAGCCGCTTCGACGGCATCGACCTGCACCCGTACGCGATCGACAGCGGGGAACTGGAAGAAATGACCGAGGAATTCCACGACGTCGCGGTCGAAAACCACGACCGGCCGGCCCTCTACATCACCGAGATGGGCTGGGGCTCGCAGAACGACTTCAAGAAGGTCGCCTTCGAGCAGGGGGTCCGCGGTCAGGTGCGCGAGCTCAAGGCCGCCTACGGCTACCTGCTGCGCAACGCCCGCCGCCTCAACCTCAAGGGCGCCTACTGGTTCTCCTGGAAGGACCTGCCGGGCTCCTGCACCTTCTGCGACTCGGTCGGCCTCTTCCGCGCCGGTCCGAAGTTCCACCCCAAGCCCGCCTGGCACGCCTTCGTCGCCCTCACCGGTGGCCGCCCCCGACCGTGACCGGCTGAGCAGGAACGCCTCTTACGTCCTGCTCGCCGCGCTGCTCGCCGCCGCAGCCGCGGTTCTCCTCAGCTACGGCGCCCACCTCACCTTCTTCCAGGACTCCTGGGAATTCCTCATGCACCGGCGCAGTCTCAGCGCCGACGCCCTGCTCGAGCCCCACAACGAGCACATCGTCCTGATCCCGGTCCTGATCAACCAGGCGCTGCTGCGGATCTTCGGGATGAGCTCGATGACTCCCGAACTGGTGGTGCTGGTGGCGCTGCTGCTCGGCGTCGCCGCGCTCGTCTTCGTCTACGTCCGCCGCCGCCTCGGGCCCTGGCCGGCGCTGATCGCGGCGGCGCTGCTGCTCTTCCTCGGCCCGGCCTGGCAGGACCTGCTCTGGCCGTTCCAGGTCGGCTTCGCCGGCTCGGCCCTGTTCGGGCTGGCGACGCTGCTGGCGCTCGAGAACGAGGGGCCGCGCTGGGACCGCGCCGCCTGCGCCTTCCTGGCGCTGGCGATCGCCTTCTCCAGCCTCGGCATTCCCTTCGCCGTGGCGGCTGCGGTCCAGCTCCTGCAGCAGCGGGGGCGAGGCGGCCTGCGGCGCGCCTGGATCGTCGCCGTGCCGCTCCTCCTCTACGCCGCCTGGTGGCTGGGCTGGGGGCACGACGCCGAAAACCACCTCGGCGCCCACAACGTCCTCGTCTCGCCCCGCTACGTCTGGGAAGGCTTCACCGCCTCGCTCGACTCGGTGCTGGCGCTGGGGACGATCGCGAACGAAGTGGTCGGGCGCTCGAAATACGGGGCACCGCTGCTGATCGTCCTCCTCGCGCTCGCCGCCTACGGCGGTTACCGCCGGCGCGGCTTCTCTGCGGGCCTCTGGCCGGTGCTCGCCGCCGCCGCGACCTTCTGGTTCCTCGCCGCCTTCAACACGATTCCCGGCCGCGAGCCCTACTCGAGCCGCTACCTCTACGTCGGCGGCTTCTTCGTCCTCCTGATCGCCGCCAACCTCCTCCAGGGCGTCCGCCTCAATCGCTGGAGCCTGCTCGCAGCCGGCGCCGTGACCGCGGTGGTGGTCGGCTTCAACCTGGTGCCGCTGCGGGAAGGTCGGGACTTCTTCGAATCGCAGACGGTGCTGACCCGCTCCGACCTCGGCGCGATCGAGATCGCCGCCCGCACCGTCGAACCGTCCTTCGGGCTGCCGCCGGAAATCTCCGGCACTCCCTTCCTCAACGAAATCGAAGCCGGCGACTACCTGGAAGCCGAGCGGGAATACGGCTCGCCCGCCTACAGCCCGGCCGAGCTCGCCGCCGCGCCCGAGGACGGCAGGGTGCAGGCCGACCTCGTCCTCGCCAACGCGCTGCCCCTGGGAATCGAAACGACCGCTGGCGTCGACCCCCAGCGCGGCTGCACGAAGGTCGCCGGCTCCGGCGAAGCGACGCCGCTGGCCCTGCGGCCGGGGACGACGACGATCGAGCTCGGTCCCGGCGGCAGCGCCACCGTCAGCCTGCGCCGCTTCGCCACCGGCTCCTACCCCCTGGTGACCGAAGGTGTGGGCCCCGACTCGACCACTCGGCTCTACGTCCCCCGGGACGGGTCATCCCGGCCCTGGCGACTGCTGGTGCAGGCCCCCCAGGGCGCCCGCGTCTGCCGGGGCTGAGGACCGGCTAGCGCCGTCTGGGGCGGCGCAGCGGCTTGATCGTCAGCTTGCGCGAGATCGCGGCGTCGAAGGTGGCCTCGGCCTTGACGGTGGCGCGAAAGCCTGAGCGGCGGCCGATGCGGGGCCGGAAGCGGGCCGAGCAGACGCGATCGAGGTGGCGCGTGCCGATCGGCTGGCGCCCGCGCCAGAGCGAGACGGGCTCGCCACGGCGGCTGTCCTCGCAGGGCGCGACCCAGACGCCGATCAGGGCGCGGCGCCCCCGCAGCACCTCGTGGCTGAGCTTGCGGATGCCGACGAAAGAGGGGGTCAGGGGCGGCGGCGCCAGGGTCGAGACGGGGCAGGCGGTTCCTCCCGGCCCGACGAGGCGGTAAACCGGCCCGTCGCCGGAGACGGCGTAGAGGCGGCCGCACGAGTCTTCGCCGAAGGAGTTGAGGTTTTCGACTTCGAGTTCCTCGGAGCGGCCGCCGACGGCCAGCGGCAGCGCCGGCACCAGCGAGCGGATCTGGCCGGTGCAGAGATCGCCATAGAGGTAGCGGCCGTCGAGATCGCCGAGGTTGGAGTCGCGGGCGACGAAGCCGCCGATGATCGCGCAGCCGAAGGCGCCGCCGTTGCCGGGATCTTCGTGGGGATAGTCGAAGATCGGTTCGGTGAAGGCGCCGGCGGGGGCGGCTTTGCAGCCTTCGTCGGTCGCCGGCCCTTCGATGAAGCCCTCGCGGCAGTTCCAGCCGTAGTTGGCGCCGCGCCCGAGACCGGGAGCGGGGGCGTAGTCGACCTCCTCGCGCGTATTTTCGCCGACGTCGCCGATCACGAGCGCGCCGGTGAGGCGGTCGAAGGAGAAGCGGAAGGGGTTGCGCAGGCCGTAGGCCCAGATCGTGTCGTAGGGGGCGGGGTTGCCGGCGAACGGGTTGCCGGATGGCACGGTGTAGGGCTGCAGTCCGTTCGGGTCGGGGTCGATGCGGAGGATCTTGCCGAGCAGGCTGCCGAGGTTCTGGGCGTTGTGGAGTTCGTCGCTGCAGCAACCGCCGTCGCCGGTGGAGACGAAGAGGTCTCCTTCCGGGCCGATCTGGAGCTGCCCGCCGTAGTGGTTGCTCTTGACGGGGTGGGGGATCGTCAGCAGGTTGCGGAGGCTGGAGAGAGGGGCGCTGCCGCCGCTGGCGCGCATTTCGGCGACGTGGATCTCCCCGGGCGTTTCTTCTTCGCCCGTGTAGTCGAGGAAGAAGCGCCCGGTCTGGTCGAAGTCGGGGGAGAGGGCGATCGAGAGCAGCCCGCCCTCGCCGACCGCGCTCGTTTTCGAGCTGATGTCGGCGAACGTCTTCCGGGTGCCGTTTTCGATTTCGACGACGAGGCCTTCGCGCTCGACGACGAAGAGGCGGTCGGGGTTGCCGGGATCGGAGGTGACGTAGATCGGTTTTTCGAAGGTGCCGATCTTCTGCAGCGAGAGCGCCTCGGCGCTGCCGGTCCACAGGCCCAGCGCCAGCGCGCAAGCAAGAGCGAATTTCCCCGCTGCCCGGATCAACACGTTCAAGTTAGCTAACCCGTTGCCCGCCTTCGCGGAGCGGTGGGTCGAACGTCCAGCAACGCAGCGGCGCCGGCGTCGCCGTGGCGACCGCGACCGCGGCCGCATAGCCGCCGCCGACCTGAAGGTCCTCGAGAGCGACTGGAGGAGCGTCTTGCGGCGACGGCGCCCCGAGGCCCACGCCCAGGCACTTGAGCCGCGCCTCGTGCCGGCTCCAGCGCTCGTAGAAGGTCGCGGGCCGCTCCGGCTCGGCCGCCGCTCGGACCGCCGCCGCGTCGGCGGGCTCCAGCGCCCGCTCGGCCAGGGCCGTCAGGTCCCGGCCCGGCTCGATCCGCTCGACATCGACGCCGACCTCGTGGTCTCGGCAGACGGCGACGAGCGCCAGCGCCCCGGAGTGGCTGAGGTTGAAGCGGAGGCGAAGAGGCTCCTCCGCCAGCCGCGGCTTGCCGCGTTCGTCCTCGGTCAGCTCGATCTCCCCGGGCTTCTCGCCCAGATAACGGCTCAACGCCTCGCGTAGCCCCCAGCGCGCGGCCACCCAGCGGCCGCGGATCTGCGGCCGCAGGAACCCCTCTGCCCGCGCCTGCTCGGCGGCGGGAAGGCGGTCCGCTCCCGGCCAGCGCGGGTTGTCGATCTCGAGGCGCCAAACGTGCACCTCCCCTGGGCGCAGGTCCGGATGCACTGGGGCCGGCGGGAACAGCAATTTTTTAGATTTTAGGCATAGCATCCGGCCATGCCCGAGTCTGCGGGGACGGCTCCCGCCTGGTTGGTGCTGCCCACCTACAACGAGAGCGCCAACCTCGAGTCCATAGTCGCCGCGGCGCAGCAGAGCCTGCCGGCCTCGGCCCACGTCCTCGTCGTCGACGACGGCTCCCCCGACGGGACCGGCGAGATCGCCGACCGGCTCGCCGCCGCCGACGAGCGGATCGAGGTCCTGCACCGCCCGGGCAAGGAAGGGCTGGGCCCCGCCTACGCCGCCGGCTTCCGCCGGGCGCTCGCCGCGGGGGCGGGCTTCGTGCTGGAGATGGACGCCGATTTCTCCCACGACCCCGCCGACCTGCCGCGCCTGCTCGCCGCCGCCGAAGCCGGCGCCGGCGTGGCGATCGGCTCCCGCTACGTGGACGGGGGAGGGGTGGAGAACTGGACGCCCCTGCGCAAGGCGATCAGCCGCGGCGGCGGCGCCTACGCCCGCTTCGTCCTCGGCGTGGCGGTCCGCGACCTCACCGCCGGCTTCAAGTGCTTCCGCCGCGAGGTGCTGGAGGCGATCTCCTTCGAGTCGATTCGCTCGCGCGGCTACGCCTTCCAGGTCGAGATGACCTATCGCGCCCTGGAGGCCGGCTTCGAGGTGGTCGAGGTGCCGATCGTCTTCCACGAGCGCCGCGCCGGCGCTTCGAAGATGAGCGGGGCGATCGTCGGCGAGGCGATCTGGCGAGTACCTCTGTTGCGATACCGTCGCGGATCTTGAATCGCGTCCTGATCACGGGGGGGGCCGGCTTCGTCGGCTCCAACCTCGCCGTCTCGCTCGCCACCCGCCACCCCGATTGGGACGTCTTGGCGTTCGACAACCTCTACCGGCGCGGCTCCGAGCTCAACCTGCCGCGGCTGGAGGAGGCGGGCGTCGAGTTCGTCAAGGGCGACGTGCGCGAGCCGGGCGATCTCGGCGCGCTGCCGCCGCTCTCGGCGCTGATCGAGTGCTCGGCCGAGCCCTCGGTGATGAGCGGGGTCGACGGCGACACCGGCTATCTCGTCCACACCAACCTCACCGGCGCTTACAACTGCCTCGAGCTGGCCCGCCGCGACGGCGCCTTCGTCGTCTTCCTCTCGACCAGCCGCGTCTACCCGGTGGCGCCGCAGCTGGAGCTGAAGCTGGAGGAGGCGGAGACGCGGTTCGAGATCGCGCCGGAGCAGGAGCTTCCCGGCGTCTCCCCCGCCGGGATCTCCGAGCGGTTCCCGCTCGACGGCGCCCGCACCCTCTACGGCGCCACCAAGCTGGCGGCGGAGATGCTGATCGAGGAGTACCGCACGACGCTCGGCGTCCCGGCGGTGATCGACCGCTGCGGGGTGATCGCCGGCCCCTGGCAGATGGGAAAGGTCGACCAGGGGGTATTCACGCACTGGATGCTGGCTCACCACTTCCGCAACCCCCTCACCTACATCGGTTTCGGGGGGCATGGCAAGCAGGTTCGCGACCTCCTCCACGTCGAGGACCTGGTCGACCTGGTCGAGCGCCAGCTGCTCGACCGGGGGGCCTGGGACGGGCGCACCGTGAACGTCGGCGGCGGTCGCGAGTGCAGCCTCTCGCTGCGGGAGACGACCGAGATCTGCCGGCGGCTGACCGGCAACGAGGTGCCGATCGCCCCGGTGCAGGAGACGCGGCAGGGGGACGTGCCGATATACCTCTCCGACTGCACGAGACTTTTCGGCCTGGACGAGTGGCGGCCGCGGCGCAGCGCCGAGCAGGTGCTGGCCGACATCCACGAGTGGGTCGCCGCCGACGAGGAGCGGATCGCCCAGGCGCTCAACATCGACGCCCCAGCGGCGGGAAGGGAGTAGCGAGAGAAAATGCCGGTCGCGATCATCACGGGGGCCGGGGGCCTGATCGGCTCCGAGGCCGTCGACCACTTCGTCGCCCAGGGCTTCGACGTGGTCGGGATCGAGAACGACATGCGGGCGCGCTTCTTCGGCCCCGAGTCCTCGACCTCGCACGTGACCGAGCGGCTGGTCGAGGCCTACCCCTCCGAGTTCCGCTGGGAGAACGCCGACATCCGCGACGCGGCGACGATCGAGCGGATCTTCCGCGACCACGCCGGCCGGATCGAGCTGGTCGTCCACACCGCCGCCCAGCCCTCGCACGACTGGGCCGCGAGCGAGCCGCAGACCGACTTCGGCGTCAACGCCAACGGCACCCTCAACCTGCTCGAGGCCGCCCGTGCCCACTGCCCCGACGCGCCCTTCGTCTTCTGCTCGACCAACAAGGTCTACGGCGACACGCCGAACCGGCTGCCGCTGCAAAGCCTGGAGAAGCGGCTGGAGCTGCCCGAGGACCACCCCTACTTCAAGGGCATCGACACCAGCATGTCGATCGACTCCTCGACCCACTCGCTGTTCGGCGTCTCCAAGTGCGCCGCCGACCTGCTGGTGCAGGAGTACGGGCGCTACTTCGAGATGCCCACCGTCGCCTTCCGCGGCGGCTGCCTGACCGGGCCCCAGCACGCCGGCGCCAAGCTGCACGGCTTCCTCGCCTACCTGATGAAGTGCGTCGTCACCGGCACGCCCTACACCGTCTTCGGCTACGAGGGCAAGCAGGTCCGCGACAACATCCACAGCGCCGACCTGATCGCCGCCTTCGACGCCTACCGCCAGGCCCCGCGCCCGGCCGCCGTCTACAACATCGGCGGCGGCCGCTTCAGCAACTGCTCGATGCTGGAGGCGATCGACGCCTGCGAGCGGATCGCCGGGCGCGAGCTGCAGTGGGAGATGGGCGAGGAGCCGCGGATCGGCGACCACCGCTGGTGGATCTCCGACCTGGGGCCGTTCCAGGCCGACTACCCGGACTTCAAGCTCCGCTACGGGATCGAGGAGATCCTGCAGGAGATGTACGAGCAGAACCTCGAGCGCTGGGTCGGCGCCACGGCCTGAGTCAGAACGCGTTGACGCCGATCAGGGTGGCGACGATCGCCCCTGCGGCGCCGACCAGCGCGACGATGACGGAGACCGCTGCCTTGAACAGCATCTGGCCGAGAGCGTCGAAGCGCTCGTTCATCTTGTCGAAGCGCTCGTTCATCGCGCTGTTCATCTCGACGAACCGGGCATTCATCTCGGTCCGCAGCTCCTTGGTTTCTCCGCGAAGTTCGCGGATGTCCTTGTCGAGACGGTCAAATCGGTCGTCGATTCGTTCGTCGGTCCACTTCTCCCTCGGCATCATCACCGCCATGATCATAGCGTAACGTTTTGGCTGCTACGGAACACGCGCAGAAAGCAAAATCTCTGGCGCCGCTCCGTGGAAAGTCTGCGACTTTCGCTAGCGTCGGGGGTCGATGGCAGAGGGGATGAAACTCTCGGTGGTGATGCCGGCCCAGAACGAGGAGGGCTCGGTCGGGGCCACCGTCGAAGGCATCGTCGCCGCCCTCGAGCGCGAGGGCATCGACTACGAGGTGATCGTCGTCAACGACGACAGCACCGACTCGACCGAAGCCGTCGTCGCCGCGATCGGCGAGCGCAACCCGCGGGTCAAGGTCCACCGCTCGCACCTGGAACGCGGCTTCGGCAACGCGATCCGCGCCGGCCTCGACGTCTTCGAGGGCGACGCGGTGGCGATCGTGATGGCCGACGCCTCCGACGACCCGGGCGACCTCGTCCGCTACCACCGCCTGCTCGAGGACGGCTTCGACTGCGCCTTCGGCTCGCGCTTCATGCCCGGCGCCGAGGTCTACGACTACCCGCGGCTCAAGTACGTGATCAACCGGCTCGCGAACCAGTTCATCCGCGTCCTCTTCCGCCACCGCTACAACGACACCACCAACGCCTTCAAGGCGTACCGGCGGGAGACGATCGAGACGATCCAGCCGCTGCTCTCCAAGCACTTCAACCTCACCGTGGAGATGCCGCTGAAGGCGATCGTCCGCGGCCACAGCTACGCCGTCGTCCCCACCTCCTGGACCAACCGCACCAGCGGCGAGGCGAAGCTGGCGATGAAAGAGATGGGCAGCCGCTACCTCTTCATCGTCCTCTACGTCTGGCTCGAGAACGCGCTCAGCCGCGGCGACTACCGGGTCCGCCGCCCCGAGTCCTACTCCTCGGCCGACGGCCGCGGCGACCGTGAGCGGGCAGCCTCCTAGCCCTCCTTGCGCCCGATCACCAGGAACTGCTTGCCGAGAAGCTTCCAGGCCGGCGGCATCCTCAGGTAGGTGCGGGTCAGCAGCGGCGAGGGCGGCAGGATCCCGCGGAACGAGTAGGGGAGGTAGCGGGGCACCACCTTCTCGGGCTCGAAGCCGGCGGCATAGAGGTGCTCTTCGATCGCCACGTGGGTGAGGGCGACGTAGTGATCCGCGCAGTCCCAGTACTCGCCGGAGCAGTAGCGGTAGTTCGGGCCCATGATCGCGATCCGCCCGCCCTGCTCCATCGACCCGTGCATCTTCTCCAGGAAGGACGCGATCGCCTCCTGGTCGTAGAGATGCTCCAGGAAGTTGGAGACGAAGACGCCGTCGAAGTGCGCGGCGGGGAGCTCCGCCTCCATGATCGGCGAGACGATCACGGTCGTGTCCGGCTTGTGGGCGGCCTCCTGGTAGGAGACGGCGTCGACGGCCCAGGTCTCCTTCGCCGGCACGGCGCCGATGAACTCGCCGCGCCCGGCGGCCGGGTCGAGCACCTTCTGCGGGCTTCCCATCAGGCCGTGGACGTGGGGGGCGATCTCGTTCCAGACCGACTGGCGGCCCTCCTGGTCGATGTCGCGGAAGCGGAACGAATAGAGGCGCTCGTAGTTCATCTCAGGCAACTTTCTCCTTCGGGGCTCGGCGGCGGAGTCGCGGACGGCGCCGCTTCATCCACACGAATGGGGCGATCAGTCTCGGGGAGCCGAAGCGCATGTTCGGGTTGGAGAACGGGTCCACCGCGGTCAGCGGCTCCCACCTCTCCTTCAGGCGTTCCTTCTCCCACTCCTCGACCTCGGTCGAGCGACTGGAGGACTCGAAGTGGTAGAGGACCAGATCCGGGTCGTAGACGATCCGGCGTCCCTGCGCGTACTGCTTGAGGCAGTAGTCGATGTCGTTGTAGTTGTTGGGGAAGACGGTGCTGAGCCCGCCCACCTCTTCGAACAGCTCCCGCCGGGTCATCAGGCAGGCGCCGGTGACGGCGAGCGCGTTCTGGGCGACGCGGACGTTGTTGGCGTAGCCCTTGAAGTCGCCCGCGTAGCCACGGTAGAGGTGGCCGGGGAGCCCGTTCTGGAAGCGCACGACGACGTGCTGGAGCCGCCCGTCCTCCCAGAGCAGGCGGCCGCCCACGGCGCCGATCTCGGGCAGGCTCGAGTACATGACCATGCGCTCGATCCAGTTCGGCGTCGTCACCTCCATGTCGTCGTTCAGCAGCAGCAGGTGCTCGCCGCGGCTGCGAACCGCGCCGACGTTGATCTTGGCCGAGAAGCTGTAGGGGCGGTCGTAGGGGACGAGCCGCAGGCGCTCGCCGCCGATCTCCCGCAGCGCGTCCAACACGTTGCGCGGGGTGTCCGCGTCGGTCACGACGAGGATCTCGTAGTTCTCGTAGCTGGAGCGCTCGACGATGCTGCGCACGCAGTGCTCCACCAGCACCACCGGCTCGTAGCGCACCTCCCTCACGGTGCCGCGCGTCGGGATGACGATGCTGACCAGGGGCCGCTCCCGCAGCTCCGGCTCGAGGTGGTAGACGCCGGCGTCGGCGCGGTCGCGCTCGACCCGCGCCTGCAGCCCGATTCGTTCGCAGTGGGCCTGCACGGCGCGCTTGCCGGCCTCGAAGGCCCACGGTTTCGCCGCTTCGCCTCCGCCCGCGGCGGAGGTCTCGATCATCCGCCAGTGGTAGAGGATGCGGGGCACGTGGAGGACGCGCCGGGCGCGCTCGGTCACCTTCAGGACCAGGTCCCAGTCCTGCGAGCCCTCGAACCCGGCGTCGAAGCCCCCTACCTCTTCCACCAGCGAGCGACGCAGGACGCTGAGGTGGCAGGTGTACATCTGCGTCCGCATCCGCTCCGGCGACCAGTCGGGCTTGAAGAAGGGCCCGGAGTGGTGGCCGTCGACGTCGATCTTGTCTTCGTCGGTGTAGACGTAGTCGGCCTCGGGTGTGGCCAGCAGCGCCTCGTGGACGTGGGCGAGCGCGTCGGGGTGGAGCTCGTCGTCGTGGTCGAGCAGGACGACGAACTCCCCCTCGGCCATCTCCAGGGCGTCGTTGGAGGCGGCGACGATGCCGCCGTTGCGCTCGCGGAAGCGCAGCCGCACGCGCGGGTTCTCGCGGGCGGCGCTCTCCAGCATCGGCCGCACGTGGGGCTCGGTCGAGGCGTCGTCGACCAGGCAGAGCTCCCAGTCTTCGTAGGTCTGGGTGTGGACCGACTCCAGCATCGCCCAGAGCACATCGGCCGGGGTGTTGTAGACCGGCGTGACGACCGAGAAGCGGCGGGGGGCGGGCACGCCGCCTAGCTCCGCCTGCCCTGGATCCTGCGCAGCGCCGCGCCGCCGATTCGCATCGCGCCGGGGATTCGCGACTGGATTCGGTTGACCGCCCCCATCAGCCGGCGCGAGCGATCCTCGTGCTCGACCAGCGCCCCCCGCGCCGTTCCCAGCTCGGCGTCCTTGCCGACGAGGAGGTCGCGCAGGCGCATGTTCTCCTCGCGCATCGCGTCGAGGCGGGAGAGCAGTTCGGGCCGGTTCTCCAGCTCGCCTTCCCCCTCCAGCTCGGCGAGCCGGCTCTGGGTCTCCAGCAGCGCCGCCCGCACGTCGCCCACCTCGCGCCGCAGCCGGAACCAGGCCCGGTCGTAACGACGGACGGTCTCCGCGACGGGCTCCTTGACCCGGGTGTAGAGCGCCGCCCACGGGGTGACGTAGGAGAAGTCGCGTTCGAGGTCGCGGAAGAAGCCGTGGCCGGCGAGCGTCGCCGACCATGCCTCCGGCGGCTGCACGTTCAGGTGCGTCGCCTCGCTGTAGTCGTCGGGGGTGGTGGAGATGAGCAGGCGGTCGGTGGCGGCGCAGAGGTTGGCGATCACCCGCTCGGCGTCCTCGGGAGGGATGTGCTCGAGCACCTCGATGCAGGCGATCAGGTCGTAGCGGCGCTCCAGCGGCTCGGTCAGCGAGGCGACCTGGCAGCGCGCGGCGACCGACTCGTGGACCCGGGAGATCGCGTACTCGGAGACGTCGACGCCCCAGGCGTCGACCCCCCGCCGGTCCATCGCCGCGACCAGGAACCCCATCGCGCAGCCGGCGTCGAGGAACGAGGCGGGGCGCAGGTCGCGCACGATCCGGTCGGCGATCCCGTTGAAGAAGCCGAGCCAGTGCTCGTTGCGCTCATAGGGGATCCCGCAGTCGTGGCGGTAGT
>JBQCDH010000055.1:0-34752 GCA_051961435.1 Solirubrobacterales bacterium
CGCAAGACACCAGATTGCATGTCGCCGAACATTCCTCCGGAGGAGTGCCGGTCCCCTGTACCACAGAGCTCCGATTGACGCCAGCCGACGAAAGCGCTCCCAGTTCCGTGGTTCCTTAGGCACCTATGTCGTGCTTAAGGAACCCCGGAACTGCCGAATCCGAGCCGCTCCTTGTTCCGTGGTTCCTTAGGCACGTATGCGGTGTCTAAGGAACCACGCGATGTCGAGCCCTGGGGCAGCTGTCCTTTCAGCGCGTGTTGAGAGGGGTCCGGTCGTCCCCTGGGCGAATGTCCGCGAAGCGCGCGACATGCAATCCGATTCCTGCTCCCCATAGGGGAGCAGCATCTCCGGGAGCGAGGCCCGAAGGGCCGCGACGAATTCGCTCAGGGGATGACCGGACCCCTCTGCCGCAGCGCTTGGTCCCTGAACCTCAGGCCGCCGATTCGGACCAGGCGCCGTAGAGCTTGGCGTACGGCCCGCCGGCGGCGATCAGCTCGTCGTGCGTTCCCTGCTCGGCGATCTTGCCGCCCTGCAGGACGACGATCTTGCCGGCGCGGCGGATGGTGGAGAGGCGGTGGGCGATGACGATCGCGGTGCGGCCGTGGAGGAGGCGCTCGAGGCCGCGCTCGATCGTCTTCTCGGTCCGCACGTCGACGTTGGAGGTCGCCTCGTCGAGGATGAGGATGCGCGGCTCGGCGAGCAAGGCGCGGGCGAAGGCGACGAGCTGACGCTGGCCCGCCGAGAGCTGGATGCCGCGCTCGCCCACCTCGGTGTCGAGCCCCTGCGGCAGGTTGGCGACGAAGTCGGTGGCGCCGACGGTGGCGATCGCGGCTTCGATCTCCTCCTCGCTCGCCTCCGGCCGGCCGAAAGCGACGTTTTCGCGGACGCTGCCGGAGAAGAGGAAGCCCTCCTGCGGCACGATCCCGAGCTGGCGCCGCAGCGCCCGCTGCCGCACCCCGCGCAGGTCGTGCCCGTCCACGCGCACCGTCCCCTGCTGCGGGTCGTAGAAGCGCGCGACCAGCTTCGCGAAGGTCGACTTGCCGGCGCCGGTGGCGCCGACCAGCGCCAGGGTCTGCCCGGGCGGCACGTGGAGGTCGACGTCGCGCAGCGCCCAGGCGTCCTCCGCCGGCTCGCCCTCTTCCGAGTAGGAGAACCAGACGCCGTCCAGCTCGATCTCGCCGCGCAGCGTCCCCGGGTCGATCGCCCCCGGCGCGTCGACCATGTCGGGCTCGGTGTCGAGCAGGTCGAAGATCTTGTCCAACGCCGCCATCCCCTGCTGGTAGGTCGTGTAGAGCTGGGAGAGTTCCTGGATCGGTTCGAAGAAGCGGGTCAGGTAGCCGACGAAGGCGACGACGACACCGACTTCGATCGCCCCGTCGATCGCCTGGGTGCCGCCGTAGAGCAGGATCACCGCCGTCCCCAGCGCCGCCAGCAGTTCGACCGCCGGGAAATAGGAGGCGTTGAGGTAGACGGTTCGCATGTTGACGTCGCGGTTGGCTTCGTTCAGCTCGGTCATGGTCGCCTGGTGGCGCGGCTCTTGGCCGAAGCTGCGCACGACGCGCACGCCGCTGAGCGTTTCCTGCAGGTAGGCGGTGACGGCGGCGATCCGCTCCCGCGTCGCCCGGTAGGCCCCTGCCGAGACGATCCGGAAGACGAGGCTGGCGATCGCCAGCAGCGGGAAGGTGAGGAAGGTGATCAGCGCCAGTTTGAGGTCGAGGACGAGCAGGATCACGATCACGCCGAGCAGGGTCAGGGTGCTGTTGAAGATCGTCACCACGCCGTTGGTGACCAGCTGCTGGAGCGCTTCGACGTCGTTGGTCATCCGCGAGATCAGCACCCCGGGGCTGCGCCGCGTGAAGAAGCCGATCGACATCGTCTGCAGGTGGGTGAAGATCCGCTCGCGCAGGTCCTGCAGCGTCCGCGTCCCGACCCAGCCGACGAGGTAGGTCTCCCAGTAGGTGGCGACGGCTTCGACGATGACCGTGAGGACGAAGGCGGCGACGATCAGGTCGAGGGCGCCGAGGTCACCGGCCCTGATGCCGCTGTCGATCGCCTTCCCGGCCAGGTACGGGGGCGCCAGCGCGGCGCCGGTCTCGATCAGCAGCGCCGCGAACATCAGGACCAGGCGGGTGCGGTAGGGGCGCAGCAGCCCGATCATCCAGCGCACCTTGCGCGCCCGCTGGTCCTGTCCGCGCAGGAGGCGCCACAGATCGCGGAAGAGCCGGCCGATGTCGCGCGGGTTGCTCACAGTTTCGCCATCTCCTCGCGCTCTTCGAGGTCGCGCTGCAGGAAGACCGAGTCGGCGAGGCCGTGCTCGGCGATCTCGCGGTAGAAGCCGCAGCCGGCGAGCAGCTCCTCGTGGGTGCCGCGGTCGACGATCCGGCCGCCGTCCATCACCACCACCTCGTCGGCAAGCGAGATCGTCGAGAGGCGGTGGGCGATGATGAAGGTCGTACGCCCCGCCATCGCCTCGCGCAGCCCCGCTTTGATCGCCGTCTCCGTCGTCGCGTCGACCGAGGAGGTGGCGTCGTCGAGGATGAGGATGCGGGGGTCGGCGAGCAGGGCGCGGGCGATCGCCACCCGCTGGCGCTGGCCGCCGGAAAGGGTGAGGCCGCGCTCGCCGACCCGGGTCTCGTAGCTCTCGGGCAGCTCGCGGATGAAGGCGTGGGCCTGGGCGCGCCGCGCCGCCGCTTCGATCGCCTCGATGCTCGCCCCCTGGTTGGCGTAGGCGATGTTGGCGGCGACCGTGTCGGTGAAGAGGAAGCTGTCGTCGGCGACGAAGGCGATCTGCGAGCGCAGCGAGCCGAGGTCGACCGCGCGCACGTCGGCGCCGTCGACCACTACCGCGCCCTCGCTCGGGTCGTACAGCCGCGCCACCAGCCCGACCAGGCTGGTCTTCCCCGCGCCCGACGGCCCGACCAGCGCCACGGTCTTCCCCGCCTCGACCTCGAGGTCCACGTCGGTGAGGGCGGGGGAGCCGCCGTCGTAGCGCAGCGTCACCCCGCGCAGGGAAACGGCGCCCCCGCCCGCGGGCAGCGCCGGCGCCCCGGGGGGGCTCTGGATCGCCGGTTCGCGGTCGAGGATCTCGAACAGCCGGTTGCCGGAGGCGACCGCGCGCTGGGCCATCCCCATCGCCATCCCCAGCATCCGCGTCGGCCCCGCCAGCATCACGACGTAGGTGTAGAAGGCGACGAAGCTGCCGAGGCTGAGGCTGCCGTCGATCACCTCGCGGCCGCCGACCAGCAGCACCAGCGCCACCCCGACCTGCGGCAGCAGCCCGATCAGCGGCGAGAAGAACGCCTGCAGCCGGGTCGAGTAGACGCTCTGGTCGAAGACGCGGGCGACGGCACGCTGGAAGCGGTGGAGCTGGTGCTCCTCGCGGGCGAATGCCTTGACGATGCGGATGCCGGAGACGTTCTCCTCGGCCTCGGCGGTCAGTTCGGCGATCCGCTGCTGGACCTCCTGCTGCGCCGGCCGCGAGATCAGGTTGTAGCGGCTGGCGATGAGGACGACGAAGGGCGCCGGCAGCAGCGCCAGCAGCGCCAGCAGCGGGTTCAGCGCGAGCATCACCACGGCCGCCAGCACGATCGTCAGCCCGCTCTGGGTGATGAAGATGAGCCCGTAGCCGAGGAAGAAGCGGATCGCCTGCAGGTCGACGGTCGCCCGCGACATCAGCTGCCCGGTCTGCTGGCCGTCGAAGAAGCCGAGGTCGAGCCGCTGCAGGTGCGCGTAGAAGCGCTGTCGCAGGTCGAATTCGACCGCCAGCGAGACCTTGCCGGCGATCAGCCGCCGCACCACCGTCAGTCCCAGCCGCAGGATCCCGGCGCCGACGATCGCCAGCGCCAGCGGCAGCAGGTGGGACTTGTCGCCGTCCTTGATCGCGTTGACGGCGCTGCCGATCAGCAACGGGATCAGCGCCGTCAGCCCCATCGCCATCCAGGCGAAGACCAGCGACCCCCAGAGCTGCGCCCGGTAGGGGCGCAGGAATCCCATCAGCCGGCGGTAGGTTCGCACCCACCCACTATACAAAGTGAAGTATTGGCTATTCGAGCCGCGCCGCGGCCTTGGCGCTGGGCACTTTGCCCGCGGGGCAGGGCTTCGGGCCGTGGCCGGGGCGGGGGAGGATCTGGAAGTTGGTGACGTCGTGGTACCCGGTCGGCACGCCGTTGTTCTGGGCGAGGTTGACGATCAGGCGGTAGAAGCCGGGGGGGAGGCCGTGGTAGTAGATCTCCGGCTGGGTCGCGGGGGAGTAGCTGCCGGCGGTGCCGATCCGCTCGGCCAGGACCCCGTTGGGCCCGGCGTACCGGGCGTAGTCGAACGAGCGCCCGATCAGCCGGCCCTTGCCCAGCGGGCTGTTGACCGCGTGCAGGAGCTTCACCGGGTCGACGCAGTCGGGCACGCGGTTGAGGCTGAAGCGGAGGTTTCCCTCCCCGAGCTGCGGTTCGCCGCCGAGCTGCCCCGGCGCCAACTGGAAGTTTTCGACCCTGACCTTGACCACCACGGCGTGGTTGGTCTGGCGGGCGCCGTTGCGGGGGGAGATGATTTCGACGCTCGGTTCGCCCGGGGCCTTGGCTTCCGCCGCCTGGGAGCTGGAGCTCTCCGAGCCCCCGAAGACGAGGGCGAGCGCCACCGCCACGGCGGCGAGCGCCACCGCCGCCAGGGTTGCAGTCCTTGCCCGCATCGGAGCCGGGAAGACTACGCGGTGCGCGGCCCCTCCGGTGCCTTGCAGGGATTTTTAGCCTTCTCTTAGGCGCGGTTCAGGGACCGCTGAGCGAGCGCTTCCACTCTCCAGTCGTGGAATCCCTCGCGCCCACCGTGGCGGTGCCCCCGCTCTACCCGCCGGAAGCCAGCAAGGCCGGTCCCCGCAGCCACGTCGTGCCCGCGGTGCTCGTCGCCCTGATCGGCGCCGCGGCCGCGCTCCGCTTCGCCAGCCTCGGAGTCCAGAGCTACCACCACGACGAGGTGGTGACGGCGATGCGGGTGCTCCCCGGCAGCTTCGCCCACATGCTGCACGAGGTTCGGGTCAGCGAGTCGAACCCACCGCTCTATTACGTCCTCGCCTGGGGGTGGTCGCAGCTCTTCGGGCTGGGGGAAGTGGGCCTCCGCTCGCTCTCCGCCCTGCTCGGCGTGCTCGTGGTGCCGGTCGCCTACCTGATCGGCCGCGAGCTGGCGAGCCGCCGCGCCGGCCTCGTGCTCGCCGCGCTGGCCGCCTTCAACCCGATGCTGATCTGGTATTCGCAGGAGGCCCGCTCCTACGCGCTGCTGGTCCTCTTCTGCGCGCTCTCCTTCTACTTCTTCCTGCGCGCGCTGGACGAAGAGTGGGGCCGCGACCTGGCGCTCTGGGCGCTCACCTCCGCCCTCGCGCTCTGCAGCCACTACTTCGCCTTCTTCCCGGTGGCGATCGAGGCCGTCTGGTTGCTGGTGGTGCTGCGTTGGAGCTGGCGCCTGGTGCTGCCGGCCGTGGCGGCGGTCGCCGCCGTCGGCGCGGCGCTGCTGCCGCTGCTCGTCGCGCAGACCAACCCGACCCACATCGGCTGGATCGAACACAGCTCGCTTCTCAGCCGCCTGCTGGAGACCGGCGCCAGCTTCCTGATCGGCGAGACGGGGCACGTGATCGCCGAGCCGCCGCGCGACCACTTCGCGCTCGTCCCGGCGCTGCTGCTCGGGGTGGGGCTGGCGCTCGTCGCCCTCCGCGGCAGCCGGCGGGAGCGCCGCGGGGCGGCGATCGGCCTCGCCCTCGGCCTCGGGGTCGTCGGCCTGGCCGTGGTCGCCGCCGCGGTCGGCAAGGACTACATCGTCGAGCGCAACCTGCTGCCGGCGCTGCTGCCGCTGGCTGCGGCTGCCGCGGTCGGCTTTTCCCTCACCTCCGCCCGTCGTCTCGGGATGGCGCTGGCCGCCGCGCTCTGCGTCTACTGGCTCGCCTTCGCGGTCTACGTGGTCCGCACCCCGAACATGCAGCGGCCCGACTTCCGCGCCCTCTCGCAGGCGATCGGGCCGGCGCGGGTGCCGCGGGCGATCGTCAGCTGGAAGCTCGCCGCCGATCCGCTGCGCTGGTACCTGGGCGGCCACGCGCCGAGGATGTACGGCGGCCGCGAACGGGTAAGGGAAGTCGACGTCGTCAGCAAGCCCCTAGCGGCTGACAGGGTCGTTAACCTTCCGTCCTCCTTCCGCGAGGTGCAGCGGTTTCGCCAGGACCGGCTGACGCTCACCCGCTACGTTTCCCCGAAACCCGTGGAACTGACCTTCCCCCAGCTCAAGCGGCTTCCGACCGGCTTCGGCAGCAACGCCGTCGCCCTCAACGGGCCTTTCGGCTGGCGGGTCGGCGCCGGCGTGCGCACCACCTCCGGCGCGGGGGGAGGGGCACGATGAGCCCCGCCGGTGAGCTCGCCTACCGGATCGGCGCCGCCGCGCGGCGGCCGGCCACCTGGGTGCAGCTGTTCAAGTTCGGTCTGGTCGGCGGCTCCGGCTACCTGATCAACCTCGCCGTCTTCGCCGTCCTCGCCGGCGGCCTCGGCGTCCATCATGCGATCGCCGCCGTCGGCGCCTTCTCCATCGCCGTCACCAACAACTTCCTCTGGAACCGCTACTGGACCTTCGGCCCGGGCGAGGGGCCGGCGCACTTCCAGGCGGCCCGCTTCTTCGCCGTCAGCCTCGCTTCGCTCGGGCTCAACCTGGCCATCCTCGAGCTGCTGGTCTCGAACCACGTGGTGGGGGAACTGTCGGCCCAGGCGATCGCGGTCGCCGCGGCGATGCCCTTTAACTTTTTGGGCAACAAGCTCTGGACCTTCGCCTAGCACCTGCAAACGGCGCGGTTGCCCTCTCAGTCATCATTGACTGAGATGAGCGACGGCAGGCGAAATTACGACCCCAAGGAGATCGAGGGGGCGCGGCAGGAGGCCTGGCAGCGGCGCGGGGACTTCGACGCGCCGCAACCGCGTCAGGGGCAGGCGCGGGTCTACGTCAAGCCCTCGAGCCCGTTCACCTCGGGCAACCTGCACATGGGGCACGTCCGCGACTACTCGATCGGCGACGCCTACGCGCGCTTCCGCCGCGGCCGCGGCGACGCCGTCCTCTTCGGCTTCGGCTTCGACGCCTTCGGCCTGCCGGCCGAGCTGGCGGCGATCGAGCGCCAGGTGCCGCCTGCGGATTGGGTCGTCCAGTCGGGCGAGCGGATGCTGGGCCAGATGAAGCAGCTCGGCTTCTCCTTCGACTACGACCGCGTCTTCTACAGCTCCGACGAGAGCCAGTACCGCTGGTCGCAGTGGCTCTTCGTCACCCTGCTCGAGCACGACCTGATCTACCGCGACGACGCCACCGTCGACTGGTGCGACACCTGTCAGACGACGCTCGCCTCGATCCAGGTCGAGGACGGGCGCTGCTGGCGCTGCCACAACGAGGTGCGGCTGATCCGCCGCCCGACCTGGTTCCTGCGCATCACTCCCTACCTGGAGGAGAACGACCGCAACATGGAGCGGTTGGAGGCGGGGGGGACCTGGGACGACCTCTCCCTGGCGACCCAGCACTACATCCTCGGCCGCAGCGAGGGGGTGGAGGTCGACCTGCAGGGGAGCGACGGGCGGGCGCTGACCGTCTTCACGCCGCACCGCAGGTACGCCGGCCTCGCCAGCTTCGTCCTGCTCTCGCCGCGCCACCCGGACATCGACGCCTGGATCGCCGACGAGGCGGTGCGCGAGGAGCTGGAGCGGATGCGCTCGGGCGGCTGGGAGCGCAGCGCCCGCGACGCCCGCTCGGTGCCGGTCCTCGACACCGGCGCCACGGTCGCCGGACCGGACGGCGGCGAGCTGCCGGTGATCGTCTCGCCGCTGGTCGACGCTCGCTTCGGGCCGACCGCGGCGCTCGGCATCCCCGCGGTCGACGAGGCCGACCGCGACATCGCCGCGCGGCTCGACCGCGTCGCGGTGCCGGAGAGCGAGGAGGAGCCCGCGCCGGCGCCGGTGGACGGCGCCCGCGAGGCCAGGCGCTACCGCGCCAACGACTTCTCGATCTCCCGCCAGCGCTCCTGGGGCACGCCGATCCCGGTCGTCCTCTGCGAGCAGTGCGGCCCGGTGCCGGTGCCGGAGGAGGACCTGCCGGTCGTCCTTCCCCGCGACATCAAACCCACGGGCGAAGGGAATCCGCTGGCCGAGCGCCCCGACTTCGTCGAGGTCGAGTGCCCCCGCTGCGGCGGCGCCGCCAAGCGCGAGACCGACACGCTCGACTGCCACTTCGACGCGCTCTTCCTCTGGGTGCCGGCGGCGGTCCCGCCCGAGGATCGCGACGAGCAGATGTTCACCCACCCGGACCTGCGCGAGTGGCTGCCTTCCGAGCGGCTGGTCGCCGGCAACGACAGCGGCGGCTTCGTCTTCGACCAGCGGGTGGTGACCAAGGCGCTGCGCGACATCGGCCCCTTCGCCTTCATGGAGGAGGGCGAGCCCTTCGCCGGCTGCCTCTTCCACGAGATGGTGATCGCCGACGGCCGCAAGATGAGCAAGCACCTCGGCAACGTCGTCAACCCCGACGAGCTGGTCGCCGAGCACGGCGCCGACACCGTGCGCCTGGCGGTTCTCTACGCGGCGGGGCCGGCGAAGACGCTGAACTGGAGCGAGGGCGCCGTCCGCTTCGCCAGCCGCTTCCTGCGCAACCTCTGGAACTACACGCACGAGCGCCTGGCGGCGCTGGAGGGGCTCGAGCACGACCCCGAGGCGGCAGCGGACACCGAGCACATGCGCGACCGGCTGCGCAAATGGTGCGACAACGGCCTCTCGCGGATCACCGACGACACCAGGGACCTGCAGATGCACAAGGCGATCCGCGACATCACCCGCCTCTTCGAGCGCATTCAGGACTTCGAGAAGCGGGTGCTCAAGCGCCGCGGAGCGCTCGACCGCGCCGATGCGGAGGCGCAGATCGCCGCCCTCGTCCTGCTGGCGCGGACCCTGGTCCCGTTCGCTCCCCACGCCGCCGAGGAGCTACTGGTGGCGGCGGGGGTCGAGGACAGCGCCGAGGCGCTCGGGGCCTGGCCCGAGAGCGCCGAGATCCCAGTCACGCCCGAGGCGACGGCGACTTCCTAAGACGTCGAGGGACCGACCTCACCCGGCACAGGGGACCGGCCATCCTCCTCCGGAATCGACCTCCCCTCCCTCCGGTCGGGGAGAACCTGGAGCGCGGCCTTCGGCCGCGCAAGACACCAGATCGCATCTCGCCGAACATTCCTCCGAAGGAGTGCCGGTCCCCTCCACAAAAGAGCTCCGTTAGACGCCAGCCCACGAAAGGCAGCTCCCAGTTCCGTGGTTCCTTATGCACCTATGCGGTGCAAAAGGAACCACGCAACGTGTCGAGAGGGGGTCCGGTCGTCCCCTGTCCGCGAAGTGCGCGAAGCGCGCGACACGCAATCTGCTTCCTGCCCTCCATAGGAGGCGGCATCTCCGGGAGCCAGGCCCGGCAGGGCCGCGACGAATTCGCGACGACCGGACCCCTCTACCGCAGCGCTTCGTCCCTGAGAGTTAGGCAGTAGCCCGCGCTTGGGCCTGCTGCTGCTCGGCCACCTCGGGCGAGGGGACGTGCAGGCGCTCGTGGCGGAGGCTGCGGCGGCGGCGGGCCTCTTTGAGGATGGTGCCGAGGACGCGGAAGCCGTCGCGGAAGGTCTTCAGGTTGCTCTGGCCGGAGATGCGCTCTTTCTCGTAGCTCGGTACCTCGACGATCTTCATCCCGGCCGAGGCCATGCGGAGGTTGATCAGCGTCTCCACCTCGAAGCCGGGGACGTCGAGCGAGATGAAGGGGAGGCAGCGCGCCCAGAACGCGTTGTAGCCGTAGCAGAGGTCGGTGAATTCGGTGTTGTGCAGCGCGTTGGCGGTGTTGCTGAGGACCCAGTTGCCGGCGCTGCGCAGGCGGGTGATGTCGGCGCTGCCGCCGCCCTCCATGTAGCGGGAGCCCTTGGCGAAGTCGGCGCCGGCCTCCAGTGCGGCGACGAAGCGGGGGATCTCGGCCGGGTCGGCGGAGCCGTCGGCGTCGAGCATCACGACCAGGTTGCCGGTGACGGCGGCGAAGCCGGTGCGGAAGGCGTCGCCCTTGCCGCGGCCGCTCTGGGTGGTGACGCGGATGCCGGGGTAGGCGTGACGCGCTGCCTCGACCGTGTTGTCGCTCGAGTTGCCGTCGACGAGGATCACCTCGTGCAGGTCGCCCGGCAGTTGGGAGAGGACCTGGCCGATGTTGCCCTCCTCGTTCATCGCCGGCACGACGACGCTGATCTTGGTCTGGCGGGTGCGGCGACGGTTCGGGCCCTTGTAGGGGACGGCGCCGCGGGCAGCCAGCGCCTCGATCTCGATCAGCGGCACGCCGCCGATCCGGCTCGGGGTCACCGACTGCGCCTCCAGCAGGTCGAGCGGCCGGGGAAGGAGGCTGACCGGGACGCCGATCGACTTGAAGGCGCGGACCAGCTCGAGCAGGCCTTCGTCGTCGGCGTGCTGGCTGGAGATGACGACGCGGTCGGCGTGGTAGCGCTCGACCACCTCGAGGGCGGCGACGCGGCCGGCCGTGCCAGGATCCCTTTCGGCCGGCGGCACGGTGCCGACGACGCTCGCGTACTTCTTCAGCGGCGTGTAGGCGCGCAGCCGGTCGGCCGTCTCCTCCTCACCGACCAGCACCCAGCGCTCCTGCGGGTTGAGCCGCTCCAGGTGGGGCGCCAGGCCGGCGCGGCAGGCGGTGTCGAGGACGATGAAGCCGGCCCAGAGACCGAGCTGCTCGAGCCCCTCGATCGGCGTCAGCAGCGAGGCGGACCAGACGAAGACGCCGGCGACGAGGAAGCGGATGACGGGCCAGGCGGTGCCGCTCTCGTCCGCCCCCGCCTGCGAGCCGTAGACGCCCAGCAGCATGTAGACCCCGACCAGCACCAGCGGCGCGACCGGGAAGGCGGGGAGGAAGGACTCGCTCGCCAGCCCGACGACGACCGCCAGGGCGACGGAGGAGGAGAGGAAGTCGATCAGGGGCAGCAGCCAGAGGCCGGGGCCCCGCCGCGCCATCGGCATCGCCCCCAGCGTCGGCCGCTCCTGGACCAGCGCTTCGCGGGTGGTGGGCTGGGGTCCGAAGCGGCGGTCTAGGGGGAGATCGGTGGAAGAGTGCATGGGGAGAGGAGAGGAAGTTGACTGGGCTTATCTGAAAGGCGGGGGATGGAGGATGGTTGCGGTCGTCAACGCCCTCTCCGTATCGGCAGCGGCTCCAGATCACATGAGCCACTGCAAAGCAGGGATCTTTTACCCGCAGATTAGGGGATCGAAGAAAGGTAAAACGAGTTTTTCTTATGAGCGGGGACAGCTCTTGCGAACCGTCCTATTACTGAGCCGACTCGGTACTTATTACTTGTAAGCCTCGGCCAGATCGGGGTCCTTCTCGGCCAGCATCTCGGCCAGCTCGACCATCACCTTGCACTGCTTCCAGGTGGCGTCGTCCTGCATCTTGCCGTCGATCATGTGGACGCCGCGTCCATCGGGGATCGCCTCGATCACCTTCTTCGCGAACTTGACCTCGTCCGGCGGCGGGCTGAAGACCTTCTTCGCGATCCCGATCTGCACCGGGTGCAGCGACCAGGCGCCGACGCAGCCCATCAGGAAGGCGGCGCGGAACTGGGTCTCGCAGCCGGCGGTGTCCTTGATGTCGCCGAACGGCCCGTAGAAGGGGAGGATGCCGGCGGAGGTGCAGGCGTCGACCATGCGCGCGATCGAGTAGTGCCAGAGATCCTGCTGGGCGCTGACGCGGTCGGCCTCCGGGTTCTCCGGGTCGGCCGGGTCCTCCATCACCCGGTAGCCGGGGTGGCCCCCGCCGACGCGGGTGGTCTTCATCCGCCGCGCCGCGGCCAGGTCGGCCGGGCCGAAGCTCATCCCCTGCATGCGCGGGCTGGCGTTGGCGATCTCCTCGAGGTTGACCACGCCCTGCGGCGTCTCCAGGATCGCGTGGACGAGCAGCGGCCGCTCCAGCCCCGCTTTCGCCTCCAGCTGGGCGAGCAGGCGGTCGACGTAGTGGATGTCCCAGGCGCCCTCGACCTTCGGCACCATGATCACCTCGAGCTGGTCGCCGATCTCGGTCACGAGCTGGGTGAGGTCGTCGAGCACCCAGGGGCTCTCCAGCGCGTTGACCCGGGTCCAGAGCGAGGTCTGGCCGAAGTCGTTCTCCTTGGCGGCGCGGATCAGGCCCTCGCGCGCGGCCTCCTTGCGGTCGACCGGGACGGCGTCCTCGAGGTTGCCGAGGAGGATGTCCGTTTTCTGGGCGATGTCGCCCGCCTTGGCGACCATCTTCTCGTTCGAGAAGTCGAGGAAGTGGATCATCCGCGAGGGCTTGACCGGGATCTCGCGGAGGGGCTCCGGGGCGCCGATCGCCTGCGGGAGGAAGAAGTCGCGTGGGTGTCTCAAGGTGCTCCTAGGGTCGTGGTCGGGGAAGGCCGCGGGTAAATCTAATGAGAGCGCGCGTTTGCCGCCTCTCCCGGGCCTAAATTCCCTGCTATCGAGGGATCGGAGCGCGACAGCACCCAGGACTGGATCGTCCCCCGCGGCACCGTGCCGCTGGTCGGCGAGCTCGAGGCGCGGATCGACGAGGCGCTGGTGATCGCCCGGGCCTCCGAGGAGGGGGTGCGCGAGGTGGGGGAGATGGCGCTGGACGCGGCGCGGCAGGCGCGGCGGGCGGCCGAGGCGGCGGAGAAGAGCGCGGCGGCTGCGGTGGCGGCGAAGGATGCGAAGCCTTCCGAGACCGGCGTTGCTGGGCCCGGGGGTCCTGTCGGGGACGAGACCGGCGTTGCTGGGCCGGCGGGTCCTGTCGGGGACGAGACCGGCGTTGCTGGGCCGGCGGGTCCTGTCGCCGATTTGGTCCCACCCCCCCTCCCGGGGGGGTCCCCCAAACCGGCGCCACCCGCCGGCAGGGACGAAGAACGGCTAGACGAGGTTGCGCCGGTGCCGGTGGAGAAGACGCCGGCGGTTCCGCGGGCTCGGTTCGAGACGCGGTTTCGCAGCTTTACGGAGCGAGCTGACCGTGTTTCGGCGCGGTTGCAGCAGCTGGGGGCGCATCCTGCTCACTTGCCCGGGCCCAGCGTCGGCGGAGGGCGGCGGCGAGGCGATTACTGAGGGGGCCGCAGCCTGGGAGCTGCCGTCCGTCGAGTTCTTCTGCGGCCTCGATGCCGCGGATCGAGCCGGTCAGGAAGGTCTCTTCGGCGGTGAGGAGGTCCTCGCTTCGCAGCGAGCGCTCGGTGGTCTCGATTCCTTCCTCTGCTGCGAGCGCGATTAGAGCTGCTCGGGTGGTGCCGGGGAGGATGCGGCCGTCCAGGGGGGGTGTGAAGAGGGTGCCGCCGCGGACGGCGAAGACGTTGGCCCAGCCGGCCTCCAGCACCTCGCCCTCGTCGACGATAAGCGCGCCGGCCTCGCCAGATGTGGGGCGATCGATTCCTCGGCGGTCGCTCCACTTGTGAGAGCCGAGGCCCCCGCTGAGTGGGTGGCTGCGCAGCTTCATGCCCCTGGCGGGGAAGACGGCCTCCTGCTCGACCTTCCCGGCAAGTAGGTCGAGCAGGAGGCCGTCTTCCGTGGGGGCGACAGTGAGGCGAAGACGACCGAGCGGGATGCCGTCTGCTCTCTGCCGCAGTTCTTCCTCGGCCTGCGGCGGCAGCTCTTGCGCATAGAGGACCTTCAAGCTCCGAGCCAGCCGAGAGAGGTGCGCCTCGAGCTCGACCGGCTCATCCGCGATCACGAGCAGCGTCTCGAAGATGCCGCGCGAGCGGTCGGGATGCCAGGGGTCGGCCATCGGGGGGATATCTTGCCGACGCGGACGGCTCGATGCGCACGCTGCTGATCGACAACTACGACTCGTTCACCTACAACCTCTTCCAGCTGCTGGCGGAGGTGAACGGCGTCGAGCCGATCGTCGTCCGCAACGACGAGGCGAGCTGGGAGGAGCTGGCGCGGGTGAACGCCGACAACGTCGTCATCTCGCCCGGCCCGGGACGGCCCGACATCGCCGGTGACTTCGGCGTCTGCGCCGAGGCGATCCGCCGCTGCGAGGCGCCGCTGCTCGGCGTCTGCCTCGGCCTGCAGGGGATCGGCTGGTCGGAGGGGGGAGGGATCGAGCGGGTGGAGGAGCCGATGCACGGCCGCCTCTCCGCCATCCGCCACGACGGCTCGCCGCTCTTCGCCGGCATCCCCAGCCCCTTCCGTGCCGTCCGCTACCACTCGCTCGGCCTGGCGCGCCCGCTGCCGGCCTCGCTGCGCGAGATCGCCTCCGCCGGCGGCGTGCCGATGGCGGTGGAACACAGAACGCGCCCCCAATGGGGCGTCCAGTTCCACCCCGAGTCGATCGCCACAGACTTCGGCCGCCGCCTGGTCGAGAACTTCCGCGACCTGACCCCGACCCGCTCCCACCCAGCCGGTGGGAGTGTCGACTTTGTAAGGCATAGCCGTACAAAAGCGACACACCCGGTTGAGACGGAGGTGCGCCTGCGGCGGCTCGACCTGCTTCCAGACCCCGAGGCGGCCTTCGTCGCCCTCTACGGCGAGAGCGAGAACGCGTTCTGGCTCGACAGCAGCCGCTCGGGGGAGCATGCCCGCTTCTCGTTCATGGGCGACGCCAGCGGCCCGCTTGCCGAGGTTGTCACCTGCGACGTCGGCTCCGATGCCTCGATCTTCGCCGATCTCGAACGCCGCATCGATCGATTGCGCCACTCCGAGTCGCCCGATCTCCCCTTCGACTTCGACTGCGGCTTCGTCGGCTACCTCGGCTACGAGCTCAAGGCCGAGTGCGGCCACTCCCACGCCCATCGCTCCGACCATCCCGACGCCGCCTTCATCTTCTGCGACCGCCTGATCGCCTTCGACCACGAGGCGGGCCACACCTATCTCCTCACCCTCCTCACAAAGCAAGGTGAGGAGGGTGGGGAGATAGGTGTGGCCGGGGACGAAGCCGAGGAGTGGCTTTCCGGCACCGAGGCCCGTCTGGCCTCTCTCCTCGCCCCGCCCGTTCCCGGCTCCCCGCAGGTGGGAGAGCTGCGTTTGGCGCGAGACCGCGATGCCTACCTGGAGGACGTCGAGACCTGCCTCGACCACCTGCTCGACGGAGAGTCCTACGAGATCTGCCTGACCAACCAACTGCAGGTGGAGCTCGACGCCGATCCCCTCGACCTCTATCGCCGCCTGCGCCGCGCCAACCCGGCGCCGTTCGCCGCCTACCTCCGCTTCGGCGACCTCGCCGTCCTCAGCTCATCGCCCGAGCGCTTCCTGCGCGTCGGCCGCGACGGCGAGGCCGAAGCGCGGCCGATCAAGGGCACCAGCCGCCGCGGCGCGCCCGCGGAGGACGCGCGGCTCGCCGCCGCCCTCGCCGCCGACGAGAAGAACCGGGCCGAGAACCTGATGATCGTCGACCTGCTGCGCAACGACCTCGGTGCCGTCTGCGCGGTCGGCAGCGTCGAGGTGCCGGAGCTGATGGCGGTCGAGAGCTACGAGACCGTCCACCAGCTCGTCTCCTCGGTCCGCGGCCGGCTGCGCCCCGGCGCCTCGGCCTTCGACGCGGTCCGCTCCTGCTTCCCGCCCGGCTCGATGACCGGCGCGCCGAAGCTGCGCACGACCGCGATCCTCGACCGGCTCGAGGGCGCCGCCCGCGGCCCCTACTCGGGCGCGATCGGGTGGCTCGGCCTCGGCGGTGCCGCCGACCTCGCGGTCGCGATCCGCACCCTCGTCCTCACCCCCGGCCGGGCGACGATCGGCGCCGGCGGCGCGGTCGTCCTCCAGTCGGGCCCCGAGCGCGAGTACGAGGAGATGCTGCTGAAGGCGGCCGCGGCGCTGCGCGCCATCGACCCCGGCGCCGACCCCGCGTCTATATCCTTGGCGCTCCAGGGCGCCGCAACCGCGTCGCAGCCCTCATCCCAGGTCCCGACTACTTGAAGCAGGAGCCATGGCCGTAGACACCGCCGCCTACCGCGAAATGACCGACGAGCAGGAAGCGATCATCGAAATGGTCCGCCAGTTCGCCGACGAGCAGATCATCCCCAACGCCGAGCACTACGACCACGAGGACTCCTTCCCGGAGCCGATCGTCGAGCAGATGAAGGAGCTCGGCCTCTTCGGGGTGACGATCCCCGAGGAGTACGGCGGCATGGGGCTCGACCTGACCACCTACGCGATGATCGTCGAAGAGCTCTCGCGCGGCTGGATCTCGATCTCCGGCGTCGTCAACACCCACTTCATCGGCTCCTACCTGCTGATGAAGTTCGGCACCGACGAGCAGAAGGAGTACTTCCTGCCGAAGATGGCGACCGGGGAGATCCGCGCCGCCTTCTCGCTCTCCGAGCCCGAGGTCGGCTCCGACGTCCAGGGCATCAAGGCCACCGCCAAGAAGGGCGAGGACGGCAACTGGGAGCTGAACGGGCAGAAGATGTGGGTCACCAACGGCCTCGGCTCCGGCGTCGTCTTCGTGCTGATGAAGAGCGACCCGAAAGCCGACCCGCCCTACAAGGGGATGACCTGCTTCATCACCGAGAAGGAGGCCTGGCAGGAAACCAACGAGGGCGACTTCAAGGGGCTCAACGTCCCGCCGAAGATCAAGAAGATGGGCTACAAGGGCGTCGAGTCGACCGAGCTCGTCTACGACGGCTACAAGTGCCCGCCCGAGCGGGTGCTCGGCGGCGAGGAGGCCGGCGTCGGCCAGGGCTTCGTGCAGATGATGGACGCGCTCGAGGTCGGCCGCGTCAACGTCGCCGCCCGCGGCGTCGGCATCGCCCAGCGCGCGCTCGAGCTCGCCCTCCGCTACAGCCAGGAACGGAAGACCTTCGGCAAGGAGATCGCCAAGCACCAGGCGATCCAGTTCAAGCTCGCCGACATGGCGACGCAGATCGAGGCCGCCCGCCTCGTCACCCGCAAAGCGGCGCGGATGAAGGACGCCGGCGAGCGCTCCGACCTCGAGGCCGGGATGGCCAAGCTCCTCGCCTCGGAGACCGGCAAGTACTGCGTCGAAGAAAGCTTCCGCATCCACGGCGGCTACGGCTACTCGAAGGAGTACGAGATCGAGCGCCTCTACCGCGACGCGCCGCTGCTGCTGATCGGCGAGGGGACCTCCGAGATCCAGCGCATGGTGATCGGCAAGAAGCTGCTGCAGAGGCACAAGATTTGAGCGAGCGGAGCATCTGACATGGCCTCGACTTCGGACCTGATCCGCACCGCCGTCGAGCGGTTCCAGGCCGAAGTCCCCGCCCTGCAGAAACTCAGGCTGGTCTTCGGCCTGCAGCTGAAAGCCAAACACGACATCCAGCTCTACCGGGTCGAGCTGCCCGGGCTGAAGATCAGCAAGGACCTCGCCCAGGACGAGCGGGTGCTGGTCGAAATCGACCGCCCGCAGTTCAACGAGCTGGCCGAGAAGGGGACGCTGAAGAGCTACCGCCGCGCGGTCGAGACCGGCCACATCAAGGCGACCGGCGACTCGAACGTGGTCAAGCTGATCGTTCAGGTCGTCGAGAAGCAAGAGGAACGCGCGCGCCTCAAAAAAGTGCACTGACGCGGCGGGCCGGCGGGTCCTGTCGCCGATTTGGTGCCACCACCCCCGGCCGGGGTGGTCCCCCAAATCCGCGCCACCCGCCGGCAGGGACCGCCCTCGCCCACGCTTAGAGCCGGACGAGGTTGTCGGCGGTGATCCCGCGGGTGATGCCGCGGAAGTCGATTACCAGCGGGGCCGCGGCGACTACAGCCTCGTAGTCGACGTCGGGGTGGGCGGTGACGATCGCCGCGAGGTCGCACTCGCGCAGGCCGGCGTCGAGATCGACCGAGGCGAGGCCGTGGCCGGGCAGCTCCGGGACGAAGGAGTCGTGGTAGGAGACCTCGGCGCCGAGGTCCTGGAGGCGGCCGACGATCTTCAGCGCCGGCGATTCGCGGGTGTCGCCGACGCCGCCCTTGTAGCTGACCCCGAGGACGAGGATGCGGGAGCCGTTGACCGGCCTGCGCACGCCGTTCAGAGCCCGCTCGATCCGTTCCACGCAGAAGCCCGGCTGCGCCTGGTTCACCTTCCCCGCCAGCTCGATGAACTCGGGGTAGAAGTCGAGCTGGCGGGCGCGGAAGGCGAGGTAGAAGGGGTCGACCGGGAGGCAGTGGCCGCCCATCCCCGGCCCCGGGTCGAAGCGCATGAAGCCGAAGGGCTTGGTCGCGGCGGCCTCGATCACCTCCCAGACGTCGATTCCGAGCCGGTCGCAGAGCTGGGAGAGCTCGTTGACGAGGGCGATGTTGACCGAGCGGAAGATGTTCTCCAGCAGCTTCGAGAGCTCCGCCGCCTCCGGGCTGGAGAGGACGACGACGGTGTCGCAGATCTCCGCGTACAGCGCCCGGGCGCGCTCGGTCGAGGCCGCGGTGACGCCGCCGACCAGCTTCGGCGTCGTCCGCACGGTGAAGTCGGTGCGGCCGGGGTCGATCCGCTCCGGCGAGAAGGCGAGGTGGAAGTCGCTGCCGGCGGTGAGGCCGGAGGTCTCGAGGATCGGCAGCAGGCGGTCGCGGGTGGTGCCCGGATAGGTCGTCGACTCCAGCACCACCAGCTGGCCCGAGCGCAGCACCTGCGCCAGCGCCGTCGCCGAGGCCTCGAGGGGCCCGAGGTCGGGCTCGCGCGAGTCGCTGAGCGGGGTGGGGACGCAGAGGACGACCGCGTCGCAGGCGGCGAGGCCGGCGTAGTCGGCGCTCGCCCGCAGCCGCTCCCCGAGCGGCGCCAGCGCCGAGCTGGGCACGTCCTCGATGTAGCTCTCGCCACGGTTCAGCGCCTCGACCTTGGCCGCGTCGAGGTCGAGCCCGGTGACCTCGCAGCCCGCTTCGGCGAAGGCGACGGCGAGCGGCAGGCCCACGTAGCCGAGGCCGATGATCCCGATCTGCATCGTGCGCAGTCTAGATGCCGGTCCCGCAGGGTTTTTGCGATGCGCCGGGTGCGCGACTAGTCTCAACGGCTAAATGGCGATGAGACGCGCAACGCCCCTCCTCCCGCTCCTCTTCGCCGCCGTGGCGCTGACCTGTGCCCCGCCGGCCTCGGCGACCGAACCGGTGACGGCGCAGGCCGGACCGCTGCGCACCAGCTGGTACCCCGACGAGCCGCAGCTGACGCCGCAGCTGCTCGAAGAAGAAGGAGCCTTCGCGCAGAACTTCGAAGTCCCGGTGCAGGGCCAGGTCTACGCCCAGCCGCTCGTCTCCGGGCGCACCCTGTTAGTCGCCACCGAGGACGACCGGGTCTACGGAGTCGATTCTCGCAGCGGTGAAATCGAGTGGGAACGCAGCGTCGGCACGCCGTGGAACTCCGCCGACCTCGAATGCGGCGACCTGGCGCCCCACGTCGGCGTCACCGGTACGCCGGTGATCGACTCGAACACGAACACCGCCTACTTCCTCGCCAAGAGCTACGCGGGAGAAACGGCATCGGGGCCGGCCGTCTGGAAGATGCACGCGCTTGACCTCGCCAACGGCGAAGAGCGGCCCGGCTTCCCGGTGGCGGTCGAAGGCGAAGCCGAAAACCTGCCGGTCACTTTCGACCCGACCCACCAGATGCAGCGGCCGGCGCTGCTGCTGATGAACGGCGTCGTCTACGCGGGCTTCGGCAGCCACTGCGACATCTCGCCCTTCCACGGCTGGATCGTCGGCGTCTCCACCGCCGGTCAGATCAAGACGATGTGGGCGACGACCGAAGA
Source organism: Solirubrobacterales bacterium (assembly GCA_051961435.1). GTDB lineage: Bacteria > Actinomycetota > Thermoleophilia > Solirubrobacterales > 70-9 > VAYN01. The sequence continues at coordinate 19,667 of JBQCDH010000055.1, forward strand.
AAAACACACCGGCGCCGCGATCTGGATGGGGGGCGGCGGCATCGGCTCCGACGGCGAAGGCCAGCTCCTCTTCGCCACCGGCAACTCCTGGTCCCCCTCCAAAGGGCCCGGGAACCAGCCGCATGAAGGCCACCTCGGCGACTCGGTGGTCCGCGCGCAGATCGAACCCGACGGCACCCTCAAGCCGACCGACTTCTTCTCTCCTTACAACAACGTCGAACTCGATGCGGAAGATCTCGACCTGGGGTCCAGCGCGCCGCTGCCCCTGCCCTCGCCGTGGTTCGGGACCGAAGCGACGCCGCACCTCGCGGTCCAGGTGGGCAAAGGAGGTTTGGTCTACCTGCTCAACCGCGACGACCTCGGTGGGATGGGGCAGGGGCCGGAAGGGAAAAACGCCGATCTCGGCGAGACGCCGATCGAAAACGGGGTCTGGGGCTCGCTTGCGACCTGGCCCGGCGATGGCGGCTACGTGTACATCCCCGCTTCGGGCGAGGAACCGGGCAACGGCGCGCTGGAAATCCTGAAATACGGCGTCAACGGCCTGGGAGCGCCGGAACTGACGCCGGTGGCGCGCGCGACGGGCCTTGAATTCGGTTCGGGCTCGCCGATCGTCACCTCGAACGGAGCCGCTCCCGGCTCCGGGATCGTCTGGATCAACCACTGTCCCCAGGCCTTCAAATGCGAAGGCTCGACCCTCGACGCCTACGCGGCTGTCCCCATCGGCTCCGAACCGCAGCCGCTCTGGAGCGGGGAAATCGGCGTCTCGACCAAATTCGCGCGCCCGCTCGCGAGCGGGGGCCGCATCTACGTCGGCGCCCGGGACGGCCGCGTGTTGGCCTTCGGGCCCACCCACCACACGCTGACGGTGGTGAGCGAAGCGGTTTCCGGCGGTTCGGTGCGGTCGGACGTGGGTGGGATCGAATGCGGCTCCGTCTGCTCGCACACCTACGAAAACGGGGCGCCGGTGACGCTGACGGCGACTCCGGCCGCGCACTACGAATTCGCCGGCTGGTCGGGTGGAGAATGCTCTGGGACGGCGCCTTGCCAGCTGACGATGTACTCGGACGCGACGGTCACCGCCTCGTTCGTGCCGATCACCCACAAGCTCACCGTCACCAAGACCGGAGCGAGCGAAGGCGCAGTCGTCTCCCGCCCGACCGGGATCGAGTGCGGGGCCACCTGCAGCGCCCGCTTTCCCGAGACGAGCAACGTCGTGCTCGAAGCGCCCCCCGGCCCCAACGTCGTCACCTGGAGCGGCTGCACCAGCGCCGCCGGCCGGGTTTGCGAGGTCGACGACCTCGAGTCCGACCGCGGGGTGGGCGCGTCGTTCCTGTCTCTGCCGGACACCAAGATCGCCGGCGCGAAGATCGACAAGAGGCAGGGGAAGGCGACGTTCCACCTCCGCGGGACCGAAGAAGCGGAGCGCTTCCAGTGCAGGCTGATCGGGCCGGCGGGCAAGCGCCGCCGGCCAAAACCGCGCTTCGCCTCGTGCGGCAAGACCAAGACGTTCAAGCACCTGACGCCGGGGCGCTACACGCTCGAAGCGCGGGCGGTCAACTCGGCCGGCGTCGATCCGACCCCCGCGAAGCGCCGCTTCAAGGTCTGACTCGCCTCCTGCGCTGCGGCTGGACCCATCCTCGGGGCGGCAGATAGCATCCGCGCTCCTAAACTTCGAAGGAGACGAAAACGAGCATGACCGAGACGTACGAGCTGACTACCGACCAGGCCGAGCGCGAGGCGACCGGGGCGCACAGCTACGGCCGCTACCTCGAGGAGTTCGAGGTCGGCGCCGTCTACAAGCACTGGCCGGCGAAGACCGTGACCGAGGCGGACGACCACCTCTTCTGCCTGATCACGATGAACCACCACCCCCTGCACATCAACGACGTCTACGCCAAGGGCTCCCAGCAGGGCCGCAACGTCGTCGTCGGGCCGCTGGTCTACTCGCTGGCGCTGGGGATGTCGGTCTCGGACGTCTCGGGCAAGGCGATCGCCAACCTGGCGACCGAAGAACTGAGCCACCCGAACCCGGTCTTCCACGGCGACACCCTCTTCTGCGAGACCGAGGTCCTCGACGTCAAGCCGTCGAAATCGAAGCCCGACCGCGGCGTCGTCAAGGTCCACACCCGGGTCCTCAACCAGGACGGCGTCCTCGTCGCCGAGTTCAAGCGCCTCGTCCTCGTCCCCAAGAAGAACCCCGGCGAGAGCCCCGAAGCCGCCGCCGACAACGTCGACTGAGGTGCGTGTGGTGAGTTGACCCGGCTATAGGCAGGTCAACTCACCAAGCGTCGCTCAGTGGGCCTCGCCCGAGGCGTGGGCGGGGGGTCTCGACTCCTCGGCGAGGGAGGTGATCTCGAGCTGGCCGTGGGCGGCGTCTTCGAGGACCTCGGTCGCCTCCTGGGCGGAGCGGGCGTAGAGCTCGACCAGGAGGTGGATGACGATCTGCTCCTCGTCGTGCTTGTGGAAGCGGACGTGGGTGAAGAACTCGCGCACCCCGGCGTCGCCGAAGGCGCCGTAGGTGAGGAACTCGATCGCCTCCGGCCCCGAGCAGCTCTCGACCCGGTCCTGGTCGACGGTGACGGTGCAGGAGGCGACCCAGGGCGTGCCGGCGACCATCCGTTCCCAGCGGTCCTCGATCGGGACCACGTGGTCGCCTTCGAAGCTGAGGTGGGGCTGGTCGTGCATGCAGTCGAGGCACTGGACGACCGATTCCTGCACCTCGTCGACGCCGTCGGCGAGCGCGCCCGACTCCGGATCGACGCGGCGGATCGCGTCGTAGTGGATCTGGATCTCGAGGTTCTGGGACCAGCAGCGGTAGCAGCGCAGCCAGGCGGCCCTGTCCCCGTTCAGCTCGCTCATGGGCTCAATTGTTAGCGAGCCTGAGCGCCCGGCGTATAGCGGCGGTTGGGATTGCGCCTGCGCCGGCCGCGGGTCGGCGCGCTTATGCGGCCGCGCCGGCGCCGGCCCGCTGCCCGACCAGCTCGACGATTTCGCCCATGATCCGGTTGACGTCGAAGTCCTTCGGCGTGTAGACGCCGGCGACCCCGGCCTCGCGCAGGCGCTCGGCGTCGGCGACGGGGATGATGCCGCCGACCACGACCGGCACCTCGACGCCCTCCTCCCGCAGCAGCCGCACGACCTCGGGGATCAGCTCCAGGTGCGAGCCGGAGAGGATCGAGAGGCCGACGACGTCGACGTCCTCCTGCAGCGCCGACTCGGCGATCTCCTCCGGGGTGAGGCGGATCCCCTGGTAGATCACCTCCATGCCGACGTCGCGCGCCCGCAGCGCCACCTGCTCGGCGCCGTTGGAGTGCCCGTCGAGGCCGGGCTTGCCGACCAGGATCTTGATCCGGTGGCCGATCTTCTCCGAGGTCTCGTCGACCCGGCGCCGGATCTCCTCCAGCTGGTCGCGGTCGGAGGCGGGTGAAGCGCCGTCGACGCCGGTCGGCGCCCGGTAGGCGCCGAAGACCTCGCGCATCGCCTGCGCCCACTCGCCGGTCGTCGCCCCCGCCTTGGCGGCGGCGATCGTCGCCGGCATGATGTTCACGCTCTCGTCCGCGGCGGCCTTCGCCAGCTCCTCCAGCGCCGAGCGCACCGCGTCCTCGTCGCGCTCGGCCTTCCACTCGGCCAGCGCCTCGATCCGTTCCCGCTCGACCTCGGGGTCGGGGGTGAGGATGCCGCCGTCGGCCCCCGCCGTCAGCGGCGAGTCCTCGGTCTCGGTGTAGCTGTTCTGGCCGATCACCTTCTGCTCGCCGGCCTCGATCCGCGCCACCCGCTCGCGGTGGCTCTCGACCAGGCGCGCCTTCATGTAGGGGACGGCGTTGACGGCGCCGCCGTGCTCCTCGACCACGGCCATCTCCGCCCGCGCCCCCTCGGTCAGCTCGGCGACCAGCCCGTCCATGACGTGGGACCCGGCGAAGACGTCGGGGTACTCGAGCAGGTCGGTCTCGTTCGCCAGCACCTGCTGGATCCGCAGGCTCCACTGCTGGTCCCAGGGGCGGGGGAGGCCCATCGCCTCGTTCCAGGCCGGCAGCTGGATCGCCCGCGCGCGGGCGTCGCGGCTGAGCGTCACCGCCAGCGCCTCCAGCACGATCCGCTGGATGTTGTTCTCCGGCTGCGCCTCGGTCAGGCCCAGCGAGTTCACCTGCACCCCGTAGCGGAAGCGCAGCATCTTCTCGTCGGTGACGCCGTAGCGCTCGCGCCCGATCTGCTGCCACAGCGCCGCCATCGTCCGCAGCTTCGCGATCTCCTCGATCAGCCGGATGCCGGCATTGACGAAGAAGGAGATGCGGCCGAAGACCTTGGGGAAGTCCGCGTCGGCGACCTGGCCGCGCGCTTTCACCTCGTCCAGGACCGCGATCCCGGTCGAGAGCGCGTAGGCGATCTCCTGCACCGGCGTCGCCCCGGCCTCCTGCAGGTGGTAGCTGCAGATGTTGGTCGGGTTCCAGCTCGGCACCTCGTTGACGGTGAAGGCGACCATGTCGGCGATCAGCCGCATCGAGGGCTCCGGCGGGAAGGCGTAGGTCCCGCGCGAGAGGTACTCCTTGATGATGTCGTTCTGCGTCGTCCCCTTGAGCTGGTCGCGGGCGACCCCGTTCTCCTCGGCGACGGTGACGTAGAGGCCGAGCAGCCAGGCCGCTGGCGCGTTGATCGTCATCGAGGGGTTCATCTCGTCGAGCGGGATCCCGTCGAGCAGCTGGTGCATGTCGCCCTTGTGGGCGATCGAGACGCCGACCTTGCCGACCTCGCCGCGGGCGAGGACGTGGTCGGGGTCATAGCCGGTCTGCGTCGGCAGGTCGAAGGCCACCGAGAGCCCCGTCTGCCCCTTGGCCAGGTTGCGGCGGTAGAGCTCGTTGGAGCGGCGGGCGTCGGAGTGGCCGGCGTAGGTGCGCATCACCCACGGCCGGTCGGGCTGGGGAAGTCGGTGGTCGCTCATGAGCTGAATGATATTTGGGATTCGAAGCGGCGGACAGTGACCGAAATCCGCCATTCAAGCCACTCCGAGCCGCATCTTTCGGCCTCGCCTGTGTTTAGGCTGGCGACTCGTGAGGTCCCGCTTCTCAGCCACCCTCCTGGCCGCGCTCGCCGTCGGCCTGCTCGCCTGCGCCGTCGCCGGGGCGGCGATGATCGGCATCTACCGCAACCCGATGGAATCGCTCGCCCAGCGCAGCCAGCTGGTCAAGCTCTCCGGGCGCAGCTGCGACCGCGCCGGGGTCGGAGGGGCGATGCGGATCACGATCGGCAAGAAGACCAGCGCCTGCTCGTTCCGGACGCCGGTGCTGGGGCGCGACCTCGAGATCGCCGCCACCGAGCGCCTCCTCAGCAGCACGCCGGCCAACCTCCAGCGCAAGGCCTTCCTCGGCCTCGAGCTGCGCGCCGGCGGCGGCGCCAGGTACGAGCTGCTGGTCTTCCCGCGCCAGCGCAAGGCGCAGCTGGTCAAGGTGACGAAGGAAGGCTCGAAATACCTGGCGATCGCCAAGAACGAGAAAGCGGTCCTCGGCGTCGACGAAGCGAACAAGCTGAGGCTGCGCGCGGTCAACGTCACCAGCGGCCCCGAAAAGGGCCAGGCGCAGCTCTTCGCCTACGTCGGCGGCACCCTGGTCGGCGAAGCGACCGACGCGGGGGCGGGCGAACTGAGCGGCCGCGCCTCGGCGGTGACCGCCGGCACGATCAAGAACGGCAACGGGGTCGTCGCCAGCGTCGACGACGTCGTCGTTCGCGTTCCCAGTCCCTTCTAGCGCATAATTTCCGCAATGGCGACGAGCACCGTCGAGCGCCCCCGCGTCTCCGGCCCCGGCTCCGACTTGGGTGGCAACTGGCGCGTGATCGTCTGCAACGACAACCACAACACCTTCGACCACGTCGCCCAGACCCTGGCGCGGGTGCTGCCGGGCGTCAGCCTCGAGCAGGGCCACCGGATCGCCGACCAGATCCACAACGGCGGCCAGGCGATCGTCTGGACCGGAGCGCGCGAGCCGGCCGAGCACTACTGGGAGCAGCTCGACGCCGCCGGCCTGACGATGGCGCCGCTGGAGCGCGCGTGAGGAGGAGGACGAGCCGCGGCACGCTCGCCCTGCTGACGGCGCTCATCGTCCTGCTGGCCGCTCCCGCACTCGCCGCCGCCGACCCGGCGCTGCCGCCGGGCTTCCAGGACGAAGTGGCGATCGCGAACATCCAGCAGCCGGTCGCCTTCCGCTTCGCCCCCGACGGCCGCGTCTTCGTCGCCACCAAGCCGGGGCGGATCTACGTCTACGAAAACGTCGAAGACACGACGCCGGAACTGTTCGCCGACCTGCGGACCGACGTCTACGACACCGGCGACCGCGGCCTGCTCGGACTGGCCCTCGACCCGAAATTCGACGAAGGCCGACCCTACGTCTACGCGCTCTACACCTACGACCACATCCTCGGCGAAGAAGCGCCACCGCCGAAATGGGGCTCTCCGGAAAAAACCGGCGACCCCTGCCCGGACCTGAACGGCGGCGACGCCTGCCTCGTCAGCGGCCGCCTCGTCCGGCTGACCGCCGAAGGCGAACACGCCGCGCCCTCGGCAAAAGAACCGGCGCAGAAACAGCTGGCGGAAGGGTGGTGCCAGCAGTTCTCCTCGCACTCGATCGGCGACCTCCAGTTCGGCCCCGAAGGCGACCTCTACGTCAGCGGCGGCGACGGGGCCAGCTTCACCTCCGCCGACTACGGGCAGCTGGGCACCGAACCGAACCCCTGCGGCGACCCGCCGTCCCCGGCCGGCACCGCCGATGAACCGCCCAGCGCCGAAGGCGGTTCGCTGCGGGCGCAGAACCTGACCAACCTGAGCGGCAAGATCCTCCGCGTCGACCCCGACACCGGCGCAGGGCTGCCGGGCAACCCGCTGGGTGGCAGCGCCGACGAAAACACGCGCCGGATCGTCGCCATGGGCTTCCGCAACCCCTTCCGCTTCACCCTCGACCCGACCAGCGGCGAACTGTATACGGACAACGTCGGCTCCTCCGAGATCGAGGAGCTGGACCGCTTTGCGGCGCCGCCGAGCGCGATCTACAACTCCGGCTGGCCCTGCTACGAGGGGCCTTCGCACCAGTTCCAGTTCAAGGTCCTCGGCCTCAGCGTCTGCGAAAACCTCTACAAAGCCGAAGCGGCCGGGGAACCGAAGACCGCGGAACCGTTCTTCTACTACAGCCACGGGTCGCCGGTCGTCGAAGGCGACGAATGCCCGTTCGAAAACGGCTCCGCTCTCGGCGGCATCTCCTTCTACGAGGGCGAACAGTTCCCCGCCGCCTACAAGGGCGCCCTCTTCTTCACCGACGCGGTGCGCGGCTGCGTCTACGCCATGTTCCCCGGCGAAGACGGCCGCCCCGACCCCGAAACCGCGATCAGGTTCATGCGCGAGAACCAGATCTACCCCGCCGTCGACATCCAGGAAGGCCCCGGCGGCTACCTCTACTACGCCGATCTCTTCGGCAACGAAGAAGGCGGCAACGGCTCGATCCACAAAATCAGCTACGCGCCCGGGGCGCCGACGGCGAAGCTCACCGCCAACCCGCCCTACGGGACCTCGTTCCCCCTCGCAGTCAGCTTCGACGCGAGCGAATCGAGCGATCCGACCGGCGAAAAACTCGAATACGAATGGGACCTCAACGGAGACGGCGTCTTCGAGACCAAAGCGGGGGCCACCGAGACGGTCGAATACACGAAAGCCGAACTCGAAGAACACGAAAAAAACCACGAAGCCCTCAACCGCCTCGTCGCCGTTCGCGTCAAAGACCCGGAAGGGTTGACCAGCGTCGCCCGGGTCACCGTCTATCCCGGCGACGCGCCGCCCACCGTCGAAATCCAGAAACCGGCCCCGTCCACCCAGTGGGCAGTGGGGGACGTGATCGAGATGGAAGCCCTGGGCAAGAACTGGAAAGGGGAAAAAGACTTCGCCCCGCTCGGCTACGACTGGTCGACCCGGCTCTTCCACTGCCCGGACCCGGCCGAACCGACCAAATGCCACACGCATCCGCTGGGGACGTTCAACGGCGTCCGGCACGAATCGTTCATCGCGCCCGAACACGACTACCCCTCGCACATCGACGTCACCGTCACCTACACCGACGAACGGGGCCTGGCGGCGACGAAAACGGTGAGCATCTTCCCTCGCACCGTCAACCTCGCCATCACCTCCTCGCCGCCGGGGATCGAACTCACCGCCGGCCTGCTGCAAGGGCCCTCGCCCCTCTCGCTGACCGCGATCGAAAAGGCGCACGTCCTTCTCAGCGCCCCGGAAACGGCTCAGGTCGGCGGCAAGGCCTACACGTTCGAGAACTGGTCCGACGGCGGATCGCGAATCCACACGATCCTCGCCAGCTCCTCGACCGAATACCGGGCCACCTACACGACGCCCGGCGAAGTCGAACCTCCCAAGCCCCCCGAAGAAGCGGCGCAGGTGCCGAACACGGTTCTGCGCAAGCACCCGCCGAAGAAGACCCGCGCGACCACGGCCAGGTTCGCCTTCGGCGCCGACATCGCAGTCACCGGCTTCACCTGCAAGCTCGACGGCAAGCCGAAATCCGCCTGCCGCTCACCGAAGACCTACAAGCACCTCAAGCCCGGCAAGCACATCTTCAAAGTCTGGGCCACCGCCGGCATGCTCACCGATCCGACGCCGGCAAAGTTCAGCTGGAAGATCCTCGCGCGCCACTGAGGCGATCGTCCGACGCGAGGGAGACCCCGGAGGAGCCTCCACGAAATTTGCGCCGGATGGGTCTCCCTCGCGTCGGACGATCTACTCCGCGGCGACCAGGATGTGCCAGGCGGGCAGGATCGGGATGTTGTAGAGGTCGATGATGGCCGCTCGGGCGTGCTCGATCTCCTCCGAGAACCAATACCGTTCGAAGTCCGAGCGCTTCTCCCAGACCGAGGTCTGGCGGATGTGGAGGGGGTCGTCGGTCGAGCGGATCAGCGACCAGGCTTTGGCGCCGTAGGCCGGCATCTTCGCCGCCGCCGGTTCCCAGAGGTCGAGGAAGCGGTCGGCCCGCATCGGGGTGACGTGCCAGTCGAGCGTGCAGACCTCCATCAGCTCTCTTCCTCCAGTCGGGTGATTGCGGCGCTCATGCGCCGACCTCCGCGCGGATCGCGCCGGGGCCGTCCTCGTGCTTGCCTTCCTCCTCGGACTCGGCGCCGACGAGGATCGCGATCTTGCCGAGGTGCTTGTTTTCGTGCATCAGCTGGTGGGCATGGGGGACGCCGTCGAAGCCCATCGTTTCCGAGAGCACCGGCCGCACCTTGCCCTCGGCCATCAGCTGGTTGGCCCGCATGCACTCATATGCGTTGGCGAAGTGGGAGCCGATGATCTGCTTCTGCTTCATCCACAGGTAGCGGACGTCGAAGTCGAGCTGGTAGCCCGAGGTGGCGCCGCAGATGACGACCTTGCCGAACGGCTTGACGGTGAAGACCGAGGTCGGGAAGGTCGCCCGGCCGACGTGCTCGAAGACGATGTCGGGGGCGTCGCCGAGGATCTCTTTGACCCGCTTGGCGAAGCCGCGGGAGGCCTTGAAGCGCTCCTTGTCGGCGGCGGGGTCGGCGAAGTTGGCGTCGGTCCGCATCATCTCGCCGAACTCGTTGCGGTTGACGTAGTCGACCGCGCCCAGCTTCTTGATCAGCTCGCCCTTCTCGTCGGAGGAGACGACGCCGACCGCATTGGCGCCGGCCGCTTTGCAGAGCTGGACCGCGAAGACGCCGAGGCCGCCGGCCGCGCCCCAGATGAGGACGTTGTGGCCGGCCTGCAGCTTGCACTGGTCCATCAGCATCCGGTAGGCGGTGAAGTAGGTGAGCCCGTAGGCGGAGGAGTCGACCCAAGAGAGGTTGGGCGGCTTCGGCAGAAGCTGCTGCGCCTGCACCTTGGTGAACTGGGCGAAGGAGCCCCAGGTCGTCTCGTAGCCCCAGATCCGCTGGCTCGGCGCCGCCAGCGGGTCGAGCCCGTGCACCTCGACGTCCTCGTAGGAGGCCTGGTTGCAGTGGATCACGACCTCGTCGCCCGGCTTCCAGCGGGTCACGCCCTCGCCGACCTTCCAGACGACCCCGGAGGCGTCGGAGCCGCCGATGTGGTGGCCGTACTCGGGGTGGTCGCCGTAGCCGAAGATCGAGACCGGCTTGCCCAGCGAGGCCCAGACGTTGTTGAAGTTCACGCCCGCGGCCATCACCCGCACGATCACCTCGAAGGCGCCGGGCTCGGGAACCTCGATCTGCTCGAGCTGGAAGGCGTCTTTCGGCTCCCCCTCGCGCTCCTGGCGGATCACCCACGCCGCCATCGTCTCCGGCAGCGTGCCGGGCTCAACGTCCAACTTCGAGACTTCACTGGTGTCAACGGCCAAGACTGAGGCTCCTCGCAGGTCGGGTACGGGAGCCGAATCCTAGTTCAGAGGCGGGTCCAGCCGCCTCTAGGCGGCCTCGGCCTCGGGTGGCTCGGAACTCGCTTCGCGCAGCTCGGGAGCCGCTATCTCGCGCACGGTCAGCTCGACCGGTTCCGGCGGCGCGATCTCCTTGCCGGGGGCGATCCCCAGGCCCTCGACCTTGCGCAGTTGCGGCAGCAGCCGCCGCTCCATCGAGCCGACGGCGGCGTCGTAGGCGCCCGCCGCCGTCTTCAGGCCGCGGCCGACCTTGTCGAAGTCGCCGAGGAACTTGGAGAAGCGCGCGTGCAGCGTCCCGGCCGCCTCGGCGATCTCGGCCGCCTGCTCGACCATCCGCTCCTGGCGCCAGCCCAGCTCCATCGTCCGCAGCAGCCCGATCAGCGAGGTCGGGCTGACCAGGAGCACGTTGCGTTCCAGCGCATAGTCGAAGAGCCCCGGGTCGGCCGCGAAGGCGGCGTGCAGGGCGGGCTCGTTGGGGATGAAGCAGATCACCAGGTCCGGCATCGAGCCGGGGCTGAACTGTCCCTGGTAGTCCTTCGAGCTGAGGCTGCGCACGTGCTCGCGCGCCTGCCGCGCGTGGCGCTCCAGGTGCACGCGCCGTTCCGATTCGACCTCGCACTCCTGGGCGTCGAGGAAGGCGTCGAGCGGCACCTTCGAGTCGGCGACGAAGCTGCGCCCTTCCGGCAGCAGGAAGCGCGCGTCCGGCCGCAGCCGCCCCTCATCGGTCCGCAGCGTCTCCTGCAGCTCGAAGTCGACGTGCTCGGTCATGCCGGCGATCTCGACGCAGCGGCGCAGCTGCAGCTCGCCCCACTGGCCGCGGGTCTGCGGCTGGCGCAGCGCCTTCTTCAGGCCCGCGGTCTCGTTGTTGAGATTGCCGATCGTCTGCCCCATCTGCTCGAGCAGCGCCTGCGTGCGCAGGTCGGTCTCGCCGCGCCGCCGCACTTCCGCTTCGATCTTCTCCTGGCCCTTGGCGATCCGCTCGGCCAGGCTCTTGATCTCCGCCTGGCGCCTGTCGAGTGCCGCCTCGGCCGTTTTCGCGTCGACTTCGCGGGCCTCCTTGTTGGCCTGCAGCAGGCCCGGCAGCGCCTCCGACAGCGCCCGGGCGGTTGCCTGGGAGGCGGCCTCGTGGATCGCCGGCCCGAGGTCGGGCTGCTCGGGCGCCGGCTGCCCGCGCTGCGAGGCCAGCAGGTAGATCAACCCGCCCGCGAGGACGAGAACGGCGATTGCAAGAGCGACGGTCATCGCAGCCAGGCTGACGAAGGGCTCAGACGGAAACGCGCGCTTGAAACGCCGCTTGCAGCGGGGACCCGCGGCCTACCGGCCGCGGCGCCTACGGCAGCAGCACGTCGTTCTGCGAGGAGGCGCGGAAGCTGCCGACCTTGAGATGGCCGGCACGGGACTCGGGCATGTTCACCGCGGTGATCGTGTAGGTCCCGGTGGGAAGGTCCGCCTGGTAGGTGCCGGGACTGTGTCCATAGACCAAGCTCGATTCCGCCTGCTTGGTGCCGCTGATCTTCAGCTGCGTTTCGGTATCGGTCTGGTTGGCGATGACGAAGACGACGTTGAGCGGGCTCTTGGTTCGGATCGGCGGCTGCGGGTGGTTCTGGTTCTGCGGGATCTGTTGAGTCTTTTCCGGGCCGGTCGCGACCGAAACCGGTTGCACCAGCACCTGTTTCGGGTTGATCGTCACGCTCACCCGCGTCGGCGGCGAGGGCCGCTGTTCGTTGGCGTGGCGCGATTCGCCGCAGCCCGCCAGCAGCGCGAGCGCGCCGATCAGGCCGGCCACCGCCGCCGCTCTTCTCCCGGCACCCATCGAGGCTGAATCTAACCGAAGGGGAGGGCGACCACCTCGGCCGTAACACCGTCTTCACCTACGGCCAACGTGGCGCCGGGCTCGGCCTCGCGGCGCAGGATCGCCAGCCCGATCGGGCCGAGGGCGGGGGAGACGGCGGCGCCGCCGAGCGTCCCCACCTCCCTGTCGCCGAGCCGCAAGCTCGTCCCCGGTCGCGCCGGCGCGCTCAGCCGCAGCCCCCGCAGGTGGCGGTTCGGCTTGCCCTTGTAGTGGAGGCGGGCGACCGTCTCCTGGCCGATGTAGCAGCCCTTGGTGAAGCTGACCGCCGCCTCGACGATGCCGGCCTCGGCGGGCATCGTCTCGGTCCCCATCTCGGCGCCGAAGCGGGGGCGGCCGGCCTCGATCCGCAGGATCTCCGCCGCCTCGGGGGAGACCTCGACGGCGCCGGCCTCGAGCAGCGCGTCCCAGACGCGGTCGCGCTCCGCGGCGGGAACGAAGACGTCGATGCCGGCGGCCGTGCCGACGGCGAGGCACCCGGCGCCGCCGATCGTCACGTCTTCGCAGCAGTTCTCCGGCAGCGGCGCGGCCCCGGCGACCTCGACCGCCCGCGGGCCGATCAGCGAGAGCAGCGCCCGCTCCGCGGTCACGTCGGTGACGTCGACGTCGCGGCCGATCTTGTACATCCCCAGGTGCCGCCGCGCCGCCTCCAGCCCCTCGGGCTCGGTGTCGAGCCAGAGGTCGGGCCCGTCGCCCGGCCGCAGCACCCGCATGTCGGCCTGCATGTGGCCCTTGCGGTCGAGCAGCGCCGCGTACAGGCCCTCGCCCGGCTCGATCGCCTCGGTGTCGTTGGTCAGCTGCCCCTGTAGGTACTCGGCCGCCTCCGGCCCGCCGACGAGCAGCTTCCCCCGCTCGGAGCGATCCACCAGCCCGCATTCCTCGCGCAGCTGCCGGTACTGGGCGTCGAGCTCGATCAGGGTGGAGTCGGCCATCGCCACCGATTTTAGGAATCCGACTTTTAGATGTGTCAAAATCAAATTTAGACGTGTCTAATTCACAGGCCATCGAGGACTACGCGAAGACGATCTACGCGATCTCGCAGGAGCGCGAGGGGCCGGTGCTGAACGGCGAGGTCGCGGCCCGCCTCGGCGTCACCCCGGCCACCGCGACCTCGATGCTGAAGAAGCTCGCCGACCTCGGGCTCGTCGAGTACGTGCCCTACAAGGGCGTCAGCCTGACCTCGGCGGGGGAGAAGGTCGCGCTCGAGGTGATCCGCCATCACCGCTTGATCGAGGCCTACCTGGCCGAGGCGCTTGGCATGCCCGAGGACCGCGTCCACGAGGAGGCCGAGGTGCTCGAGCACTACATCTCCGAGGAGCTGGAGGCGCTGATCGCCGCCAAGCTCGGCGAACCGCGCCACGATCCGCACGGCACGCCGATCCCCGGCCCCGACCTGGCGCCGCCGAGCTGGGGGAGCCGATGAAGCCGCCGCCCGGCGAAGCCGTCGTCGAGGACCCCCGCGCGCGCGGCGCCGGCCCGGAGGCCGCCCTTCCCGGCGAGGCCGCGGTCGCCGAGGCCGCTTATCGCGCGCTCGAAGGCCACCGCCGCGGGTTGCGCCGCGTCTGGCCGTTCCTCGGCCCGGCCTTCATCGCCGCCGTCGCCTACGTCGACCCAGGCAACTTCGCCACCAACATCACCGGCGGCGCCAAGTTCGGCTACCTGCTGCTCTGGGTCGTGCTCGCCGCCAACCTGATCGCGATGCTGGTCCAGACCCAGTCGGCGAAGCTCGGCATCGCCACCGGCAGGAACCTCGCCGAGCTCTGCCGCGAGCGCTTCTCCCGCCGCACCTCCGTCGGCCTCTGGCTGCAGGCCGAGCTGGTGGCGATGGCGACCGACGTCGCCGAGATCGTCGGCGCCGCGCTCGGGCTCAACCTGCTCTTCGGCATCCCGCTCTTCCCGGCCGGCATCATCGCCGGCGCCGGCGCCTTCACGATCCTCGCCCTGCAGCAGATGGGCTTCCGCCGGCTCGAGGCGGGGATCACGGTCCTGGTCGGCGTCGTCGTCGCCTCCTTCGTCTACGAGCTCTTCGACTCCAGCCCCGACGGCGGCGAGATCGCCCGCCACCTCTTCGTCCCCGGCTTCGCCGGCACCGAGAGCGTCCTGCTGGCGACCGGGATCATCGGCGCGACGGTGATGCCCCACGTCGTCTACCTGCACTCGGCGCTGACCCAGCGGCGGATCGTCGGCCGCGACGCGGCCGAGCGCAAGCGCATCCTCGGCTTCGAGAAGGTCGACGTGGTGATCGCCCTCTCGCTGGCGGGGCTGGTCAACCTCTCGATGATGATCGTCGCCGCCGCCCTCTTCCACAACGGCGGCCTCACCGGGGTCGAGACGATCGACGGCGCTTACGAAGGGCTGCAGCGGCTCGTCTCCGACCGGGCGGCGACGATCTTCGGCATCGCCCTGCTCGCCTCCGGCTTCGCCTCCTCCTCGGTCGGGACGATGGCCGGGCAGGTGGTGATGCAGGGCTTCGTCCGCCGTCAGATCCCCCTCTTCCTGCGCCGCGCGATCACCCTCGCCCCGGCCCTGATCGTGCTGGCGATCGGCCTCGACCCCACCGACGCCCTCGTCGGCAGCCAGGTGGTCCTCTCCTTCGGCATCCCCTTCGCGCTGGTGCCGCTGCTGGTCATCGCTGCGAACAAGAAAGTCATGGGCGAGCTGGCCAACCCCCGCTGGCTCAGTGCCCTGGCAGGGACCCTGGCAGCTTTGATCATCGCGTTGAACGCGTTCCTGCTCCTTCAGTTGGCGTTCGGATAGGGGCCGGGGGTGACCCCGTACGGGCACACAGGCGAAGGCGTCCGGTATGGGTAACCCCCCGCCCCACCAAAACCCGTCGCGATGTTAGCCGGGCC
>JBQCDH010000056.1:0-42721 GCA_051961435.1 Solirubrobacterales bacterium
GGTGTTGGGGGCCCCCCCGCGGCGGGCCGCCGCGGTTGGTCGCGCCGCGGGGCCGGATCGCCACCGGCTGGTCCGTCCCCGCCCGCCGGTGGGCCACCTCGTTCACCGTCCCGTCGCCGCCGACGGCGACGACCACGTCATCGCCGCCGTCGCGCGCCTCGCGCCCGATCTCGGTCGCGTGGTTCTGCGCCTCGGTCGAGACCGCTTCGACGTCGAAGCGCCCCTGCAGCGCGTAGACGACCAGGTTCCGCAGCCGGTCCGACACCGTCGTCGCGTACGGGTTGACGATGATCAGCATCCGTTTCTTCGCCGATTTGCGGCGGCGAAGGTGGCGCAACTGGGCAGACACGACGCTGCACCCTAATGCGCCTGCGCTTCGCCTAGGCTGCCGCCGATGAGCGACCGACGGGAGCTGGGCGCGATCTTCCTCGGCGGCGCCGTGGGGGCGCTGGTGCGGGCCGGGCTGGTGGAGGCCCTCGGCGGCGGGGCGCCGGCGTGGCCCTGGGTGACCTTCGGGGTCAACGTGGTCGGCGCCTTCCTGCTCGGCTACTTCGTAACCAGGCTGCAGGAGCGGCTGCCGCTCTCCACCTACAAGCGACCGCTGCTGGGGACGGGGTTCTGCGGGGCGCTGACGACGTTCTCGACGGTGCAGGTGGAGCTGCTGAGGATGCTCGACGCGGGGCGGATCGGGCTCGCCGCTGGCTATTTGGCGGGCAGCGTGGTTGCCGGCTATGCCGGGGTCCAGCTCGCCAGCGCCATGACCCGCCGGCTGAGGCTGCGCGCGTGAGCGTCGCCGTCTGGATCGGCGTCGCCGTACTCGGCGGCATCGGCGCCCTCGGCCGCTTCGCGCTCGACTCGCTCGTCTCCGCGCGCTTCGGCCGCGACTTTCCGCTCGGCACCCTCGCGGTCAACGTCAGCGGCGCCTTCCTCCTCGGCCTGTTGGTGGGGGCCGCGCTCCACGGCGACGCCTACCTGCTGGCCGGCACCGCGGTGCTCGGCTCCTACACCACCTTCTCGACCTGGATGCTGGAGACGCAGCGGCTGGGGGAGGACGGCGAGACCTCCGGGCTCGCCCTCAACATCGCCCTCAGCATCGCGATCGGCCTCGCGGCGGCAGAGCTGGGCCGCCTGGTCGGGGGGCTCCTGTGAACGGGGAGCTGCTGAGGCTGACCGTCTGCTGCGGCGAGCGGGAGCGGGTGGGGGAGGGGCTCCTCGCCGACGCGCTGTTCGACGACCTCGCCCGCCACGACGTCCACACCAGCGTCCTCATGCGCGGGGTCGAGGGCTTCGGCTTGCGCCACCACCTCCGCACCGACCGGCTGCTGACGCTCTCCGAAGACCTGCCGTTGATGGCGACGGCGATCGACGAGCGGGCGCGGATCGAAGGGGTGCTGGAGGATCTGCCCGTTCCCGCCGGCCGCGGCCTGGTGACGCTCGAGCCCGCCTCGACTTCGCGCGGGGGGCTGGACGGCCAGGCGAGGCTGACCCTCTACCTCCATCGCCATCAGCGGGCTGAGGGCGCGCCGGCGTTCGTCGTCGCCTGCGATCTCCTGCGGCGGCACGGGGTCGCCGGAGCGACTGCGCTGCTCGGCGTCGACGGGACGATGGAGGGCTCGCGGCGCCGTGCCCGCTTCCTCTCCGCCAATTCGGACGTGCCGATGACGGTCGTCGCCGTCGGGGACGCGGAGGCGATCGCCGCCGCGCTGCACGACATCGACCGCGCGCTGGGGGCTCCCCTGAGCGCGGTCGAGCCGGTCGGGGTCTGCAAGCGCGACGGCGAGGTGCTGGCGCGACCCGGCGGCGAAGGCTGGCAGCGCCTCACCCTCTTCAGCTCCGAGTCGGCCACCGTCGGCGGCCACGCCGTCCACCACGAGCTGATCCGCCGCTTGCGGCGGGCCGGCGCCCGCGGCGCCACCGCCGTCCGCGGGCTCTGGGGCTACCACGGCGACCACGCGCCGCACGGCGACCGCCTGCTGCAGCTGCGCCGCCGCGCGCCGATCGTCACCACCGTCGTCGACGAGGCCGACCGCGTCGCCGCCTGGTTCGAGGTCGCCGACGAGCTGACGCCGCGGCGCGGCCTCGTCGTTTCCGAGCCGGTGGAGGTCCGGTATGGGAGAGTCGGCTCATCCGGCATCGATCCGAGCGAAAGGAAATGACCGTGGAAGCGCTGCGCAGGAAACTCGATTACGCCAACGTGATGGCGACGCTCGCCCTCTTCGTCGCCCTGGGAGGCAGCGCCTATGCCGCCAGCCGGCTGCCGAAGGACAGCGTCGGCGCCAAGCAGCTGCAGAAGAACGCGGTGACTACCGCGAAAGTCAAGAACGGCGCGATCACCGGTCAGAAGATCAAGCTCTCGACGCTCGGCACGGTTCCCAGCGCGAGCAGCGCCGCTACCGCCGGCAGCGCCGGGACGGCCGGCACCGCCTCGAATGCCAACGCGCTCGGCGGCCAACCCGCATCGGCCTTCGCCGCCTCGACGGTGGTCCGCAGCGCCACCATCAGCGCCGTCGGCACCCTCGTCACGGCGAAAAGCGACGGCGTCGGCCCGAACAACTTCCTCCACACCGGGGAAGGCGTCTACTGCCTCAAGGGGCTGAGCCCCGCACCGCACACGGCGGTTGCGTCGGTCGACCTGACGGCGGAACAGGGCAGCACCGTCGCCACCGGGGTCGAAGCGGAAGCCGGATGCCAGGTGACGATCTTCACCTACGACAAGACGGGAACCGACGCCAACGAGCCCTTCTCGGTGATCGTGCACTGAGCGGGCGCCGGCTCAGGCCACTTCGTAGCGGATCACCGCGCCCTCGCCGGCCTCCCGCACCCGGCCTTCGCCGACCAGCAGGTCGGCGTGGCCGATCACCTCGGAGAGCGTGAGGAAGGCCTGGGTGACGGCGACGTTCCCCCACAGCGCCTGCGCCAGCTCGTAGGCGTTGCGGGGACGCTCGGCGAGGAGGCGGTAGATCTTCTCCTTGCGGCGGTCGTAGCCGGCGAGGCGCGAGTCGATCAGCTGGGCGTGGTCGGTGATCGGCTCGCCGTGGCCGGGGAGGATGATCTCGGCCGGCATCTCGCGGGTCCTGCGCAGCGACTCGATGTAGGTGACGAGCGCCTGCGGGCGGCGCGGGGAGCCGTCGAGCGGACGCGCGAGCAGCGGGTTGGAGGAGATCTTCGGCAGCAGGTGGTCGGCGGCGATCAGGATCCGCCGCTCGGCGTCCCAGAAGACCGTGTCGGAGGGGCTGTGGCCGGGCCGGTGCAGCGCTTCCAGGCGCCGGCCGGCGAACTCCAGCGCCTCGCCGTCCTCCAGCGGCCGCGTCACGGTCACGTGCGAGCCCCAGCCGCGGAAGCTGCGCGAGACGCTGCGCAGAGCCACGGTCACGTCCTCGGGGATGCCGTTGCGCAGCATCACCTCGACGGCGAAGCGATCCTCGAGCTCGGCGTCCTCCTCGAAGGCGGCGAGCCGCTCGGCCGCGGCCCCCAGCGCCGCCACCTCGGCGCCGGAGTGCTCGACCAGGATCTCGACCAGGCCGAGGTGGTCGATGTGCTGATGGGTGACGACGATCAGCTCGAGATCGGCGAGCGAGTGCCCGCGCTCGACCAGGCGCGCGGTCAGCTCGTCCAGCGCCTTGCCCGAGTTGGGTCCGGTGTCGACCAGCGTCAGCGGCTCGTCCTCGATCAGGTAGCAGTTGACCCGCCCGACCGCGAACGGGGTCGGGATCGCGAAGCGGTGGATGCCGGCCAGCGCCGCCTGCTCGAGCGCTTGCTCCGGCGTCGCGGTCACGCCCGGATCAGGCCGAGGACCTCGTCGCGGCGGCGCTCCATGTCCTCGCGCGAGACCAGCGACTCGAGGTTCAGCCGCAGCAGCGGCTCGGTGTTGGAGGGGCGGACGTTGAAATGCCAGTCGGGGTAGTCGACCGAGATCCCGTCGAGGCGGGTGATCTCCCCGTCGGAGTAGCGCGCGGCGATCTCCTCCGTCTTCGCCTCCTGGTCGTCGACCTCGGAGTTGATCTCGCCGGAGATGAAGTACCTGGAGCGGAACTCCTCCATCAGCTCGGCCATCGAGCGGCCGTCGAGCGAGATCAGCTCCAGCACCAGCAGCGCCGGGATCGTCCCCGAGTCGGCGTTCCAGAAGTCGCGGAAGTAGTAGTGGCCGGAGACCTCGCCGCCGAAGGCCGCTCCCTCCTCGCGCATCCGCGCCTTGAAGAAGGCGTGGCCGACGCGGGAGAGGTCCGAGCGGCCGCCCTCGGCGGCGACCAGGTCGGGAACCGCGCGGCTCGAGCGAGGGTCGTAGAGGATCGTCGCGCCGGGGTTCTTCTGCAGGACCGAGCGGGCGAGCAGGGCGCAGATGAAGTCGCCGTCGCAGAAGACGCCGTCGCCGTCGATGAAGAAGCAGCGGTCGGCGTCGCCGTCCCAGGCGATCCCGAGGTCGGCGCCGCTCGCCCGCACGCGCTCGATGATCATCCGCCGGTTCTCCTCCAGCAGCGGGTTCGGCTCGTGGTCGGGGAACTCGCCGTCCGGCTCGAAGTACATCTCCTCCAGCTCCAGCGGCAGCTTCTCCAGGATCGGGCCGACCATCGGCCCGCCCATGCCGTTGCCGCCGTCCACCACCACCCTCATCGGCTTGACGTTGGCGGGGTCGATGAAGGAGAGGGCGTGGGCGTGGAATTCGTCCCAGACGTCGACCTCTTCTGCGCTGCCGCCACCCGGCGCCTCCCCCAGACCGGCTTCGACCTCCGCCCGCACGTCGCCGATGCCGGCGTCGCCGGAGAGCGGCAGCGCCCCCTCGCGCACCAGCTTGATCCCGGTGTAGGCCTTGGGGTTGTGGGAGGCGGTCACCATCGCGCCGCCGTCGAGCTCTCTGGAGCCGACCAGGTGGTAGAGCATCTCGGTCGCGACCATGCCGGCGTCGACCACGCTCGCGCCCTCGGCGACGAGACCCTCGCGCACCGCCGCCGCCATCGCCGGCGCGGTCAGCCGCATGTCGCGACCGAGGCCGACCTTCAGGTCGCTCGGCGCCTTGCCCCGCAGCCGTCCCAGCACCCGCGCGAAGGCGCGCCCGATCGCCAGCGCGGTGGTCTCGTCCATCTCCGAGGCGTGCAGGCCGCGGATGTCGTAGGCCTTGAAGATCCCCGGCGGCGCCAGGGGCGGCTGGTCGCTCAAAACGCTCCTCTCAGCGCCTCGTAGCTCTGCTCGATCGACTGCGGCATCACTTTCGTGTCGGCGATCACCGGCATGAAGTTGTTGTCGCCGGCCCAGCGGGGGACGACGTGCATGTGGATGTGGTGCTCGACGCCGGCGCCGGCGACCCGGCCCTGGTTGAAGCCGACGTTGTAGCCGTGCGGCTGGTAGACGGACTCCAGCCGGGCCATCGCCCGCTGTGCCAGCGCCATCATCTCCGCCAGCGTCTCGGCCGGGATCTCCTGCAGGCGGCCGACGTGCTCGTAGGGCGCCACCATCAGGTGCCCGTTCGTGTAGGGGAAGAGGTTGAGGATCACGAAGCTGCGCTCGCCGCGGTGGACGATCAGGTTGGCCTCGTCGTCTCCCGCCGCCGGCTTGGCGCAGAAGATGCACTCCTCCTCGATGTCCTTCGAAGCGTCCTTCACGTAGGCGAGGCGCCACGGCGCCCAGATGCGGAAATTTGCCACGGGCTCCGCATCCTTACAGAGCGGCGTTTCAGAGCCAGCCGCGCTTGCGGAAGTAGTAGACGAGGCCGACGAGCATCGCGGCCATCACCGCGATGATCACGTAGAAGTCGGTGAGGTCGTTCTGGCCCGGCACCCTCACGTTCATCCCCCAGATGCTCGCGATCAGGGTCAGCGGCAGGACTATGACGCTGATCGAGGTCAGCACCCGGAGGATGTCGTTGAGCCGATGCGAGATCACCGACTCGTTGGTCTCCTCCAGCGCCTCGGCGACCTCCTTGTAGTTCTCGAGCATGTCCCAGATCCGCTCGTGCGCGTCGACGACGTCGTCGAAGTAGATCTCGAGGTCGAGGTCGGAGGCGAGATAGCGCTGCTTGACCTTCTCGAGGTCGCGCAGGACCGGCCGTTGCGGCCGGATCACCTTGCGGAAGTTGATGATCTCCTGCTTGACGTTGGAGATGTCGCGGACGACCTCCTCGGCCCGCTCTTCGAAGATGTCGTCCTCGAGCGCGTCGAGCTTGTTGCCGATCTTGCGCAGCATCGGGAAGCAGTAGTCGAAGCTGTCGTCGACGAGCCGGTAGAGCAGGTAGCCGGAGCCGCGCGAGAAGAGCTGTTCGCGCAGCTCCTCTTTGGCGCGGCAGCGCTCGAACAGGTACTCGACCGGCTGCAGCGGCAGGTTCGGGATCGTGACCAGGTAGTCGGGCCCGACGAAGAGGTCGAGCTCGCCGGCGCCGAGGCGGCCGGCGTTGGGGTCGAAGACCGGCAGGTGGAGGACGATGAAGAGGTAGTCGTCGTAGACGTCGATCTTCGGCCGCTGGTTGCGCGAGAGCACGTCCTCGAGGTCGAGGGCGTGGAAGTCGAAGTGCTCCTCCAGCCAGGTCCGCTCCAGCGATCCGGGCCACTCGATGTTGACCCAGCGCAGCCCGGCGGCGTCGATCTGCTCGACGTTCGGCTTCTGCGGCTCAGGCGCGGCCGGCTGAGAGACGAGCTCGCCGCGCCGGCCCGGCCGCCGCAGCCGTGGTTTCGGAAGGTTCGGCATCGCTCAGGCCCATCGTCTCTTCGAGCAGCACGGTCATTGCGGTGCCTAGGTTAGCCGCCTTGCACGCGGTAGAAGGAATCGGGGACGCCTGGTAAGGTTCCCTGCACATAACGCCACATCAAGAGGAGCGGAGGGATCTGGCCCGATGAAGCTCCGGCAACCACCTCGGACCGCAAGGCCGAGACAGGTGCCAACTCCAGCAGGTTGCAGTCGAAGGCCTGGAAGATGTGGGGGATGTCCGATCCGGACCTCTGCCCCACAAAAGGCGGAGGTTTTTTAGTTGAAGCGGAAAAGAGGATCGGATGTCTGTTGAGAGCTTGAAGTGCAAGGAGTGCGCGGCGACCTACGAGCTGGACGCCAGCTACGTCTGCGAAAACTGCTTCGGGCCGCTGGAGGTCTCCTACGATTTCGGCGGGCTCGACGCCGCCGAGGTGAAGCGGCGGATCCAGGCGGGGTCGCAGGGAATCTGGCGCTATCGCGACTTCCTTCCCTTCGAGGGCCGCGCCAGCGACCCGCTCGAGCCGGGGTTGACGCCGCTGCTGCGCGCCGACCGGCTGGCCGAGCGGCTCGGGCTCGAGGCCGAGATCTGGATCAAGAACGACGCCGCCAACCCGACCCACTCGTTCAAGGACCGGGTCGTCGCCGTCGCCGTCGCGAAAGCGAAGGAGCTCGGCTTCGAGACCGTCGCCTGCGCCTCGACCGGCAACCTCGCCAATGCCGTCGCCGCCCACGCCGCCGCCGCGGGCCTCGATTCCTACGTCTTCGTGCCGGCCAACCTGGAGGAGCAAAAGCTGCTCGCCACCGGCGTCTACGGCACCAACCTGGTCGGCGTCCGCGGCAACTACGACGACGTCAACCGACTCTGCACGCAGCTCGCCGAGACGCGCCCGTGGGCCTTCGTCAACGTCAACCTGCGGCCCTACTACGCGGAGGGCTCGAAGACGCTCGCCTACGAGACGGTCGAGCAGCTCGGCTGGAAACTGCCCGACCGGGTGGTCAGCCCGATCGCCTCGGGCTCGCTCTTCACCAAACTCGGCCGCGGCTTCCAGGAGTGGCTCGACCTCGGGCTGGTCGCCGGCGAGCAGCCGGTCTTCAACGGCGCCCAGGCCCAGGGCTGCAGCCCCGTGGCGACCGCCTTCGCCGAAGGTTGGGAAGTCTGCAAGCCGCAGCGCCCGGAGACGATCGCCAAGAGCCTGGCGATCGGCGACCCGGCCGACGGCCCCTACGCGATCGAGCACGCGCGCCGCACCGGCGGCGGCGTCGACGCGGTGACCGACCGGGAGATCCGCGAGGGGATCAAGCTGCTGGCGGAGACGACCGGCATCTTCACCGAGACCGCCGGCGGCGTCACCGTCGGCGTCCTGCGCAAGCTGGCCGAACGCGGCGAGATCCGCGACGGCGAGCGGGTCGTCGTCTACATCACCGGCGAGGGCTTGAAGACGCTCGACGCGACGCGCGATACGTTCCAGATGCACGAGATCGACCCGGACCTCGACAGCTTCGAGTCCGAGTTCCGCCAGGAGGTAGCCGCCTAGATGTCAGTCACCGTGAAGATCCCGACCCAGCTGCGCGCCGCCACCGGCGGCCAGGCCGAGCTCGAGGTCGAAGGCACGACCGTGGGAGAGGTGCTGGACGCCGTCTTCGACGCCCACGGCGGCCTGCGCGACCGGATCACCCAGAACGGCGACCTGCGCCGCTTCGTCAACGTCTACGTCTCCGGCGAGGACATCCGCTTCCAGCAAGGGCTGGAGACCTCGATAAACGACGGCGACGAGGTGACCATCCTGCCAGCGGTAGCCGGCGGCTGATCGCGCTTCGGACTTCGACCCCGCTCCGGTGGGGTAAAACTCCGCAGCGATGAAGCCTCCCGTGGTGATTCTCTGCGGCGGTCGCGGGACGCGGCTGCGCGAGCGGACCGAGTCGGTGCCGAAGGCGCTGGTCGAGATCGGCGGGCGACCGATCCTCTGGCACGTGGCGCAGATCTACGCGGCCCAGGGGTTCGACCGCTTCCTGCTCGCCACCGGCTACATGGGCGAGGCGGTCGAGGAGTTCGTCGCGACCGTTCGCTGGCCCGAGGGGGTCCGGGTGGAGTGCGTCGACACCGGCCTCGACACGCCGACCGGCGGCCGCGTGCATGCGCTGGCCGAGCGCTTGGACGGCGAGCGCTTTTGCGCGACCTACGCCGACGGCGTCGCCGACGTCGACCTGGGGGCGCTGGTCGAGTTCCACGGAGGTCACGGCGCCCTCGCCACCGTCACCGTCGTCCGCCCCCATCTCCAGTGGGGCGTGGCGGAGCTGCGCGGCGACGAGGTCAGCGGCTTCGTCGAGAAGCCGCGCAGCGAGCACTGGATCAACGGCGGCTTCTTCTGCTTCGAGCCGGGGGTCCTCGACTATCTCGACCCCGACAGCGTGCTGGAGCGCGAGCCGCTCTCCGGCCTGGCCGCCGACGGCGAGCTGCGCGCCTTCCGCCACGAGGGCTTCTGGGACTGCATGGACACCTACAAGGACGCCGTCGTCCTCGGCGACCTCTGGGCCGCCGGCCGGGCGCCCTGGCGGATCTGGGACGCCGCCGAGGTAGAGGCTTCTTGAAGCGCGCCCTGGTCACCGGTGGCCACGGCTTCGTGGCCTCGAACCTGGCGCGGGCGCTGCTCGAACGCGGTGACGCGGTCACGGTCCTCGACCTGGCGCCGCCAGCCGTCTCCGGCCTGGCGCTGCAGAGGATCGGCTCCGAGGTCGAGCTGCTGCAGGTCGACCTGCGCGATCGCGCCGCGGTCGAGGCGACGATCGCCGCCGGCGAGTTCGACGTCGTCTTCCACCTCGCCGCCCAGACGCTGGTCGGGCCGGCGATGGCCGACCCAACCCAGACCTTCGAAGTCAACGTGCGCGGCACCTGGGGCCTGCTCGAGGCCTGCCGCCGCGCCGACGTGCCGGCGGTGATCGTGGCCTCATCCGACAAGGCATACGGTCCCAGCGAGGAATTGCCATACCGGGAGGAGATGCGGCTGCGGCCGGCCTCGCCGTACGAGGCGAGCAAGGCGGCAGCCGACGCGATCGCGCTCAGCTACCGGCCCGCCTACGGGCTGCCGGTGGCGGTGACGCGCTTCGCCAACATCTACGGCGGCGGCGACCCCAACTTCTCGCGCCTGATCCCGGAGGCGATCGCCGCCGTGCTGGACGGCCGCCGGCCGCAGATCCGCTCCGACGGCAGCCCCGAACGAGATTTCCTCTACGTCGGCGACGCGGTCGCCGCCTATCTCGCGGTCGAGCACGCGGTCGGTGCCGGCGGGCCGGGGGCGGGGGAGGCCTTCAACGCCGGCGGCGAGCGGCCCTATTCGGTGGCCGAAGTGCTGCGGACCGTGGTCGAGGTGTCCGGCACCGACCTCGAGCCCGAATTCCTCGGCACCGGCAATCCCGAGGGCGAGATCGACCGCCAGTACGTCGACTCGTCCAAGTTGCGCGAGCTGACCGGCTGGCGCCCCGAGGTCGAGCTCCGCGACGGCCTGATCCGCACGCTCGACTGGTACCGGGACCATCCCGACCTGCGCCCACCGGATGCGAAACCGTCCCAGCGACCCCAGGGCGGTGGCTGAGACGGTTTCGGTATCGACCTGGCTAGGCTGAGGCCATGTGCGGGCGCTTCACGGTCACCACCAAAGACACGAAGAAGATCGCCGACCGCTTCGAGGTCGAGCTGGAAAAGGCGCTGGAGCGGCGCGCGGCGGGGGCGGCCAAAGAGAGCGCGCAGGACGGTGGCAAAGAGAAATCGCCACCGGGGCTCGGTCGCTTCAACGTGGCGCCGACGCAGGAGGTCCTCGTCGTCCGCGCCTCTCCCGACCCCGAGGAGGCCGAGCAGGGGGAGCGGGAGGCGAAGCTGATGCGCTGGGGGCTGGTGCCGGTCTGGTCGAAGGACCTCAAGGTCGGCTACCGGATGATCAACGCGAAAAAAGAGAACCTGATGAAGAGCCGCGCCTACGGACCGCTGGTCGGCAGGTACCGCCACCGCTGCCTGATCGTCGCCGACGGCTTCTACGAGTGGATGAAGGCGGAGGACCCGAAGCAGCCGCGCCAGCCCTGGCGCTTCACCGTCGACGGCGGCGAGCCGTTTGCCTTCGCCGGGCTCTGCACCCGCAAGGAGTGGGACGATCCCGAGGAGCGCGGCTACGACGACGGCTACCTCTACACCTGCACGCTGGTGACGACGACGCCGAACGACGTCGTGGCGCCGGTCCACAACCGGATGCCGGCGATCCTGCCCGGCCCCGAGGCCGAGGCCGCCTGGCTGCGGCCGGATCTCAGCGCCGAGGACGCGGTGGCGATGTGCGGTCCGCTCGACCCGCGGCGGATGGCGGGCGAGCCGGCCAACCCGGCGCTGAACAAGGTCGGCAAAGGGATGGCCGAAGGACCGGAGCTGCTGGTCGCGCCCCAGCAGCGCCTCGAGGCCTAACTAGCCTTCTTCGCCTTCTCCCTTTTCTTCTTCGGCTTCTTCGCGCGCTTCGGCTTTTTCTTCTTCGGCTTCTTCGTTGATCGGCGGCGAGGGCTTGGCGAGCGCCACCCGCGTCTTGACCGTGGAGGTGCCGGCGCTGGTGGTCAGGGCGCAGCTGATCGCGGCCGCGGGGGTCGCGGTCGTTTTCCAGACCGTGAAGAAAGGCAGTTCCAGGTCGGTCTTCGGCTTCCCGGCGATGAAGTATTTGAGCCGCTCGACGCCGACCTCGTATTCGGGCCATTCCAGCTTCACCCCGCGTTCGGTGGTGAAGCGCTTGGGCCGGCTGGGGACTTCGAGGCTGGCGAGTTCGCTGCTGTGCGAGCTGAAGTCCATCAGCACCGTTTCCGGCACTTCCTGGCCGTAGATCCCTTCTTCCGAGGAACGCGGGTAAGTCCCGCGCAACCCTCCTCCGCTCTGGGCGATTTCGGTGTGATGGCCGCTCTTGACGGCACAGAGGATGCGGCTGCCGCCGATCGGGGACCCTGCCGAGACCCGCAGGGTGGAGACGACGCCGAAGAGCGAATAGCCGCTGACGTTGGTCCCGGTGGCGTGGATTGAGGTGCCGACGAGGCCCATCTCGCCGTGGCCGCCCGGCACCGGGATGGCCCTGGAGTCGGCGACCGAGCGGTTCTGCACCCATTCCAGGTTCGCGGCTTCGCCGTCGCCCTTGCCGGTGGTGGCGAGGGCGGCGACGACGGTGGCGATCAGGCCGACGGCGATCACGATCAGGGCGCCGCGGGGCGGGCGCGAGTCCTGGGGCTTGCCCTGGGGCGCGTCGGTCACAGCGCGACAGTATTGGAATCCGTCACAGAATCGCCGCCTTGCGATACGCCGACCGGCCGCCGGGGTAGGTTCCCCTCGTGGCAGGCAAAGTGACGCGGCTGAACCTGGCCGAACCGAAGGCGCGGACCGTGGAGGTCCACGGGCGCGCGGTCAACTTCATCGAAGCCGGCTCCGGGCCGGTCCTGCTGCTGGTCCACGGGATGGCCGGGACCTGCGCCAACTGGGAGTCGGTGATCGAGCCGCTGGCGATCAGCCACACCGTGATCGCCCCCGATTTTCCCGGCCATGGCTCCTCGGCTCCGGGCGGCGGCGACTACTCGCTCGGCAGCCTCGCCAGCGGCCTGCGCGATCTGCTGCTGGCGCTGGGGCACGAGCGGGCGACGCTGGTCGGCCACTCGCTCGGCGGCGGCGTCGCGATGCAGTTCACCTACCAGTTCCCGGAGATGGTCGAGCGCCTCGTCCTCGTCTCCAGCGGCGGCCTCGGGCCGGACGTGAGCCCGCTGCTGCGGGCCGCGGCGCTGCCGGGGGCGGAGCTGTTCATCTCGGCGACGGCGGGGGTAGGCAAGCGGCTCGGCACGGCGATCGGCCGCGGCCTGAGCGTGATCGGCCTGCGCCCCAACGCCGACCTGACCGAAGTCACCCGCGGCTACGCCACCCTCGCCGACCCAGCTCGCCGCAAGGCCTTCATCGCTACCCTGCGCTCGGTGGTCGGGATGGAGGGCCAGCGCGTCGCTGCGCTCGACAGGCTCTACCTCGCCGAGTCTTTGCCATTGCTGATCGTCTGGGGCGAGAACGACCCGATCATCCCCGTCGAGCACGCCCGCGAGGCCCACGAGCACCTGCCGGGCAGCCAGCTCGCGATCTTCGAGGACACCGGCCACGTCCCCCAGCTCGAGCGCCCCGGCCGCTTCATCGCCGTCCTCGAGCGCTTCCTCGCCGCCACCGAGCCGGCCGAGTTCGACCGCGACGAGTGGGTGGCAAGGTTCCAGTCCGCCTAACCGCTCTGAGGCACGATCCAAGGATGCCATTCTTGGATCCCGCTCATGAGTTCCCGGTCTAAAAATCGTCTTCTACCCACGGGGGCGTGTTGGTGCGGTTGTGGGAAAGAGGCGCAGGTGGGCGCCTTTTTCCTGCCTGGACACGACAGGCGCGCCGAGGCTGCGGTCGTCAAGACGGTGTACGGGAACGTTCCAGAGCTATTAGTCGCCCATGGATTTGGACCCGGCGGAAAAAATGCAGATGAGGAGCTACGCCGTTATCGAGAGCGAGGCGGCGACTACCTGTAAGGACTCGCAGCATCTAATACGCGCCCGACAGGATTCGAACCTGTGGCCTACAGCTCCGGAGGCTGTCGCTCTATCCAGCTGAGCTACGGGCGCCTAACCGGCAGCTTAACCATCGGACGAGGTACCTCTACGCCGAGACCGCAAAAACCCTCCTCGAGGAAGGGTTTTTGCGGTCTCGCGAGAGATGAGTCGCGGTTGAACTTCGCGTAGGCTCGCCGCCGATGGATTTGGCTGTGACTTTCTTCGGAACGGGGGGCTCGGTGCCCTCGGCGCGGCGCTCGACGGCGAGTGTGCTGGTCGCGCGTGGGGGAGAGCGGTTGCTGTTCGACTGCGGCGAAGGGACGCAGCGGCAGATGCAGCGCTCGCTCGGCCTGGTGCAGGCGGACGAGATCTACTTGACCCACTTCCACGCCGACCACGTGCTGGGATTGCCGGGGCTGCTGAAGACCTACGACCTGACCGACCGGCGGGTGCCGCTGAAGATCTACGGGCCGCCGGGGCTGAGCGAGCTGTTCCAGGTTTTCTCGCCCTTCCTCGGCCGGCTCAAGTTCACGCTCGACCTGATCGAGCTCAAGCCCGACGAGGCTGTCGCCCACGACGGCTACGAGGTGCGGCCGTTCGAAGCCGACCATGGCGCCGCCCGCGCGCTCGGCTACGCCTTGATCGAGGAGGAGCGGCCGGGGCGCTTCGACCCCGACGCCGCGGCGGCGGCGGGCGTGCCGGAAGGGCCCGCCTACGCCGCCCTGCAGCGGGGGGAGACGGTGGAAGGGGAAGCCGGACCGGTGACCCCGGACAGGGTCATGGGCCCGAGCCGGCCCGGCCGCACGATCGTCGTCACCGGCGACACCTCGCCCAGCCCCGCCACCGTCTCGGCCGCCGCCGACGCCGACCTGCTCGTCCACGACGCCTCCTTCGCCGAGGAGGAGGCGCAGCGGGCCGCCGAGACCGGCCACTCGACCGTCGGCCAGGCCGCCGCGGTCGCCGCCGAGGCGCACGTGAAGCTGCTCGCCCTCGTCCACATCTCCTCCCGCTACCACGTCGGCAAGGTGATCGAGGAGGCAAAGGAGGTCTTCGAACCGACCGTGGCCCCCAAAGACTTCGACGTCATCGAACTCCCATTCCCCGAGCGAGGAGAGCCCCAGCTCATCCCGAACGGAGCCGCCGAGCGCCCCGAGCCTCCCAGCTGAAGCCGAACGAAGCTGCCGACCACGGCGGGCGGGGTGGTCCTCTCAGGACACTCAACCGCGAGCCATAGGCGAGCGGTGTCCGGAGAGGACCACCCCGCCCGCCGCCGCCACTGTTACAGTGAGGCCGTCCTTTAACCCGGTCCCGTGAGGCCAGGAAGGAAGCAATCGAAGTGAACGAGAATGTCGTGCTGGAGCACGACGATCTGAGGCGGACGCTGCGACGGATCGCCCACGAGATCGCCGAGAAGAACCCGGATGCGGGGCGCCTCGCGGTCGTCGGCATCCACACCCGCGGCGCCGTGCTCGCCCGCCGCCTCCACGCCTTCCTCGAGGAGATCACCGGCGCCGAGCTGCCGATCGGCGACATCGACATCTCCTTCTACCGCGACGACGTCGGCGCCAAGGCGCCCGCCTCGCCCGTCGTCCACGACTCCCACCTCGACTTCGACCTCAGCGAGCGCACCGTCGTCCTCGTCGACGACGTCCTCTACACCGGCCGCACCGTGCGCGCCGCGATCGAGGCGCTCTTCGACTACGGGCGGCCGCTGCGCGTGCAGCTCGCCGTCCTCTGCGACCGCGGCCACCGCGAGCTGCCGATCCGGCCCGACTACGTCGGCAAGAACCTGCCGACGGCGCCCGGCGAGCGGGTCAACGTCCGCCTCGAGGAGGTCGACGGGACAGACGGGGTGACGATCTCCGACGAAGCCGCCATCGAGGTGAGCCGATGAAGCACCTGCTCTCGATCGAGCAGCTCTCCCGCGAGGAGATCGAAGCGATCCTCGACCGCGCCGAGAGCTTCGCCGAGGTCGGCCGCCGCGACATCAAGAAGGTGCCGACGCTGCGCGGCCGCACCGTCGTCTCCCTCTTCTACGAGTCGAGCACCCGCACCTCCAGCTCCTTCGACCTCGCCGCCAAGCGCCTCTCCGCCGACCTCGTCTCGGTCAAGGCCGCCGGCTCCTCGGTCGAGAAGGGGGAGTCGCTGAAGGACACGGTCGCGACGCTCTCCGCCTACGACCCCGCCGCGATCGTGATCCGCCACCCCTACGCCGGCGCGGCGCAGATGGTCGCCGGCTGGACCGCCGCCGCGGTCGTCAACGCCGGCGACGGCAAGCACGAGCACCCGAGCCAGGCCCTCCTCGACGTCTACACCCTGCGCCGCCGCCTCGGCTCGCTGGAGGGGGTGCGGATCTGGATCGTCGGCGACGTCCTCCACAGCCGCGTCGCCCGCTCCAACCTGATCGCCTTCAACCGCATGGGCGCCGAGGTCACGGTCTGCGGCCCGCCGACGCTGATCCCGCGCGGGATCGAGGCGCTCGGCTGCGACGTCTCCCACTCGCTCGACGGCCTCGAGGAAGCCGACGTCGTCTACGCGCTGCGGATGCAGAAGGAGCGGATGGGCGAGAGCTTCGTCCCCTCGCTGCGCGAGTACGCGGCGACCTTCCAGATCGACACCCGCCGCCTCAACCCGCGCCAGCTGCTGATGCATCCCGGCCCGGTCAACCGCGGCGTCGAGCTCTCCGGCGAGGCGATCGACTCGCCGCAGTCGCTGATCGCCGAGCAGGTCGCCGCCGGCCTGGTCGTGCGGATGGCGATCCTCTACGAGCTGCTCGCCGGCGGCGAGGGCTCCAACCCCGCCACCGAGGGCGAGGGCAGCAAGCCGACCCCGATCGGAACCTCGGCGTGAGCCTGCGGGACGCCCTCGACCTGCGCCCCGGAGAGGACGCGCACCTGGTCCTGCGCCGGGCGACGGTGCTCGACCCGGCAGCCGGGATCGACTCGGTTCACGACATCGTCATCCGAGATGGCGAGATCGCCACCCTCGCCTCGCCCGGCGAGGCCGAGACCGACGGCGCCGAGGTCGTAGAGGCAGAGGGCCTGCACGCCTTCCCGGCCTTCTTCGACCCTCACGTCCACCTCCGCACCCCCGGCCACGAGCACAAGGAGGACGTCGAGACGGGAACCCGCGCCGCTGCCGCCGGCGGCTACTGCGGGATCCTGGCGATGGCCAACACCGAGCCGCCGGTCTCCACCGCCGCCGACGTGTCCGCCCTGCGTGAGCAGGCGCGGGCGAGCGCCTCGGTCCCGGTCGGCTTCCTCGCCACCGTCACCCAGGGCATGGAGGGGAAGGAGCTGACCGAGATGGTCGAGCTGCGCGAAGCCGGCGCGATCGGGTTCTCCGACGACGGCCTGCCGATCGCCGACGCCGGGGTGATGCGCCGCGCCCTCCAGTACCAGCACCTCTGCGGCGGCAACATCGCCCTGCACGAGGAGGACCCGCGGCTCTCGCAGGGCGGCGCGATGCACGAGGGGCCGGTGTCCGCCCTGCTCGGCATCGCCGGCATCCCCTCGGTCTCCGAGTCGACGCTGGTCGCCCGCGACGCCGCCCTCGCCGGCTACGAGGAGGCCCGCATCCACGTCCAGCACCTCTCCGCCGCAGAGTCGGTCGAGATCGTCCGCGCCGCCAAGGCGGCCGGGGTGCGGATCAGCGCCGAGGCCAGCCCGCACCACCTCTGCCTCACCGACGAGGCGGTGCGCAGCCTCGACCCGCACCGCTTCAAGATGAACCCGCCGCTGCGCGAAGAGCGCGACCGCCAGACGCTGATCGACGGGCTGCGCGACGGCACGATCGAGTGCATCGCCACCGACCACGCGCCCCACCAGCCGGAGGAAAAGGACGTCCCCTTCGAGCAGGCGGCCTTCGGCGTCACCGGCCTGGAGACCGCCTTCGCGGCGCTGCACACCGAGCTGGTCCTGCCCGGCACGATCGGCCTCGGCCTGCTGGTCGAGCGGATGGGCGGGGGGGCCGAGCCCTTCGACCTCCCGCGCCCGACCCTGGCGCCCGGAGCGGAGGCCAACGTCGTCCTCTGCGACCTCGGCGCCGAGTGGACGGTCGGCGAGGACGGCTACGAGAGCCGCTCGGCCAACTCCTGGTGCGCCGGTCGGACCCTCACCGGCCGCGTGCTGATGACCGTCGCCGCCGGCCAGGTCGCCTTCCGCCTGCGCTCGTTCTCCCTCGGAGTTGCAGCGTGAACGCTGCAACGACGTTCATACGGAGAGTGGCCGCGTGAGCGCATACCTGCTGCTCGAAGACGGCACCCGCCTCGACGGGCTCGCCTGCGGCCACAACGGCGCCGTCACCGGCGAGGTCGTCTTCAACACCGCGATGACCGGCTACCAGGAGGCCGTCACCGATCCCTCCTATGCCGGCCAGATCATCGTCTTCACCTACCCGCTGATCGGCAACTACGGCGTCTCGGCGGCGGCGATGGAGTCCGAAGCCGTCCACGCCCGCGGCGTCGTCATGCGCGACGCCAAGAACCGCGAGGACGTCGCCACCGCCGAGGGCGGCTGGCTCGACTGGCTCGGCGACTGCGGCGTACCCGCGATCAGCGGCGTCGACACCCGCGCCCTGGTCCGCCACATCCGCGACCGGGGGGCGATGCGCGGCGGCATCTTCCCGGCCGCGATGCCGGAAACCGAGGCGCGCGAACGGATCGCCGCCGAGCCGCCGATGGACGGCGCCGACTTCGCCCGCACCGTCACCCCGCCGCAGCCGCTCCGCTTCGAGGGCGAGGGGCCGCACGTGGTCGGGATCGACACCGGGGTCAAGCTCAGCATCGTCCGCCAGCTGCGCGAGCACGGCGCCCGGCTGACGCTCTTGC
The DNA here is from genome assembly GCA_051961435.1 of Solirubrobacterales bacterium. Classification (GTDB taxonomy): domain Bacteria; phylum Actinomycetota; class Thermoleophilia; order Solirubrobacterales; family 70-9; genus VAYN01. The sequence goes on from JBQCDH010000056.1 coordinate 18,077, forward strand.
CCTGCACCAGCAGCCCCGAGCAGGTGCTGGCCGAGGACCCCGACGTCGTCTTCCTCGCCAACGGCCCCGGCGACCCCGCCGCGCTCGACTACGTCGTCGAGACCGTCCGCGGCGTGATCGGGCAGAAGCCCGTCTTCGGCATCTGCCTCGGTCACCAGTTGCTCTGCCGCGCTGTCGGCCTGCAGACCTACAAGCTCTCCTTCGGCCACCGCGGCGCCAACCACCCGGTCAAGGACCTGGAGACGGGGCGGATCGACATCACCTCCCAGAACCACGGCTTCGCCGTCGTCGGCCCGGGCGGGGAGCCGAAGATCGAGGGCGACGAGCCGGTCCGCTGGGACACCGACTTCGGCGTCACCGAGCTCTCGCAGCTGAACCTCTACGACCGCACCGTCGAGGGGCTCGTCCTCCGCGACGTCGCCGGCGCCACCGTCCAGTACCACCCCGAGGCCGGCCCCGGCCCGCACGACGCCCGTCACCTCTTCGACCGCTTCCTGGAGCTGGCCAATGCCTAAACGCGAAGACATCGAGAAGATCCTCCTGATCGGCTCCGGGCCGATCGTGATCGGCCAGGCGGCCGAGTTCGACTACTCCGGCGTGCAGGCGTGCAAGGTCCTGCTCGAGGAGGGGTACGAGGTCGTCCTCGTCAACTCGAACCCGGCGACGATCATGACCGACCCCGAGTTCGCCACCCGCACCTACATCGAGCCGCTGCTGCCCGGCCCGGTGACCAAGATCATCGAAAAGGAGCGCCCCGACGCGCTGCTGCCGACCCTCGGCGGCCAGACCGCGCTCAACATCGCGATGAGCCTGTACGAGGACGGGACGCTGGAGCGCTTCGGGGTCGAGCTGATCGGCGCCGACGCGGCCGCGATCCGCCGCGCCGAGGACCGCGAGGAGTTCCGCCGCACGATGACCGAGGCAGGGCTGCGCATCCCCTGGTCGATGACGGTCGAATCGCTCGGCGAGGTCGAGGAGGCGCTCGCCGACGGCCGCATCAGCCTGCCGGCGATCGTCCGGCCCGCCTTCACGATGGGCGGCCAGGGGGGAGGGATCGGCCGCAGCGAGACCGAGCTGCGCCAGGTCGTCTCCGAGGGCCTCGCCGCCAGCCCGATCAACCAGGTCCTGGTCGAGGAGTCGGTGATCGGCTGGGGCGAGTTCGAGCTCGAGGTGATGCGCGACCGCAACGACAACGTCGTGATCATCTGCTCGATCGAGAACGTCGACCCGATGGGCGTCCACACCGGCGACTCGGTCACGGTCGCGCCGGCCCAGACGCTGACCGACCCGCTCTACCAGGACCTGCGCGACCAGGCGATCGAGGTGATCCGGGCGATCGGGGTCGAGACCGGCGGCTCCAACGTCCAGTTCGCGGTCGACCCCGAGAACGGGGAGATCGTCGTGATCGAGATGAACCCGCGCGTCTCGCGCTCCTCCGCGCTGGCATCCAAGGCGACCGGCTTCCCGATCGCGAAGATGGCGGCGAAGCTGGCGGTCGGCTACGCGCTGGAGGAGATACCCAACGACATCACCCGCGCCACGCCCGCCTCATTCGAGCCGACGATCGACTACGTCGTCACCAAGATCCCGCGCTTCGCCTTCGAGAAGTTCCCCGGCTCCGAGGGCCGGCTCTCGACCTACATGCAGAGCGTCGGCGAGGCGATGGCGATCGGCCGCACCTTCCGCGAGTCCTTCGCCAAGGCGATGCGCTCGCGCGAGCTCGACTCGCCGGCCGAGATCCCCGCCTCCGACGAGGAGCTGCTGGCGGCGATCGAGGTTCCCTGCGCCGAGCGCTTCGACCAGATCCTCGCCGCCTTCGAGCGGGGCATCGCGGTCGAGGCGGTGCACGAGGCCTGCAAGGTCGACCGCTGGTTCCTGCGCGAGCTGCAGGCGCTGGCCACCGAAGGCGACGGCACCGACGGCCTCGCCCGCACCTACAAGGCGGTCGACACCTGCGCCGCCGAGTTCGAGGCGGCGACGCCCTACTACTACTCCGGCCATGAGCGCCGCCGCCACGACGGCTCGCCGCCGGCGAGCGAGATCCGGCGCGGCGAGCGCGACTCGGTGGTGATCCTCGGCGCCGGGCCGAACCGCATCGGCCAGGGGATCGAGTTCGACTACTGCTGCGTCCACGCCGCGATGACCGCCCGCGAGCTGGGCCGCGACGCGGTGATGGTCAACTGCAACCCGGAGACCGTATCCACCGACTACGACACCTCGAACCGGCTCTACTTCGAGCCGCTGACCGCCGAGGACGTGCTCGCGGTCTGCGAGCAGGAGGGCCCCGAGGGCGTGATCGTCCAGTTCGGCGGCCAGACGCCGCTGAAGCTCGCCCGCACCCTCGAAGAAGCCGGGGTGCCGCTGCTGGGGACGCCGGTCGAGGCGATCGACCTCGCCGAGGACCGCGGCCGCTTCGGCGCCCTGCTGCGCCGGCTCGGGGTCAAGCACCCGCCCTACGGCACCGCGCTCACGGCCGAGGAGGCCGAGGTGATCGCCGCCGAGGTCGGCTTCCCGCTGCTCGTCCGGCCCTCCTACGTGCTCGGCGGCCGGGCGATGGAGATCTGCTACTCGACCGACGACCTCGCCGCCTACCTGAAGGCCAACGTCAAGGCCGACCAGGAGCACCCGCTGCTGCTCGACCGCTTCCTCGAGAACGCGATCGAGGTCGACGTCGACGCGCTCGGCGACGGCTCCGAAGTCTACGTCGCCGGGATCATGCAGCACGTCGAGGAGGCCGGCGTCCACTCCGGCGACTCGGCCTGCGTGATCCCGCCGCTCAGCCTCGGCGAGGAGATGCTGGAGCAGATTCGCGCCACCAGCGAGCAGATCGCGCTCGAGCTCGGCGTCGTCGGCCTGATCAACATCCAGTACGGGGTCGCCGGCGGCGAGCTCTACGTGATCGAGGCCAACCCGCGCGCCTCCCGCACCGTCCCCTTCGTCTCCAAGGCGATCGGGGTCCCGCTGGCGAAGCTGGCCTGCCGGCTGATGCTGGGGGAGAAGCTGGCCGGCCAGGAGCTGCCGCAGGGGCCGCCCGAGCACGTCAGCGTCAAGGAGGCGGTGCTGCCCTTCGCCCGCTTCGCCGGCGCCGACTCGGTGCTCGGCCCGGAGATGAAGAGCACCGGCGAGGTGATGGGGATCGCCTCCGACTTCCCGACCGCCTTCGGCAAGGCCCAGGCCGCCGCCGGGGTGCGGCTGCCCGAGTCGGGCTCGGTCTTCATCACCGTCACCGACACCGACAAGCCGGCGGCGACGCAGCTGGCGACCCGCTTCCACGACCTCGGCTTCGAGGTGATCGCCACCGGCGGCACTGCCCAGGCGATCGAGCGGATGGGAGTGCCGGTGAGGCGGATCAACAAGCTGCACGAGGGCTCGCCGCACGTCCTCGACCTGATCCGCAAGCGCAAGTGCGACCTGGTGATCAACACCCCGACCGGCTCCGGCGCCCGCGCCGACGGCTACGAGATCCGCACCGCCGCCGTCCGCCACGGCATCCCCTGCGTGACGACGATGACCGGCGCCACCGCCGCCGTACGGGCGATCGCCGCCGCCAAGCAGGGCGACGCCGAGGTCCGCTCCCTGCAGGAGATCCACGGCAGCACGGTGCGGGCCCCGCAGGCGCGATGACCGTCCCCTTCGGCCGTCGTCTCTGCGAGGTCGCCGAAAACCAGGCCTCCGGCGGCTACCGCGTCTTCTCCCTGCTCGACCGCGAGGGGCCGGCGCCGCAGCCCGGTCAGTTCTACATGCTCGCCAGCGATCGCTCCTGGGGGGAGGAGGGAGGGCGCCCCTTCCTGCCGCGGGCGATCTCGGTCGCCGAGACCGCGCCGGCGAAGGAGGGCGTCCGTCTCGACTTCCTGGTCGAGGCCGTCGGTCCCGGTACCGGACGCCTCTGCGATCTCGAGCCGGGCGAGCAGGTCTGGGTCACCGGCCCCCTCGGCAACGCCTTTTCGACGCCAAAGCAGGTGAACCCGGATGCCGCCGGTGCGATCCTGGTCGGCGGCGGCGTCGGCATCGCCCCCCTGGCCATATGGCGCCGTCATCTGGTCGAGAAAGGGATCCCCCTCCGCGTTCTCCTCGGCTTCCGCAACGAAGCCCACTCCGGCGGCCTGAAAGAGCTGTTTTGTTCTGGAGGCAGCCTCTGCCCTGACGTGCGACTGGCTTCTGAGGACGGCCACGCCGGCCACCAGGGCTACGTGACGGATCTGCTGGCGACGATGCTGACCGGCGACGATGCGGGGTCCGCTGTCGTCTACTCCTGCGGGCCTCCCGCGATGCTCGACGCGGTCCGAGCCCTCTGCGAGGAGCACGCCGTCGCCTATCAGCTGGCGGAGGAGACCCCGATGGCCTGCGGCTTCGGCGCCTGCTTCGGCTGCGCCGTGCCCAAACCTGACGGTGGCTATCTACGCCTATGCGTTGACGGTCCTATCTTGGGGTCTCTGCCGGTGGGTGGCGCCGATTTGGGGGACCACCCCGATAGGGGTGGTGGATCCAAATCGGCGACAGGACCCGCCGGCCCAGCCACCACCGAGTTCTGCGGGATCGAGCTGGCCCACCCGGTGATCAACGCTTCGGGCACCTACGACGCGATCGCCGCCCGCAAGGTCTTCGGCGACGAGCTGCTCGAGGATTTCCCCTTCTCGGCGTTCGTCTCGAAGACGATCACGCCTGAGGCCCGGGCCGGCAATGCGCCACGGCGGATCTGGGAGACGCCGGCGGGGATGCTCAACTCGATCGGGCTGCCGAACAAGGGCCTGGAAGGGTTCCTGGCGGAGGACCTGCCGCAGCTGGCGGAGCTGCCGGTGCCGCTGATCGTCTCGGTGATGGCGACCAACCGCGAGGAGTTCGGTCGGCTGGTGCAAGCGGTGGGGGATCGCGACGAGGTCGCGGCGATCGAGCTCAACGTGTCCTGCCCCAACGTCCACTCCGGCTTGATCGTCGGCGAGAACCCGGCCGAGACGGAGGCGCTCTTGGAAACGCTGCGCCCGCTGACGCCGAAGCCGCTGATCGTGAAGCTGACGCCGAACGTGGCGGATCCGGGGTCGGTCGCCGTCGCCGCCGAAGCGGGCGGAGCCGACGCGGTCTCGCTGATCAACACGCTGAAGGGGAGCGCGATCGATCCCGTGACGGGGGAGCCGGCGCTGGCCGCCGGCCACGGCGGTCTCTCCGGGCCGGCGGTGCGGCCGATCGCGCTGCAGCAGGTTCGGGCGGTGAAGGGAGCATGCGAGCTGCCGACGATCGGCATGGGGGGGATCTGCGACGGAGCCGATGCGGCCGAGTTCCTCAGCGCCGGAGCGACCCTGGTGGCCATCGGTACGGAGAATTTTCGGGACCCCCGGGCCGGTTCGCGGATTGCAAAAGAGCTGGAAACCGGGTTGTCGGGGAGCGCTTTGCCCGTCTAGCCGCTAGACCTCGAGTAGAGGTCGAGGTGAATTTCTGGGTAAATCGCCCTTCTTGCCTTGCAGGCCCGCGAACCGCGGCTATACTCGCCGCCCACATGCCCGCCCCCCCGGTCAAATCCTCGCTCGCGGCCCCGGAACGCTCGCTGGATCAGCGCATGGAGGCCCTCAAGCGGGCAAACGACATCCGCACCGCCCGGGCGAAACTGAAGAAGGACCTGAAGGCGAATCGGGCGAGCATCCAGACCATCCTGCTCGACCCGCCGGAGTACGTCCTCACCGCGAAGGTCTTCGACATGCTCCTCGCCGTGCCGAAGTACGGCCGCGTCAAGACCAACCGCATCCTCAACCAGTGCCGGATCTCGCCGTCGAAGACGATCGGGGGCCTCTCCGAGCGCCAGCGCACCGAGCTGATCTCCTACCTGCGCCGCTAAGCCGACCGCCGCGGCGGTCATGATCCCCGCCCGCATGGCCAAAGTCTTCGTCATCACCGGGCCCTCGGGGGTGGGCAAGGGAACCCTGATCAAGGAGCTGCTGGCACGGGTCCCGAACCTCGAGCTTTCGGTCTCGGCGACCACGCGGGCGCCGCGGGAGGGGGAGGTGGACGGCCGCGACTACCACTTCCTCACACCCGAGCAGTTCGACGAGCGGGTCGCCGCCGAAGACTTCCTCGAGTTCGCCACCTACAGCGGCAACCTCTACGGGACCCTGCGCAGCGAGGTCGAGCGGCGCCTTTCCGCCGGCCACTCGGTGGTGCTGGAGATCGAGGTGCAGGGCGCGCGCCAGGTGCGGGCGGCGATGCGGGAGTCGGTCCAGGTCTTCATCGCCCCGCCCGATCCCGCGGTCCTGCGGAGACGCCTGCACGGCCGCGGCACCGACTCAGCCGCGGCGATCGACGCCAGGCTCGAAGTCGCGACCCAGGAGATGGCCGCCCAGGACGAGTTCGCCTACCGGGTCGTCAACGACGACCTCGAGCGCGCCGCCGAGGAGCTGGTCGGGATCGTCCGCCGCGAGCTCGGCCTCGACTAGTTGCGTGGTTCCTTCGTCCTGCATAGGCGGACAAAGGAACCATGACTTGCCGATCCTCTAGACTGCTCGGCCCGATGATCAAACCACGCGTAGACAAGCTCCTCGAGCACGCCGATTCCCACTATGCCGCAGTCGTCGTCGCGGCCAAGCGCGCTCGCCAGATCAACAGCTACTTCCACAACCTCGGAGAGGGCGGCTTCGGCGAGTACCCACCGCCGATGGTCGATACCCAGGGCGAGAGGAACTACCTCTCGATGTCGCTCGAAGAGCTCGCCCAGGGCAAGCTGAAATACGAGTACCGCAGCTAGAGCTGCGCCCGCGTCCGAGCCCGGCGTCGTCTAAAACGGGGGCATGGCCCGGCTACTCCTAGGCGTCAGCGGCGGCATCGCCGCTTACAAGTCGCTCGAGCTGGCGCGGTTGGCAACGCTCGCCGGTCACGGCGTGCGGGTGCTGATGACCGAGACCGCGACCCGGTTCGTCGGCGCCGCCTCCTTCGAGGGGATCGTCGGCGCCCCGGTGCTGACCTCCGAGTTCGAGCGCGATCCGATGCGGGGCGCCTTCCCGGGCGAAGCCGCCGCCACCCACGACCCGATCGGCCACCTGGAGCTGGCCGGCCGCTGCGACGCCTACCTGATCGCCCCGGCCTCGGCCAACACCGTCGCCAAGCTGGCGAGCGGGATGGCGGACTCGATGCTGACCACCTCCTTCCTCGCCTGCACGGCGCCGCGGCTGGTGGCGCCGGCGATGAACGACCGCATGTACGCGGACGCGGCGACGCAGGCGAACCTGGCGGCGCTGCGCGAGCGCGGGGTGGAGGTGATCGAGCCCGAGGAGGGCAGGCTCGCCTCGCGGGGCGAGCACGGGCGCGGGCGGCTGCCCGACCCCGAGCAGCTGCTGGCCCGCGTCGAGGCCGCGCTGCCGGCCGGCAGCCGCCCCTGGGACGGGCTGCGGGTTCTGGTCACCGCCGGCGGCACCCGTGAGCCGATCGACCCCGTCCGCTTCGTCGGCAACCGCTCCAGCGGGAGGATGGGGATCGCGCTCGCCGGCGCCGCGGCGAAGCGCGGGGCGGAGGTGACGCTGATCGCCGCCAACGTGGCGCTGCCGGCACCGGCCGGGGTGCGGCGAATCGACGTCGAGACCGCGGCCGAGCTCGCCGCCGCCGCCGGGGCGGAGTTCAGCGCCACCCATGTCTTGCTGATGGCGGCGGCGCCCGCCGACTTCCGCGCCGCCGAGGTAGCGAGCGGCAAGCTGCGGCGCTCCGGCTCGCTGGAGCTCTCGCTGGAGCCGACCGAGGACATCCTCGCCTCGCTGGCGGCGAGGCGCGCCGCGGGGCAGACGGTGGTCGGCTTCGCCGCCGAGCACGGCGGAGACGCGGTCGAGCGCGCCCGCGGCAAGCTGCAGCGCAAGGGCGCCGACATGATCGTCCTCAACGACGTCTCCGACCCGGAGATCGGTTTCGAGAGCGAGCGCAACGCGGTGACGCTGATCCGGCCCGACGGCGAGACCGAGGTTCCGATCGCCTCCAAGGACGAGGTCGCCGAGGCGATCCTGGGCGAAGTCGACCGCTTGCGGGAGAAACTTAGCCAGCCTCGCGGCTGAGCGGGCTATACTGGGTTCAAGCTTTTCCGTCCCCTATGCGTGTCGAGAAGTGGGCCTGGCCCACTTTTTTTACGCCCACACCCCAGGCATGACCAACCTCGAGCAAGACATCCAGCAGCAGCTGTCCGATCTGGACGCGGGCATCGACCTGGTCGCCCTCGAGCAACCGCGGAACGACGCGCTGCGACTCTTCATCGACTATCCGGACGGCGTCGACCTCGCCCTTTGCGAAAGAGTCACGCACCATCTGAAGCACCTGCTGGTCGATTACTCGCTCGAGGTTTCCTCGCCCGGCCCCAAGTACCGCGACCGCACCGCCACCGCATCCGAGAGCAAGGAGTCCCCTCAGTGAGCAAAGAGATCGTCGACGCAGTCAAAGCGCTCGAGCAAGAGAAGGGCATCTCAGCCGACAAGCTGATGGACGCCCTCGAGGACGCCCTCCTCTCGGCCTACAAGAAGACTCCGGGGGCGGCCAAATACGCCCGCGTCGACCTCGACCACGAAACCGGCGACTTCCGCGTCTTCGAGCTGATCCTGCCGCCCGAGCTGGAGGAGAAGCTGCTGGCCGAAGCGGCCGAGCAGCAGGAGGAGCCGGAGATCGATCCCGAGACCGGCGAGATGAAAGAGCCGGAGGAGCCCGAGCTCGACCCGGAGATGATCGCCCCCTACGAGGACCAGATCACCACCCGCGACGTCACCCCCGACGACTTCGGCCGGATCGCCGCGCAGACCGCCAAGCAGGTGATCCTGCAGCGGATCCGCGAGGCCGAGCGGCAGATGATGTACGACGAGTACCAGGACCGGGTAGGCGAGCTGATCACCGGGATCATCCAGCAGTCCGACAAGCGCTACACGCTGGTGCAGCTGCGCGAGCGGGTCGAGGCGCTGCTGCCGAAATCCGAGCAGGTCTACAACGAGCGCTACGACCACGGGATGCGGGTCAAGGCCGTGATCACCGACGTCTCGGACTCGACCAAAGGGCCGGCGATCGTCGTCTCGCGGCGCAGTCCCGAGCTGATCAAAAGCCTCTTCGAGCTCGAGGTGCCCGAGATCGCCGACAAGCTGGTCGAGATCACCGGCGTCGCCCGCGAGCCCGGCTACCGCTCCAAGATCGCCGTCGTCTCCCACGCCGACGGGGTGGATCCGGTCGGCGCCTGCGTCGGACCGCGCGGCTCGCGGGTGCGGATGGTCGTCTCCGAGCTGCGGGGCGAGAAGATCGACATCATCCCCTACAACGAGGAGCCCGCCCGCTTCGTCGCCAAAGCCCTCTCGCCGGCGCGGGTGCGCGAGGTGATCGTCGACGACGACGAGCGCCAGGCGACCGTGATCGTGCCCGACGACCAGCTCTCGCTGGCGATCGGCCGCGACGGCCAGAACGCCCGCCTCGCCGCCCGCCTGACCGGCTGGCGCGTCGACATCAAGTCCGAGACCGAGTTCGCCTCCGAAGAACAGGAGATCGAGATCGAGGGCGAGGAAACCTTCGACGGCCGCTGCCTGGCGGTGATGACGACCGGTCGCCGCTGCCCGAACGCGGCGATCCCGGGCTCGACCTACTGCGGCCTGCCGCAGCACCAGGCGCTCTCGCGCTTCGAGACGAGCCAGGTCGCGGTCCTCGGCGACCTTTCCGAAGCGGAGGTGGCGATCCTTGCCGATCCTGACGCCGACCAGGGTCAGGTCGACGAGATCGTTACGCGGGCGGAAGAGAACTTCGTCGAGCCTGACGAGACCGCCTCTCCGGCGGGTCCTGTCGCCGATGAGGGACAAGCCGCCGAGGCCGCGATCGAAGAGGACATCGCCGAGGAGGCTCGGGAAGCCGAGGAGGTCGAGGGGGAGACGCTCGACGACGACCCCGAAGCGGCTGACCCGGTGGCCGAGGAGGCGGAGCAGGCTTAGTGGCCAAGAAACGGGTTCACGAGATCGCGAAAGCCCAGGGCGTCAGCTCGAAGGAGCTGCTGGCCGCGCTCAAGGCCGCCGGGGTCGACGCGAAAGCGGCGGCCTCCAGCGTCGAGGAGGCCGACGCGCTGAAGGCGATCTCCGCCGCCAAGGGCAACGGGGGCGCCGAGGCGACGAAAAAGGCTCCGGAGGCGAAACCGAAAGCCGAGCAGGCAGCTCCGGCGGCAGCAAAAGCGCCGCCCGCCTCCGAAGCCGCGAAGCCGGCTCCGCAGGCCGCGAAACCCGCGGCGGCGCAGGGGCGCCAGGCCTCGACCAAACCGGTGCGCCCCGCCGGCCAGGCGCAGGGCGGAGGCGGCGGTGGCGCCGCCTCGAAAAAACGCCGCGTCGTGATCGACTCGCAGGCCTCCCGTCGCGAGCAACCGGGCGGGCCGCCGCCGCAGCGGCCGCCGCGCCGCCGTGGCGGGCGCCGGCGCCGCCCGCTGCTGGAGGAGCCGCCGGCGAAACCGGAGGCGCCCGCCGAGCCGGAGGCGACCAAAGTCAACTCCGGCGCCACCGTGCGCGAGGTCGCCGAGTCGCTCGGGCTCGCCCCCGCCGAGGTGATCAAAAAACTGATGATGATGGGCGAGATGGCGACGCTCACCCAGACGCTCACCGACGACTCGGTCCAGGCGATCGCCGACGAGTACGACCGCAAGATCGAGATCGTCCACGCCGCCGACGAGGAGCCCGAGGAGCCGCAGTTCTCCGACGCCGACGAGGACCTGGTCGAACGGCCGCCGGTGGTGACGATCATGGGCCACGTCGATCACGGCAAGACCTCGCTGCTGGACGCGATCCGCGAGACCGAGGTCGCCGCGGGCGAGGCCGGCGGGATCACCCAGCACATCGGCGCCTACCAGGTCCACCACGACTCCAAGACGATCACCTTCCTCGACACGCCGGGCCACGCCGCCTTCACCGCGATGCGCGCCCGCGGCGCCAAAGTCACCGACGTGGTGGTCGTGGTCGTCGCCGCCGACGACGGCGTCATGCCGCAGACCAAAGAGGCGATCGACCACGCCCGCGCCGCCGACGTGCCGATGCTGATCGCCGTCAACAAGATCGACAAAGAGGGCGCCAACCCGGAAAAAGTCAAATCCGAGCTCGCCTCGGAAGGGCTCAGCCCCGAGGAATGGGGCGGCGACACGGTCTTCTGCGAGGTCTCGGCGAAGACGAAGGAGGGCCTCGACAACCTGCTCGACATGATTCTCCTCGTCACCGAGCTCGAGGAGCTCTCGGCCAACCCGGACGCACCCGCCTCGGGCCACGTGATCGAGTCCCAGCTCGACCCCGGCCGCGGCCCCGTCGTCACCGTCCTGGTCGAGCGGGGCACCCTCCGCGTCGGCGACTCGCTGGTCGCCGGCCCGCAGTGGGGGCGCGTCCGCGCGATGCAGGACTTCACCGGGAAAGCAGTCGCGGAGGCGGTGCCGGGGATGCCGGTCGAGGTGCTCGGCTTCGACGGCGTCGCCGACGCCGGCGAGTTCGTGCAGACGGTCGAGAACGACCGCCGCGCCCGCCAGCTCGCCCAGGAGCGCGCCAACCGGCTCAAGGCCGAGGCGCTGGCGCGTCGCCAGGGCCGCAAGGTCAGCCTCGACGAGGTCTTCGCCCGCGCCCAGGAGGGCGAGATCAAGGAGCTCAACATCGTCCTCAAGGCGGACGTCGCCGGCTCGCTGGAGGCGCTGCAGGACGAGCTCGCGAAAGTGCCGCAGGAGCGGGTCGCGATCAACATCATCCACTCCCAGACGGGCGGGATCAACGAGTCCGACGTGATGCTCGCCTCGGCCTCCGACGCGATCATCATCGGCTTCAACGTGCGGCCCCTGCTCGACGCGAAACGGGCGGCCGAGCGCGAGGGCGTCGACGTCCGCACCTACTCGGTCATCTACAAAATCACCGAAGACCTGCGCAACGCGATGGAGGGGCTGCTGGAGGCGGTCGAGGTCGAGGAGACGATCGGCGAGGCGCTCGTCAAACAGACCTTCAAAGCCTCCAAAGTCGGCCGCATCGCCGGCTGCATCGTCGCCGAGGGCAAGGCCGTGCGCGGCGCCAGCGTCCGCCTGATCCGCGAGGGGACCGTGATCTGGGACGGAAAGCTCGGCTCCCTGCGGCGTTTCAAAGACGACGTCCAGGAAGTCGAGGAGGGCCAGGAGTGCGGGATCGTCCTCGACGGCTACGCCGACGTGAAGGAGGACGACGTGCTCGAGTTCTTCCAGACCAAACAGGTCGAGCAGACCCTCGAGTGAGGAGGGGAGGCCTAAGATGGCCGGGGCTCGCATGCGGCGCATCAACGAGGTGCTTCGCGAGGTCGTGGGCGCCGCGATCGCGGACGACCTGAGCGACCCCCGGATCGGCTTCGTGACCGTGACTTCGGTAGAGACCAGCCCTGACCTGCGCACCGCCAAGGTGTACGTCAGCGTGCTGGGCGGTGAGGAGGAGCGGGAGGCGACGCTGAGCGGGCTACGCTCCTCGCACGGCGTGATCCAGTCGCGGATCGCCGCCGAGACGCGGATGAAGAGGACCCCGACGTTGACCTTCCATTACGACGAGACGATCGAGCAAGGCGTACGGATCTCCGAACTGTTGGAGGAGGAAGACGAATGAGCTCCCTGCCCGATCTCGCCACCTCCGACCTCGAGCGCGTCGGCGCCGAGCTGCAGGCCCGCGACCGCTTCCTCCTGACCGCCCACGAGGGCCCCGACGGCGACGCCCTCGGCTCGCTCCTGGGCATGCACAAAGTCCTCACCCAGCTCGGCAAGGACTCGGTGATGTTCATGGCGGCGAAGGAGTTCCCGCTGCCGGTCGAGTACCGCTTCCTGCCGCTGGAAGAGGTCTTCCACGAGGCCCCTGCCGACATGGCCGACCGCACCGTGGTCTTCCTCGACTGCGGCAACATCGACCGGATGCCGGTCGAGTGGTTGACCTCGGGCGGCAACGACGTCATCAACATCGACCATCACCACGACAACACCTGCTTCGGCGACATCAACCTGGTCGAGGTCGGCGCCTCCTGCACCGCCGAGATCGTCTACGACTTGGCGCTGTTGCTCGGCGCCGAGATCACGCCCGAGATCGCCTCGGCGCTATACGTGGGGCTGATCACCGACACGGGCAAGTTCATGTACGAGAACACCAACGCCCATACGCACCGGGTCGCCGCCGACCTGATCGAGGCCGGGGTCGACGTCGACGACACCTACCGCCGCCTCTACGAGCACGTGCCGCTGGAGAAGCTGCGCCTGGTCTCCCGCGCGCTCGACGGGATCTCCAGCTACTGCGACGGCCGCCTCGCGATCAGCTACATCACGATGGCCGACTACGAGGCGACCGGCGCCGGCGAGGAGATGACCGAGGGGCTGATCGACCACCTGCGCTCGATCGAGGGGGTCAAGGTCGCCGCGGTGATCCGCGACCTCGGCAACCGCGGCCGCGCCGCCCGCAAGGTCAGCCTCCGCTCCAGCGCCGGCGACGTCGACGTCTCGGCGATCGCCCGCCGCCACGGGGGAGGGGGGCACAAACGCGCCGCCGGCTTCTCGACCGACCTCGACTTCGAGCAGGTGGTGGAGTTCCTCGTCGGCGAGGTTTCGGGTCAGCTCGACGCCTGAGCATGGCGGATAATCCCGGCAGCGTGCTGCTCTACGACAAGCCGCCCGGCGTCACCTCCCATGACGTGGTCGCGAAAGTGCGGCGCGAGCGCGGCGTCAAAGCGGGGCACGCGGGGACGCTCGACCCCTTCGCGACCGGCCTGCTGCTGATCCTGCTCGGCCGTGCCACCCGCCTGCAGCGCTTCCTCGTCGGGCTGCCGAAGACCTACCTCGCCACCGCCAGATTGGGTTGGCGCTCCAGCACCGGCGATCCCGACGGCGAGCTGACCGAGACCGGCCGCATCCCGGAGTCACTGGAGCTGCCGACCGGCACCGTGCGCCAGCGAGTGCCGATGACCTCGGCCGTCCGCGTCGGCGGCGAGCGGCTCTACAAGAAGGCCCATCGCGGCGAGACGGTGGAGACCCCGCAGCGAGACGTCCAGGTGCACCGCGCCCAGCTTCTCTCCAGCGAGGGGGAGCTCGCCCACTACGAGGTCGAATGCTCCGCCGGCACCTACGTCCGCACCCTGGTGGAGACGCTCGGGGACGCCTACTGCGCCGAGCTGCGCCGCACCGCCGTCGGCCCCTTCCGGGTCGAGGATTCCGGCGAAGAGATCCCGGCCGAGCGGGTCGCGGAGCTGGTCCCGGCGGTGGCGGAGGCGCTGCGGTGAGCATCAAGGTCACCTCGCTTCCCGACGCCGAGCCGCGACCGCGCGACGTCGCGATCGGCACCTTCGACGGCGTCCACCTCGGTCACCAGGCGGTGATCGAGGGCGCCGACACGGTGCTCACCTTCGACCCGCACCCGCTCGAAGTCTTGCACCCGGCGGCGACGCCGAAGCTGATCATGCCGTTCGGGGTCAAGCGCGACGTGATCGAGGGGCTGGGGGTCGAGGAGCTCGTCGTCATCCCCTTCGACAAGGAGTTCTCCACCCGCAGCGCCGAGGACTTCGTCGAGCGCGTGTTGCTGGAGAAGCTAGACGCCAAGCGGGTCTCGGTCGGCGAGAACTTCCGCTTCGGCGCCAAAGCCAAAGGCGACCCGGCGATGCTGGAGGCGCGCCCCGAGTTCGAGACCCGGGTGGTGCCGCTGGTCGAGGTCGACGGCGAAACGGTCTCCTCGACCCGGATCCGGGCACTGGTCGCGGCCGGCGAGATGGAGGCCGCCCGCCGCTGCCTCGGCGCGCCGTTCATGGTCGAGGGGACGGTGGTCCACGGGGACCAGCGCGGGCGGGAGCTCGGCTTCCCGACCGCCAACCTCGTCCCCGACGACCGCCTCGCGATCCCCGGCCACGGCGTCTACGCCGCCTTCGCCAACGGCGTCCCGGCCGCCGTCAACGTCGGCATCCGCCCGACCTTCGAGAGCGGCCGCGGCGTCCTCATCGAGACCTACCTGATCGACCATGAGGAGGACCTCTACGGCAAGACCCTCCGCGTCGCCTTCGTCGAGCGCCTCCGCGGCGAGCGCTGGTTCCCCGGCGCCGAGGAGCTGATCGAGCAGATGCACCGCGACGTCGAGGACGCCAAACGCGTCTGCGCCGGGTTCACTCGCTAGGCCGCCTCTGTGCTAGCTTGCAGCGTCGTCGCGCCCGTGTGCGCGGCGTTTTTACGAGATGAGCCTGACCAAAGAGAGAAAGAGCGAGCTGATCGGCAAGTACGGCCGCGGCGAGAAGGACACCGGCTCCGCCGAGGTCCAGATCGCGCTGCTTACCGAGCGGATCAACGAACTCACCGAGCACCTGCGTGCCCACGCGAAGGATCACCACTCGCGCCGCGGTCTGCTGATGCTGGTCGGCAAACGGCGCCGGATGTTGCGCTACCTCGAAAAGTCGGACCTCGAGCGCTACCGCGCCTTGGTCAAAGAGCTCGGTCTGCGCCGATGATCGCGGTCGGGGACCAGGCCCCCGACTTCACCCTGCGCGACCAGGACGGCGAAAAGGTCTCGCTCTCCGACTACCGTGGCCGCAAAGTGATGCTGGTCTTCTACCCGGGGGATTTCAGCCCGGTCTGCTCCGACCAGCTCTCGATCTACCAGGAGGTCAAGCCGGAGATCGCCGAGAAGGGGGTCGAGCTGGTCGGGATCAGCGTCGACAGCTCCTACGCCCACAAGGCCTTCCAGGAGAAGCTGGGGATCGACACGACCCTGCTCTCCGACTTCGAGCCGAAGGGCGAGGTGGCGCGCGCCTACGGCTCCTACTTCGAACCGGCCGGTTTCGCCAACCGCACGCTCGTCCTCGTCGACGAGGAGGGCAAGGTCGCCTGGACCTACGAATCGCCCAGCCCCGGCGAGTTCCCCGGCGCCAACGTCATCTTCGACGCCCTCGCCTAGGGGCGTGGCCGACCTCGGCAGCGCCCCCGTCCCGCCCGCCGGGCCGGACGACCACGTCGCCGGCGAGGGGGAGGAGGGGCTGATCGTCTACGCCGACCTCGGCTGTCCGCACTGCGCCGGCGAGTGGCGGGAGCTGCGCGAGCGCCCCGGCCGGCTCGTCTTCCGCCACTTCCCGGTCGCCAGCAAGCACCCGCGCTCGCCGGCCCTGCACGCCGCCGCCGAGGCGGCCGGCCACCAGGGACGCTTCTTCGAGATGGTCGACTCGCTCTACGCCGACCGCGGCCACGTCGACGACCCGCATCTGTGGCGGCGCGCGGAGGAGCTGGGCCTCGATCTGGAGCGCTTCGAGGCGGATCGCCGCGCGGTCGGGACCCAGGCGCGGGTCCGCCGCGATTTCGAGTCCGGGATCCGCGCCGGAGTAGCGGGCACTCCAGCGCTTTTCGATGCCTGTACCCTTCAATCAGTTAGAGAACGAGAGTTCTGAATGCGAATGGGCCGCCATCCGGGCGGCCGGAGGTAACAACTAAATGAGCATGTTTGACGTTACCCGCGTCTCGGCGGATGTCGGCGATGGCCAGATCTCCTTCGAGACCGGGAAACTCGCGAAGCAGGCGAGCGGCGCCGTGGTCGTCCGCCAGGGCGACACGATGGTCCTCTGCACCGCCACCGTCGGCAACCTTCGCGACGTGGACTTCCTTCCCCTCACCGTCGACGTCGAGGAGCGGATGTACGCCGCGGGCAAGATCCCGGGCTCGTTCTTCCGTCGCGAGGGACGCTCGGGCGAAAAGGCGACGCTGACCGCGCGCATGATCGACCGCCCGATCCGCCCGCTCTTCCCCAAGGGCTGGCACTACGAGACCCAGCTGGTCGCGATCCCGATGTCGGTCGACCAGGTGCATCCCTATGACGTGCTGGCGATGAACGGCGCCTCGGCGGCGCTGGCGATCTCGCCGGTCCCGGTCGAGAAGCACGTCGGCGCCGTGCGCATCGGCAAGCTCGAGGGCGACTTCGTCGTCAACCCCGAGGAGGAGCGCCACGAGGAGCTCGAACTCGACCTGATCGTCGCCGGCACCGACGACGCGATCCTGATGGTCGAGGCCGGCGCCACCGGCGTCACCGAGGCCGAGATCCTCGACGCCCTCGACATCGCCCACTCGGAGATCAAAAAGCTGGTCGCCGCGATGGAGGAGCTGCAGCGGCAGGCCGGCAAGGAGAAGCTCGAGATCGAGCCGCCGCAGATCGACGAGGGCCTGCTCGCCGAGATCCGCTCCTCCCACGGCCAGGCTCTGGTCGACGCGATCGCCACCGAGGGCAAGCTCGAGCGCTACGAGGCGATCGACAAAGTCAAGGACGAGGTCGTCGGCCACTACGCCGCCGCCCACGAGGAGGGCGAGGTCGACGAGGACCGCGTCGCCGAGGTCAAGGCGGCGATCGACTCGATCGAGAAGGACACGATCCGCAAGGCGATCGCGGTCGAAAAGAAACGCCCCGACGGTCGCGCCCAGGACGAGATCCGGCCGATCGAGACCGAGGTCGACATCTCCCCGCGCGTGCACGGCTCGGCGCTGTTCACCCGCGGCGAGACCCAGATCCTCTCCAACGTGGCGCTGGGCACGACCCGGATGGACATGCGGATCGACACGCTCGGCCTGCAGACCACGAAACGGTTCTGGCACCACTACAACTTCCCGCCCTTCTCGGTCGGGGAGGCCGGCTTCATGCGCGGCCCGAAGCGCCGCGACATCGGCCACGGCGCCCTCGCCGAGCGCGCCCTGGCGGCGACGATCCCGGACGAAGAGTCCTTCCCGTACGTGATCCGGGTCGTCTCCGAGACGCTCGAGTCCAACGGCTCCTCCTCGATGGGGTCGGTCTGCGCCTCCTCGATGGCGCTGCAGGCCGCGGGCGTCCCGGTCAGCGCTCCCGTCGCCGGCGTGGCGATGGGCCTGATCAAGGAGGGCGACGACTACATCGTCCTCACCGACATCGCCGGCGTCGAGGACCACCTCGGCGACATGGACTTCAAGGTCGCCGGCACCGCCGAGGGCATCACCGCCCTGCAGATGGACATCAAGATCACCGGCGTCACCTTCGACATCCTGCGGGACGCGCTGGAGCAGGCCAACAAGGGCCGCCAGTTCATCCTCGGCAAGATGGCCGAGGCGATCGACGGGCCGCGGGAGAAGCTCTCCCCGCACGCGCCGGCGATCGAGTCGATCAAGATCGACCCGGAGAAGATCGGCGCGGTCATCGGCAAAGGCGGGGAAACGATCCGCGCCCTCTGCGAGGAGTTCGAGGCCGAGATCGACGTCGAGGACGACGGCACGGTGCGGATCTACGCGCCGACCGGGGAACTGGTCGACGGCGCCGTCAGCAGGATCGAGTCGATGACCAAGGAGGCCGAGATCGGCGACCGCTACGACAGCGCCAAGGTCGTGAAGACCACCACCTTCGGCGCCTTCGTCGAGCTGGTCAAGGGCACCGACGGCCTGCTTCACATCTCCAACGTGAAGCCGGGCGAGCGGGTCGACTCCGTCGACGACGTCCTCAAAGCCGGCGAAGAGATCGACGTCACCGTGGTCGAGGTCGACAAGGAGCGCGGCCGGATCGGCCTGCGCCTCACCGACGATCCCTCGATCGCCGGCAAATCGCCGGAGGAACTGGCCGCGGTCGGCTCCGGCGACGGCGGCCGGCGCAACGGCGGCGATCGCGGCGGTCGCGGCGGCCGTGACCGGGGTCGCGGGCGTGAACGCGAGCGGCGCGGCTAGCTTGGGCGGCGCGAAGCTCACCGAGCTCGGCTCGGGCGTCCGGGTCGTGACCGAGGAGGTTCCCTCGGTCCGGTCCGTCGCGCTCGGGCTCTGGGTTCGGACCGGCTCCAGGAACGAGACCCCGGCGCAGGCCGGGGTCTCGCACTTCCTCGAGCACCTGCTGTTCAAGGGGACCGCCCGCTACTCGGCGATCGAGATCTCGGAGCGCTTCGACGGGCTCGGCGCCTCGGTCAACGCCGCCACCGGCAAGGAGACGACGCACCTGCACGCGCGCTTCCTCGACGAGCACACCGAGGAGGTCTTCGACCTGCTGGCGGAAATGCTGCTGGCGCCGACCTACCCCGACATCGACTCCGAGCGCCAGGTGGTGCTGGAGGAGATCGCGATGTACGACGACGAGCCGCAGGACCGGGTCCACGACGTCCTCGCCGAGGCCGTCTTCGGGTCGCACCCGCTGGGCCGGCGGGTGCTCGGCGAGGCCGAGGTGATCGCCTCGATCCCGATCCCCGACATCGAGGCCTACCACCAGGCCCACTACGCGGGACCGGCGATCGTCGTCGGCGCCGCCGGGCACCTCGACCACGAGCGCATCGCCGAGCTGGCCGAGCGGCTCGTGCGCCCGCCGGCGGAGCTGAACGGGGCAGCGACGGAGGCGGAGCTCGACGGCGGCTCCCGGCTCTGCTTCCTCAGCAAGGAGACCGAGCAGTACCACATCTGCTTCGGCGCGCCGGGGCTGCGGCGCGAGGACGAGCGCCGCTTCCCGCTGGCGGTCCTCGACGCGATCTTCGGCGGCTCCACCTCCTCGCGCCTCTTCCGCGAGGTGCGCGAGAAGCGCGGGCTCGCCTACTCGGTCGGCTCCTACAACGAGCAGTTCACCGACCAAGGGCTAGTCGCCACCTACGTCGGCACCCGCGAGGACAACGTCGAGGAGGCCTGCGCGATCATCGGCGCCGAGATGGCGCGGCTGCGCTCCGAGCCGGTCTCCGAGGAGGAGCTGGCGCGGGCGAAGGAGAGCGTCAAGGGCCGGCTCGTGCTCTCCTCGGAGTCGACGGCGGCGCGGATGACGCGGATCTCCCGTGCCACCCTCTTCGGCCTGCCGATCGAAGACCTCGACCAGATGCTGGCCAAGGTCGACGCGATCCGGGTCGACGACCTGACCGAGCTGGCGCGCGAGCTCTACGGCGCCGAGCGGCTCTCCGCCGCCTGCGTCGGCGCCGACGAGGACCGCTTCCGCAAGGCGCTGGCGCCGGTCAGCGAGGCCCTGGTAGCGGCATGACGCGCGTCGCCGTCGCCGGCGCCGCCGGCAAAATGGGGCAGGCGGTCTGCGAGGCGGTCGAGGGCGCCGAGGACCTGGAGCTGACCGCCCGCGCCGATCCGGCGCTGGGCGTTTCCCTGAGCGAGGTCCTGGGCGAGGCCGACGTCGTCGTCGACTTCACCGTCCCCGACGTGGCGCTCGAGAACGTGCGTGCCTGCCTCGAGGCGGGCGTCCACGCGGTCGTCGGCACCACCGGCTTCGACCTCGACGCCGCTCGCGCGGCGGCCGAGGATTCGCAGGCGAACTGCTTCGTCGCACCCAACTTCGCGATCGGTGCGGTGCTGCTGATGGAGGTCTCGCAGACGATCGCCCGCCACATGCCCGAGTGCGAGATCGTCGAGCTCCACCACGACAAGAAGCTCGACGCGCCCTCGGGCACGGCGAAGCGCACCCAGGAGCTGATCGACGCGGCCGGCGGCAACGTCCACCAGCCGATCCACTCGGTCCGGCTGCCGGGCCTGGTCGCCCACCAGGAAGTGATCTTCGGCGGGGTGGGGCAGACGCTGTCGCTGCGCCACGACTCGATCGACCGCCGCTCCTTCATGCCGGGGGTGCTACTGGCCTGCCGCAAGGTCGCCGAGCTGCCCGACCGCTTCACGGTCGGCCTGGAGAAGCTGCTGTAGATGCTCTTTCGGCTCGCAGCGCTGCCGTCCGAGGGGATACCCTGGCACTGATGAAGGAGATCAAGGGAGTCCTCACCGCGATGGCCACCCCGTTCGGCGAGAGCGGGGCGGTCGACCACGACGCGGCCCGGCGCCTGGCGGCGCACCTGTTCGAGCACGGCTCGCACGGGCTGGTGATCGCCGGCACCACGGGCGAGTGCCCGACGCTGACCGACGGGGAGGAGATCGAGCTGCTGCGGGCGGTGCGGGCCGAGGTGGGGGAGGAGGCACTGCTGATCTGCGGCACCGGCACCAACGACACCCGCCACTCCTGCGAGCTGACGAAGATGGCGGCCGAGGCCGGCGCGGACGCCTCCCTGGTCGTCTGCCCCTACTACAACAAGCCCAACCGGGCCGGGATCCGCGCCCACTTCGAAGCGGTCGCCGCCGCCGTCCCCGAGCTGCCGATGGTGATGTACAACATCCCCTCGCGGGTGATCGTCAACGCCGACCCCGAGCTGCTGGCAGAGCTGGGCCAGGTCGACAACGTCGTCGCGGTCAAGCAGGCCAACGACGCCGAGCTGGGCCCGATCGAGGGGCTGACCGTCCTCGCCGGCAACGACAACACCTTCCTGCGCGTGCTCGAGTTCGGCGGCGGGGGCGGCATCTGCGTCGCCTCGCACATCGTCGGCGACCGGATGCGGGAGATGTGGGATGCGGCGCAGGCCGGCGAGATCGAGCGGGCGCGGGAGATCGACGCCGAGATCACCCCGGTCTACGAGGCCACCTCCGTCACCACCAACCCGATCCCGCTGAAGGCGGCCCTGGCGATGCTGGGCCTCTGCGAGGACCGGTTGCGACTTCCCCTGGTTTCCGCCGACGAGGAGCAGCGGGCCGCCATCAAGGCCGGTCTCGATGCCGCCGGCGTCGCGGTCCCCAGTTAGAACTTCCTACAAAGAGAGTGAGTAACCACTAGTGCCAAGCAAACTTCGCGTGCTGCCTTTGGGCGGCCTCGGCGAGATCGGCAAGAACATGACCGTGATCGAGTACGGCGGCCGGATCGTCGTCGTCGACACCGGGCTGATGTTCCCGACCGCCGAGATGCACGGGATCGACCTCGTGCTGCCGGACTTCTCATACCTGCGCGACCGTGCCGACGACATCGAGGCGATCGTCCTCACCCACGGACACGAGGACCACGTCGGGGCGCTGCCCTACGTCCTCAAAGAGATCGGCATGCCGCCGGTGATCTACGGCGGCTTGCTGACCGTGGGCATGGTCCGCTCCAAGCTCGACGAGCACAAGCTCGGCGAGTCGGCGCCGCTGCAGGAGCTGCCGCCGGGGGAGAAGGTCCAAGCCGGCCCGTTCCAGCTCGAGCTGATCCACCTCGCCCACTCGATCCCCGACATGCGGGCCGTCTTGCTGAGCACCGAGGTGGGGTCGGTGCTGATGACCGGCGACTACAAGTTCGACCAGACTCCGGTCGACGGGCGCCCGGCGGACGTCTCGCGCCTCGCCGAGCTCGGCAAGGAAGGGTTGCTGCTGCTCTGCGGCGACTCCACCAACGCCGACCGGCCCGGGGTCGCGCCCTCGGAGTCGGCGGTGGGCCCGGCGCTGCTGCAGCAGTTCGCCCGCTGCAAGGGCCGGATCATCGTCACCTCGTTCGCCTCCAACATCCACCGCGTCCAGCAGGTGATCGACGCAGCGGCCAGGCTCGACCGCAAGGTCGCCCTGGTCGGGCGGTCGATGCGCAAGAACTTCAACATCGCCTCCAACCTCGGGCTGGCGAAGGCGCCCGACGGGATCTTCGTGCAGCCGCGCGAAATCGAGGACTTTCCCGACGAGAAAGTGGTCGTGATCTCGACCGGCAGCCAGGGCGAGCCGCTCTCGGCGCTGCGGCGGATGGCCAACAACGACCACCGCGACGTGCAGCTGCACTCCGGCGACACGGTTGTTTTCTCGGCGACGCCGGTGCCCGGAAACGAGCGCGCCGTCAACGAGACGATCGACCGCATCTACGAGATCGGGGCCACCGTGATCACCGCCCAGGACGCGCCCATCCACGCCTCCGGCCACGGCTGGCAGGAGGAGCTGAAGCTGATGCTGAACCTGACCAAACCGCGTTACGTGATGCCGGTGCACGGCGACCACAAGCGGCTGCGGCTGCACTCCGAGCTGGCCGAAGCGGTCGGCATCGACTCCGCCTGCATCTTCCGCGGCCGCAACGGGCTGCCGCTGGAGATCGACGCCGGCGGCGCCCGCTTCGGCGAGGACATCCACGCCGGCGTCATCTACGTCGACGGCGTCAACATCGGCGAGCCTGACGACGCCGCCCTCCGCGACCGCCGCGAAATCTCCGCCGACGGCATCTTCATCGTCGTCGCCACCGTCTCCAGCGACGACGGTGCGATCGTCGCCGACCCCGAGGTGATCTTCCGCGGCGTCGCCTTCCTCGAGGCAGCAGACGCCCTGGTCGAGGACCTCAAGGACCTGGTCGAAGACGAGCTCGAGGACGCCGCCGGACACGGCAACCGCGAGGCCCACCTGATCGAGGAGGACCTGCACGAGGCGATCGGCAAGTTCGTCTGGCAGCGCCTGCGGCGCCGGCCGATGGTCCTGCCGGTGATCATCGAGGTGTAGCTCCGGCGCTCGTCGGTGGGAGGGTGCCGATGCTGCTCCGCGGGGATGTCCGCGAAGCGCGCGATATGCAATCTGAGCTTTGCTCTCCATAGGAGAGCAGCATCTTCTGGAGCTGCCCCGACATAGGGGCGCGACAAATTCACGCGGAGGAGCATCGGCACCCTCCCCCGCAAGCGCGCAAAGGAAAAGCCCGCCGAGGCAGTGTCTGGGGAGAACCTCGGCGGGCCAGTGTGTCTCGTCCAGGGGGGAATCTACGACTGGGGCCTAAAGCGCCTCTAAAGGTTTTGCAGCGGATTTATAAGTTTCCGCAAGGGGGATGCGGGCGACGAAGAGGGCGCCTCCGGACTTCGATTCGGTGGCCTCGACGCGGCCGCCGTGGGACTCGGCGACGGCGCTGACGATCGCGAGACCGAGGCCGGTGCCGTTGCCGCGGGCGGTGTCGGCGGGGCCCAGGCCGCGGACGAAGCGATCGAAGACCTGGGTTCGCATCGACTCCGGGATGCCGGGGCCGTCGTCGCCTACTTCCACCACGGCGTCGCCGCCGTCTTCGCGCAGCGCCAGTTCGATGCAGGCGTCGGGTTGGGTGTGGCGGATGGCGTTGTCGAGCAGGTTGAGGACCATCCGGTGCAGCTCGTCGCGACTGCCTTCGACCCGCAGCGGCCGCTCGTTCTCGATCGCGAACTCACGCGCCCCCATCAGCGGTGCCGCCTCGGCGGCGGCGTCGCCCGCCACTTCGGCCAGGTCGACCCGCCGGTGCGCCTCCAGCCGGCCCGCGTCGGCGCGCGCCAGCAGCAGCAGGTCGCTGATCAAACGCCCCATCCGCCGCGAGGAGCGCAAGGCCGAATCGACGATCTCCCGGTCGTCGGCCTGGTCGGTTCCGCCGAGCGAAGCCTGCAGCAGCTCGAGGTTGGCGAGCACGCTGGTCAGCGGCGTGCGCAGCTCGTGCGAGGCGTCGGCGATCAGCTGGCGCTGCGCGCGGCGTGACTCGGCCAGTGCCTCGAGCATCGCGTTGAAGCTGCGCGCCAGCCCGGCGAGCTCGTCGTCGCCGACCGCCTCGACGCGGCGCGAGAGGTCCTGCGTGGCCGCGACGTAGCGGGTGCCGCGCATCAGCCGGCGGACCGGGCGCAGCGCGCTGCGACCGACGAAGCCGCCGAGCAACGCGGCCAGCCCGATGCCCGCGAGGCTGACGCCGGCGAGCACCGCGGCGAGCTTGCGCATCGTCGCGTTGGTCTCCTCGAGCGAGCGGGCCGCCTGCAGCGCCTGGCCCTCGGCGAAAGGCGCGACGTAGACACGCACGTTCGTCCCGCCCAGCTCGGAGTCGTAGAAGAACGGGCGGGTGCGGCCTTGCGCGACCGCGATCACGCGCGGCCCGGCCGCCAGCAGCGCCTGCTGGCCTTCGGGCGGCTGGATGTTCCCGGCGCTCGACACGACCTGCGCGTAGCCGGCCTGCTCGCCGAGCGGCG
>JBQCDH010000057.1:0-71849 GCA_051961435.1 Solirubrobacterales bacterium
CGGCTCCTCCACCACAGAGCCCTGGTAGACGCCCAGCAGTTCCGTGGTTCCTTATGCACCTATGCGGTGCAAAAGGAACCACGCAACGTGTCGAGAGAGGGGTCCGGTCGTCCCCTGGGCGAATGTCCGCGAAGCGCGCGACATGCAATCTGATTCCTGCCCTCCATAGGAGGGCACTATCTGAGGGAGCTCGCCCGAAGGGCCGCGACGAATTCGCCCGAGGAGTGACCGACTCCCTGCACCGCAGCGCTCGGTCACTCAGCGACTCAGGTCGATGTCGCTGCTGAGGCGCGAGCCGAAGGCGGCCAGGAGCTTGACCGCGGCCTCGACGTCGCGCAGGTCGACCATCTCGACCGGGGAGTGCATGTAGCGGAGGGGGATCGAGACGAGGCCGGTGGGGATGCCGGAGCGGGAGATCTGGAGGACGTCGGCGTCGGTGCTGGTGCCGCGGCCGCTGGCGCTGATCGTGTAGGGGATGTCCTCCGCCTCGGCGGTCTCGACCAGCAGCTCGAAGACCTTGGGGGAGAGGGTGGAGCCGCGGCCGATCGCCGGGCCGGAGCCGAACGGGTGGCTGCCGATCTCCTTCTCGTCGACCCCCGGCGCGTCGGTGGCGTGGGTGACGTCGACGGCGACGGCGATGTCGGGGCGGACCTCGAAGGCGGCGGTGCGGGCGCCGAAGAGGCCGATCTCCTCCTGGACCGCGGCGACGGCGGCGAAGGAGCCGCCCGGCCCATCGCCCTCGGCGCAGCGGCGCAGGCTCTCCAGCGCCACGTAGGCGCCGAGGCGGTTGTCCATCGCCCGCGAGACGAGCCGCTCGCCGGCCACCGGCATCGGCTCGGCGGCGATCACCACCGGGTCGCCGACCCGGACCAGCTCCGCCGCCTCGTCGTAGTCGGCGGCGCCGACGTCGATGTGCATGCTCTTCAGCTCGACGACCTTTTTGCGCTGGTCGGCTTCCAGCAGGTGGATCGGCTTGCGCCCCGCGACGCCGGGGACGGGCCCGTTCTTGCCCCGCACCTCGACCCGCTGGCCGACAAGGATCTGCGGGTCCCAGCCGCCGACGGGGGCGAACCAGAGGAAGCCCTTCTCGTCGATGTGGGTGACGATCAGGCCGATCTCGTCGATGTGGCCGACCACCGCCAGCAGCGGCGAAGCCTCGCCGACGCGGGCGATCGAGGAGCCGATCCCGTCCGTGCTGAGCTCGGCGAACCCGGCGGCCTCGCGCCAGACGTCGGCGGCCGGTCCCTCGTATCCGGAGGGGGCGCCGGCGCGGAGCAGGTTGTCGAGGAGGACTGGAGTGGTCAAAAGGTTCGGGCAGTATGCCTAAATCGAACGTTCGTCCGTCGGCTGACCGGGGGTCATCGAGTGGGAGGCGCTGGCTTCGCGGCGCAGCTCCTCACGCCGGGCTCCATACCCGCGATGCTCGTAGGCAATCATCGACCAGATCAACACGTTCGCGAGCGCCACCGATACCAGCGCCGGGATCGCGGTCGCGACGGGGATCAGCAGGAGCAGCACGATCGCCAATCCGAGCCGGCGTCGGTTGAGCGTGTGGATGTGCCGGTAGCGGAAGGCGACCAGCCCGAGCAGGTAGATCGCCAGGCCACCGAGCAGGCCGAAGGCGGGAACGTAGGGAAGCTCGTCGCCGTGGTGGGCGATCGTCACCTTCATCCCGAAGGCCAGCAGGACGATGCCGGCGACCATCAGGAGGTGGATGTAGGAGTAGGAGTCGCGGGCGAGCTCGTTGCGCACCCGTCCCTCCTCGGCTTCGCTGAGGCGCCGGGCCGAGACCAGGGCGACGACGTCGAAGTAGGTCCACCAGAGGGCGGCGGCGAGGAAGACGCCGAGGACGGCGGCGGCGGCGATGCCGAGGTCGAGGACGCCGGAGGCGCCGGCCCCGATCGCGACGATGCTCTCGCCGAGGGCGATGATGACGATCAAGCCGTGGCGCTCGGCGAAGTGGCCCGGAACCAGCGTCCAGCCCTCTGCGCCGAAGAAGTAGGGACCCGCCATGTCGAGGAAGATCGCCAGCGCCCAGAGCGCCCCCTGGGCGAGGCCGTCGAAGAACGAGGCGAGGACGAGGATGCCGACGCCGACGGCGGTGCTGACCGCGAGCCCGATCACCGAGCGGCGCAGGCTCTCGTCGCCGGCCCCGGCGAGCATGAAGAGGGCGATGTGGGCGGCGCGGAAGACGCCGATGCCGAGGGCGAAGGTGAGGGCGAGGTTGCCGAAGGCCTCCTGGACGCTGATCGAGACGATCAGCAGCGCCGCCATCGCCACGAACATCACCCCGCGCACCGCCCCGGCCTCGGGGTCGATGACGCTGGTCAGCCAGGCGTAGCCGGTCCAGGCCCACCACAGCACGCCGAGGATCAGGAGGCCCTGCGCCAGGCCCGACCAGCTCTGGTCGTGCGACATCAGCGCCGTGCACTGGGTGATCGCGAGGACGAAGACGAGGTCGAAGAAGAGCTCCAGCGGCGTCACTCGCTCGCCCTCGCGGCGGACCGCGCTCAGCCGCGCGTGGTGGGGTTCGGAGGAGCCCTCCATCTCGCGAATCCTTACAGTCGCGCTGCATCGGTTAGCGTGAGCGCATGGCAAGTGGGAGAGTGGCGCTGGTGACCGGCGCCTCGGCCGGGATCGGCCGGGCGACGGCGATCCGGTTTGCCCGCGAGCCCGGAACCGAGCTCGTCCTCGTCGCCCGCCGCGAGGAACGGCTGCGCGAGCTGGCCGGTTCGCTGCCGTGCCGCGCCACCTGCCTGGCGGTCGACCTCACCGACGCGGAGGCGCCGCAGCGCGTCCGCGCCCACCTCGAGGCCGAGCACGGCGGCGCCCTGCACCTGCTCGTCAACAACGCCGGTGCGGCCTGGCGCGCCGCCTTCGCCGAGGGCGGCCACGCCAACGTGCACCGCCACATGGAGCTCAACTTCGACGCCGTCGTCCGCCTCACCGAGGCGCTGCTGCCGCTGCTGCGCAGCTCCGCTCCCAGCGCGATCGTCAACGTCGCCAGCACCGCCGGCCGCGTCTCGCGCGCCCGCACCGGCGCCTACAGCGCCAGCAAGTTCGCCCTGATCGGCTGGTCGGACTCGCTCTACGCGGAGGAGAAGCCGCACGGCGTCCACGTCGGCCTCGTCCTACCGGGCTTCATCCGCACCGAGGGCTTCCCCGCCACCGAGCTGCGCGAGAAGGCCCTCACCCGCTGGATCGTCTCCAAGCCGGAGAGGGTGGCCGAGGCGATCCACGAGGTCGGCCCCGGCGGCAAGGCCGAGCGCTACGTGCCGCGCCCCTACGCGCTCGCCGCCGTCTCGCGCATCCTCTTCCCGTCCCTCGTCCGCCGCGTCCTCAGCGGCGGTGCCGCCTCGAGCCTGACTACGAGCACCGGGGAGGAATGATCTCCCTCGCCGCCATCGCCTTGGTCCTGGTGGTGGTGGCCGCGGTCGTCACCGCCCTCTCGGTCGTGCAGGTGCGGCGGGTCAACCGCCGCTTCCAGGTCCTCGACGACATCGCCAAGGTCGCCGACGGCGGGGGCTCGCTGGAGGAGACCCTCGACGCGATCGCCGCCGTGATCGTCCCCGAGCTGGGCGACTTTTGCGCGATCGACGTGATCGAGGACGAACGCGTCCGCCGGGCGGCGACCCGGGTCAGCGGCCCCGACGCCGCCGAGATCCAGGCCAAGCTGGCCGCCCGCACCCCCGCGCTGCAGGCGCGGATGGCGACGGCGGCGAGCTTCGAGCGCCAGGAGCCGCGCTTCTTCGAATACGTCAGCGAGGAGGACCTGCGCAACGTCGCCGAGGACGAGGAGGACTTCGAGTTCCTGCGCGAGATGCGCATCCGCTCGGGGGTGACGGTGGAACTGCGGGCGCGCGGCAGGCCGACCGGTCTGCTGACCTACGGCGTCAGCCACTCGGGTCGCCACCTGCGCCGCGACGACGTCCACTTCGCCAGCGTGCTGGCGGGCCGCGTCGCCCTCGCCCTCGACAACGCCGGCCTCTTCTCGGTGCTGGAGCGCAGCGAGCAGGAACGGGCGGAGATCGCCGAGACGCTGCAGCGCGGCCTGCTGCCGCCGCCGCTGCCGCACATCCCGGGCTGGTCGGTGGCGGCGACCTACCGGCCCGCCGGCGCGGAAAACCAGATCGGCGGCGACTTCTACGACGCCTTCCGGATCGCCGGCGGCTGGATGGTGGTGATCGGCGACGTCACCGGCCGCGGCGCCCAGGCGGCGGCCGTCACCGCCCACGCCCGCTACACGCTGCGGACCGCGGCCGCCCTCACCGGCGACCCCGTGATGGCGCTGAGGACGTTGAACCGGGAGCTGCTCGCCCGCCGCGGAGCGGCTCTCTGCAGCGTCGCCGCCATAGCCGTCTCCGAAGACCCGAGCCGGCCGGTCCGGCTCGCCGTCGCCGGCCACCCGCCGCCGCTGCTGATCGACGGCGATTCGGTGACCGAGGCGACCACGCCGGCGCCGGTCCTCGGTGCCTTCTCCGAGGAGGCCTGGCGCCTGGAGGGGACCGCCGTCGCCCCCGAGCAGCAACTGGTCGTCGTCACCGACGGCATCACCGACGCGCTCGGCGGCGAGGAGCGCTTCGGCGAGGAGCGCCTGCGCGCCGAGCTGGCGGGGGTCGGCAGCCCGGCCCTGGCGGCGCAGAAGATCGAGGCGGCGCTGCACGAGTTCACCGGCGGCACGCTCGAGGACGACGCCGCGATCGTCGCCATCGCTCCCGCCTCGGCCGACGTGGCGCCCGCTCCGGAGGCGGAGCGTGAGCTGGTCGAGCGCCTCTACGCCGCCTTCAACCGCCGCGATTCCGAGGAGATCGTCGAGATCTGCGACGAGAGCATGGAATTCTTCCCGGTCGGCACGGCCGAGGAGATCGGCCGCACCGCTCCCTACATCGGGCCCGCCGGCCTGCACGAATACCTGCTCGACGTCGACCGCGCCTGGGACGAGCTGCTGATCGACCCCAAGGTGGTGGAGCGCCACGGCCGCTCGTTGCTGGTGCGGGGACGGGTCTACGCGCGCAGCCGCCCGCTCGGCATCCGCGACATGCCGGTCGCCTGGATCTGGGAGGTGGCCGACGGCAGCTTCGTCCGCGGCGAGGTCTTCCGCGATCCCGAGGAAGCCATCCGCCGCCTCGCCGCCACCGGCTGAGGCCACTCTCTAGGATTCGCCGCCGATGACGATCAGCACCAACCAGTTCAAGAACGGGACCCACATCGAGATCGAGGGCAAGATCTGGAAGATCATCGAGTTCCAGCACGTCAAGCCGGGCAAGGGCGGAGCGTTCGTGCGGACGAAACTGCGCCGGATCGAGGACGGCTCGGTGATCGACAAAACCTTCCGGGCGGGGGAGAAGTTCCGCCCGGTGCGGACCGAATCGAAAAAGATGCAGTACCTCTACGACTCGGGCGATTCGGCGGTCTTCATGGATTCGACCGACTACGACCAGATCGAAATCCCGATCGGCTCGCTCGGCGACTCGATGAAATGGGTGCTGCCGAATGCCGAGGTCGACGTCCTCTTCGTCGACGAGCGGCCCAGCGACGTCCAGGTCCCGAGCGCGATCGAGATGAAGGTCACCCAGACCGACCCCGGCCTCAAGGGCGACACCGCCTCCGGCGGCGGCAACAAGCCGGCGACGCTGGAGTCGGGCGTGGTCGTGCAGGTGCCGCTCTTCATCGAGGAGGGCGACAGCGTCCGGGTCGACACCCGCAGCGGCGAGTACGTCTCCCGCGCCTGAGCCCGGCCGCCGGCGTTGGCAGAATGAGCCCATGCGCAGGTCCGACCAGCGGCGCGACGCCGTCTTCGCCAACTACCAGCGCGACGTGACCGGGCGCCCGCTCGAGGAGCTGCTGGGCGACGCGCGGCCGCTGACGCGGGAGCTGGCCGAGGGGGTCGACAACCACCGCGAAGAGCTCGACGACATCGTCGCCGAGCACGCGAAGGGGTGGACGGTGGACCGGATCGCGCCGCTGGACATGAACGTGATGCGGGTGGCGCTGTACGAGATGGAATTCACCGAGACGCCGGCCGAGGTGGCGATCGACGAGGCCGTGGAGCTGGCGAAGGAGTACTGCGGCGCCGAGGCGCCGAAGTTCGTCAACGGCATCCTCGGCGCGGTCGCGCGCGAGCGGGAGGCGGCCCGGTGAACGTCCGCCTGCGCGAGATCTCGGAGCGCCTGCGCCAGATCACCGCCGAGCTGGAGGGCGAAGAGGCGAGCGACGAGGTCGCCGCCCAGCTCGCCGCCGAGGCCGCCGACCTCGCCGCCGAGGCGGTCGAGGAGGCCAGCCGCGAGGCGCGCCGGCAGGCGAGCGCCGAGTGAGCCACCCATTGCGTGGTTCCTCGTGCACGATATGCGTGCAAAAGGAACCACGGAACGCATGAGCTACCCAGACGATCTGCGGGCGCTGGTCGAGGAGGCGCTCGGCGACCTCCGTTTCTCCGCCGCCGCATCCACCGCCGGGCTGGAAGAGGCGATGCGCTACTCGCTGCTCGCCGGCGGCAAGCGGGTGCGGCCCGTCCTCTGCCTCGCCACCGCCCGCGCGCTCGGCGCCGAGCCGCGGCGCTTCCTCCCGGTCGCCTGCGCGATCGAGCTGATCCACACCTACTCGCTGATCCACGACGACCTGCCGGCGATGGACGACGACGAGCTGCGCCGCGGCCTGCCGACCTCCCACGTGAAGTTCGGCGAGGACGTGGCGATCCTCGCCGGCGACGGCCTCTTCGCCGAGGCGGTCCGCCTCTTCTGCGAGCAGCCGGGCGAGCCGGTGGGGGTGCTGGCGGCGCTGCGCGAGCTGGCCGGCGCGACCGGCGTCGACGGCATGGTCGGCGGCCAGTACGTCGACGTGATCGAAGGCGCGGCAGACGCCGAGGGCCTGCGCGCCCTGCACGCGCTGAAGACCGGCCGCCTGATCGCCGCCAGCGTCGGGGTCGTCCTCCAGCTCGAGGGCACGCCCGAAAGTGAGAGAATGCCCTATCGCCGTTTCGCCGAGGAGCTGGGCGTGCTGTTCCAGATCGTCGACGACATCCTCGACGTGACCGAGTCAGACGAGCGGCTCGGCAAGCCACATGGAAGCGACGAGAGACATGGCAAACTCACCTACGTCAGCCTCTTCGGGCTCGACCGGGCCCGCGAGCTGGCCGCCGAGTCCCACGCCAAGGCGACCGAGGCGCTGGCCGGCGCGCGCGGCGCAACCGAGGACCTGAGGCGCGTGGCCGACTACGTCTTCACGAGGAACGAATGAGCGAAAAGCCCCCCACCCAGGGCGACGCAGACGAGAGAGACCAGATCGAGGAGCCGCTGCTACCGGGGATCGACGCCCCGCAGGACCTGCACGGCCTCGACGACGAGCAGCTGCAGCAGGTGGCGCAGGAGATGCGCACCTACGTCATCGACACGATCGGCGAGATCGGCGGCCACTTCGGCGCCAACCTCGGGACCTGCGAGCTCGCCGTCGCCCTCCACAGCCTGCTGGACTCACCCCGCGACAAGATCCTCTGGGACGTCGGCCACCAGTCCTACCCGCACAAGATCCTCACCGGCCGCCGCGACCGGTTGCCGACGATTCGCCAGTACGACGGGCTGGCGCCGTTCTGCTCGATCGCCGAGTCCGAGCACGACGTCATGGGCGCCGGCCACGCCTCGACCTCGATCGGCTACGCGGTCGGGCTGAAGGAGGCGATGCGCAAGGGGATCGGCCCCGACGGCAGGGTCGCCGCGGTGATCGGCGACGGCGCCCTCACCGGCGGCGTCGCCTACGAGGCCCTCCACGCCGCCGGGGGGCTGCAGACGCCGATCGTGATCGTCCTCAACGACAACGGCATGTCGATCTCGCCGAACGTCGGCGCGCTCTCCCGCTACTTCAACCGCATCCGCCTCAACCCCCGCTTCTGGCACGCCCGCGAGGGCGTGGAGGACCGGCTGACGAAGCTGCCGCTGGGGCTGGGGGCGCGGATCGAGCGCCTCGGGCCCGAGATCAAGTCGGCGCTGAAGGCCTACTGGGCGCCCGGCCTCTTCTTCGAGGAGCTCGACCTCGCCTACATGGGCGTGATCGACGGCCACGACGTGCGCGCCTTGCGGGGGGCGCTGAGCGAGGCCTTCGCGGCCGGCCGGCCGGTCGTGGTCCACATCCACACCGTCAAGGGCAAGGGCTTCGCGCCCGCCGAAGAAGGCGGGCTGGAGTCGATGGAGGAGTGGCACGCGGCGAAGCCGCACTCGATCGTCGACGGCAAGCCGGCGAGCGCCAAGCCGGTGCCGGTGACCGAAACCGACTCCCCGGAGGGGATCGAGGTCCTCGAGAAGCCGCCCGCCGCCGGCTCCCCCCCGCAGTACACGAAGGTCTTCGCGCAGGCGATGGTCGCCGAGGCCGAGGCCGACGAGCGGGTGATCGGGATCACCGCGGCGATGGCGGGGGGGACCGGCCTGCAGCAGCTCTGCGACGAGCTGCCGGAGCAGTACTACGACGTCGGCATCGCCGAGCAGAACGCGGTCCTGCTCGCCTGCGGGCTGGCTTTGCAGGGGGCGAAGCCGGTTTGCGCGATCTACTCGACCTTCCTCCAGCGCGCCTTCGACCAGATCGTCCACGACGTCTGCCTCCAGGGCCTCGACGTCACCTTCGCGATGGACCGCGCCGGGCTGGTCGGCGACGACGGCCCGACCCACCACGGCGCCTTCGACGTCTCCTACTTCCGCCCGATCCCGAACGTGGTGCTGATGGCGCCGCGCGACGAGGCGATGCTGGTACACATGCTCCACACCGCGATCGCCCACGAGGGGCCGGTGGCGCTGCGGTATCCGCGCGGCGCGGCCGAGGGGGTGGCGCTTCCCTCCGCGCCGGAGTCGATCCCGATCGGCAGGGGGGAGGTGCTGGCCGAGGGCGAGCGGGTGGCGCTGCTCGGCTACGGCTACGGGGTGACGGTCGCCCGCGAAGCGGCGGAGATCCTCGGCAAGCACGGACTGAGGGCGACCGTCGCCGACGCTCGCTTTGCCAAGCCCCTCGACGCCGAGCTGGCCGGGAGCCTGGCCCGCGAGCACGAGCTGGTGGTGACGATCGAGGAGAACGTGCTTCCCGGCGGCTTCGGCGCCGCCGTGCTCGAGCACCTCGAGGACGCCTTCGCCGAGGCGCCCGGGGAGCGGGCGCGGGTCCTGCGGGTCGGCCTGCCCGACCGCTACGTCACCCACGGCAAGCCGGGCCTGCTGCGCGCCGAGGTCGGCCTGACCGGGGAGTCGGTCGCCGATCGCGTGCTCAGCTCGCTTTCCAGCGCGCAGCCGGCGCTGACGTGATTTGTCCTCATTGATTTTGAGGATTGATTCAATCGGCGCAATCGACTAGCCTGCGTCCGTCTCTCCGGTTAGGAGAAGCCGGCAAGAAGCCAGCGCTTCTGGGGGAAACCAAGGGGAGGAGAGGCGCGCATCTCTATATGTGTGGATCCGTTGGGGAATCGGATCTCTCGCGCCCGCCTCTTAGGCCGGGGCGCGAGGCGCGCCCGCGTTCTCGGGGTCTTCGAGCCATGAAAAAGGCGCCCGCCTGAGCGGGCGCCTTTCTGCCTGAGAGAGGGTCTCGTCAGGGTTCGCTGGCGCGAACCGAAGCGGCGAGGCCCAGGTACTGGGTGCCTTCCAGGACCGCCGTGTTGGTGCCGGCCGGAGACGGCACGCCGACGATCGAGTTGACAAACGGGTCGACGAGGAACGAGAAGAGTCCCCCGCACCCGTTCGCGCCAGGCGTCGCGAACGAGTTGTCGACGAGCTTGTTTTTGCTGATGGCGATGATCTGACCTTCTTCTCTGCCTTCCAGTTCGCCGGGGAAACCGGTCATCGGCGTGTTCGGCGGCGGCGGCGAGGTCGTGCCGGTAGTCATGTTCAGCTGGATCGGATTCGAGTTCGAGCCGATGTAGCAGCTGCTCCCTAGGAACGGGTTTTCGAGATGGACCTTCACCGGCATGGCCAACGCGATCCCCGTCGCGAACGCGAGGTTGAAGGCGCTGAGGTGCACGGTCGACGGCGGTCCGGCGAGTTCAACCGTGGCGTTGACCCCGGTGAAGCCGTTGTTGATCGTTTCGTTGAACAGGTTCTGCAGGAACAGCGGCCACCAGGTGGGAGCCGTGACCCCGAGCAACCCGCCCGGCACCGGCTGCGGCACCTTGGTGAGGTTGTTGCCGTCCTCGGCGCCGACGTAAGTCAGCGGGCCGAAGAGGTTTTCGTGGGATTCGATTCCGCCCTGCAGGACGACTGGTTTTTTCACGGGGACGGTTTTCGCGCCCATCGTGAAGAAGCCGCCCGAGGATTCCGCGACGATGCAGACGTCCACGTTGGGGTTGCTCAGCTTGCAGTCGTTGAACCGAGCGTATTCCCCTGTGGGGCTGTGCGGAGCGGCGACTGCCGAAGCCGGCAGCACCAAGGCCACGGCCATGACCGCGGCAAGTAATGCCTTTCTCATTGACTGGTCCTTTCCCTGTCGTTTCCCGCCCCCGGAAGGACTCCGAGACACGGCCGCCGGGTGGACAACCCGACTAAAAAAAGACCTTCTATCAGACGAATCGAATCTATGCATCCGTATTTTTGTGCAGTCAGGCTTTTCGTCCGCGGTAATGAGTACTTGCGGTTGCCCCGCGGGACGCGGAAGGGGAGACTCAGGGGATGGCGAGCGAACGAGCCACCGAAGGCCCGGCCCAGCTGGCGGCGGGCGGCAAGGCCGCGCGGCGCGCGGCGCCTCGCTCCAGTCAAGCGGAGCTGGGCCTCCGCGCTCGCGATCCGCTCGCGATCCTCGCCCGGCAGGACGAGAGCCGCGTCCCCGAGCTGGTGCCGATCCGCTACGGCCGCATGCTCGCCTCCCCCTTCGCCTTCTTCCGCGGCGCCGCGGCGGTGATGGCCGCCGACCTGGAGGGGACGCCGACCAGTGGATTCGCCGTCCAGCTGTGCGGCGACGCGCACCTCTCGAACTTCGGCGTCTTCTCCGCTCCCGACCGGCGCCTGGTCTTCGACTGCAACGACTTCGACGAGACCTGCCGGGGACCGTTCGAGTGGGACCTGAAGCGGCTCGTCGCCAGCATCGCGATCGCCGCGCGGGGGCGTGGCTTCAGGGCACGGCAGCGGCAGGAGGCGACCGCCGGCGCCGCCGCGGCCTACCGCGAATCGATGCGGCGCTTTGCCGGGATGCGCAACATCGACGTCTGGTATTCCCGCCTCGACGTCGACTCCCGCCTCGACCGGCTCCGTCCGCGCGTCGGCGAAAAGCGCTTCCGCGACGTCGAGCACGGGCTCGAGAAGGCGCGATCCAGGGACAGCCTGCGGGCGCTGCGGAAGCTGACCCGGCAGGAGGACGGAGAGCTGCGGATCGTCAGCGATCCGCCCCTGATCACGCCCGTGGAGGAGCTGACCGACGCGGCCGACGCCGAACGACAGCTGCGGGCGCTGCTCGCCGCCTACCGGGAGTCGCTGGACCCGGACCGCCGCCACCTGGCCTCGACCTATCGCTACGTCCACGCAGCGAGAAAGGTCGTCGGGGTGGGGAGCGTCGGCACCCGCGCCTGGATAGTGCTCTTGCTCGGGCGCGATTCCGGGGACCCGCTCTTCCTGCAGGCGAAGGAGGCGCAGCAGTCGGTGCTGGAGCCCTACGTCGGCGCCAGCGCCTACCGCAACCACGGCCGCCGCGTGGTCGAAGGCCAGCGGTTGATGCAGGCGGCCAGCGACGTCTTCCTCGGCTGGTTCGCGGCCGAGGGGATCGACGGCGAGCGGCGCTGCTTCTACGTGCGCCAGCTCTGGGACGGCAAGGGCTCGGTGGACGTGGAGCGGATGTCGGCGGGGGAGCTGGGCATCTACGGCGCGCTCTGCGGCGAAGCCCTCGCCCGCGCCCACGCCCGTTCGGGCGAGCGCATCCCGATCGCCGCCTATCTCGGCGGCGGCGACGTCTTCGACCGGGCGATGGTGGATTTCGCCGAGGCGTACGCCGACCAGAACGAGCGCGACTACGCCCGCCTGGTCGACGCCGCCGACAGCGGCGAGATCGCGGTCTCGGTCTAGCTCATTCCTCCCAGCGGGCGGTCAGCTGATAGATGATCGTCACGTCGAGGAGGATCATCAGGAACGCCCAGAGGGGCGCCGCGGGGAACCAGACGATCTGGGCGACTGCGTTCACCGAGACGAAGAAGACGGCCGCCCAGCGCGCCGCGCCCGCGGCGGCGAAGAGGCCGAGCCCGGTGGCGGCGACGGCCAGGCCGAGGATCAGGTGGATCCATCCCCAGGTGGTGATGTCGGCCAGGATCACCCCGTGACCGCCGACGAGGATGACTTCGTTGTTGAGAATCGCCGCCAGGCCGTAGAGCGCGTCGAGCGAGCCGACGATCAGCATCACGGCTCCGGCGAAGACGGTCCAACCCGTGGGCTGCCGTTCTTCTACGCGCCGGCGGGTCTCGTCCCGTCTGGTTGGTGCGCTTGCCTCCATGTGTATTTCCTTTCGACTGGGGCCCTGTGGTGGGCGTTGTTTTTCACAGCGCCCCTGCCGTCACGCTGGTGATAAGAAGATAAAACCGGCGTATTCCCAATGCAATAAGCGGATATCGACTTTCGGCGACTACGCGCCGAAAGCGGCGCCGGCTTCACGCAGCGCCTGGCGAAAGCCCGAGAGCGACTGAGGGCCGCGCAGGACCGTGCTGATCCTGCCGTGGGAGTCGAGGACGATCGCGGTCGGCAGTCCGCCGAACCCGTAGTGGGCGCCGTATATGCCGTTCGGATCGCTCAGCACGGGGAAGTGCCACCCGTATTGCCGGATGAACGAGCGGGCGCTGTCTTCGCGGTCGGTGTAGTCGATGCCGACCAGGGTTGCTTCGCCCCCGAGCGAGCGCTGGAGCTGCGCCAGTTCCGGCGCCTCGTGGCGGCAGGACTCGCACCAGCTCGCCCAGAAGTCGATCAGCGCCGGCCTTCCCCGCAGGTCGGCCAGCGTCACCTTCGGCCCTTGCAGGACCTTGCCGGGCAGCGCCGGCGCCGGCCGGCCCGCCTTGTTGCCCGAAGACGCGGTGGCGACCTCGAAGGCGATCAGGGCGACGACCGCCGCCGCGGCGCCGAGGTAGAGCCAGCGGCGGGCGCCCACGCCTACTCCTTCGCCAGCAGCGGCACGTCGTGGACGAGCTGGGCCGGACGGAAGTTGGCGGGGTAGAGGGTGGTGACCTTGCCGTCGGCGCCGATCCCGTAGATGAGCGCGGAGTGCTCGACCAGGTCGCGCCCCGCCTTCGCCGGTTTGGCGACGATGCTCCAGTCCTTCCAGACGCGGCCGAGTTCGGCCCGGCTGCCGATCAGGTATTGCATGCGGCCGGTCATCCCGTGCGCCTTCAGGAACGCCGCCACGGTCCTGCGGTTGTCGCCGCGCGGGTCGGTCGAGACGGCCACCACCTGCACCTTCCCGCTCGCCTTCGGCCCCATCAGCGCCAGCGCCGTTTTGATGTGGCTGACGATCAGCGGGCAGACGTCGGGGCAGTGGGTGTAGATGAAGGTGACGAGGACCGCCTTGCCTTTGTACTGGCGGAGGTCGACCGGTTCGCCGAGGTAGTTGTGCAGCCGTATCGGGGCGGCGGGCTTCGGCGGCGTCGCCTTCGCGCCCGCGAATTGGACTTCTTCCGCGCCATTGCCTTCCTGGCCCTGTGCCGAGGCGCCACCGCCGCAACCGCCCAGCGCCAGGACAGTGACGATGAGCGCCACCAGGATCGGCCCACAGGAGCGGATGGTGCGAAGTCCGAACTTCATCAGGAGGCATGCCGCGCGATTCGAGGCGGCTGGAGAAGATTACGCACGTTCTTTAAGACAGGTTCAAAGGCCTGGAGGCCCCGCCTTGCGACGGGGCGCTCCATGCCTCTCGCGAGCGCTAACGCTCGCAACCCCGTATCGAGTCGCGCCCGGCGCCGCCGCGGCAGAGGTCGAAACCGCGGCCGCCGCGGAGTCGGTCCGCTCCCCGGCCGCCCTTGAGCACGTCGTTGCCGCTCGATCCCTTCAGCAGGTCGGGACCGCCGCCGCCGAGCAGGTGGTCGCGTCCGGCCCCGCCGAAGACCCTGTCGGCCGCCGTGCCGGCGATCACGGTGTCACGTCCCGACCCGGCGCAGACGAGGTCCCGTCCGGCCCTGGCGACGATGCGGTCGTTGCCGCCCAGGGCGACGATCACGTCGGGACCGGAGGTGCCGATCAGTTCGTCGTTGCCCGCGGTGCCCACCATGGTCGCGGTCGCGCCGCGGCAGGTCGGGGCGCCGATCACCCGGGTGGTGGCGGTCGCCTTGTCGTTGGCCGCGACGGGGTCTTTCTGATCCCCCTTGACCGTCGCGGTGTTGCTGATCGTGCCGGTCCTGCGGGGGACGACCACGATCGTCATGCTCACCGGGGCGCCGCCGTAGTTGACGCCGATCGGGTTCAGCGAGCCGACGGTGCAGGTGACCTTGCCTCCCTGCACCCCGCACGAGCCGGAGGGCCCGGAGGCGGAGACGAGGTCGACGCCCTTCGGGAGGTTGTCGGTCACGGTCACGCCGCTGGCCGGGGACGGACCGAGGTCTTCGACGCCGATCGTGTAGGTGAGGTTGGAGCCGACATGGACCGGATCGGGGCTGTCGGCCTTGGTGATCTTCAGGTCCGCGGACCCGGGCTGAGCCGCCGAGCCGGCATTGGCGAAGACGAGCGCGACGAGCAGCACCACACCCGCCGACACCCCTGCCACTGGACCCACGAACCGCCATGAAGCCAGTCGTTTCATCGTCGCTTCCTTTCGCTTGATCTCTGTTCGTCTCTCCCTTGACGAGGATCAGGCTCGGGACCGGAAAGCCGTCCTTCCCTGCTTGTAACGACTCACTACCCTCGTTGTCAGACGCAAAGCGCTACTCGCCGCCGGGCAGTTCGCGCAGCAGCCGGGCGCGGTAGCCGGGTTCGCTCAGGTAGAGGGGATCGGCCCCGAGGAGGGGTACTTGGATCGTGCTCTTCCAGAGGTCGCGAGCGTGAGGCCTGCGCTTGAAGAAGCCGCCGCCGGTGAAGGGGGCCGGCGGGCGCACCCTCGCGGTGCCTGCCTTGTGATTGAAGGTGAAGGCCGAGGCTCCCGCTTTGGCGACGGTCGCGCGGGTGATCTCCATCCCTTCCGTTTCTTCGGACTCGACGCCGACAAACGAGCTTCGTCCGCGTCCTTCGCGATCGCGGACGCTGGTTGCGAGCAGGAGGCACCGGCAGCCCTGGTTCAGGGCCACGAGCGTCGCCGGTTCCATTTTGCCTTTGGGTCGCGATAGAGGTCCGAGTGGCGACCGCCGGACCCTCTTCCTTCGAGGATGCGCCGGTGGCTCGTGGTGGGGGCACTGCCATTCCGATTCCCGCCACACACCCATCGTCCCCTTCGCCCGCGTGGTTTCGATCCGCACGTATTCCCGCTCGCCCGTGAAGTCGATCGTCCCGACGAAGAGGCCCGTGCGCACGATCGAAGGCTTCCCCGTGCATCCCTTCGGCGGCTTTTCGACGAGCAGCGCCTTGGTCGGCTCGAAGGTGACGTCGATCTGCCCGAGCTTTCCGAACTGCGCTTTCAGCCCCGCTTCGGTCGCTTCACCTTCGGTTTCGTAGGTGGCGAGACTGTTCTCGTCTTTGACTTCCAGGTCGATCTTCTCGTAGCTTGCGACGTGGGCGGAGAGGCCGTTGTCGGTGGGGAGATCGATTTCGATTGCAGCGGCGTGGGGCGGCGAATCAGCCGCCGCAGCGGGAACCCCCACCGCCGGCAGCGCAGCAATCGAAAGCACCGGAACGAGCAGCAGACGAGACACGACGGTCAGAGAATACGGACCCCCACAACAGAAAACGCCCCGCCGGGGGAGGCGGGGCGCTTCTGGGGTTACTACAGGGAGGAGAGATATGTATCTCTATATATGTGTGGATCCGTGGGAGGTAGGTTGAGCCCGGTTGGTGTCGAGAGCGTCGCTGTGGGAAGCAGCGAGGCGATATGTCGACGCGGGGTTCAACCGAGAAGTCTTTGTGGGTCCTTTCGGTTTCCTCTCGCGAATCCTTGAACAGCGTACGAACGTATGTGCGACTTGTGTGTGAGAGGGGTCACAGACCCTGCACCGGTCAATGTCGCATTCGTCCCTGAAGTCGCAAAAAACGGCTAAATCCGGGGGCTGGCTGTAGCTTTCGGGCCGTGAAGAAGGCCCGGATAGACGCGGTTTTGGCCGAGCGCGGGCTGTTCCCGTCGCGCTCCGCCGCCGCCGGCGCGGTGCGGGCGGGCGAAGTCCGGGTCGGCCGGGACGGGCCGGTGGCGCTGCGGCCCAGCCAGCTGGTCGAGCCCGACGCCAACCTGGTCGTCGACGCCGGGCCGCGCTACGTCTCCCGCGGGGGCGTGAAGCTGGACAACGCGCTCGGCGCGCTGGGAATCGACGTCGGCGGGCGCGACTGCCTCGACGTCGGGGCCTCCACCGGCGGCTTCACCGACTGCCTGCTGCAGCGCGGTGCCGCCCGGGTGGTCGCCGCCGACGTCGCCTACGGCCAGCTCGACGTGCGCATGCGCGAGGACCCGCGGGTCCACGTGATCGAGCGGCTCAACGCCAGGGAGCTCGCTCCTGGGGACCTGCCCTTCGCCCCTTCGCTGGCGACGGTCGACGTCTCCTTCATCTCGCTGGCCAAGGTGCTGCCGGCGGTGGCCCGCTGCCTGGCTCCCGGCGGCGAGATCCTGGCCATGGTCAAGCCCCAATTCGAGCTCGGCAGGGAGCGGGTCGGGCGCGGGGTGGTCCGCGGCGCCGCCGACCGCCGCGAGGCGATCCTGAAGGTGGCGAGCGCGGCACAGGGGCTCGGGCTGCCGATCCGCGGCTTCGCCTCCTCCGGCCTGCCCGGTCCGAAGGGCAACCGCGAGACCTTCGTCTGGTGCGGCGGGGAGGGTCCCGAAGTCCCGGACCTCGAGGCGGCGGTCCTCGCCGTCGAGGGGGACGAGTGAAGACCGCGGCGCTGATCACCCACTCGCATCCGCCCTCGGCCTCGGCGGCGGTCGCGGTCGCGGCCGAAGTCGCCCAGGAGCTCGGCTGGCGGCTGGCCGCGAGCGAGGAGGAGCTCGCCAAGCACGGCGCCGCCGGCGAGGGCGTCGACGTAACCGCCGAACACACGCTGCCGGAGATCTGCCTCGTCCTCGGCGGCGACGGCTCGATCCTGCACGCGCTGCGCCGCTTCGCCCACACCGAGGTCCCCGTCTTCGGCGTCAACTTCGGCACGGTCGGCTTTCTCGCCGCGGTCGAGCGCGACGAAGCCCGCGAGGGCATCCGCCGTGCGCTCGAAGGCGAGATCGAGACCGTCGCGCTGCCCGGTCTCGAGATGAGCTGCGGCGAGGACGTCAGGGAGATCGGGCTAAACGACGTCTCGCTCTCCCGCCGCCCCCACGACCGCGTCGCCGAGCTCAGCTACCGGATCGCCGGGCGAGAGGTCGGGCACGTGCGCTGCGACGGGCTGGTCGCCGCCACCCCCGTCGGGTCGACGGGCTACAACCTCGCCAACCAGGGGCCGATCCTCGCCTGGGGCGTGAAGGGCTACGTCGTCAGCTACATCTCGCCGCACTCGCTGACCGCGCGGGCGCTGGTCGTCGCCCCCGGCGACGTCCTCCACGTCGGTAACGCGCCCGACCGCGAGCCGGT
Organism: Solirubrobacterales bacterium; assembly: GCA_051961435.1. Lineage (GTDB taxonomy): Bacteria > Actinomycetota > Thermoleophilia > Solirubrobacterales > 70-9 > VAYN01. Next base: position 17,609 of record JBQCDH010000057.1, read on the forward strand.
CGAGGTCGCGGTCGACGGCGGCAAGGTCGTCGACCTCTCCTCCGGCGCCGAGCTCGAAATCCGCTTCCTCGATTCGGTCAGCCGCCTCGCACAGCTCCCCGGCACGAGCTTCTACCAACGGATAAGGGAGAAGTTCGGCCACTTGGCTGTATAGAGCGGTTCGCGGAGCCGAGGTGGGCGGCTCGATAGCCTGCGCCGCCGATGGAGCGCAAGTGGTGGACCCTGCTGCTGGTCTCGATCGCGACGTTCATGCTGCTGCTCGACGTCACGATCGTCAACGTCGCCCTGCCGGACATCCAGCGGGAACTGAACGCCAGCCTCTCGAGCCTGCAATGGGTGGTCGACGCCTACTCGCTGATGCTCGCCGCCTTCCTGCTCACCGCCGGCTCGCTGGGGGACCGGCTCGGCCGGCGGCGGGTCTTCACGATCGGCTTCGGCATCTTCACCTTCGCCTCGTTCCTCTGCGGCCTCTCCGGCGACCCGACCCTGCTCAACCTGGCGCGCGGGTTGCAGGGGATCGGCGCCGCCGGCATGTTCGCGACCTCGCTGGCGCTGATCGGCCAGGAGTTCCACGGCAAGGACCGGGCGACGGCGTTCGGGGTCTGGGGGGCGACGGTCGGCGGCGCGGTCGCGGTCGGACCGCTGATCGGCGGCGTCATCACCGAGAACCTCGGCTGGGAGTGGATCTTCTTCGTCAACGTCCCGATCGGGATCGCGGCGATGGTCCTGACCGAGCGCAAGATCGTCAACGTCATCGCCCGCGACCCCGAACCGGTGGACGTGCCGGGCCTGGTCACCTGGTCGGCCGCGCTCTTCCTGCTGATCTTCGGCCTGATCAGGGGCAACCCGGAAGGGTGGGGGAGCGGCGTGATCGTCGCCTGCCTGATCGGCGCCGCCGTCCTGCTGGCGATCTTCGTCGCGATCGAGCTGCGGGTCCGGCACCCGATGCTGGACCTGACGCTCTTCCGCAAACCCGCCTTCGACGGCGTCTCCGCGGTCGCTTTCGCGCTCTCGGCCGGGATGTTCGCGATGTTCCTCTACATCACCATCTACATGCAGGGCGTGCTCGACTTCTCGCCCCTGGAGGCGGGGCTGCGCTTCCTGCCGCTGACCGTGCTCGGTTTCGTCGTCGCGCCGATCTCCGGCTCGCTCTCCCACCGGGTGCCGATCCGCATCCTCTTCGGCATCGGCATGACCCTGGTCGGGATCGGCCTGCTTTTGATGCACGGGGTGACGCCGAGCTCGGAATGGACGGCCTTGCTGGCCGGCTTCGTCCTCGCCGGGATCGGGATCGGGACGGTCAATCCCGGGATCGGCCAGGCGGCGATCGCGGTCGTGCCGGTGGAGAAATCGGGAATGGGGTCGGGCATCAACACGACCTTCCGCCAGGTCGGGATCGCCACCGGCGTCGCCGGCCTCGGCGCGGTCTTCCAGGGCCAGGTCAACTCGAAGCTGGGCGAATTGCTGCCGAAGGCGCCGTCCGGGCTCGGCGAAGTGGTCGCCTCCGGCGGCTCCCGCGCGGTCTCCGAACTGTCGCTGCCGCCGGCGATCCACGCCAAGGCGATCCACGCCGCCGACGCGGCCTTCGTCAGCGGCTTCAACGAGATCCTCGTCATCGGCGCCATCGTCTGCTTCGCAGGCGCCATCGCGGGTCTCTTCCTGACGAAATCCAGCGACTTCGTGCAGCCCGTAGACGGCCCGAGCGACGCCGCTGGCTGACCCCGCGCCTCGCGCGGGTGGCGACGATTGGGAGGACTCTCCCGATAAGGAGAGCCCCCAATCGGAGACAGGACCCGCGCGCCGGGCGCCTTGTCCAGGGACCGCCGCGCCAACTGCTACACAAGGAGCGTGCTGCGCGAGCTGCGGATCGAGAACCTGCTGCTGATCGAGCGCGCCGAGCTGCGGCTGGGGGAGGGGCTGAACGCGATCACCGGCGAGACCGGCGCCGGCAAGACTGTGCTGGCCCACTCGCTCGACCTGCTGATGGGCGGCAAGGCGCGGGCGCAGATCGTCCGGCCGGGGTCGCCGGAGGCATGGGTCGAGGGCGTCTTCGACCTGCCCGAGGGGCTATTGGAGGAGCCGGAGCTGGCCGAGCTGGCCGAGCGGCTGCCAGAGGGGGCCGAGGAGGTCGTGCTCGGGCGACGGGTCTCGGCCGCCGGGCGCACCAGCGCCTTCGTCGCCGGCCGCGCCGCCACCGCCGCCGACCTGAAGCTGCTCGGCGGGCGCCTGCTCGCCTTCTTCGGCCAGCACGAGCACCGCCGGCTGACTATCTCCTCCGCCCAGCTGGAGATCCTCGACGGCTTCGCCGGGCCCGAGCACCTGGAGCTGCGCCGCGCCTACCGCGAAGCGCACCGCGAGTGCGGCCGCCTCGCCGCCGAGCTGGCGGAGCTGCGCGAGCGCGAGGGATCGCGGGAGCGGGACCTCGACCTCTACCGCTACGAGCTCTCCGAGATCGAGGCGGTGGCGCCGGTGCCCGAGGAGCGGACGGAGATCGCCGCCGAGCGCGAGCGGTTGCGCCACGCCGAGGGGCTGCGGGAAGCCGCGACCGTCGCTCATGCCGGGCTCGCCGGGGCCGATGAGGACGGAGGCGGCGCCGCCGCGGCGCTGGCTCAGGCCGAGGCTTCGCTGCGCGGCGCCGCCGGACTCGACCCCGGGCTCGACCGGATCGCCGAGCGGGTGGGGGCGCTGGCGGTCGAGGTGGGCGACACCGCCGCCGAGCTGCGCGACTACGCCGAGGGTGTCGAGGCCGACCCCGCGGCGCTGCTGGCGGTCGAGGAGCGGCTCGAGGCGATCGACCGCCTCGAGCGCAAGCACGGCGGCAGCGTAGAGTCGGTGCTCGCGCACGCCGAGCGCTGCCGCGAGGAGATCGCCCGCCTGGAGGGGGCCGAGGAACGCGGCGCCGAGGCCGAGGCGGCGCTGGCGGAGGCCGAAGCCCGCCGGGCCGAGCTGGGCGAGCGTCTCAGCGCCGGCCGCGAGGCGGCGGTTGAGCCGCTGCAGGAGCGGGTCGCCGCCGAGCTCGAGCGCCTGGCGATGAGCGGCGCCTCGCTGCAGGTGGTCCTGGAGCCGCACCCCGAGGGCTATGGCGCCTCCGGTCGCGAGACGGTCGAGCTGCGCGTCGCCCCCAACCCTGGGATCGAGCCGGCGCCGCTGCGCGACGCCGCCTCCGGCGGCGAGCTCTCACGGGTGATGCTGGCGCTGAGCGGCCTCGGCCAGGCGGCGAGCGCGGGGACGATGGTCTTCGACGAGATCGACGCCGGCATCGGCGGCAACACCGCCCGGGTCGTCGGCGAGCGCCTGCGGGCGCTGGGGGAGGGCCGGCAGGTCGTCTGCATCACCCACCTGCCCCAGGTCGCCTCCCTCGCCGACGTCCACTTCCGGCTCGAAAAGGACGTCGCCGGCGAGCAGGCGGTGGCGACGGTCGAGCGGCTCGAAGGCGACGCGGTCGTCGAGGAGATCCGCCGCATGCTCGGCGGCGAGAGCGCGGACGAGGCGGCAACGGAACACGCCCGAGAGCTCCTAAAGGCCGCCTGAGCCCTTGCCGTCGCTGGCTCGATTCGCTTAACCTGAGCCGATGGCCACCGTCAGCCGTCGTCGTCTTCCTGCCTTGCTCGGACGCAGGAACGGAGCCGGGACGGAAACGCCGATCGAAGGAACCGCGCGGCTGGGGGGGCGGACCAAGCACCTGGTGAAGCGGCTGCGCGCGGGCGACGTCGCCGTGATCGACCACGTCGACATCGACCGCATCGCCGCCGAGGAGCTGATCGAGGCCGGCGCCGTGGCGGTCCTGAACGCTTCGCCTTCCTCGCAAGGGCGCTACCCGAACGCCGGCCCGCTGGTGCTGGCGCGGGCGGGCGTCCGCCTGATCGACGCCCCCGGCGCCGGGCTCTTCGAGCGGCTCAAAGACGGCGACCAGGTGCGGATCGTCGGCGGCGCCGTCTTCGCAAGGGGGGAGGAGATCGCCCGCGGCCAGGTGCTCGGCGTCGCCGAGCTCGAACGCCAGATGCAGGAACACCGGGAGCGGATCGACGAGGCGCTGGGCGAATTCGCCGAGAACACCGTCGCCCACGTGCGCGAAGAGACCGACCTGCTGACCGGCAACATCGCCTTCCCCCCGACCCGCGCCAGCTTCCGCGACCGCCACGCGCTGATCGTCGTCCGCGGCGAGCGTCACCGCCGCGACCTGAAAGCGCTGCGCGCCTACATCCGCGACATGCGGCCGCTGATCGTCGCCGTCGACGGAGGCGCCGACGGCGTGCTGGAAGCGGGCCTGAAGCCCGACGTGATCCTCGGCGACATGGACTCGGCCAGCGACGAGGCGCTTTGCTGCGGCGCCGAGCTGATCGTCCACGCCTATCCCGACGGCCGGGCGCCGGGACGGGAGCGGCTGCTCGTCGCCGGGCTCGACCACCAGGTCGTCCCCGCCGCCGGCACCAGCGAGGACGTGGCGATGCTGCTGGCCCACGAGAAGGGGGCGGCGCTGATCGTCAGCGTCGGCGCCCACTTCAACCTGGTCGAGTTCCTCGACCGCAAGCGCGGCGGCATGTCCTCGACCTTCCTGACGCGGCTGAAGATCGGCGAGCGGCTGGTCGACGCCAAGGGCGTGAGCCGTCTCTACAACCCGAGCTCGACGCTGGCGCCGCTGGCCTTCTTCGGGGTCGCCTTCCTGATCCTGTTGACGATCCTCGTCATCACCTCGCCCGCCCTCAACAACGTCTTCGAACTGTTCTGGTTGAAGATCCGGATCTGGCTCGGCATCTCCTAGCCCGCGCATTAGCCTTCGAAGCTTCATGGGGTACTCCGCCCGCTACCACGCCACCTCGCTGATCGCCGTCTTCCTCGCGCTCGCGGTCGGGATCCTGATCGGCGCCGAGTTCGGCGGCAAGGCCCTGAACAACACGCGCCGCGACCTCGAGCACAGCCTCGTCGGCAACCTCCAGGACGCCCGCTCTCGGGCTGACGAATTGAGCGGCCAACTGGGCCGCTCCAACGAATTCGGCGAACGCGTCTACCCGGTGCTGACGCGGGAACGGCTGCGGGGGAAGCGGCTCGGGATCGTCGCCCTCGGCGGGCTGCCGGGCGACGTCACCGGCGACGTCGAGGACGCGCTGGCGCCGACGGGGGCGAAACTGGTCGCCGTCGGGGTGGTGCGCGAGCCGGTCGACGTCAACGGCCTCGCCGGCGACCTGGCGAAGACGCGCTTCGCCGACCTGCGCCGCAACCCCAGTGCGCTGAGCGAACTCGGCACCGGGCTGGGGCGCCAGCTGGTGCTCGGCGGCACCCTGCCGGAAGTCGTCCGCGGCCAGCTCTTCTCCCGCGCCAGCGGCACCTTCGGCGCGCTCGACGGGGTGATCGTCGTCCGCAACCAGCCCCAGGAGATGGGGCCGGTACAGCGCGCGAAAGCGAACCAGCTCGAGTCGGCGCTGATGAGCGGCATCACCGCCACCCGCACCCCCGCGGTGGGGATCGAGACGACCACCACCGAACCCTCCTCGGTCTCCTTCTTCCAGTCCAGCGACCTCGCCAGCGTCGACGACGTCGACCTCACCGCCGGCAAGCTGGCGATGGTCTTCGCCATTCTCGGCGCCGAGGGCAGCTTCGGCGTCAAGGGCAGTGCCGATCGGTTGCTGCCGGACCTGCTCACCGAAGGCGGATAGCGCTTGTACTGGGTCGGCTTCCCGCTGGCGATCGCGATCTCGCTGTTGCTCGTCCCGGCCGGGGCGCGGGGGCTGCGCGACGCGGGCCTGGTGCGGGAGAACTACCGCGGCGCCCTGCTCGCCTTCCCATTGGGGGCGGTGCTGGCGACGGCGGCGCTGGTGACGCTGGCGCCGCTCGCCTTCCTCAACGACCGCGCCGACCTCGACCTGCTGGAGCCGGGCCTGCGGCAGTGGCTGCCCTACCTGCTGGGGATCGCCTTCCTCGGCTTCCTCGACGACGCCCTCGGCCGCGGCGAGGCGGTGGCGACGCCGCGCGGCTGGCGCGGGCACTGGGCGGCCCTGCGGGCCGGCTCGCTCTCGACCGGGGCGATCAAGGCCGTGGGCGCCTTGGCGCTGGCCGCCTACGTCGTCTCCGGCCGCGGGCTCGAATCCTGGCGCTACGTCGCCGACGTGGCGCTGCTGGTCCTCACCACCAACCTGGGCAACCTGCTCGACCTGCGGCCGGGGCGGGCGGAGAAGGGGCTGGCGCTGCTCGGTGCCTGCCTCTGTCTCGGCGCCTGGACCCTCGAGCCGCTGGAACTGCTGGGGATCTTCGCCGGCCCGGTCCTGGTCGGGGCGTGGCTGACCCTGGGGGAGCGGGCGATGCTGGGCGACACCGGCTCGAACCTGATCGGGGCGATCGCCGGGGTCTGGCTGCTGACCGTCCTCGGCGGCGACGGCCGGCTGGTGGCGCTGGCGATCGTCGCGGCGCTGACGGTCTACGGAGAGATTCGCTCAATTTCCGCGACCATCGATTCGGTTCCGCCCCTGCGCTGGCTAGACTCGCTCGGCAGAGCATGAGTCCGTCCAGCAAAGGCGACACCCGGTTCATCTTCGTCACCGGCGGCGTCGTCTCGGCCCTCGGCAAGGGCATCACCGCCGCGGCGATCGGGCGGCTCCTCGTCTCCCGCGGCTTCCGGGTCCAGCTGCAGAAGTTCGACCCCTACATCAACGTCGATCCGGGGACGATGAGCCCGTTCCAGCACGGCGAGGTGTTCGTCACCGAGGACGGGGCGGAGACCGATCTCGACCTCGGCCACTACGAGCGCTTCACCGACGAGAACACCTCGCGGGCCTCGAACGTGACCGCCGGCGCCGTCTACAACTCGGTGATCCGGCGCGAGCGCCGCGGCGACTACCTCGGCGCCACCGTGCAGGTGATCCCGCACATCACCAACGAGATCAAGCAGAAAATCCTCATCGTCGCCGAGTCGCAGTCGGTCGATTTCGTGATCACCGAGATCGGGGGCACCGTCGGCGACATCGAGTCGCTGCCCTTTCTCGAGTCGATCCGCCAGCTCTACACCGACCTCGGGCCGAAGCGGGCGATGTTCGTCCACCTCACCCTGGTGCCGTACGTGGGGCACGCGGGGGAACTGAAGACGAAGCCGACCCAGCACTCGGTCAACGAGCTGCGCCGGATCGGGATCCAGCCGCACGCGCTGGTCTGCCGCTCCGAAGGGCGCCTCGACCGCGACATCCGCAGCAAGATCGCCCTCTTTGCCAGCCTCCCCGTCGACGCGGTGATCTCCGCCCACGACGTCGACAACATCTACAAGGTGCCGCTCGTCTTCCGTGCCGAGGGCGTCGACGACCTCGTCCTCGACCACTTCGGGATGGAGGCGCCCTCGCCCGACATGGCCGAGTGGGAAGACATGGTGCGGCGGGCCGAGTCGGCGAGCGGCGAGGTGCGGATCGCCCTGGTCGGCAAGTACGTCCAGCTCGCCGACGCCTACAAGTCGGTGATCGAGGCGCTCGAGCACGGCGGCTTCCACCACGGCGTCGACGTCAAGGTCGAGCTGGTCGACTCCGAGGATTTCGACCCCGAGAGGCTCGAGGGCTGCGACGGGATCCTGATCCCCGGCGGCTTCGGCGAGCGCGGGATCGAGGGCAAGGTCGAAGCGGCCCGGATCGCCCGCGAGAAGTCGATCCCCTACCTGGGGATCTGCCTCGGGATGCAGATCGCGGTGGTCGAGTTCGCCCGCCACGTCGCCGGGATGGACGGCGCCAACTCGGCCGAGTTCGACCCCGAGACGCCGTACCCGGTCGTCGACCTGCTGCCGGAGCAGAAGGAGGTCTCCGACATGGGCGGGACGATGCGCCTCGGCGCCGACCCGGTGAAACTGCACGAGGGCACGCGAGCGCGCGAGATCTTCGGCGAGGCCGTCATCTACAAGCGCCACCGCCACCGTTACGAGGTCAATAACCAGCTGCGGCGCCGGCTCGAAGACGAGGGCCTGGTCTGCGGCGGCACCTCGCCGGACGAGCGGCTGGTCGAGATGGTCGAGCTGCCCGACCACCCGTTCTTCGTCGCATCCCAGTACCACCCGGAGTTCAACTCGCGCCCGAACCGCCCCGAGCCGTTGTTCCGCGAGTTCGTCGGCGCCGCCGCCCGCCAGGCCGGCACGCGTCCCGCCGACGGGGGCGAGATCGAGGTGGTCGAGGTCGAGCAGTCAGAAGTCCCCTCGGGTTAGCCTTGCAGCCGTGAGTTCACGGCTATATGAGCGATTCGTCCGGTACTGCGAGGTCCGCAGCCCGACCGGCGAGGAGCGGGAGATCGCCGACACGCTGGCGGCCGAGCTGCGGGCGCTGGGTCTGGTGGTGAGTGAAGACGACGCCGCTGACGCTGCCGCGGCCGGGGCGGGGAACCTGCTCGCGCGCTCACCGGGGAGCGGCGAGGGCTGGGTGATGTTCTGCGCCCACGTCGACACCGTCCCCCACCGGGGACGGGTCGAGGTGGTCGAAGACGAAGGCGTCTTCCGCAGCCGCGGCGACACCATCCTCGGCGCCGACAACAAGGCGGCGGTGGCGGTCTTCATGGAGCTGATCGCGCGGCACGTCGAAAATCCGGCGCCGGTGGGGGTCGAGCTGGTGCTGACCGTCGCCGAGGAGCAGGGACTGCGGGGAGCGAAGGCCTTCGACGCCTCGCAGCTGCGCTCCCGCGCCGGCTTCGTCCTCGACCACGCCGGGCGCGTCGGCGAGGTGATCGTCGCGACCCCCACGCAGCAGAAGATCCTCGCCGACTTCATCGGCGTCGAGGCGCACGCGGGGATCAAGCCCGAGGAGGGGAGCAATGCGATCGCCGCCGCGGCGACGGCGATCTCCCGGATGGAGCTGGGTCGGCTCGACGAGGACACGACCGCCAACGTGGGGATCATCACCGGGGGCACCTCGGGCAACGTCGTCCCCGGCCACTGCGCGATCCACGCCGAGGCGCGCAGCCTCGACGCCGAGCGGGCGGCGGAGGTCGCGGGCAAGATCGCCGACGCCTGCGCCTGGGGGGCGAGCGAGCATGGCTGCGACGTCGACGTGCGGATCGAAGAGCTGTTCCGCGGCTACCAGGTGCCGAAGGACTCGGCGGCGCTCGACCTGGCCGAGGCCGGCCTGCGCGGCGCCGGCCTGGCGCCGCAGCGGGTTGCGATCGGCGGCGGCAGCGACGCCAACGTCTTCCGCCGCGACGGCTTCGACTGCGTCCTCCTCTCCAACGGGACCGATGCGGTCCACACCTCCAGCGAGATGGTTCCGGCGCGCAGTCTCGACAAGATGCTCGAGGTCTGCGAGCGGATCGTCGCCGCGGCGAGCGAGTAGCGGTGGGCGGTCGCCTGAAGCTGCGCCGCGGCGTCGTCGTCTCCGCCGACCCGCTCGAAGTGGAGGTCGCCGGCGAGCGGCGCCGGGCTTGGGCTGATGAGGTCCTGCTGGGGGAGATGCACGAGGGCGACGAGGTCGTCGTCAACGTCGCCGCGCTCGACCTCGGTCTCGGCTCCGGCGGCTTCGACGTCGTCCACGTCAACCTCACCCGCGGCCTGGAGGGCGGGGCGGCGGGAGAGGCACACGTGATGAAGCTGAACTACACCTCGCTCCAGCACCCGGTCGAACCCGTCGAGCGCCCAGTTGCGTGGTTCGAAATGCACGCCATGGGTGCAAAAGGAACCACGCAACTGACGCCGGTGGCGATTTTGCCGCTGCATGGGCACTTGGCGCCCGCTGCATGGGCGGCGGCGCAGGCGCGGCCGGGGCTTCGAGTCGGCTACGTGCAGACGGGTGGCGGCGCCTTGCCGGGCTCGCTCTCCCGCGACGTGAGACGGCTACGGGAGCGCGGGCTCCTCGCCGGCCACGTCACCGCCGCCCCCGCCTATGGAGGCGAACACGAGTCTCTCAACGTCGTCGGCGCCCTCGACGCCGCCGCGAAGCTGGGCTGGGACGCGGTCCTCGTCGGCCCCGGCCCCGGCATCATCGGCTCCGACACCGCCTACGGCCACGGCGGCATGGCCGCCCTCGACAGCGCCCACGCCGCCCTCAGCGTCGGCCTCCCGACCCTGATCTCCCCCCGCCTCTCCAGCGCCGACCCCCGCGACCGCCACCGAGGCCTAAGCCACCACACCCGCACCGTCCTAGACCTCCTCCTGGCACCGGTCGACGTTGCCGTGCCCGAGGGTGAGCGGGAGATCATCTCTGCGCTCGAAGCCGGCCAGCACCGCTTGCGCCTGGCAGCACCCGACCTGAAGGGCTACGCAGCCTCGGGCTTGCCGACGACGACGATGGGCCGATCCCTCGCGGGGGACCCCCTGTTCTTTGCGGCCCCGCTCGCGGCAGGCCACGTACTCGCCGAGCAACTGACGTCCAACTGATCCGTTCCTCGGGCGGGTGGCGCGGCGAGGGGATGCCGAGCATCCAGCGCAGGCGTCCCCTCGCCGCGCCAGGACCCGCCCGCCGAAGCGCATCGTCCCGACGGCGCACGGTCCCTTGCGCCCCAAGGGAAGCGGCCCGAGAACGAGAACCTGCCGTCATGGCCGTCGCGATCAAGCCTCAAGCGCCCAGTGCGGCCGCCAAGCCCGGCGCCGACGCCCGCTTCGAGAGCCTGGTCCTCGACTTCCTCTCTTACCTCGAGCTCGAGCGCGGCCTCTCCCGCAACACGCTGAACGCCTACCGCACCGACCTCCTGCAGTACGGCGAATACCTCGCCGAGCACGATCGCGACGCGCTGCAGGTGAGCGCCGCCGACGTCGCCGAGTTCCTCGCCGAGCTGGCGACGGGGGAGGGGCGGCCGGCGGTCTCGGCGGCGACGATCCATCGCAAGGCCGCCTGCCTGCGCTCCTTCTACAAGCACCTGCGCCGCGACGAGCTGATCGGCGACGACCCGACCGCGGCGCTGAGCGCGCCGCGGCGCTCGAAGAAGCTGCCGCACGTGCTCAACTACGCCGAGGTGCAGAAGCTGCTGGCTGCGCCGAAGGGGAGCGAGCCGACGACGCTGCGCGACCGGGCGCTGCTGGAGGTGATGTACGCGTGCGGGCTGCGGGCCTCGGAGACGATCGGGCTGGAGCTCGGCGACGTCGACCCGCGTGAAGGCCTGCTGCGGGCGCGCGGCAAGGGGTCGAAGGAGCGGCTGGTCCCGCTCGGCCGCCAGGCGATCGCTGCGATCAACGGCTACCTGCGTGGCGGTCGCCCGAAGCTTGTCGGCGAGCGCCACGAGCCGAAGCTGTTCGTCAACTTCCGCGGCGGCCCGCTCACCCGCCAGGGCCTCTACAAGATAGTCCAGCGCCACGCCCGCGACGCCGGCCTCGCCGGGAAGATGAGCCCCCACACGCTGCGCCACAGCTTCGCCACCCACCTCCTCGCCGGCGGTTGCGACCTGCGCGCCGTCCAGGAGATGCTCGGCCATGCCGACATCTCGACCACCCAGATGTACACCCACCTCTCCGGCGACCGCCTCAAGGAGGTCTACTTCTCCGCCCACCCCCGCGCCAGCGACACCTGACCGGGGGTGTCTGAGTTTCCCACCGCATGCGTGGGTCAACCTCAGACACGTCAAGCGGTAGAACTCGGGGCATGCCCGAGCTGCCCGAGGTGGAGACCGTCGTCAGGCAGCTGGAGCCTGAGGTCGAAGGGCACCGGATCGAGCGGTTGGAGGTGCTGGATCCACGCTGGTCAAGGCCGGTGGCGCCGCAGGAGCTGGGGGAGGCGGTCGGGGGTAGCACGATCGAGCGCCTCGGCCGCCGCGGCAAGTACATCCTCATGGGTCTCGACGGCGGGCGGACGCTGGTCATGCACCTGCGGATGACCGGCAACCTGATCCTCCGTGAGGGCGAGGAGATGCTCGATCCCTCCGAGGGGAGGCGACTGTACGAGCGCGAGCGCTCGACCGAGGAACGGCACCTGCGCGCCCGCTTCGTCCTCGACGACGGGCGCGAGCTCTGGTTCACCGACCCGCGCCGCTTCGGCGAGGCCTTCCTGCTCGCCGACGAGCGGCTCGGGGAGCGCTTCGCGAAGCTCGGGCTGGAGCCGTTCTCGCCCGACTTCACGCCGCAGGCCCTGGGGGAGATGGCGGCGGGGCGGACGGCGCCGCTGAAGTCCTTCCTGCTCGACCAGTCGGGCGTCGCCGGGGTCGGCAACATCTACGCCGACGAGGCGCTCTTCCGGGCCGGGCTGCATCCGCTATCACCCGCCGGGTCGATGAAGCCCGAGCACCTGGAGGCGCTGCGGGACGCGGTCGTCGCCGCGCTGGAGGCCGGGATCGACGCCGGCGGCTCCTCGATCGACGACTACCGCGACGCCCGCGGCGAGCGGGGGACGATGCAGGACGAGTTCCTCGTCCATACGCGGGAGGGCGAGGACTGCCCCCGCTGCGGGGGGACGATCCTCCGCATCGTCGTCAGCGGTCGCTCCACCTACTTCTGCCCGGCCTGCCAGGTGCGGTTGCGTAGACGTCCGAAGCGCCGGCGACCAGCTCGCCGCGCCTAGTTTTCCGTCCGATCCGTCAGTCATCTTTGGTTTCGTGGCCGGAACTACGGTCAAGACTGAGGCGGTTGTTTTGCGCAGCATTCGCTACGGCGAGGCCGATCGCATCCTCCACCTCTACTCGAAGAGCCGCGGCAGGATCGGGGCGATCGCCAAGGGGGCGCGCAAGCCCCGATCCCGCTTCGGCGGCCGGCTGGAGCCGTTCTTCCGCCTCGATCTCCTCCTCCACGAGGGCCGTGGCGACCTGATGACCGTGACCGGCGCCACCACCGTCGACGGCTATCCGCGGCTGCGCTCCTCCGGCGCCGCCCTCACCGCCGGCGCCCGCGCCTGCGACGCGGTGCTGCGGCTGCTCGACGCGGCCGAGCCCAACCCCCCCGCCTACAACCTCCTCTGCCGCTACCTCTCGCTACTCGACGATCCCGGCGAGCTCCGCGCCGTCGAGCTGGCCACCGCCCTCTCCTTCCGGCTGAAGCTGGCGCTGGTCGCCGGTTTTGCGCCCGAGCTCTCCTCCTGCGCCCGCTGCGGCGAGGCCGAGCACCTATGCGGCTTCTCCGGCGCCGCCGGCGGGGTGGTCTGCGGCGGCTGCGAAGCGGGCGCCTTCCCGCTCAGCGAGGAAGCCCACCGGTTCATGGTCGCAGGGCTGGCGAAACCGCTCAGCGAAGCGCCGGAGGCCGAGCCGATGGCCCTGCGCCAGGCCGAGCGCGCTGTTAGCGAGACGCTCGAGCACCATGCGCACGTCCAGCTGCGCGCAGCCGCTTAGACTCGGGCCCGTGCCCGCCACCGCCGCTTTCGAGGACAGGATCACCGCTTGGGAGGAGGAGTTCCTGGCGCCGCAGGCGACCCGCTCCTATCCGGCGCAGCGGCGGCGGGAGGAGGCGGACAGCCCGCTGCGGACGCCGTTCCAGCGCGACCGCGACCGCATCGTCCACTCGAAGTCGTTCCGGCGCCTCAAGCACAAGACCCAGGTCTTCGTCGCCCCCGAGGGCGACCACTACCGCACCCGCCTCACCCACACCCTCGAGGCCTGTGGGATCGCCCGCACGGTCGCCCGCGCCCTGGGTCTGAACGAGGACCTGACCGAGGCGATCGGGCTCGGCCACGACCTCGGCCACCCGCCCTTCGGCCATGTCGGCGAGGAGACGCTGGACGAGGCGCTACAGGCGGCCGGCGGCGATCGCTTCCGCCACAACGAGCACTCGTTGCGGGTGGTCGACGTGCTCGAGCGCGACGGCGAGGGGCTGAACCTGACCGAGCAGGTCCGCGACGGCATCCTCAACCACACCGGGTCGCGCAAGCCGGCGACGCTGGAGGGCCAGATCGTCAAGCTGGTCGACCGCGTCGCCTACATCAACCACGACATCGACGACGCCCTGCGGGCGGGAATCCTGCGGCCGGACGACCTGCCGGGGGAAGAGATCGAGCTGCTCGGCCCGACCGGCTCGCAGCGGATCGACACGCTGGTGCGCGACATCGTCGCGCACTCCGCCGGCGAGGAGGAGATCCGCCAGGGACGCGAGGTGGGTCAGGCGATGCTGCGGCTGCGCAAGTTCATGTTCGACCGCGTCTACCTGGGGCCGGAGGCGCGCAGCGAGCAGGACCGGGTGCAGCGGACGATGCGCGGCCTCTTCCAGCATTACCTCGAGCACCCTGACGAGGTCCCCGGCCGTGACCCGGAGGCGAGTCTCCAGCAAAGGGTCACCGACTACATCGCCGGCATGACCGACCGCTTCTGCATCGCCAAGTTCACCGAGCTGACCGTGCCGGAAGAGTCGAGGTTCTGATGGCGTTGATCTCGCACGACAGCGTCGAACGGGTCAAGCAGGCGGCCGACATCGTCGAGGTCGTCTCCACCCACACCGACCTGCGCCGCCAGGGCGCCCGCTACGTCGGCCTCTGCCCGTTCCACGAGGAGCGCACGCCGTCGTTCTCGGTCGAGCCGCAGGAAAAGCTGTACCACTGCTTCGGCTGCGGGGTCGGCGGCGACGTGATCAAGTTCGTCGAGGAAAAGGAGGGGCTGGGTTTCGCCGAGGCGGTGGAGATGCTCGCCGACCGCTACGGGGTCGAGCTCGAGCGCGAGCAGGAGGACCCGCGGGCCGAGGCGCGGCGCCAGCGCCGCCGTCGGCTCGAGCAGCTGCTCGAACGCGCCGCCGCCTTCTACGCCAACTACCTCTGGGAGTCGAGCGAGGCCGCGAAGGCGCGCGATTACCTGGCCGGGCGCGGGCTGGGGGAGGAGGTGCTGCGCGGCTTCGGCGTCGGCTACGCCCCCAGCGCCTGGGACAAGATCCTGGTGCGCGGCCAGCAGGCGGGCTTCGGCGTCGAGGAGCTGCGCGGCGTCGGCCTCGTCCAGCGCGGGCGCAGCGGCGGCGAGTACGACCGCTTCCGCGAGCGGATCATGTTCCCGATCCGCGATCGCCGCGGCCGCGTGCTCGGGTTCGGCGGCAGGGCGATGCGCTCCGACCAGGGCGCCAAGTACGTCAACACCGCCGAGACCGACTTCTTCCACAAGAGCCAGATGCTCTACGGCGTCGATCGGGCCAAAGCGGCGATCGCCAAGGCGGGCCGCGCCGTCGTCGTCGAGGGCTACACCGACGTCCTCGCCCTCCACCAGGCGGGGATCGAGGAGGCGGTGGGGGTGATGGGGACGGCGATCACCGACGAGCAGGTGGCGGCGCTTTCGGGAATGGTCGACCAGGTGGTGCTTGCCCTCGACGCCGACTCGGCCGGGCAGGAGGCGATGCTGCGCGCCCAGCGGGTCGCGGCGGGGCGGCGTATGCGGCTGCGGGTGGCGGCGATGCCGGCCGGCGAGGACCCGGCCGAGATGATGGCCGGGGGCGGCGGCGCGGAGCGCTTCCGGGCGTTGCTCGAGGGGGCCGAGGAGCTGACCGCCTTCCAGGTCGGGCTCGTTCTCGAGCGCACCGACGTCGGCTCGCCGGTCGAGCGCGACCGGGCGCTGGCCGAGGTGGCGCCGATGCTGGCGGGGATGGGGGAGAGCGCCAGCCGCGACGACCTCGTCCGCCGGGTCGCCGAGCGGCTCGACTTCGACCCGGCGATGGTGATGGGACGCGTCGTCGCCGCGACCCCGGCCAGCGGCGGCCGGGACCAGCGGGCGCCGGAGAGGGCGCAAAGCGCGGAGCCGCCACGGGCGCGCCGCACTGCCGAGCTGACCTCGCGCGAGCGGCGCGAGCGGGCGCTGCTGGCGATGTGCGTCGCGATCCCGGCCGAGGGCAGGGAGTACCTGGCGCGCCTCACCGACGCCCACCTCTCGCCGACCGGCCTGCGCGCGGCGGCCTGGCTGCGCGAGCACCCCGAGGACCCGGCCTCGAACCTGCCGCACGACGACGGCGAGCTCGCCGGCCTGATCGCCGAACTGGTGATCATCAGCCGCGAGGAGCCCGCCTCCCGCGAGGCGATGGAGCTCAACTTCCTCCTGCTCGACCAGCGCCGCCTCGAGGACGAGATCGCCGCCGCCGGCGAGCGCGGCGACTACGAGCGCCGCGCCGCCCTCAGCCGCGAACGCGCGGCCCTGGTGGAACGGATCGCCCACGCCGAGCGAGTGGGGAGCTGAGCGGAACGGGGAGGGCGTCCATGTCCCTACTCTGGAATTGACCTCCCCTCCGCTTCGCTCCGGGCAGAACCTGGAGCGCGCCTTCGGCCGCGCAGGAGTCAGATTGCATGTCGCCGAACATTCCTCCGGAGGGACATGGACACCCTCCACGATCGAGTTCCGGCGGACGTCAGAGGTCTCGTGGTTCCTCGGGCACCAATGTCGTGGCTAAGGAACTACGAAATCGTCGAATCAGGCCAGCGCCTCGTTCCGTGGTTCCTAAGGCACCGCACGCGTGTCTAAGGAACCACGGAACGCAGTGGAGTGGGGGTCTGGCCGAGTCTGTGCTTGAGGGCTACGGGGCTCTGTCGGCGTAAGCGCTGTCGGGTTGAGGCGACGCCGTCCTCACCTGGCGCGCATCTTGGTGGAAGAGGCGGGAAGAAAGTGCGTTCTCTGCGGCTACTCGAGGTGTCTCCGGGCGCTTGAGTTTCATCACCTGGATCCAAGCGCTAAGCAGTTCGAACTTGGTTATCGCGGATGCACTCGCTCTTTCGGTGCTTTGCGAGCGGAGGCGAGCAAGTGCGTGCTTCTCTGCTCGAACTGCCACGCCGAGGTCGAGGCAGGAATCACGGCGGTGCCGCTAAATTCTGTGCCGGACGCTGTTCCGGGGTAGCTCATCTGGCATAGCGCGGTCCGGGGTAGCTCAATCGGCAGAGCGAACGGCTGTTAACCGTTAGGTTGTGGGTTCGAGTCCCACCCCCGGAGCTTCTTAGGCGGTGGCGAGGCTCTTCGACGCTAGGCGTTCAACCAGTTCCGCTCCTCGCGCCGCGCCGTGGTTTTCCCGTCCCCAGGCGGCGATCTCCTCTGCTTTCGCGGCGAACGACGGCTCGCGCAGCAACCGCTGCACTGCCCATCTCAGCGGCGTCGGCCGACAGAGCCGCCAGGGAAGCGATAGTCCTGCGCCGGCCCAGGCGACGCGCATCGCCGTCTCGCTCATGTCGCCGATGATCGGGCAGACGAGGACGGGGGCGCCGGCGCCGAGGGCGCGGGCGACGGTGCCGTGGCCGCCGTGGGAGACGACCAGCGAGGCGGCCGGCATCAGCTGGCTGTAGCTGAGCCATTCGACCAGGACGGCGTTGGCGGGGACCGCGATCGGCCGCTGCGGCGCGACGCGGTTGGTCGTCGCCACCACCCGCACCGGCTCGTCGGCCAGCGCCGCCAGCGCCGTGCGCACCAGGTGGTTGTCGGAGTCGTGGGCGGTGCTGGGCGCGACGAGGACGAGCGGATCGTCCCCGGGCGGCAGCTCGACGTCCGGGTGCGGCAGCTCGAAGGTCATCGGGCCGGTGACCTCGACCCCCGCCGGCCAGCGCCGCGGGTACTCGAGCTGCGGATAGGTCGCGACGAGGGCGAGGTCGGGGCTGATGCCGCCGTGGAAGCGGTCGATCGGCGGCAGGTCGAGGCGCCGGCGCTGGACGTTGAGGTCCCGGCGCCCCTGCTCCAGCCCCACCGTCAGCGCCCGCCGGTGGCCGTAGCGCCAGAGCTCCCGCCCCAGCCGCGTCCGCGCCGGTCGCAGGCCGATCGCGAAGAAGGGCAGCCCCGGCTCGACCACGGGGTAGATGTGGGGGATCAGCGTCGCCAGCGGGATGCCCGCGCGCTCCGCGGCCAGGGTGGGGGCGAGGGTGAGGATGTCGCTGACGACCGCGTGGGGGCGGAAGTCCTCGAGCAGCGGCAGCAGCGCCCGCGCGGCCTCCGCCGCATGCTGGCCTTCCTCGGAGTCCGGGTCCGGAGGGGGGAACATCCGGTATTCCTCGGCGGCGGCGAAGCCCAGTCCCTCGCCCTCGACGGCTCCCCGCCTCTCCTCCCAGGTCTCGATCACCACCTCGTGACCGCGCGCGGCCAGCGCCTTCCCCAGCGCGATCGCCGGGAAGACGTGCCCCGCATCGCCGAAGGCGGCGACGAGTATCCGCAGGCGCTCCGTCACGCCCGGATCGATCTCAGGGGGTATCGACACCCTCGCTGGGCCGCGTGAAGACGATCTCCGGCACGTGGCAATTGCGCGAGGTGCGCAGGAGGAAGCGGACCGCCTCGCCGAGGTCGGAGGGCCGGATCATCTCCTCGGGGGGGATCTGGCCCTGGACGAACTCGGTCATCGGCGTCTCGACGAAGCCGGGCGCCAGCGCCGTGCACTGGACCCCGGCGGCTCCGGCCTCGCGGTGGGTCGACTGGGTGAAGTTGATCACCGCCGCCTTGGTCGCCGCGTAGATCGAGAGCCAGGCCTGGCCGCCCTTGCCGGCGATCGAGGCGGTGTTGACGATCAGCGCCTTGCCGTGCTCGGCGCCGGCCTCGCGCAGCATCGGCAGCCCCTCGCGGGTGCCGAGGATCAGAGCCCGCAGGTTGACCCCGAGCTGCATGTCGAGGTGCTTGGTCTGGATCTGCTCCATCGGCGCTCCGATCCCGACGCCGGCGTTGTTGACGAGGACGTCGAGGCGGCCGTACTTCTGCCGGTGGGCGGCGAAGATCGCGACGACGTGGTCCTCCTCGGTCATGTTCGCGGGGATCGGCTCGACCTCGAAGCCTTCGCCGCGCAGCCCTTCGGCGGCTTGCTCGAGCTTCTCCGGGCGGCGGGCGGCGACGGTCAGGGCGTAGCCCTCTTCGCCGAGCACTTTCGCGATCGCCAGCCCGATCCCGCTCGAGGCTCCGGTCACCAGTGCCGCTCGATCTGCCATCTCCGTCTCCTTCCGTCGCGAACCCCGGGGACCCTATCTCTCCATAACATGCCGCCGATGCGCGCCCCCCGCCTCGCCCCAGCGCTGCTCTGCCTGCTCGCGGGCGCGGGCCTGTTCGCCGGTTGTGGCGGTTCCGGCCCCGAATCGACCTCGACCGCGGCGGAAGCCGCCGAAAGCCGGCCGGCGCCGCCCAAATCCGAGTTCCCGGCGGTCGAAGGACGCACCCTGCGCGAAGTCCTGAAGGCCGCCGACGGCCGCTCCGAACTCCTCCTGACGCCTGCCGCCGAAGCCTTCTACCCCGGCGCCAATCGCTATCCCTTCAGCGTCTTCGACCGCGAAGCGGGCGAGGTGTCCGACGCCGAAGTCGCGCTCTACTACGCCAAGGTGCCACCGGTCAGGCCGGGGGCGAAATCGAAATCCGCGGGGGCGAAATCGAAATCGGGCAACCGCGGCCGGGCGGCGAAAGGCCCACTCGACCGGCCGGCGGTCGGTCCCTTCCCGGTCGCGATCGAATCGCTCGCCACCAAACCCGCCTTCCGGTCGAAGACGACGAGCGAAGGCCTCGAAACCGCCAGCGTCATCTACTCGGCCCAGCTCGACTTTCCCGGCGAAGGGGAGTGGCTGGTCGGGGCGATCCTGAAGGAAAACGGGGAACTGAAGGGGGCGCTGCTGGGGAGCGCGGTCGTCGGGGAATTCAAGAAGATTCCGGAGGTCGGGCAGAAGGCGCCGAAGATCCACACCCCGACCGCGCAGGACGTCGGCGGGGACCTGTCGAAGATCACGACCCGAGTACCCCCGGACACCCAAAACAAGGTGGATTACGCGGACGCGCTGGGCAGAGAACCGATAGTCCTCTTGTTTGCGACCCCCAAGTTCTGCCAGAGTCGGGTCTGCGGGCCAGTCGTCGACGTGGCCGAGCAGGCAAAGCACGAATACGGAGACAAGGCGGCCTTCATCCACATGGAGATCTACAACGACAACGATCCCGGCAAGGGAGTGCGCCCGCAAGTGCGGGCCTTCCACCTCCCGAGCGAGCCCTGGCTGTTCGCGATCGACCGCCACGGCATCGTCCGCGACGCGATCGAGGGGGCTTTCGGGCTCAAGTTGATGCACGAAGCGGTCGAAAAGGCGATCGCAGGATGAACGACAAAGCCGCCACCGAGGATGAGCTGCTGCAGTCCTTCGCCGCGGAGGCGAAGCGGCGCTGCGACGTGATCTCCGCCGGCCTCGCCACCGGCAGCTCCGACTTCGAGACGATGCGGGCCGAAGCCCACGCGCTGCGCGGCACCGCCGGCGTCGTCGGCCTCCGCCGCCTCGCCGAGCTGGCCGGGCTGATGGAGTCCGATCTCGCCGAAGCGAAGAAGACCGGCACCATCCGCGGCGGCCGCGACCATCAGATCGCCGATGCCGCCAAGGCCCTCGCCGAGGGCGCCGCGGCGGCCGCCAAAGGCGAGGAGGAGCCCCCCGACGTCGGCCGCTCCCTCGCCCAGCTCTTCAGCGCCTAGGCTAGGTTCGCACGGGGCAGTAGCTCAGTTGGTCAGAGCAGCGGACTCATAATCCGTCGGTCGCTGGTTCGAGTCCAGCCTGCCCCATCGTCAAGGGGTCGAGGAGACCGACAGGTACCGCGCCACCGCCTGCGCCCGGTTCGACACCCCCAGCGCCCGCAGGATCTTGCGGATGTGCCATTTGACGGTGCTCTCGCTGAGGTAGAGGCGGTTGGAGATGTCGGCGTTGTTGAGGCCGTCGGCGACGAGGCGGAGGATCTCGATCTGGCGGGCGGTGAGGACCCCCGAGAGCACCTCCTCGCTTCGGGCGGGGCTGCTCGGGAGCTGGTGCAGCTCGGCGGCGCGGCGGCCGAGGTCGGTGGCGGTCTGGTGCAGGACCTCGGCGGCCGCGCGCACCTCCGTCACGTCCTGGGCGGTGCCGGTGAGGCGCAGGGGCTTGCCGTCGGCGTCGGCGATCAGCTCGGCGCGGCTGTGGAGGCGCCGTACGCGGCCGTCCGGCCTGATGATCCGGTACTCGAAATCGACCTGCGTCCCGTTCTCGACGGCTTTGCGCATTTCCGCCTCGACGAAGGCCCGGTCGCCGGGATGGACGTATTCGGATCGCCCGGGATCGTAGGAAGCGCCCTCGAAATCCTCGGGACGGATGCCGTAGATATCGAAGAGGCCGTCGGAGCAGGTCATCCGGTTGGTGACGAGATTCCACTCCCAGCTTCCGAGCCGCGCCAGTCGCTCGGCCTCCGCCAGCTGCGCGCTCCTCTTTGCGACGTCCTCTTCGATCCGCCGGCGCTCGCTGATGTCGGTGGTGAGCGCGAAAAAGCCGCGCACCTCGCCCTCGACGACGTTGGGGACGTAGGAGACCTGCGTGTAGCGAACCTCGCCGGAAGGGATGGTGATCTCCCGGTCGAAGAGCTGCCGCTCACCCGCCAGCACCCGTTCGATGTGGGGCAGGCTCTGCTCGTAGAGCGTCGGCCCCAGCACCTTGCGGATGTGCATCCCGCGCACTTCCTCGGGGGTGCGGCCGAAGAACTCGAGGTAGGCGTCGTTCGCCATCCGGTTGCGCAGGTCGCTGTCCCAGTAGCCGACCATGGCCGGCAGCGCGTTGAGGAGCGCCCGGATGTTCTCCGGCGAGTCCGAAAGGCGGCGACCCTCCTCCGATACCTGCTGCTCTTGAGCCAAATCTCCCATGGAACCACCCCTAGGGCGGGCAAGACCACTCTAACGAAGAGTCCCAATCGCTCTATGTTGTTCTTGGTGCTCGAACGCAGTGGAGACCCGACGCGCAGCCCCTTCCAGCGTCGCTTTGGTCACGAAGCGGGCACCTCGTCCGCCGGGGCCCCCCTGGAACAGCCGGTCGCGGAACCCCTGGCCGCGACCGGCTGTCCAGCCTCGGCTGAGCGCAACCTCCGCTTCGCGCTGAGGGAATTGCGCCGGCTCCGCCGCACCTGACTAGCGGGCTTCCACCTGTAAGACTCTCGGCGGTATCGATGGGACGCTGGAACGACGGAAGGCGGTTCGAGGGAAGGGTCGCGATCGTCACCGGGGCGGGTGGCGCGCTCGGCGGTGCCGTCGCCCGGGCGCTCGGCGCCGAGGGGGCGACCGTCGCCCTCGGCTATCGCTCCTCCGAGGAATCGGCCCGGGAGAACCTGGCCGCGGTCGAGGCCGCCGGCTCGCGGGGCCACGTCGCCCAGCTCGAGGTGACCGACGCCGCCTCCGTCGAGCGCTTCGTCGCCGACGTCGCCGAGCGCTACGGCCGCGTCGACGTCGTCGTCAACGCCGCCGGGCGGATCGACCCGGCCGACGCGGTCCGCTTCGCCGACTCGCGGGCGGAGGAGTTCGCGAAGCTGCTCGACGTCGACCTGATCGGCACCTTCCGCGTCTGCCAGGCGGCGCTGCCGCACCTGAAGGCGACCGGCAACGGCGCGATCGTCAACTTCTCCGGCTCCTACGGCAACGGCAGCAACCAGGAGAACGTCGTCAACTCGGTCGCCGTCACCTACTGCGCCGCCAAGGGCGGCGTCCGCGCCTTCACCTCGGCGCTGGCGCGCGACCTGGCGCCGGAGGTGCGGGTCAACGCGGTCGCGCCCGGCCCGATCGAAGCGAACTGGGAGGACGACTGGGAGATCCCGCAGGAGCACCTCGACGAAGCCCTGGCGATGACGCCGCTCGGGCGGATGGGCAAGCCGGAGGAGATCGCCGAAACCGTCCTCTACCTCGCCTCCGACGGGGGCGGCTACACCACCGGCCAGGTGCTCGAGGTGAGCGGGGGCTGGATTCTGGACGGATGAGGCGATGACCGAGCTCGACGTCGACCTCAGCGCCCTGCTTCCCCCCGACCTGCCCGACGGCAGGGAGGCGGTCGAGGAGGGCAAGGAGATGGCGAAGGGCCTGGAGCGCCACCGCTCGCTCTTCTGCGAGGAGAAGGGCGTCGGCTCGGAGCGCGAGTGGCGCGAACGGGGGCGTCGCGAGGGCTTCTCCTGCACCTGCATGAACATCGGCCTCGCAACCTGGGCCGACACCCGCGAGGCGCTGGGGCTGATCTACGAAGACGCCCTCTCGCGCGGCGTGCGCCCGCCCGACCGCTTCAACCTGATCGCCGAGCGGCGGATGGGGCTGCCGAAAGACAAGCGCGCCGACGCCCCGCAGGAAACCGGCCCGGTGATGATGACCGAGCAGGACTGGTGGGAGCTGACGCATACGGCGCCGATCCAGCCGGAGGCAGCCGACAACTCGATCGGCGGGCCCGGATCGCTGGAAAACGCGGTCGACGCGCTGCAGGCCGGGATCACCACGATCGGCGTTCTCTCCCAATACTCCTGGCGCTGGCCCTACTGGGACGACGACCTCAGCCAGACGATGGCGGTGCTGAAGGCGGCAGGCCTGCTCGCCGCCTTCAAAGACGAAGGGGTGGTCTTCGACTCCTACCTCGAGGACGGCTACCCCGGCGTCTTCCACGATTACGCCAACTACATCGGCTGGGCGATGGTCGAGCGCTATATCAGCGAAGAGCTGATCGGCGCCGCCTACTCCCCCTCCTGGGGCGGCCTGACTCAGAACCCGGTGATCAAGTCGGCGGTGACGCTCGCTCTCGACGCGACCAATCCCGACTCGGTGCCGCTCTCCTTCATCCAGGGCGACACGATCGGCAACACCCCCGACTTCGACGCCAACATGGCGGTCCTCAACACCGACGTCCTCTTCATGAAGATGGTCGACAGCCGCTACCGGCTCGGCGGCGCCCCGATCGCCGTCCCGGTCACCGAGACCGAACGCATCCCCGCCTGGCAGGAGGTGGCGACGGTGCAGGCGATCAGCCGCCGGCTCGAGGACTACGTGCCGCTGGTCGAGCCGGTGGTCGACTGGGCGAAGATCGAGGCGATGCGCGACGAGCTCGTGCGCGGCGGCAGGGCCTTCTACGACGCCGTCACCACGGGCCTGGCGGGCGCCGGCATCGACGTCCGCGACCCGGCGCAGCTGCTGCTCGTCCTCAAACGACTCGGCTCGGCGCGTTGCGAGGAACTCTTCGGCGCCGGCGAGCCCGATCCGGAGTTCCCCCGCGGCCGCCGCCCCGTGCTCCAGACCGACCTTGTGCGCAGCACGATGGAAGAGCGCGAGCGCCTGCTGGCGGACCTGCGGAAGCGGGGCGAAGAGGAGGCGATCCGCGGGCTGAAGGTCCTCGTCACCTCCACCGACGTGCACGAGTTCGCCGAGTTCCTGCTCACCTCCTCGTTGGCGGCGGCGGGAACCGACGTGATCGACTTCGGGATCAACCGCGATCCCGAGGACATCGTCAAAGCGGTGATCGAGACCGACGCCGACGCCGTCGTCATCACCACCCACAACGGCGTCGCCCGCTCCTTCGGCCAGCGCCTGATGGGGGAGCTGCGGAGCGCCGGAGTCGGCTCCGTCCCGGTCTTCATGGGCGGCGTCCTCAACGAGGACGTCGACGGCTCGGAGATCCCGATCGACGTCAGCGCCGACCTCAACGCCGGCGGAATCCAGACGCCGGGGACGATCGACCGCCTGATCGAGGCGCTGATCGAGCAGGCCGGCGGCGTCCCGGCCTGAGGCTGGGGACCCGGTGGGCGTCGTCGCGCTCGCGGACTTCGGCAGCACCTACACGAAGCTCAGCCTCGTCGACCGCGAGGAGGGGAGGCTGCTCGCCCGCGCCGAGGCGCCGACCAGCATCCGCACCGACCTGCTGGAGGGCTACGCGGCGGCGCTCGAGGCCGCCCGGGCCCGCCTCGGGGAGCCGGTCGAGGTCGAGGACGAGCTGGCGGTCTCCAGCGCCGGCGGCGGCCTTCGGGTGGCGGCGATCGGCCTCGTCGCCGATCTCACCGCGGCGGCGGCGCGGCAGGCGGCGCTGAACGCCGGCGGCCGGGTGCTGACGGTGCTCGCCGGCGAGCTGGGCGGCGAGCAGCTCGCCGAGCTGGAGGCGACGCGCCCCGAGATCGTCCTCTTCGCCGGCGGCACCGACGGAGGGCAGGCCGAGCTGGTGCTGGAGAACGCCCGCCGCCTCGCGGCGCGCCGCCTCGGCGGCCACGCGGTCGTCGCCTGCAACGCGGAGGTCGCCGGCGAGGTCGCCGAGCTGCTGCGAGCCGGGGGGACCGAGGTCAGGGTCGCGGCGAACGTGATGCCGAGGCTGGGCGAGCTGGAGATCGAATCGGCCCGGGAGGAGATCTTGGGGGTTTTCCTCGAGCACGTGATAGGGGGCAAGGGCCTCAGCGCCGGCGCCGAGTTCACGCGGATGGTGAAGATGCCGACGCCGGAGGCGGTGCTGGAGGCGACGCGGCTGCTCTCCCGCGGCACCGAGCGGGAGCCCGGCGTCGGCGACGTGATGGTGGTCGACGTCGGGGGGGCGACCACCGACGTCCACTCCGACCGCGCCGCCCAGCCGGCCACCCCCGGGATCCAGGGCCCGCTGCTGCCCTCGCCGCCGACGCTGCGCACGGTCGAGGGGGACCTCGGCTTGCGGGCCGGTGCGCCGGGAGCGCTCGCCGCCGATGCACGCTGGCTCGCCGCCGAGCTCGCCGCCGACGCGCAATCGATTGGACAAACCGTCCTGTACCGATCTGAACATCCGGAGTGGCTGCCGGAAGAGCCTGCCGACACCCGGCTCGACGGACTGCTCGCGACCGCCTGCGCTGCTCACGCGCTCACTCGCCACAGCGGCACGATGCTGCTGGCGCGGGGGGAGGCGGGGCCGCCGGCGCTGGTGCGCGAGGGGCCGGACCTCCGCGAGGTGAAGACGGTTTTCGGGACCGGGGGCGTGTTCGCCCACCGAAAAGACGGGGAGCAGGTCCTGCGACGGGCGCTCGCCCGACGGGCGCCTCGGTCGCTGGCGCCCCGCGAGCCGGAGGTCCGGATCGACCGCAGCTACGTCCTCGCCGCCGCCGGCCTGCTTGCCGGCCTCGACCCTGACGCGGCCATGCGCCTCCTCCGTCGCGAGCTTGAGCTGAACTGAAACTGGACACTCTGTTCAAAGGGTCGCCAAGAGGCGCGCCGCCGATCGTCTCCGCGATCACCGATGATCTGAGACAGAGGAAGGAGGGACATGTTCAGACGCCGCCAGAAGCCAAGCCTCACCCGGCTCTTCTATGCCGGTGACGTCCATGGGTCTCGGGTCTGCTGGAAGAAGTTCGTCAACGCCGCCGCGCACTATCCCGCCGACGTCCTGGTCATGGGCGGCGACCTGACCGGCAAGGGCCTGGTGCCGATCGTCCGCGAAGGCGACGGCTCCTACGGCGCCCGGGTGATCGGCGAGCGGCGGGTGGCCCGCACCGCCGAGGAGCTCGACCAGATGCAGCAGGCGATCTCGACCAACGGCATGTACCCGCTGATCGTCGACCAGGAGGAGGCGCGTCGCCTGGCCGAAGACACGGCTTGGCGCGAAGCGGCGCTGGAGCGGGCGCTGCTCGACGAGCTGCGCCTCTGGGTCGAGTTCGCCGACGAGCGACTGGGGGGGACCGACGTCCGCGCCTACGTGATTCCCGGCAACGACGACCCCTGGTCGATCGACGAGGTGCTCGCCGGCGGGACCGCCGTCGTTCCCTGCGACGAGTCGGTGCAACGACTGGGAGAGCACGAGCTGGTCTCCTTCGGCTACTCGAACCGGACCCCCTGGAAGACCCCGCGCGAGCTCGACGAGGAGGAGATCTACGAGCGTTTGAAGCGGCTGGTCGATCGGCTGGAGACGCCGCGGCGGGCGATCTTCAACGTCCACGTGCCGCCTTACGAGAGCAGCCTCGACACGGCCTACGAGGTGGACGAGGATCTCGAGTACGTGACCAAGGGGGGGCGCCCGCACGAGGTCCCGACCGGCAGCCCGGCCGTCCGGCAGATCATCGAGGAGACGCAACCGCTGCTGAGCCTGCACGGCCACATCCACGAGAGCA
This sequence comes from Solirubrobacterales bacterium, assembly GCA_051961435.1. Classification (GTDB taxonomy): domain Bacteria; phylum Actinomycetota; class Thermoleophilia; order Solirubrobacterales; family 70-9; genus VAYN01. The sequence goes on from JBQCDH010000057.1 coordinate 44,207, forward strand.
AGGGAGTGACGAGAATCGGGAGGACGGTGGCAATCAACCCCGGTTCCGACTACGGTAGCGGCCACCTGGATGGCTGTTTGGTGCATTTGAGTTCCGACCGGGTGGTCAACCACTATCTGGTGTCGGGTTAATGGGAATGAAACGAAAGGGAGAGGGATGACCGAGTTGGGGGAGAGGCCGGCTGCGACCGGAGCGGTGCCGCAGGGGACCTATGCGAGAAAAGCGACGGGGTTGGTGCGAGAAGTCTCGCCGTTCTCGACCTTCGTCTTCAACATGGCGGCGCAGCCGACCGCGATCCTGGTCGCCACCGCCGCCTTCATCGTGCCGCTCGCCTTCTTTCCGGGCGGCTCGATCTGGTTGGGCTTCGCGATGTCCTTCGTGCTCGCGATCGTGCTCTGCGTCTGCTACGGGCTCTTCACCTCGGCGATCCCGCGCAGCGGCGGCGACTACGTTCTCGTCAGCCGCGTCACCCACCCCGTGCTGGGGATCATCTCCTCCTTCTTCTGGGTGGCCGGGGTGATCCTCGTCATCGCCTTCGTCGCCCAGTCCTTCGTCACCGTCGCGCTCGCGCCCTCCCTGACTGCGGTCGGCCTGGTCGGCCATCACCACTCGCTGGTGACGGCGGGAGAAACGCTGAGCACGAGCAAGTGGTGGCAGTTCGGGATCGGAACCGGGGTGATCCTCTTCTCCGCCGCCCTCCTCGCCGGGGGTTGGCGCTGGACGACCCGGATCATGAACGGCCTCTGGGCGGTGACGATGGTCGGCCTCGGCACCGTCCTCGTCTTCCTCCTCTTCAAGAGCCACGGAGGCTTCGTCCACAGCTTCAACCAGTTCGCCGGGTCGGTGACGGGCGAAAGCGACTCCTACCACGGGATCATCGCCGCCGCCCAGAAGGAAGGCATCGATCCCTCGCCGGCCTTCAGCCTGAACAACACCTGGCCGACGATGGCGGCGATCGCCGGCCTCTCGATCTACGCCTGGCTCTCGATCTACATCTCCGGAGAGGTGAGGCGGGCGAAAGACATCACCCAGGTCAAGATCATGAGCCTGGCCACCTTCGTCCACATCGTCATCGCCGTGGTCCTCGGCCTCGTCTTCTTCTGGAAGTTCGGCCACGACTTCTTCGTCGCGATCAACGGCCTCAGCGGAACCGAAGCGTATCCCTTCGCCGGCGCCCCTCCCTACTACACGTTCCTCACCTCGATCGCCGGTGGCAGCACGCTCTTCTCCTGGTGGCTCTTCATCACCTTCGCGGTTGCCTATCCGCTGTTGATGATCCCCAACATCACGATCGCGGTCCGCAGCCTCTTCGCCTGGGCGCTCGACGGCCTGCTGCCCTCGCGCTTCGCCCGCGTCTCACCGCGGACCCATGCGCCCAACCATGCGATCGGCCTGGTGGTGGTGCTCGGGGTCGCGACGCTCTACTGGGCGGTCAGCAACAACGAAGGCTTCCTCAAATTCCTCTTCGAGGCGGTCCTGCTGCAGGCGGTGACGATGATCCTGCTCTCGATCGCGGCCGTCCTGCTGCCGTACCGCAAGCCGGACGTGTGGCGGGCCTCGGCGAGCACGCAGCGCTTCCTCGGAATCCCGGTGGTCGCTCTCGCCGGCGCCGCCAGCGCCATCCTGATGGCCGGGTTGTTCTTCATCTACATGCACTACCCCGCGCTCGGGATCGAAGACAAGGGTCACTTCTTCCGCGATTGCGGCATCGTCCTGGCGGCGGCCCTGGTGACGTTCTTCGTCGCCCGCACCGCTCGAAAGCGCCAGGGCGTGGACGTCGACAAGCTGGCGGCGGAGATCCCGCCGGAGTAGGGGTGGGGGAGCCGGCGCCGCTTGCAGACCCGATCGCCGAGGGGACCCGGATTGCGGAAGCTGCCGCCGAGCGCGGCCTTTCCCTCCGGGTCCTCGGAGGCGTCGCCGTGGCGATTCTCTGCCCGAGCGCCCTCGAGCCACCGCTGCGGCGAGAGTACAAGGACATCGACCTGGCGACCGACGGGAGGTCGAAGGAAGGCGTGGTCGCCCTGATGGAGTCGCTCGGCTACGCGCCCGATCGCGAGTTCAACATGCTCCACGGGCACCGCCGCCTCTTCTTCTGGGACGAGGCCAATCGGCGCCAGGTCGACGTCTTCGTCGACGAGGCCAACCTCTGTCACAGGGTCGAGCTCAAGCGCAGGCTCGGCGTGAGCTCCCCGACCCTTTCGCTCGCCGACCTGACTCTGTTGAAGCTGCAGGTCGTCGAGACCAACGAAAAGGACTACCTCGACGTCTGCGCGATCTTCGCCGACCACGATTTGAGCGAAGACGAGAGCGGCGTCAACGCGGGCTACATCGCGCGGCTCGCCGCCTCTGATTGGGGTCTGTGGCGGACGCTGGGAATGGTCGCCGGGCGCAGCGAGCGATTCGCTCTCGAGCTACCCGGATTCGCGGCGGGAGAGGTCGTCGCCGACCGTCTGCGGCGGCTGCGAGAGAGACTGGACACCGTCCCCAAGAGCCGTGGCTGGAAGCTACGGTCTCGGATCGGCGATCGCAAGCGCTGGTATGAGCTGCCCGAAGAGGCCCGGTAGCAATGGTCTTGTCACATCGATTGGATAGTCTCGTTTGTGTGAAGGGGTCGAAGGGCTGCGCTGCTCGCTTCGGGAAGGGGAAAAGTTGACTCGACCGCGACGTGGGGAACCACGGGCGAGAACGAAGATCCTCGACGCAAGTCGGAAGCTGTTCGCCCGCCGTGGTTTCTCCGAGACCTCGATGGGGGACATCGCCCGCGCCGCGCAGGTGGCGAGGGCAACCGTTTACAACAACTTCGACGACAAGCAGGACATCCTCGCCGCGATCATCGGCGAGTACATGGAGGGCTACCAGATGATCGCCCAGCGCCTGCGGGAAAATGCCCGCTCAGGACAGACTTCTTTTGAGCTGATCCAGGAGATGGTGCGGGAGGCGCTCGACTGGCGGGTGAAAAACGCCGACCTGCGGCCGATCGTCGCCGTCGCCCGCAACCTGCGCGGCTCCGGCTGGGAGCAGGCGAACAAAGCCGCCGACGATGCGATGTTCGGCTGGATCATGGCGGTCCATGCGGCCGACGAGGAGGCGGGGCTGATCCGCGAGGACGTCGACCTCGAGTTCGGGGTCCGCGCGACCTACGCGATGATCGAGGCGATCCTCTCCAGCTTCGACGTCTCCTCGACCGAGGAGAAGATCAACGAAAGGGCTCACCAGCTGGCGCTGCTGCACTGGTACTCGATCTGCTCGGTGCCGCCGCAAAAGGCGCCGCGAAGTCCGCTCGGTCGTAAGACGTAGACAGATTGTCCAAATCGCTAACCTGGCAGGTCAGTGTCAGTGTCCTTGCCAGTCAATCGAGTAGGGGACCTCGCTCACCTGATCCATCCCCTCACCGATCACTCTCAGCTGACCGAGGCCGAGCTCCTCGTCCTCGCTCGCGGGGAGGGTTGCGAGCTGATCGCCGAGAGCGGACAGCGGCTGATCGACGGCTGCGCCGGGCTCTGGACGGTCAACCTCGGCCACGGCCGAGAGGACTTGATCGAGGCGGCCACTTCGCAGATGTGGATCCTGCCCTACGCGGCCACCTTCGGCGGGGTGGCCTCGCGCCCTCCGATCGAACTCGCGGAGCGGATCGTCGAGCTGGCGCCGCCGGGCCTCGGCGGCGTCTTCTTCGTCAGCGGCGGCAGCGAGGCGAACGAGACCGCGATCAAGCTGGCCCGGCGTCACTGGGTTCGGCGGGGGAACCCGCAGAAGTCGATCGTCCTCGCTCACGACCGCGGCTATCACGGCCTCACCGGCGTGACCACGACCGTCACCCGCCTGCATGCCTACCACAGCGACTTCGGGATCGCGGCGCCCGACGTGGTCGAGGTCCCCGCTCCCTACGCCTACCGCTGCCCGGAGGGGGTGCCATGCGATCCCGGCACCTGCCCGATCTGCACCGGCGAAGCCCTCGAGCGCCAGATCGAGGAGGTCGGGGCGGAGCGGATCGCGGCGCTGATCGTCGAGCCGGTCTTCGGTTCGGGCGGCGTGATCGTGCCGCCGCCGGGCTACCTGCGCCGGCTGCGGGAGATCTGCGACCGCCACGAGCTGCTGCTGATCGTCGATGAGGTGATCACCGGCTTCGGCCGGCTCGGGAGCTGGTTCGCCTGCGAGCTCGAGGGCGTCTCGCCGGACCTGATCACCTTCGCCAAGGGCGTGACCAGCGGCTATGTCCCGCTCGGCGGCGTGATCGTCGGCGACGAGCTCTGGGAGGAGCTGCGCGACCCCGAGCGCCGTCCCGGCTTCCTCATGCACGGCTTCACCCATTCGGGCCACCCGGTCGCCTGCGCGGTGGCGATGGCGAACATCGAGGCGATCGAGCGGGAAGGGCTGCTGGCGCGGGTGCGGGAGGCGAGCGTGACGCTCGCCGAGCTGGTCGCGCCGCTGCGCGAGCTGCCCGAAGTGGGAGAGGTCCGGCAGGCGGGGCTGATGGTCGGGGTCGAGCTGGTCTGCGACGAGGAGACGCGGCAGCGCTGGCCGGTCGAGGCGGCCCGTGGTCGTCGCGCCGCCGCGGCGGCGCGCGAGCGTGGCCTCCTGACCCGGGGGCTGCTCGACGACGTCCTCTGCCTGGCGCCGCCGTTCACGATCGAGCCCGAGATGATGCGCCGCGCGGTGGAGATCCTCGCCGACGCCATCGCCGTCAGCGGAGATCTCCACGCCTGAGGCGGGCCCTCCGTTCAGGGGAGGTACTTTTCTGCCTTTTCCTTTGCTTCTTCGAGGCGCTTTTCGGCGTTGGCGCCGCCTTCTTCGACGGTTTCTTCGATTTCCTTGCGGGCCTTTTCGACCTGCTTGGAGTTCGCCCGTTTGACCTGTTCCTTGGCTTCTTCGGCGCCCTTCTTGGCGGTTTCGACCCCTTCCTGGACACCCTTCTTCGCCTTTTCCGCGCCTTCCTTGGCCGCTTCTTCGGCCTTCTTGGCGCCGGCTTCGATTTCCTTCTTCGCCTGGTTCGCGCTGCTTTCGGTGCCGCCGCTGCCGCCGCAGCCGGACCAGACGACGCCGCCGGTGACGATCGCGACCACGGCGAACAGAGAACCGACGGCGCGCAGTTTCCGATTGGGGTTGTAGTGGCTTTCTCTCATCGCACGCTCCTGATCGGTTGCTGGTTAACGTGGGGGCAGTGAATCAGACCGAGCCCGAGGAGTTCGAGTCTCTCGTCGCCGACGCGATCGACGCCCTCCCCGAGGAATTCCAGCGCGTCCTGGAAAAGGTGGCGGTGGTCGTCTCGGATCTCGGTGGCGAGCGCCGCGCCTATGGCGAGTACTTCGGCGACGGGGTCGCGGCGGAACGCTACGAGGACCGGATCGTGATCTACCGCGACACCCTCGAACGAGACTTCGGGCACGACCGCGAGCTGCTCGCCCGCCAGGTCGAGCGGACGCTGCGACACGAGCTCGCCCATCATCTCGGGTGGGACGAGGGCGGCGTCGGCGGTCTCGGCCTCTAGGCCCGGCGGACCTGGCAGGTCTTGGTCAGGGTGGTTTCGATCTTGCGGTGGGCTTCGAAGCGGAAGCTGCCGCGAAGGAAGGGGAAGACGCCGACGTCGATACCGGCGGGAGCGCTGCAGGCGGCGGAGATGTAGCTGCGGCGCTTGCCGCCGAAGGTGTACCGGCGTCCGAGCTGGAGGTCGATTTCGGTCACCGAGCCGATGCCGCCGCCGAGTTTGGGGATCCGGGTGCGGAGGACGGTGCCGAACCGCCCTTCCTTCCTGTGTCCGATCGTGATCGGGACGATCATGGTCAGGCGCACGGGCACGCCGGTGAAGAGATGGAGGAGCAGCCCCGGTCTGCCGGCCTGGCGGCTGTTGAAGGCGACGATCCTGCCGCTCGCCGGGATGTCCTTGCCGGCTCCGAGGGCGAGCTGGGCGCTGAAGCGCCCCTTGCCGACGAGGGCGGACTTGCAGCGCGCGATCGCCCCGGCCGTGGTGGTCGATTGCAGCAAGGGGGCGGAGCAGGTCGGCAGGCCCTTGGCGTAAACGAGCCCGTGGCGGTTGAGGGCGACTTCGAGCCGGCGCAGAGGGGGCGGATGGGACCCGTCGGTGGTGGCGATCGCCCCGGCGACCTCGACGCTGATCGGAGAGAAATGCCGGCGGGGCAGGGCGCGAGGGCTGAATTCGGCCCCCAGCCTGACCCGTAGGTTCCCCTTTTGGACGATCGTGAATTCGCGGACCTGCGCCGGCGCCGAAGCCGCGAAGGCGGCGAGCGCGAGCAGAGTGAGGATCAAGAGCCGCCGCATCTGGCAGCAAGTCTAGGTCGGGGATTCTGCGGCTAAGGTTGAGCGGGGATTGAGCGCGAAGATTGCGGATTCGAGCGGCGACCTTGCCTCCCGCCTGCGAACGCAGGCGGAGCACTGCGCCAACGGAGGCTCGCCGCTGTATGCCGGGCTGCTCGAACGGGCCGCCGCCGATGCCGAAGCGGGCGGTCCGGTTGCGCGACTGCTGCGCGGAGACGAAAGCGATCCAGCGGCCTCGGTGCTGCCGCTGCGGATGATGGGGGCGGTCCATCGGCGGGTTCTCGAAGGCGCCCTGCCGGAGCTGGAGCCGTACTTCACCCGGGGCGCCGCCGTGGAGGAGGCCTGGCGCCTGTTCCGGAGCGCGCTCGCCGACGACGAGGAAGCCCTTCGCCGGCTGCTGGAGCGGCCGGTGCAGACCAACGAGGTGGGACGGTGCGTTGCCCTCTTGCCTGGGTTTCTGGGCGTGGCGGCCGCGACCGGCCTGCCCATGCGCCTGCTCGAGGTCGGCGCCAGCGCCGGCCTCAACCTGCGCTGGGATCGCTACCGCTACGAAAGCGACGGTTTCGAGTGGGGCGATCCCGCGGCGCCGGTGCGACTCGGGTTCGGCCTGACGGGATCACCGCCGAAGCCGGTCGAGGTGAACGTCGCCGAGCGGCGGGGCTGCGATCGCAGGCCACTCGACCCGCTCGGCGAGGAGGGGAGGCTGACCCTCCTCTCCTTCGTCTGGGCCGATCAGCCGAATCGGCTCCGGCGTCTGCGTGCGGCGTTCGAGGCAGCGGAGGAGACGCCGCTCACCGTCGAGCGGGCCGGCGCCGGGGACTGGATTGCGGAGCGGCTCGCCGAACGCGAGGAGGGGGTGGCGACGGTGGTCTTCCACTCGATCGTCATGCAGTACCTCTCGCGGGGGGAACGCGACGACTTCGAGCGCCGGTTGCTGCGGGCCGGAAGGACCGCCTCCGAGACCTCTCCGCTGGCCTGGCTGCGGATGGAGCCCGCGGGTGAGCGGGCCGAGGTGTGGCTGACCTGCTGGCCTGACGGAGAGGACGTGCTGCTGGCTCGAGCCGGCTATCACGGCGACGTCCTCGAAATGCGGCCTCGCTAATCGCGGTGACCCAGCCGCTCGGCCCGTTCGCGCACTTCTTCGCCGGCTTCGCGGGTGGCGGCGACGGCCTCTTCGCGCGCCGCCGCGAGACCCTCGCTGGGCTTGCCGCCGACGACGTCGCGGAAGGCGTTCTTGAAGCGCTCGGTGCGGCGGTCGGGCGGGAAGCGGGCTTCGGAGCGGGACTGCTTGTCCGGGTTGCGCGCCCCGTAGCGGCGGCGGGCCCAGGCGGAGCCGGGCTTGCCGAGCCGGCCGGCGCCGTAGATGGCGATCGGAAAGATGAAGAAGCCGACGGTCCCGTGTAGGACCCGCCCCTTGGCGAAGCAGATCGCGACGAAGAGGAAGAGGAGGACGGCGCTGAGGATGCTGGCGATCACGGCGCCCGTCGAGCCAGATTCGATCGTGAACGGCGTGAAGCCGAGCAGGACCAACATCATCCCGGCGGCGGCGATCACGGTCGCGTCGATCGAGCTGCGCCCCTCCTCGGCCCAGTAGACGTCGTCGAGGTAGACCCAGAGGGCGAACTCGTCGATCGTCAGGCCGGCTCCGACGCCGAAGGCGAAGGCGCAGATCTCGGTCCAGGGGCTCTGGCCGAAGGCGAGGAACCCACCCGCGCCGAAGATCATCATCGTCACGATCCCGAAGACCAGATGGTGCAGGTGGACGCCGCTGTCGCTGACGATGCTCCCCGGCCACCAGGGCACCTTGGGGCTGCGGGCCAGCCGCGTGCTCATGCGGATGAAGGCGAAGGAGCCGATGAAGCCGACGAGGACGAGGAAGAGGGCCTGCTCGTCGTGCGCTCCGAGCCGGTCCCAGAAGTCGGTGAAGATCGAGGCGGTGATCATGCCGGCACCGGTTCGTGGTGCAGGGGCGGGGCGAGACCGTCCCTGGCGGCGATCAGGTCGACGGTGAGAAGCACCGCAGCGACGGCGAAGATGGGGGAGAGGACGATGTTGGCGGCCGCCTCCGCCAGCCAGGTGGCGACGAAGGTGTCGCCGAAGAGGCCGTGGACGAGCCCGGCGAGCCCGCCGCCGATCGCGTCGCCGACGATCTCGACCGGCAGCAGCACCCAGAAGACCAGCCAGAAGTTGCCGCGCACCAACTGGAAGCTGCGGAGCAGGGCGCGATGGGCGCTGCGCTCCTCGATCTCGACCACCGGCCCGGCGAGGCCGAAGAAGACGAAGGCGAGGATGCCTGGAATCACGGCGATCAACCCCGCGGCGGCGACGATCGCGACGAAGGCGAAGTCGACGAGGATCAGGCGCCCGTACTTGACGCGCCGGGCGATCTCTCGCAGGGATGGCGGAGCCTCCCCGTGCGGATGGGTGAGCGAGATCGCGATCGCGCCGCTGAAGAAGAGCTCGCCGAGCAGTCCGGTCATCGTGACCGCCCCGACGGCCAGGAGGAAGGCGGTGACTTTGATCCCGCCGGTCAGGTCGAGCGCGCCGACGTCGACGTTGGCGGCTACCGCGTCGAGCAGGCCGAGCGGGAGGAAGACGATCAGCGCCAGGGCGAGAAGCGAGGGCGCCCAGCTCCGGTAGGTGCGCCAGATCCGCCGGTAGGTGGCCGCGATCTGCCGGCGCCGGGTCACGGTCAGCGGCGCCGGCGACCGGCGGGGCGGCGGCCCCGCGCCTCGAGCCTCGACTGGCTGGACTCCGCGGCGGGCACCCGCTTCAGCCCGCCGAGCTCGGGGATCAGCAGTTCTTCGGCGCAGCGCCGGTGCCAGTGGTGATGGTCGGCGCCGCCGAGTCTCCGCACGTATTGGACGACGGTGTGCTCCTCGCCGACCGGGATGTCGCCGTGGCAGCCGGGGCAGTGGTAGAGCTTGCGGGCGATGCCGCGAATCAGCCAGACCTCGTCGCCTTCCTCGTCGATCCCCCGCAGGCTCCAGCGGATGCTCGGCTGTCCCTCGAACCGGCTCACCGGCGCCTCGACATCCAGGCGAATCCCGCGGCCATCGCCAGGTTGGAGAGACCGGCGAGCCGTAGGCCCAGCTTCGCGCCCGGCCGGCTGACGGCCGGCGAGGCGGACCAGAGCGCATCGGTGGCGATCTCGGTCCCCCGCAGCCAGGCGAGCGACTGCCAGTCGGCGCGGCTGCCGCGCCGCGCCGCCACCAGGTGGGCGGCGGCGAAGGTGAGCCAGACCGGCCCGCAGCGGCGGAAGAGGTGCTTCGCGTCGGGCGAGGGCTCGTCGTGTCCCAGCGCCCTCAGCGTCGCCGCCGGCGCCGCGATCGCGGCGCTGCCGAGGACGAGATCGAAGGCGATCATGTTGCGGTTGGTGAGGCGCAGGGCCTCCTCCAGGGTCATGACACCAGGAATCCAACCAGAAGCCGGAAGGGAAAGAGTGAGGTTCGGCGAAATGGACCGCCGTGACCAAGACCGCGACGAAGTCCCCCCAACTCAAAAGCCTTTCCGACTACATCCAAGAGCGCTTCGACGAGTTCTCGCGCTCGCAGAAGGACGTAGCCCGATACATCGTCGACCACCTCGACGAGGCAGCCTTCCTCACCGCCGAGGAGCTGGCCCGGAGAGCGAGCACCTCGTCATCGACGGTGGTGCGCTTCTCCCAGGCCCTCGGCTTCGAGGGCTACCCCGAGCTGCAGCAGGCGGCGATCGAGGAGTACCGGACGACGATCGCCGGCGCCGCCGCCGGCGGCGCCCTCTTCTCCTTCGACCACTCCGAGTTGGAGGGATCGCTGAGCGCCGACTACGCGAACCTGGAGGAAACGGCGCGCAAGCTCACCCCCGAGCAGGTCGACGCCTCGGTCGCCGCTCTGGCCGAAGCCCAGCGCGTGGTCATCGTCGGCGTCGACCAGATGGCCTTCTTCGCCAGCTACCTGCGCCATACCCTCAGCCTGCTCGACATCCGCGCCGAGATCGTCGCCAGCACCGGCGGCGAGTCCCTGCAGCGGCTCGGGCGGATCGACGAGAGCACCCTCGTCATCACCCTCTCCGCGGGCCGGGCGCACCCGCTGCTGCTGCGGGCGATGAAGCTGGCCCTGCACCGCGGCGCCCGCACCCTGGCGATCTCCGACGCGACGATGTCGGAGGTGGGCGAGCACGCGGAGCTGACCCTCTACTTCTCCTCCAACAGCCCTTCCTTCACGCGCTCCCACACGGCGCTGATGGCGTTGGTACAAGGCCTCGCCCACGGTTTGTACGCGCGGGACGAAGCCGCGCACAAAGACCGGATTCGGGCTTACAAACTGAAGTAGAACAGCAGCAGGGACGAAGGGCCGTGGCCCGCGGGTCCTGTCTCCGATAGGACCCTCTCGCCCGGTGGCGAGAGTCCCCTATCGTCGCCACCCGCGGGAGGAGCCTTTCCGAAAACGCTTCTCGGGCGGGTGGCTCGGGAATGGGGATACCGAGCATCCAGCGCAGGTGTCCCCATTCCCCGAGACAGGACCCGCCCGCCAGAGCGTCCACGTAAGATGGCGCTGATGACTGAGCGAGCGAGTTTTCGACTGAAGACCGGCCTGGCCGAGATGCTGAAAGGCGGGGTGATCATGGACGTGGTCACCCCCGAGGAGGCGAAGGTCGCCGAGGAGGCAGGCGCCTGCGCGGTGATGGCGCTGGAGCGGGTTCCCGCCGACATCCGCAAGGACGGCGGCGTCGCCCGGATGTCGGACCCGGCGATGATCAAGGGGATCCAGAAAGCGGTCTCGATCCCGGTGATGGCGAAGGCGCGGATCGGCCACTTCGCCGAGGCCCAGGTCCTGCAGGCGCTGGAAGTCGACTACATCGACGAGTCGGAGGTGCTGACTCCGGCCGACGAGCACAACCACATCGACAAGTTCGCCTTCGAGGTCCCCTTCGTCTGCGGCGCCACCAACCTCGGCGAGGCGCTGCGGCGGCTCGGCGAGGGGGCGGCGATGATCCGCTCCAAGGGCGAGGCCGGCACCGGCAACGTCGTCGAGGCGGTCCGCCACATGCGCGAGATCGCCTCTGCCGTCAAGCGCCTGGCGCACCTCGGCCCGGAGGAGCTCTCCTCCGAGGCGAAAGAACTGCGGGCGCCGCTCGAGGTGGTGAAAGCCGTCGCCGAGGCGGGCCGGCTGCCGGTACCGCTCTTCTGCGCCGGCGGCATCGCGACTCCGGCCGACGCGGCGCTGATGATGCAGCTCGGAGCCGAGGGCAACTTCGTCGGCTCGGGGATCTTCAAGAGCTCCGATCCCGAGCGGCGGGCGCGGGCGATCGTCGAGGCGACCACCCACTTCAACGATCCCGAGCGCGTCGCCGCCGCTTCGATCGGCCTGGGCGAGGCGATGCCGGGCCTCGAGATCGCCGGCCTCGCCGCCGAGGACGCTCTGCTGCAGAACCGCGGAGCGTAGGTGGCTGGCTCCAGGGCCAGCCTCAAAGTCGGCGTACTCGCGCTCCAGGGCGGCTTCGAGGCCCACGCCAGGATCCTGCGCCAGCTCGGCGCCGAGCCGCGCGAGGTGCGGGCTCCGGCGGAGATGGAGGGGCTCGACGCCCTCGTCATCCCGGGCGGCGAGAGCACGACGATCGGCAAGATGATCGACTCCGCCGGCCTGGAGCCGGCCCTGCGCGCCCACCACGGGGCAGGGCGGCCGATCCTCGGCACCTGCGCCGGCCTGATCGTCTGCGACGCCGCCCACCTCGGCTTCATCGACGCCACCGCGAAGCGCAACGCCTTCGGCCGTCAGCTGCAGAGCTTCGAGACCGACCTCGAGGTCGAGGGGGCCGGGGACGAGCCGCTGCGCGCCGTCTTCATCCGCGCCCCCTGGGTCGAGCGGCACGGGCCGGGGGTGGAGGTGCTCGCCTCCCACGACGGGCGCCCGGTGGCGATCCGGGAGGGAAGCGTGCTCGCCTGCGCCTTCCATCCGGAGCTGACCGACGACCCGCGCTTCCACGCGATCTTCATGGCAATGGCTACCGCCGCCCGGGAGAGGGCGGGGGAGGAGGCGGCGCGATCGTGAGCGGCGGCGACCCGAGGACGCAGAACCTGGCGAAGATCCTGGTCGGCTACTCGACCCGGGTGAAAGCGGACGACGTCGTCTCGATCGACGGCGAGAGCGCGGCGGCGCCGCTGCTGCTGGCGGTCTACGAAGAGGTGCTGAAAGCGGGCGGGCACCCGGTCCTCAACGTCGCCCTCGAGGGCCAGATCGCCGCCTACTTCAAGCACGCCTCCGACAAGCAACTGGAATGGATCTCGCCCTTCGCGGAGTGGATGGTCGACAACGCCGACGTGCGGATCTCGGTCGGCGCCAGCACCAACACCCGCGAGCTCTCCGGGGTGCCTCCAGAGCGCCAGACGCTGCGCCAGTCGGTCACCGGCGACCTGATGACGCGGGCGATGAAGCGCAGCGCCGGGGGCGAGTTCCGCTGGTGCTACACGCTCTACCCGACCAGCGCCTACGCCTCCGAGGCGGAGATGAGCCTGGCCGATTACGAAGACTTCTACTACGGCGCCTGCCTGGCCACCGACTCCGAGCCGCTGACCGCCTGGAAGCGCGCCTCGGAGGAGACGATGCGCCTGGCGGAGTGGATCGAAGGGCACGAGGAGGTGCGGGTGACGGCGCCCGGCACCGACATCACCCTCGGCATCGCCGGGCGCACCTTCATTCCCTGCGTCGGCGACAACAACATGCCCGACGGCGAGTTCTTCACCGGCCCGGTCGAGGACTCGGTCGAGGGCGAAGTCAGCTTCCACCTGCCGGCGGTGATCGGCGGCCGCGAGGTCTCGGGGGTGAGCCTGCGCTTCGAGTCCGGCCGAGTCGTCGACGCCTCGGCCGAGCGGGGAGAGGAGTACCTGCTGAAGCTGCTCGACACCGACGAGGGCGCGCGCACGCTGGGCGAGCTCGGGATCGGCACCAACTACGGGATCGCCAAGGGCACCCGCGAGGTCCTGCTCGACGAGAAGATCGGCGGCACCGTCCACATGGCGGTCGGCTCCAGCTATCCCGAGTCCGGCGGCACCAACGAGTCCGCCGTCCACACCGACCTCGTCTGCGACCTGCGCCTCGGCGGCAAGCTAGAGGTCGACGGCGTGGTGATGCAGGAAGACGGCCGCTTCGTCGTCTGACGCCGTCAGGGTCAGGTTTGGGTGACGATCGTGGCGATCGTCCCCAGGAACCCGACGAGCATCGCGCCGATCAGGCCAAAATCCCTCGTCCGCTCGGTGCGAAGGAAAAAGTTTCGCAAAACCAGCGTTACGGCTTACTGATTCGGGATCGGCGAGCCCGCGAGGACGAAGAACCAGGCGGTGAAGGCGAGGGCGGCGAGCAGCGCCGAGGCCATCAGGACCGCCTCGACGACGGTGACGGAGCCGGCCATCGGCGCGGTGTCGCGCATGCTCTTCAGCCAGTTCGGCCTGATCGGCGCCAGCCGGTTGGTGCCGGTGAGGCGGATGTAGAGGTTGTTGAGGCGCCCGATCAGCCAGGCGACGATCAGCACCGTGCTGACGATCCCGACCGCGACCACCGCGTAGGGCCCGCCAGCCGGGAACTGGGTCTGGGACAGCTTCGAGGCGATGTAGATCCAGCTCAGCGGGATCGCCGTCCAGAGCGAGAAGGCGGCCAGCAGCATCGCCAGGAAGACGAAGCCGGCGGCCAGGCTCTGGACCGGTCGGTGGCTTGGCGCTTTCGTTGCCATGGGGACTAGTTCATAGAATGGCAGGCGATGTCCGGTCATTCCAAGTGGCACTCGATCAAACACAAGAAGGGCGCCGCCGATGCGAAACGGGGCAAGCTCTTCAGCAAGCTCGCCCGCGCGATCACCGTCGCCGCCCGCGACGGCGGCGGCGACCCCGGCGGCAACCCGACGCTCGCCACGGCCATCCAGAAGGCCAAAGAAGCGTCGATGCCCAAGGACAAAATCCAGAAGGCGATCGACGTCGGCACCGGCGCCGGCTCCGACGGCGCCGCGATCGAACGAATCCTCTATGAGGGCTACGGCCCGGCCGGCGTCGCCGTTCTCGTCGAAGCGCTGACCGACAATCGCAACCGCGCCAGCGCCGAGATCAGGCACGCCTTCTCCAAAAACGGCGGCAACCTCGGCGAGCCCGGCTCGGTCGCCTGGATCTTCGAGAAAAAGGGCGCGATCGTCCTCGACGGCGGCCGCTACGGCGAGGACGACCTGATCGGCGCGATCGACGCCGGCGCCGAGGACGTGCGCGAGGAGGAAGGGAAGCTGCGGGTGATCTGCGACCCCGCCGACCTCACCGCCGTGCGCGAGGCGCTGGAGGGCGAAGGGATCGAGTTCGAGTCGGCCGGCCTCGTCACCGAGCCGAAGAGCACGGTCGAGGTCAAGGGGCACGACGCCGAGCGGGTGCTGAAGCTGCTCGACGCGCTCGACGACCAGGACGACGTCGACGAGGTCTACGCGAACTTCGACATCCCGGCCGAGGTCTTGGAGAAGCTGGCCGCGTAGGAGGCATCCGAGGGCTTTTCCAGAATCCCTTCCCATGCAAGTGGTGATGGGGATCGATCCGGGTGCGGCGAACCTTGGCTTTGGCGTGGTTCGCGTCGAGGGGAATCACATGGTCGCCCTGGACGGGGGGGTGGTGGAGACGACGCCGGACCTGCCGATGGAGCGGCGGCTGGAGCGGATCCACCGTGCCCTTGCGGAGCTGATCGCCTGGCACGAGCCGAAAGCGATGGCGCTGGAGGAGGTCTACTTCGGCAAGAACGTGCGCTCGGCGATGGCCGTCGGCCAGGCCTGCGGCGTCGCCATGCTGGCCGCAGCCGAACGCGGGGTCGGCTGCTTCTCCTACACGCCGCAGGCGATCAAGATGGCCGTCTGCGGCTCGGGCGCCGCCGGCAAGCGCCAGGTCCAGCGGATGGTCGGGACGCTGCTCGGCCTGCCCGAGCCGCCGACGCCGGACCACGCCGCCGACGCGCTCGCGGTTGCGATCTGCCATGGCGGGGGCAGCGGCCACAGGCACGCGGTCGCGACCGTGGAGGCGACGAGCGGCCTCAGCGGGGAGCGGATCGCCGGATGATCGCCGCGGTGCGGGGTGAGGTGATGGTCCGGCGGCCCGACCACGTCGTCATCGACGCCGGCGGCGTCGGCTACAGGCTGACCGTCTCCTCCGAGACCCTGAAGGCCGTCCCCGCGACCGGTCGCGACGCCTTCCTCCACGCCGAGCTGATCTCCCGCGAGGACTCCCTCTCCCTCTATGGCTTCTCCTCGGAGGAGGAGCGCGACCTCTTCCGGCTGCTGATCACGGTCAGCGGCGTCGGCCCGAAGGTCGCGATCGCCACCCTCTCCGGCGGCACGGCGAGGGACCTGCTGCGGGCGATCGCGGCGGGGGACGCGAAGCGCTTCCAGGCGGTCCCGGGGATCGGCAAGCGGACCGCGGAGCGGATCATCGTCGAGCTGCGCGAGAAGGTGGCGGGGGCGCTCGAGGAAGAGGTGGCGATCGCCGCGGCGGAGCAGGGCGACGCGCGCTCGCTCGCCCGCGACGGCCTCGTCAACCTCGGCTACGCGCCGCTCGAGGCCGAGCAGCTGCTGGACGGCGTCGAGGGCGCCGAGCCGCAGGAGCTGGTCGCGGCGGCCCTGCGCAAGGCCGGGGCTTCGAGGAACGCCGCGTGAGCGGGCCGCCGGACATCGGCGGCGACCGGATCAGGACGCCGGGGTTGGAGGGGGATCCGGTTCCCGTCGACGCGGAGGTGAAGGTCCACGACGCCAGGGCGGAGGCTCCCGACGAGGACCTCGACCGCTCCCTGCGCCCGCCCACCCTGGAGGACTTCGTCAACCAGCAGCAGGTGACCGACCAGTTGGCGATCTTCATCGAGGCCGCCAAGCGCCGCGGCGAGCCCCTCGACCACGTCCTCCTCGCCGGGCCGCCCGGGCTGGGGAAGACCTCGCTGGCCCACATCGTCGCCGCCGAGCTCGGGGTGCCGATGGTGCAGACGGCCGGGCCCGCGCTCGAGCGCAAGGCCGACGTCGCCTCCTTCCTC
The DNA here is from genome assembly GCA_051961435.1 of Solirubrobacterales bacterium. GTDB lineage: Bacteria > Actinomycetota > Thermoleophilia > Solirubrobacterales > 70-9 > VAYN01. The sequence continues at coordinate 60,493 of JBQCDH010000057.1, forward strand.
ACCGCGCTGGAGCCCGGCAGCGTCTTCTTCATCGACGAGATCCACCGCCTCGGCCGCGCCGTCGAGGAGACGCTGTACCCCGCGATGGAGGACGGGGAGCTGCCGGTGGTGCTGGGGCAGGGGGCGGGGGCGCGCACGGTGACCCTGCCGCTGCCGCCGTTCACGCTCGTCGGCGCGACGACGCGGGCGGGCCTGCTGACGACCCCGCTGCGGGACCGCTTCGGCGTCTCCCACCGCCTCGAGTACTACGCGCCCGAGCATCTGGCGTCGATCGTCGAGCGCTCGGCCGGGATCCTCGGGGTCGAGATCGACGCCGACGGCGCCGAGACGATCGCCTCGCGCTCGCGGGGGACGCCGCGCGTCGCCAACCGGCTGCTGAAGCGGGTGCGCGACTTCGCCCAGGTGAAGGGGAGCGGCCGGATCGGCGGCGAGGTCGCGGCCGCGGCGCTGGAGATGCTCGAGGTCGACGCCGGCGGCCTCGACCGCAGCGACCGGGCGCTGCTGGAGACGATCGCGACCAAGTTCGGCGGCGGGCCGGTCGGCCTCTCGACGCTGGCGATCGCGATCGGCGAGGAGCAGGACACGATCGAGGACGTGCTCGAGCCCTACCTGCTTCAGCAGGGGCTCCTGAAGCGGACTCCCCGCGGCCGGGTCTTGACGCAGCGGGCCTACGAGCATCTCGGCCTGGCCGCCCCCGAAGGCGCCGCGAGCCTCTTCTGAGCCGGGCCCGGATGATTGACCTCCGATCCCAATCCGTCCAAATTCGGATCGAAGGTCAATCATCTAGCCTTTCGAGCATGCCGTATTTCATTTGCCCCAATTGCGGGCACAGGGAGGCGAGCGGAGAGCGCACCGCGGGGTTCAGCACCCGCCCGAAGGGCTGCTCGAAATGCGGCTTCGGCTTTGTCTTCGAATTACTCGACGATTATTATCCGGCTCCCAATGCCGCCTTTTTCGTCTGCGACCGACAGGAACGCGTGATCGACGCCGGTAAAGGCAGCTTCGAGCTGACCGGGCTGACCGACGAGGACGTGATCGGCCGCCCGGTGCGCGAGGTCCTGGGGCTCGACTGGATCGACCCCGGCGACGGCGGCGCGGAGGCCGACACCGACGAGGACGGCTTCACCGACCCGATCGAGACCTCGCTGGAGTGGGGGGTCCGCTCACTCGGCAAGCGGGTTTCGGTCAACGCCGAGGGAGATCTGCCGGCAAAGGCGGTGGCCGACGTGTTCCCCGCCTACGACGACGACGGCGGCCTGCTCCTCGTCCTCACGCCGGAGGGGTAGCTGGATGGGCACCCGGCGCCGACACCTCTTCATCCTGCTCTTCGTCCTCGGCCTGGTCGTCGTCTCCGGGATCGTCATCGCGACCAAGGAAACGAAGCTCGGCCTCGACCTGCAGGGGGGGCTCGAGCTCGTCTACCAGGGGCAGCCGACCAAAGAAGGCGAATCGGTCAGCGGCCAGGACATCGAAGAGTCGATCTCGATCATCGAACAGCGGATCAACAAACTCGGCGTCGCCGAGCCGGAAGTGGCGCGCCTCGGCGAAACCGAGGTCACGATCGGCCTTCCGGGCATCACCGACGCCGAACGGGCGGCCGAACAGGTCGGCACCACCGCCCAGCTCTACTTCTACGACTGGGAGCCGAACCTGATCGGGATCCAGCGAGCGGTCGGGGGTCACCCCGGTCAGAGGCCGCCGAAAGAAGCGCTGACGAAGCTGGAAGAAAGCTGGAAAAACAATGGGCGCAACCCCGAAGAACCCTTCAACGCCCAGCTGGTCGCGGCCGGCGCCTTCCCGAACGCCTACGAAGCCGCCCTGCTCGCCTCCAAGCAGGAACCGGTCGAAAACTGCAAGTCCTGCTCGGTCGCCAGGCCCCGCTTCTATCTGTTCGAAAGGGCGGCGCCGCACAAACTCATCGGCGAACCGGCGTTCAAGCGCAAGGACCTCTACGTCAGCCCGACCGGCGAAAAACGACCGAAGAACGGGATCGTGGTCGAAGTGCCCCCCGGCGTCGTCCTCGTCTCCGAATACCCGCTCAACGGCGAAACCGGCCACTTCGAAGAAGAAGTGGAACCGGGCTGGTTCGTGCTGAAAGACGAACCGGCGCTCAACGGCAGCGAAATCACCGAACCGAAGCAGACCTACGAACCGACCACGAACCAGCCGGTCGTCTCCTTCGGCTTCACCGAACGGGGGCGGGAAGCGTTCGCTGACGTGACGCGGCGGATCGCCCAGCGGGGACAGGCGAGCGCGCTCGGACCCGCCAACCCCCAGGAAGCGCAGGGTCTCTCGGGTCACTTCGCGGTCGTCCTCGACAACGAAGTCAAAAGCCGGCCGATCATCAACTTCGCCGAAAACCCGGACGGGATCGACGGGCGCAACGGCGCCCAGATCGCCGGCCTCGGCGGGCTCAACGAAGCCCAGGAACTGGCGACGACGCTGCAGATCGGCGCCCTGCCGATCGACCTGAAGCTGATCAGCGAGAGCCAGGTCTCGGCGACCCTCGGCAGCCAGGCCCTGCACGACGGGATCAAAGCCGGGATCATCGGCCTCGCCCTCGTCGTCCTCTTCCTCCTCGTCTACTACCGCTTCCTCGGCCTGATCGCCTCGATCGCCCTGGGCGCCTACGGGGTGATCTTCTTCGCCCTGATCAAACTGATCCCGATCACCCTGACCCTGCCGGGGATCGCGGGCCTGGTGTTGACGATCGGCGTCGCCGCGGACTCCAACATCGTCATCTTCGAGCGAATAAAGGAGGAGGTGCGCGCGGGTCGCTCGATGTCGAGCGCGATCACGGCCGGCTACAAACGCGGGATCAGCACGATCGTCGACGCGAACGTCGTCACCCTGCTGACCGCCTTCATCCTCTTCGTGCTGGCGACCGCCGGGGTCAAGGGCTTCGCCTTCACCCTCGGGGTCGGCACGATCGTCTCGCTGCTGACCGCGGTCGTCTTCACCCAGGCCCTGCTCGGCAGCATGAGCCGCTCGCGGATCCTGCGCTCCCCCAACGTGCTCGGCGCCTCCGGGCCGGGCAAACGCTGGCACTTCGACTTCATGGGCGCGAGCCGCTGGTTCTTCTCGCTGTCGGGGGTGATCCTCCTGATCGGCGGCTTCGCCCTCGCCACCAAGCAGCTCAACTTCGGGATCGACTTCGAGTCCGGCACCCGGATGACCGCGGCGCTGCAGAAACAGACCAACGAGGAAGGCGTGCGGGAAGCGCTCAGCTCGGTCGGGATCAACGGCGAGGAGGTCCAGCAGGTCTCCGATCCGACCTTCGGCGACAACGTCTTCCAGATCCAGTCGCACGAACTGGAACCGGGCGAAGTCAAAACCGCCCAGGACGAGCTCGCCTCTAAGTACGGGATCGTCGAAGGCGGCTTCGAAAGCACCAGCGTCGGGCCGACCTTCGGCCAGCAGGTCGCCGACAGCGCGCTGAAGGCGCTGATCTTCTCGCTGCTGGTGATCTGCGGCTACGTGGCGCTGCGGTTCGACCCGAAGTTCGCGGTGCCGGTCCTGATCGCGATCTTCCACGACATCCTGATCACCGCCGGCGTCTACTCGCTGACCGGAAAAGAGGTGAGCAGCGGCACGGTGGCCGCCTTCCTGACCATCCTCGGTTACTCGATCTACGACACGATCATCGTCTTCGACCGAATACGCGAGAACGTGCCGCGGATGCCGCGGGCGGCGTTCTCGCAGATCGTCAACCGCTCGATGAGCGAGGTGCTGACCCGGTCGCTGGCGACCAGCTTCTCGACCCTGCTCGCGGTCACCTCGCTGCTGATCTTCGGCGGCGCCACCCTGCAGGACTTCGCCTTCGCGATGCTGGTCGGGATCGCCTCGGGAACCTATTCCTCGATCTTCATCGCCTCGCCGGTGCTGACCGCTTGGAAGGAACGCGAGCCCGGGTTCGTGCGGCGGCGCCTGCGAATCGCCGAAGTCGAGGGTGGCCGGGTGCCCGCTTACGCGGACGAGATCGAGATGGCGAAGCTGGGCCGGGACGAGGAGCGCGAAGCCGAGCCCGCGGTCGCGGTCGAGGAGCCGGCCGCCGAGCCCGCCGCCGGCGCGGTCGCGACGGCCGAGCGGACCGAGGAGCCCGGCAACGGCGCCGACCCGATGACCAACGGCGACGGCGACTCGGTCTCCGCCGAGCGCCGCAAACGGAACGAGGAACGGCGGGCACGCCGCAAAGCCCGCCGCAAGCACGGGAGGCGCTGATGGTGCGCACGGCCATGAAGGCGGTCATCTGATGGCTTTGGTCGTCTTCTTCATCATGGGCATCGCCCTCTGGCACTTCACCGTCTTCATCCCGGACCGGTTCTGGCAGGGGATCGTCGGCGCCTTCCTCGGCGCCGTCCTCGGCTCGATCGTCTTCGGCCTGATCGTGCAGGAGGCCAGCGGCAAAAGCCTCGGCGAAACCGATGTATCCACGGCGCTGATCGCGGTTCCGGGCACCCTGATCGGGCTGGTGATCGTCTACGCGATCGGCGTCCGCTCCGAACAGCAGCTCGACTGAGCTTCTCCCGCAGATTGCAGGGGCAAAGCGCCGGCTTTCCGCCGCTGCGGGTGCGAGCCTGGCAGGGTGGCCCAGATCGCCAGCGCATTTGCCGTAGAGCCCTATTCCTACGCCGAGGCCCGAGCCCTCGCCGACGAGCTCGGCCTCAGCGAGCCGATCGCGGTGACGCTGGTCCGGCGCGGTTTCAGGACCGCGGCCGCGGCACGGGCCTTCCTGGCGGCCGACGAGTCGCACTCGCCGTTCGCCTTCGACTCGATGGAGCTCGTGGTCCAGCGGGTGCGGGGCGCGATCGAGGCCGGTCGCCGGATCACCGTCCACGGGGATTTCGACGTCGACGGCGTCTGCGCGACGGCCCTGGCGGTCGCGACGCTGCGGGAGCTCGGCGCCGATTGCGACTGGTTCATCCCCAGCCGCATCGACGACGGCTACGGCCTCGGCGCCGACAACGTAAGGCGCCTGGCCGAGCGCGGCACCGGTCTGCTGCTCACCGTCGATTGCGGGATCGCCTCGGTAGACGAGGTGGCGCTCGCGCGCGAGCTGGGGATGGACGTGATCGTCACCGATCACCATCAGCCCGCGGCGGAGCTGCCCGACTGCCCGATCCTGCACCCGCAGGTCAGCGGGTATCCGTTCGAGTCGCTGTGTGGGACGGCGGTGGCTTGGAAGCTTGCCAGCGCGCTGCGGTCTGGGGCGGATTCACGGGGACCCACCGAGCAAGTAGGTCCCGGTGAATCCGCCTCTGACGCCGACTCCGATCTCGATCTGGTTGCGTTGGCCACCATCGCCGACGTAGTGCCTCTCGTGGGGGAGAACCGGGCGCTGGTGAAGAAGGGGGTGGCCGTGCTGCGGCGCGGCCGGAGGGTCGGGATGCGCGCGCTGATGGCCGCTGCCAAATGCGACCCCGAGCGTCTGGACGAGACCGATCTCGGCTTCCGCCTGGCGCCGCGGATCAACGCCGCCGGTCGGCTGTACCGGGCCGACGCGGGCGTGGAGCTGTTCCTCACCGGGGACGAGCACAGGGCCGAGGCGATTGCCGTCGAGCTGAGCCGGGCCAACTCCGAGCGCCGGGCGACCGAGCGGGAGGTCGACGCAGCCGCCGAGTCGGCACGGCGGGAGCTGCCGGAGCAGCTGAGGGAAGCGCCGGGGTTCGTGCTGGCGGGCCGGGGCTGGCACCCTGGCGTCGTCGGCATCGTCGCCTCGCGACTGGTCGAGCGGCACCACCGGCCGGTCGTCGTCATCTCGCTCGACGAGGAGGGCGGTGGGCGCGGCTCGGGGCGGAGCATCCCCGGCTTCGACCTGCTGGCAGCGCTCGAGGCGTGCGCAGAGCACCTGGAGGGCTTCGGCGGGCACAGGGCCGCCGCCGGCCTCCAGATCAGGGCGGAGAAGGTCGAGGCCTTCCAGGAGGCCTTCGCGGCCCACGCGCGGTCGGTCCTCGGCGCGGACGACCTGCGGCGGACCGAGCGGGTCGACGCGATGGTCGGCGGGGTCGGGCTGGGGCTCGAGCTGGCCGAGGAGCTGAAGCGACTGGCGCCCTTCGGGATGGGCAATCCCGGCGTGCGGCTGCTGGTTCCCTCCGCCCGGGTCAGCGACGTGCGGACGATGGGGGAGGGCAAGCACGCTCGCTTCAACCTTCACAGCGGCTCCCATCGAGCCCTCGGCGTCGCCTTCGGCCGCTCCAGCCTGGGCGTCGAGGACGACGACGTGCTCGACGCGACGGTGAGGCTGGAGGTCAACCACTGGAACGGCGCGGTCGAGCCGCGGGTGGTGCTGCGTGAGGTTTATCCCCTGGAGGAGTCCGAGGGCGAGAAGCCGATGCCGCCGCACTCGTGCAGCTGCGACGAAGCCGAGTGGTGGCAGCGCCTCGAGGCCGAGCTCAGCGCCCCGCTCGACGCCGAGACCGCAAAAAAGCACCCTGAATGTGCCTTTTTGCGGTCTCGCGAGCCGGCAGGCGGGCGCCAGGTGATCAGGGACGCTCGCTCGGCGACGGTCGCCATTGCCGAGCTGGTCTCCAGCGGGGCCGGAGTGCTCGCCGTCTGCGCCGATGCCTCGCGTCGCGCGGCGCTGGCGAATGGCTCCAGCGGCCCTGCCCGCTTCAACGGCGGCGCCGCGCTGATCGCCTGTCATCGCTGCGACGGCGGCGAGATCGCTCGACTGCGCGGGCGTGCCGCATCCGGCCTCGCGCTCACCGACTACGGCGCGCTCGGGCGCGAGCCGGAGCTGGCCGCGGCGTTCGAGCACGTGGTCTTGGTCGATCCGCCGTGGAGCGAGGCCGATGAGCAGCGAACGGCGCTTCGCTGCGGTGAGGGAGGCGGTTACCTGCACGTGCTTTGGACCGATGCCGAGCGGGAGTTCTCCGGCAGGGTCTTGGCCGAGCAGTGGCCTGGACGGGAGCCGATCGCGGCGGCCTTCAAGGCGCTGCGCGAGCTCGGTGAGGCAAGCGGAGAGGACCTGCGCAAGGCTCTCGCCGGGGCCGGCAGACACCCGCTCTGCCCGGAGGCCTGCGCCCGGCGCTTCCGCGTCCTCGGCGAGCTCGGCCTGGTGCAGGGAGGACCGGATGCGGGCGCAGGCGTGGTCCGGGTCGTATCCTCAGAGAGGACGGATCTGCGGCGCTCGGCTGCGTTCCGCGCTTACAGCGAAAGACTTTCGGAGGCCCAGCGATACCTCGCAAGACCGAAACTGCCGTAGAGCACGAGGAGCTCCTGGCCGATCTCTTCGCGGTGATCGAGGAGTTCGACTCGAGCGCGGCCGGAAGCGGCAACGGAAACGGCGCCGGTGGCGGCGGAACCGCGCTCGCGGTGGCGACGATCGACCGCGCCAAGGTAGAGCGCGCCTTCGAGTTCGCCTGCGAGCGCCACGCCGACCAGCTGCGCCGGTCCGGCGACGAGTTCATCACCCATCCCGTCGGGGTCGCCCAGATCTGCGCCGGGATGCGACTCGACACCGAGACGCTCTGCGCCGCCCTGCTCCACGACACCGTCGAGGACACGACCGCCAGCCTGGAGGAGATCCGGGCCGAATTCGGCGAGGAGATCGCCCAGCTCGTCGACGGCGTCACCAAGCTGACCGGGATCACCTTCGAGAGCCGCGACGAGCGGCAGGCGGAGAACTACCGGAAGATGATGGTGGCGATGGCCACCGACGTCAGGGTGATCCTGATCAAGCTGGCCGACCGCCTCCACAACATGCGCACGCTCGGCGCCCTGCCGAAGCAGAAGCAGACGCTGAAGTCGCACGAGACGCTGGAGATCTACGCGCCGCTGGCGCACCGGCTGGGGATCCACGCGATCAAATGGGAGCTGGAGGACCTCGCCTTCGCGACCCTGCACCCGCGCAAGTACGCGGAGATCAAGCAGCTCGTCGCCCAGCAGCGCGACGAGCGCGAGAAATACGTCGCCGAGGCGGGCGAGTTCCTCGCCAAGGAGCTCGACCAGGTCGGCATCGAGGCCGAGATCTCCGGCCGCGCCAAGCACTTCTACTCGATCTACACGAAGATGGCCAAGAAGGGCCGCGAGTTCAACGAGATCTTCGACCTGACGGCGATGCGGGTGATCGTCGGCTCTGTCAAGGACTGCTACGGCGCGATCGGCGTCATCCACTCGCTCTGGAAGCCGCTGCCCGGGCGCTTCAAGGACTTCGTCGCGATGCCGAAGGCGAACATGTACCAGGCGCTGCACACGACGGTGATCGGGCCGGAGGGCAAGCCGCTGGAGATCCAGATCCGCACCGAGGAGATGCACAAGCTCGCCGAGTACGGGATCGCCGCCCACGTCGCCTACAAAGAGGGCACCCACGGCGACCCGCAGAAAGAGAAGATGACCTGGCTGCGGCAGCTGGTCGAGGCCGAGGGCGAACAGGACCCGACCGAGTTCCTCGAATCGCTCAAGGTCGACCTCTTCGAGGACGAGGTCTTCGTCTTCACCCCGAAGGGCGAAGTGAAGAGCCTCTCCGCCGGCTCGACGCCGCTCGACTTCGCCTACGCGGTCCACACCGACGTCGGCCACAGCTGCGTCGGCGCCAAGGTCAACGGCAGCATCGTGCCGCTGCACTACCAGCTGCGCTCCGGCGACATCGTCGAGGTGCTGACCGCGAAGCAGAAGCGCGGCCCCTCGCTCGACTGGCTGAAACTCGTGCGGACCAGCCGCGCCCGCAACAAGATCCGCGCCTGGTTCAAAGAGGAGCGGCGCGAGGACGCCGAGCGCGACGGCCGCGAGAAGCTCGACGAAGCGCTGCGCACGCGCGGCATCCCGATGCAGAAAGTCTCCGGCTCGGCCCTGCTCGCCGACGTGATCCGCGAGATGGGCTTCCGCAAAGGGACCGAGTTCTACATCGCCCTCGGGCAGGGCAAAATCTCGGCCAAGACCGCCGCCAACAAGCTGATGCAGCGCCTGAGAGCGGGCGAGGGCGTCGAGGAGGACGCGCCCGGCGCCGCTCCCGGCCCCGAGGACCGCGCCCGCCGCACCAAGGACGCCTCCAACTACGGGATCATCGTCAAGGGGGTCGAGAAGGTCGCGGTGCGGCTGGCCAAGTGCTGCCGCCCCGTCCCCGGCGACGAAATCGAGGGCTACGTCTCGCTCGGGCGCGGGATCACCATCCACCGCTCCGACTGCAAGAACGTCAAGGCCCTGAAGAGAACGCCGGAGCGCTTCGTCGAGGTGCGATGGCAGGGCGAAAACGAGGCCTCCTACCGGGTCGAGCTGCAGATCGACGCCTACGACCGCACGCGCCTGCTGGAGGACCTCTCGCGCACCTTCTCCGAGGCGGGGATCAACATCATCGGCGCCACCTGCATGACCAACCACCCGATGGTGAAGAACCGGTTCGTGGTCGAGGTCGGCGACACCGAGCAGCTCAAACACTGCATCGGCCGCCTCCGCAACGTCGAGTCGGTCTTCGACGCGTATCGGATAACCCCGGCCGCCTGAGGACGGCCAGTCGGACGGGGTAGATGCCTTTAGCCGTCGCCGTAACCGGGCCCACCGGGGAGATCGGCAAGCCGTTGATGGCCGAGCTCGAGCGCCGGGCGGAGGTCGAGAGCGTGCTGGGGATGGCGCGCCGTCCCTTCGACCCCGCCGAGGAAGGCTGGGAGAAGGTCGCCTACCGCCGCGGCGACATCCTCGACCGCGGCTCGCTGGCGGCGCTCTTCGACGGCGCCGACGTCGCCGTCCACCTCGCCTTCGCGATCTTCGGCGGCCGCGAGGAAACCCGCAAGATCAACCTCGAAGGGACCCGCAACGCCTTCGAAGCGGCGATCAAGGCCGGGGTCTCGCGCCTCGTCTACGCCTCCTCGGTCGCCGCCTACGGATTCCACGCGGAGAACCCCCAGCCGCTGACCGAGGAGGTGCCGACCCGCGGCAGCGACGACTTCTACTACTCGGCGCAGAAGGCCGAGCTCGAGGACCTGCTCGACGAGCTCCTGGTCGGGAGCGGGGTGGAGGCCTACGTCTTCCGGCCCTGCATCGTCGCCGGCCGGCGGGCGACGATGCTGATCCGGCAGCTCGTCGACAACGTGCGGCTCGGCGACCCGCTGCCGCTGCTGCGGCGCGGCGTCGAACGGCTGCCGCTGGCCAAGCCGGTCATCCCCGACCCAGGGGTGGCGATCCAGCTCGTCCACCACGACGACGTCGCCCGGGCGATGGCGGCGGCGATCTGCGGCGACGGCCCCCCCGGCGCCTACAACCTCGCCGCCGAGGGCGTCGTCGGCGTCGCCGACATCGCGCACTCGATCGGCTGGCGCTCGGTGCCGGTGCCGCGCCCTGCGGTCAGCCTCGGCGCCGCCGCGGCGAAGCGCCTCACCTTCGCCTCCTCGCTGCTGGAGTGGGCGACCGCGCTGGACACCCCGGTCCTGATGGACACGACCAAAGCCCGCCGCGACCTCGGCTGGAAGCCCGAGCACGACGCCCTCGAAACCCTCGATGAAACGGCCGATGGCGCGCGGGAGACGGGCCTGCTGGACTAGGCGACGATCGTCAGGGCGCCAGGATCGGCGCGCAGTTCGACCTTCTCCCGCTCGCCGATGTAATCGCCGTCGACCTGGAGCGGGAAGGGGCGCGGCGATCCGTCCTTGCTCTTGGTGACGGTCTCGACGGTGGCGTTCAGCACGTCGTCGAAGTGGGCGACCTGGCGGTGGCGGGCGGCCGGTTTGCTCTCGCTGAAGAGGCGGCGGATAAGGGTCGGCATGTCGCGCTGGGCGGCGCGCTTGAGGACGGCCATCGACAGCGTCCCGTCGTCGATCGCGATGCCCTCGCAGACCCGGATCGGGCGGCTGGCGAAGTAGGTGAACGGGTCGGAGTTCTGGACGATCGCGGTGATGCCCTCGACCGGCTCGCGCCCCTCGACCTGCGCCCGCATCCTGATCGGGTTGACCAGGTATTTGCGGTAGAAGCCGGAGACCCCGGCCCAGCTGTAGTAGTAGGGGCCGGCGGTCGCCTTCAGCTTCGGGTTGGCGTCGACCCGGCGCACGACCGTGGCGTCGATCCCCACCCCGCAGGAGAAGACGAAGTGGCGGCCGTCGACGACCCCGAGGTCGATCTTGCGCGGCTGCCAGTCGTCGGCGAGCGAGAGCAGGTGCTCGGTCGCGTCGACCACGTCGTTGGGGATCCCCAGCGTCCGGCAGACGACGTTGGTCGAGCCGCCGGGCAGGATCGCCACCGGCAGGTCCGTCCCCGCCAGCCCGTTGGCGACCTCGTTCAGCGTCCCGTCGCCGCCGAAGGCGACGACCACGTCATAGCCGCCGTCGCGCGCCTCGCGCCCCATCTCGGTCGCGGGGTTCTGCGCCTCGGTCGAGACCGCGTCGACGTCGAACCGCCCCTGCCGCGCGTAGACGACCAGGGTCCGCAGC
>JBQCDH010000058.1:0-8662 GCA_051961435.1 Solirubrobacterales bacterium
TGCGCTAAGTCCCTCGCCGTTTCAACCCTTCGCGCCGCAACCGCTTCGCCGCCGTCACTTCGGCCTTCGAGGAGCCTTTCTTTTCCGGGCCGGGGGTCTCGAGGGTGGCGGGAAGGCCCTCGAAGCGGGGCTCGGAGAGAAAGGCGGAGAGGCCGCGTTTGCCCATCTCGCCCTTGCCGATGTTGGCGTGGCGGTCGCGGCAGGAGCCGAGGGGGGCGGCGGCGTCGTTGACGTGGACGGCGCCGAGCCGGTCGAGGCCGACCTTGGCGTCGGCTTCGTCGAGGACGGCGCCGAGGTGGGCCTCGTCGGTGACGTCGTAGCCCTGGACGAAGAGGTGGCAGGAGTCGAGGCAGAGGCCGAGGCGCTCGCCGCCGCCGGCCAGCTCGATCAACCGCGCGGTCTCGTCGAAGTCGCGGCCCAGCAGGCCTTTATGGCCGGCGGTCTGCTCGAGCAGGAGCCGGCAGCTGTCGGTTTGCTTCAGCGCCTCGGCGATCACCTTCCCCGCCCGTTTCATCGACGGCCCGTGCGGCTCGCCTTTCTGCGCGCCGGGGTGGAGGACGACGCCCGCGGCGCCGATCCCGTCGCCGATCGCCAGCGCGTGCGCCAGCGAGGTCAGCGACTTCTTCCGCAGCTCCTTGTCCTTGGTCGCGCAGTTGATCAGGTAGACGGCGTGGATGATCACCGCTTCGACGGGCGAGGCGTCCATCGCCTCGCGGAAGGCGGCGAAATCGTCCGGGCCGTATCTCGTCGGCCGCCACATCCGCGGGCTCTGGTGGAAGATCTGGATAGATTCGCAGCCGCGTTCGGTGCCGCGCGCGATCGCGTTCGGCAGGCCGCCGCCGGTGGAAACATGCGCTCCGATCAACATGCCAAGCGATAACTCCCGTCTCAGGTTTGCCCCCTCGCCGACCGGCGCGCTGCACATCGGCGGAGCGAGGACGGCACTCTACACCTGGCTCGCCGCCCGCCATGACGGGGGGGAGCTGGTGCTGCGGATCGAGGACACCGACCGCGAGCGCTCGACGCGGGAGAACTGGGACCAGATCATCGACGCGCTGGAGTGGCTGGAGCTGGACTGGGACGTCGGGCCGGTCTCGCAGGCGGGGCGGGCCGACCGCCACGCCGAGGCGCTGCAGCGGTTGCTGGACTCCGGCCACGCCTACCGCGACCACGCCACCGCCAGGGAGGTCGAGGCGTGGAAGGCCGAGCACGGGGCCGGCCAGGGCTACCGGGGCACCCCCACCGACGACCCCACGGCGGCGATTCGCCTGCGCGTCCCCGACGACGGCGAGACTGTCGTCGACGACCTGATCCACGGCCCCGTCGCCTTCCCCAACGCCAGCTACGACGATTTCGTGATCGCCCGCGGCGACGGCTCGGTCCTCTACAACTTCGCCGTCGCCGTCGACGACGCCGAGATGGGGGTGACCGAGGTGGTGCGCGGCGACGACCATCTCTCCAACACCCCGAAGCAGCTGCTCGTGCTGGAGGCGCTCGGCTTCGAGCCGCCGCGCTACGCCCACCTGCCGCTGCTGCACGGCCCCGACGGCAAGAAGCTCTCCAAGCGCCACGGCGCCGCCTCGGTGCAGGAGCTGCGCGAGGCCGGCTACCTGCCGGCGGCGGTGCGCAACTACCTGGCGCTGCTCGGCTGGGGGACCGACGACGACACCACGCTGATGTCGACCGAGGAGCTGATCCGGCGCTTCCGGGTCGAGGACGTGGGCAAATCTGCCGCGATCTTCGACGAGAAGAAGCTGCGCTGGCTGAACGGGCGCTTCATGCGCGAGCTGCCGCTAGGCGACTACACCGCCGCGGTCGCCCGCCACCTCGGCCGCGAGCCCGACGAGCGGCTGCGGGCCGCCTGCGAGATCGCCCAGGAGAAAGCCCAGACGCTGGCGGAGGTCTGGCCGCTGATCCGCTTCCTCTTCGAGTCGCCGGTCGAGGACGAGAAGGCGTGGGGGAAGGTGATGAAAGAGGGGACGGGGGAGGTACTCGCGGCCGCCGCCGAGGCGCTCGCCGCGGCCGACCCCTTCGAGCCGAGGCCGATCGAGGAGGCGCTGGCCCCGCTGCTGGAGCGCTTCGACCTCAAGCCGGGAAGGCTCTACCAGCCGATCCGGGTGGCGATCACCGGCACCTCCGTCTCCCCGGGCATCTTCGAATCCCTGGCGGTGCTGGGGCGGGATCACGCTCTGGAGCGGATCCGCGCCGCCGCCGACCGTCTCGCCGCCGCCTGAAAAGGCACGAGCTGCAGCCCAAATAAAGCCGGGTTGGAAAAGGACCTTGGGCTAAACCCCTGGCCGTTTGCTGCCGATGAGGTGGACCAATGAGCGTTACCACCACGCAGACCCATACGGGCGTGTCGGTTTCCGACGGCGCCAAAACCGGATCCCGCGCCGCCGCCGCTCCGGGCAGTCGCCTCGCCGAGGCCTTCGAGGCGGTCGAGCGCTTTCCCGTCCTGGTCGAGTCCCGCGAGCGGGTGATCGCCGCCGCCACCGCCGAGACGGCCCGTCCCAGCGAGATCGTCGAAGCGGTCGAGAGCGACGTCTCGCTGGCGATCTCCGTCCTGCGCCACGCCAACCGCGGCGGCCTCGTCGCCGGCGGCATCGCCGGCATTCCCGCCGCCCTCGAAGCCCTCAAGCCGGCCGGCGTCCTCGCGCTCGCCGGCACCGCGCCGAGCTTCGACTTCTTCGAATCCAACGGCGGCTGGGAGCTGAAGCCGGAGCGCTTCCGCGTCCACGCGCTCGCCACCCAGCGCGCCGCCGACCGGATCGGCCGCGTCGTCGGCTGGGCCGAACGCGACGAGCTCGCGGTCGCCGCCCTCCTGCACGACGTCGGGCGGCTGGTGATCTCCCGCCTGCACCCCGGCTACAAGGTCTACTTCGACGCGGTCTCCCGCACCCCCGAGCAGCGCCTGCGCGAGGAACGCGAGCAGCTCGGGATCGACCACGCCCTGGTCGGCGGGGTCCTCGCCCGCCGCTGGAACCTGCCGCAGCGGATCGCGATCGCGATCGAGCGCCATCACGCCGACGACGCCGAAGGGCTGGCGGCGATGGTGGCGACCGCCGACATGGTCGCCCACTACTGCCAGGGCGAGGCGATCGCCCCCGAGCGGCTGCGCGTCAGCGCCGATCGCTGTGGCCTCGGCGCCGACGCCCTCCGAGACCTGCTCTACGAGCTGCCGCTGCCGACCCACGAGGCTTCGCGGATCAGCGAGCCCTGCCCGCTCTCCGGCCGCGAGCTCGACGTCCTCCGCCACCTTTCCGAGGGCATGGTCTACAAGCAGATCGCGACCGAAATGCACCTCTCGGTTTCGACGATCCGCACCCACCTCCACAACGTCTACGGCAAGATCGGCGCGGTGGACAGGGCGCAAGCCGTTCTCATGGCCCGCGACCGCGGCTGGATCTGAGCGACTCGACTCGCGCGAGAGCGCTCTAGTCGATCAGGCACTCGCGCAGCGCGATCGCGACGGCGTGGGTGCGGTTCTTGGCGCCGAGGCGGGCAAGGGCGTTCTTGGTGTGGGTCTTGACCGTCTCCTCGCCGAGGTCGAGCTCGCGGGCGGCGACGGTGGTCGACTCGCCGTTGGCGAGCAGCTGCAGGATCTCCCGCTGCCGGCGGGTCAGCTTGCCGCGGCTGCCTTTGGGCGGGACGTCGGGATCGACGAAGCTCTCCTGCGCGACGGCTGCGTCGACGGCGCGCCGCAGCTCGGTCGGGCCCGCGGTGCGGGCGACGTAGGCGCAGGCGCCGGCCTGCATCGCGGCGCTGGCCAGGTGGCGCTCGGGCGTCTCGCCGTGGGCGACGATCCCCAGCGCGGGGCTGGAGCGGGTGAGCATCCTGATCGCGTCGGGGCCTGTGATCGTGTTGCCGTCGCCGTTGCCGCGCCAGCGCATGTCGACGATCGCCACGTCGAAGTCGCCGACGTCCCGGACCAGGTCGAGCGCCTCGTCCCGGGTCGAGGACTCGTGGACGACGAAGCCGTCCGCTATAGCCTCGCGGATCCCGAGTCGGACGAGCGGGTGCCCGTCGATTACCAGGCAGTGTGGACGGTCGCTCAGGGCTGCTTCCGATCGATCATTGGCGGACTGGGGGCAGACACGGACACCGGTGGCCTCCCGTGCCCATCGAGCCGATCCTAACCCAGCCGAGGGGTGCGGTAGAACCTTGTCGTGATCTCAATTACCTCAAAGTCCAGATATGCGGTGGTGGCCCTGGCCGAGCTCGCCCGTTCCGGCGAGCGTCCGGTGCCGATCAAGGAGCTGGCCGAGCGACGGGAGATCCCCGAGCAGTTCCTCGAGCAGCTCTTCTCGACCCTGCGCCGTGCCGGCCTGCTGACCAGCCACCGGGGCATGCGCGGCGGCTACACGCTCTCCCGCTCGCCGGAGGAGATCACCGTCCTCGAGGTCGTCCAGGCCCTCGACGGAAAGGTCGGCGACGAGGCCGACGAGGCCGGCGGCATCTGGGCCGAAGGAGTCGCCGCATTGCGCAAGGTCTTCGGCCAGACGACGATCGCCGAAGTCGCCCGCCGCGAGGCCGAAGAGGCCGGCAGCGGCATGTACTTCATCTGAGACCCTCTTTCGGAGGGATGGGCTCTGTCTGAGGTCGGTAGGGGCCGAGTTGTTCTGTCTGCAGCGGCTGTCAAGATGGGCCTGTGCCCGCAGCCCAGTCACCCACCAAACCTAACCCCGTCGCGATCGCCTGGTATGTGGAAGAGGCCCAACGTCTCCTTGAGGATCAGCAGCGCCGAGCGGAGTCCCTGCGGACTCGTGGGGGACAGGTAGCGGGCTTCGGGGCGGTTTTTCTTGC
Organism: Solirubrobacterales bacterium; assembly: GCA_051961435.1. GTDB lineage: Bacteria > Actinomycetota > Thermoleophilia > Solirubrobacterales > 70-9 > VAYN01. The sequence continues at coordinate 4,804 of JBQCDH010000058.1, forward strand.
TTTGATCGGCGACAACGCCGCGCAGTTGCCGTTATCGGCGTCATCAAGCCTCATTCGTTTGCATCTATTTCGGCGGATGAGATCACTAATTATCTTTCCGATCGCTTTCTAAGTGAGCCCGATCTTTGGCGGGTTCAGGTTCGATCGCTGCGCGCATTGGAGATAGCGACTAAAGACGCGCAGGATGGCGGTAATGCCGCCGTCCGAGCGATCAATGTTTCGCTTTACGCGTTCCTGGTCGGACTCGCGTTCTCCGTCGTTGCGGTTGGTACTCTGATCGCGGAGTTGATCTAGATGACGAAGCCACCGAATCCGTCTCCGCCCCCTCCCGGGGTGCCGCTGGACCAGACCAAGGCTCCGATCGACTACGAGGGTCGGGATGCCCCTAATGGAGGCACGAAGTGAGCGATCCTGAAGAACGACCAGAACCAGTCGATGTATCGCCTGAGGCGCCTCTCGATCAGACCCAGGTGCCGATCGATCATCTCCAGGAGGGTCCCGGGGGCGATGTTCGCCTTGATAAGACGCGCTCAGAGATGCGTGAGTTCCTTGGCTCGCAGGAAACGCCGTCAATCCGCCGCCGTGGGCGCGGCTAGCTCTACGGGGTCGTTTTCAGCATCTCGCTGATGAAGATCGGTGCGGAGGCCTCGGCGGTCGTTGGCAACACGCCGATGGTGCTGCTCGACCGGATGGCGGAGGGGTTGGCGGGGCAGGTCTGCGCGAAGCTCGAGTACTTCAATCCCGGCGGCTCGGTGAAGGACCGGATCGGGGTGGCGATGATCGATGCCGCCGAAGAGGAGGGGCTGATCCAGCCGGGCAGGTCGGTGGTGGTGGAGCCGACCAGCGGCAACACCGGGATCGCGCTGGCGATGGTCTGCGCGGCGCGCGGCTACGAGCTGATCCTAACCCTGCCGGAGGGGATGAGCCGCGAGCGCGGCAAGCTGCTGCGCGCCTACGGCGCCGAGGTGCGGGAGACCCCCTCGCTGGGTGGGATGAACGAGGCGGTGGCGCTGGCGGAAGAGATCCGCGAGCAGCGCAAGGGCTTCATGCCGATGCAGTTCTCCAACCCTGCCAACCCGGAGGTCCACCGCCGCACCACCGCCGAGGAGATCTGGGCCGACACCGACGGCGAGATCGGCGCCTTCGTCGCCGGCGTCGGCACCGGCGGCACGATCACCGGCGTCGGCCGGATGCTGAGGGAACGGGCGCCGGAGGCGCTGGTGGTGGCGGTCGAGCCGGCCACCTCGCCGGTCCTCTCCGGCGGCAAGCCGGGCCCGCACAAGATCCAGGGCATCGGCGCCGGCTTCGTCCCCGCGGTCCTCGACCGCGACGTGATCGACGAGGTGCTGAGCGTCAGCGACGAGGACGCGCTGGAGACGGCGCGGCGCGCCGCCCAGGAGGAGGGCGTCCTCGCCGGGATCTCCGCCGGGGCGAACATCTGGGCGGCGCTGGAGGTCGCCTCGCGCCCGGAGATGGCGGGGAAGAGAGTGGTGACGATCGTCTGCGACTCGGGCGAGCGCTACGTGTCCCTACCCTTCTTCTCACCGTGAACCGCTGGAAACGGCTGATAAGCGAGATTCGAGCGGATGTGCGGGCGGCGCGCGAGCGCGACCCCGCCGCCCAGGGGGTCTCCAGCTTCGAGATCCTCACCAGCTGGGCGGGGGTGCAGGCGCTCTTGGCGCACCGCGCGGCGCATACCCTGATGGAGGCTGGGGTGCCGCTGCTGCCACGGACGATCGCCTACCTCACCCGCGCCGTCACCGGGATCGAGATCCACCCGGCGGCGGTGATCGGCAGAGCGTTCTTCATCGACCACGGCTCGGGGGTGGTGATCGGCGAGACGGCGGTGATCGGCGACTGCGTCACCCTCTACCAGGGGGTGACGCTGGGAGGGACCGGATTCCAACGCGGCAAGCGCCACCCGACCCTCGGCGACAACGTCACCGTCGGCAGCGGCGCCAAGCTGCTGGGGCCGATCGCGGTCGGCGACGGCGCGAAGATCGGCGCCAACACGGTGGTGATCGAGGACGTGCCGCCGGGCGCCACCGTCGTCGGCAACCCGGGCCACCCGGTCAAGCTCGAAGGCAGGCGGGTGGAAGGCCCCGACGCCGACTGGATCCACCTCCCCGACCCGATCGCCGACGCGATCAAGGCGCTTTCGGAGCGGATCGGCGCCCTCGAAGAGCGGCTCGCCCGCCTCGACGGCGGCAACGGCCCCTCGGCCGAGGTGGCGAAGATCGAGCCCCGCACCGGCCGCTCCTCGGCGGGCGGCTGACCAGGCGGGTTTGTCGCCTCTGGGGCTACAAACCCGACACACGGAGCCCGCCGAACGCCTGGCTATGCTCGGCGGGTGAGCCTCCAGGAGCAGTTCGACGGGGCCGGCGAAGCGCCCTCGCCGCCCTCCGCGGCCCCGACCGAGCCCGGCAGCGACCGGGTCGAGCGCCTGCTGGCGGGGCTCAACGGCCCCCAGCGCGAAGCGGTCGAGCACGAGGGCGGGCCGCTGCTGGTGCTGGCCGGCGCCGGCTCGGGCAAGACGCGCGTCCTCACCCACCGCGTCGCCTACCTGCTCGCCACCGGCGCCGCCCGGCCCGGCGAGATCCTCGCGATCACCTTCACCAACAAAGCCGCGGCGGAGATGCGCGAGCGGGTCGGGCAGCTGGTCGGCCGCTCGGTGCGGGCGATGTGGGTGACGACCTTCCACTCCGCCTGCGCGCGGATGCTGCGCGTCGACGCCGAGCGCCTCGGCTACTCGAAGGGGTTCACGATCTACGACGAGGCCGACTCGCTGCGGATGCTGAAACGCTGCCTCACCGAGCTCGGGATCGACCCGAAGCGGTTCCCGCCGCGCGCCGTCCGCAACAAGATCTCCGGCGCCAAGAACCAGCTGATCGACGCCTCCGCCTACGCCGAGGCGCAGGGCAGCGTCTTCGAGGAGGTCGTCGCCGAGGCCTTCCCGCTCTACGAGAAGCGGATGCTCGAAGCCAACGCGATGGACTTCGACGACCTGCTCGTCCGCACGGTCAACGCGATGGAGCTGTTCGAGGAGGTGCGCGAGCGCTGGCGCCGCACCTTCCGCCACGTCCTCGTCGACGAGTACCAGGACACCAACCACGCCCAGTACCGGCTGCTGCAGCTGCTCGCCTCCGCGCACGGCAATTTGATGGTGGTCGGCGACGAGGACCAGTCGATCTACGGCTTCCGCCACGCCGACATCCGCAACATCCTCGATTTCGAGCGCGACTTCCCGGAAGCGGGGATGGTCAAGCTCGAGCAGAACTACCGCTCGACGCAGACGATCCTCTCCGCCGCCAACGCCGTGGTCGAACGCAATCGCGAACGGCGGCCGAAGGAGCTGTGGACCGAAGAGGAGGGCGGCGAGCCGGTCCAGCTCTCGGAGCTGACCGACGAGCACGAGGAGGCGCGCTGGGTCGCCGCCGAGATCGAGCGGCTGGGTGAGGAGCACGGGCTCGCCCGCTCCGAGGTCGCCGTCTTCTACCGGACCAACGCGATGAGCCGGGTGCTGGAGGACACGCTCAACCGCTTCGACGTCCCCTACCAGGTGATCGGCGGCACCAAGTTCTATGACCGCGCCGAGATCAAGGACGCCGTCGCCTACCTCAGCCTCCTCGTCAACCCCTCGGACCAGATCTCCTTCGCCCGCGTGGTCAACTCGCCGCGGCGCGGCATCGGCCAGACCTCGCAGGCGCGGATCGTCTCGCACGCCAACACCCTGGGCGAACCGGTCTGGGACGTCGCGCTCGACCCCGAGGCGATCCCGGGCCTTGGTGCCGCCGCGATCAAGGCGGTGCACCGATTCATGTCGTCGATGGAGCGGCTGCGCGAGCGGGTCGAGACCGCC